>NZ_JADNNH010000018.1:0-50717 GCF_015556945.1 Collinsella aerofaciens | reverse complement strand
ATCTAATGGGTGCGCGGCCCTCATGCCATGAATGCGAGTGTTTCCGCGGCGAGCTATTTACTCAGCAGCCTCGGTGGTCTCGGCCTCGGCAGCGGCCTCCTCGACGGGAGCCTCTGCGGGAGCCTCGGCGGCCTGCTTGGCAGCCTCCTCGGCGAACTTAGCGGCACGCTTAGCCTTCTCGGCAGCCTTAGCCTCAGCGGCGGCCTTGCGAGCGGCCTCGGCCTCAGCAGCCTTGGCGGCCTTGGCAGCCTTGGCCTCCTCGGCCTTCTTGAGCTGGGCGGCAGCGGCGCCACCGAACTTGTCGGCGAAGCGCTGGACGCGTCCACCGGTGTCGACGAACTTCTGCTGGCCGGTGTAGAACGGGTGGCACTCGTTGCAAAGCTCGACCTTCATCTCGGACACGGTAGCGTGCGTCTTGAAGGTGTTGCCGCAGGAGCACGTCACCGTGCACTCGACATACTGGGGATGGATACCCTGCTTCATGGTAGGACTCCTTATTAGTCAGGCGCTGGTTACCGATCAGCGCATAAGGCGTCTTGGTTTCCGACCAAGACAACAAACTTGGCTATGGTACCACGGCGCCGCGTGTCCCACAAAAGGTTCACGGTCTTTGTGCAACGCGGCGTGGCCAACCGCAGCGGACACGCACCCTGTCGCCCCTTCGCCCATGTTGCAGACGTGTAACGCCGCAGTAAGCACACCCCTTTTGGCGCCAGACGGGTACAATGATGAACACTGTACCGTAGCGGAGCGCCCCGCGCGCGCCGCAACCACGCGAAAGGGTTTCCCATGGCCGAGATCTCGTCCTCCCGCATCGTCATCACCGTCCTTGGCAAGAACCGCCCCGGCATCGTCGCCGGCGTCACCCGCGTTCTGGGCGAGGCCAACGTCGACATCCGCGACATCACGCAGTCCATTATCGAGGACATCTTCACCATGACCATGCTGGCCGATACCGCCGAGTCCAAGCTCGACTTCGCCGAGCTGCAGAAGGCGCTGGCCGAGGCCGGCGAGCTTTCGGGCGTCAACGTGTCCATCCAGCGCGAGGACGTCTTTAACTTTATGTACCGCCTGTAGCGAACAAGCCGCTCGGGGCAGCTTGACGTCATATCGTCCAAGCGCGCGGCCCCAAAGCGGACCGGAGAGGAGCGCGCATGGCCTACGACGCCAAGAAAATCTACTACCGCTTCGACGATCACCTGAGCCGCCTGGTTCTGGATTACGAAGCAAGCCGCCAGATTTCGCCTGAGAGCGAAAACCTCTACCACGGCCTGCCGACCGACCCTTATGACGAGGGCCTGTTTGTCGAGCACAATGTCAAGCGCGGCCTGCGCAATGCCGACGGCTCGGGCGTGGTCGCGGGCCTTACCCGCATCTCGGACGTGCACGGCTACAACAAGGTCGACGGCAAAGTCGTGCCCGATCAGGGCAAGCTCACGCTTCGTGGCTACAGCATCGAGGATCTGGTCAACAACGCCCAGGCCGAGAACCGCTACGGCTACGAAGAGGTCGCCTATCTGCTCATCACGGGCTCGCTGCCCACCAAAGAGGAACTCGACGGTTTTTGCGGACGCCTGGGTGCTTTTAGGCACCTGAGCGACGAATACGTCCGTGAGTTCCCCATGACCACGGTGTCATCGAGCATCATGAATGTGCTTCAGCGCGCCGTGCTGCTGCTCTACGCCTTCGACGCCGAGCCCGACGCCATTACACCCGAACACGAAATCGACGTCGCCATCTCCATGCTCGCCCGTCTCCCCCGCATCGCCGCCTTCGCGCATATGGCCTCGGTCGCCAAGCGCCGCGGCTCCGAGGTTCATGTGCCGCACCCCACACCCGGCCTCTCCACCGCTGAGACCATCCTACAGGTGTTGCGCGGCGGCATGGCATTCACCCGCGACGAGGCCATGCTGCTCGACGTGATGCTTATGCTGCATGCCGAGCACGGCGGCGGCAATAACTCCACGTTCGCCTGCCGCGTGCTGTCCTCCTCGGCCACCGACCCGTATTCCGCCTACGCCGCAGCTATCGGCTCGCTCAAGGGCCCGCGCCACGGCGGCGCCAACGCCAAGGTCGTGTCCATGCACGAGGACATCCGTGCGCATGTCTCCAATTGGGAGGACGAGGACGAGGTCGCAGCCTACCTGAGCAAGATCCTCGACAAGCAGGCCTTCGACGGCACGGGCCTCATCTACGGCATGGGCCACGCCGTCTACACGCTGAGCGACCCGCGTGCCGAGGTGTGCCGTCGTTACGCGCGCTCGCTGGCAGCCAAGAAGGACCTGGGCGAGGAGTTCGCGCTCATCGAGCGCATCGAGCGCCTGGCCCCGCAAGTGATGCGCGATCACGGCATGACCAAGCCCATCTGCGCCAACATCGACCTGTACACGGGCTTTATCTACAAGATGCTCGGCGTGCCCGAGACGCTCTTTACGCCGCTGTTCGCCGTCGCCCGCATGGCCGGCTGGTCGGCACACCGCATGGAAGAGCTCTTCTGCGCGCACCGCATCATCCGTCCCGCGTATCGCCCGGTTATCGAGCCGCTGGAGTACAAGCCGCTCGCCGATCGTTAGGACGCAGACCGTTATAGAACCCGAGCGTGGCCAGGGCATCACCGCCCTCGGCCACGCTTTTTATGCCAGTAGAAAGGATCGCAGCGAATGATTGTGTTTTCCGATATGGATGGAACGCTGCTGACGAGCGATAAGCAGATGAGCGACGCCACTTGGGCAATGCTCGACGAGCTTGCGCGCCGCGGTATTGAGTTTGTGCCCTGCACGGGGCGCCCGCTGTCGGGCATCTTTGAGCCTATCCTCGCCCATCCTGCCGTGCACTACGCGGTCTGCGCCAATGGTGCCAGCGTCTGGCAGCTCGACGAAGATGCGCCTACCGATGCCTCACGCGCCAAACGTATCTTGAGCCGACCGCTCGACCGTGGCATCGCCCATCGCATCCATCGCATCGCCGCCGGCCACGATGTGACCTTCGATATCTTCGCCGACGGCCAGTGCTTCCTCCCCCGCTCGCTCTATGAGCGCCTAGACGAGTTCTGCGGCGGCGACCCCCACATCGCGGCTTCGCTCAAGCGCACACGAACACCGATCGACATGGATATCGACAGTAAGATCGACGAGGTCGAGACACTCGAACGCATCGCCATGTACTGGCACGACCCGGCCGATCGCGACGCCATCGCGGCGGAGCTCGACACGCTCGGAGGCATTGAGGTCACGCGTTCGTACGCCATGAATATCGAGGTCATGGGCGAGGGCGCCACCAAGGGAACGGCCCTCACATGGCTATGCGAGCACCTGGGCGAGCGTCTCGCCGACGCCTGGGGCTTCGGCGACAACATCAACGACATTCCCATGCTGCAGGCAGCAGGCCACGGCATAGCCATGATCAACGGCGAGCCCGAAGACCGCGACGCCGCCGACGCCATCACCGAGTTCGACAACGACCACGACGGCGTCGCCCGCACCATCATGGCCGCCCTCGCCTAGTCATCGGCTAGTCATTGGGGACGTTCTTGAATGACTAGTCGTTGGGGACACTCTTCGTGAAAAGCTGCAAGGACTGTCCCCCACTGCCGGCAGAACGGGAACGTCCCCAGCTGCCGGATTAAGCGAGGCCCTCTAGCACGCGGCGGAGCTCCTGCTGAACGGCGTGGTCGCGGTTACGACCCACCACGCGATCGGCAACCGCCCTGAGCGCAGGGCGCGCGTTTTCCATCGCGCAGCCCGTGCCGACAAAGCGAATGATCTCGTAGTCGTTCATCGAGTCGCCAAACGCCATGACCTCGTCGCGCCCAATGCCGTAATGCTCCGCGAGCTGTGCAATACCCGAGGCCTTCGACACACCAGGCTGCATGGCATCGATCCACGCGTTGCCCGAAGGCGCAAAAGTAAAGAGCTGGCCAAGTTCGCGCTGCAGTACGTAAGCGCTGTCCATAACGGCACCGTCATCGCAAAAGATACTCGCCTTGATGATATTTACGCTGGGATCGGGCAGCTCCCAAATGCGCTCGGCATTGGGAAGGTCCTTATCGACCTCACGCACGAACTTGCACTCGTCATCGAGCAGGAAGGACTTGGTTCGGTCAAAGAGCGCAAGATGCAGATTGGGAAACGTCCTGACGGCTTGGGCGAGCCTTCGAATCGCCAGGTGGGAATACACCTCACGGTCTACCATCTTACCGTCGGCGTAGACTTGGGCGCCGTTAGCGGCGACAAAGTCCATCTTGTCGCGAACGGGCGCAAAGAACTCGCACAGGCGATCGTAGCGACGACCTGACGATGCGGCGAAATGCACGCCATGCTCGTGTAGCGCCAGAATCAGTTCATAGGTCTCGGGAGGCACCTGGCCGTTTTCGTCAAGCAGTGTGCCGTCCATATCGGATGCAATCAGTTTAAACATAGAAAAGCTCCCTTCGGGCTTGTTGGAATCAGACGCGTATCCGATTCCAACGTACCCAAAGGGAGCTCAAATAAGACTCCGCGGGCGTAAACGTTACAAGGACCTGGCAAATAGCTCACACATGCCAGAGGTCCTACGGTCGCGGCGTCAGGCAGCCCGCCAAAGAGTGTCCCCGATGACTAGTCGTTTAAGAACGTCCCCGATGACTAGTCGGCGTAGGTGAAGGTTGTGACGTCGAACATGCCCTCGGGGCGGATGCGGAGCGTCGGGATGACCGGCAGGGGCAGGAAGATGATGCCCATGATGGGGTCGAGCGGCGGCTCAATACCCATGGCGCGCGCCTTGACCATAAAGTCGTCGTGCTGCGCGGCAACATCCTCGGCCGTGCCCTCGCTCATAAGGCCACCGAGCGCCAGCGGAATGCGCGCCACGACCTCGCCGTTGCGCACCAGCACGTGGCCGCCCTGGCCCACGGCCTCAACGGCAGCCATCATATCCGCCGCATTGTCGCCCACCACGCACACGTTGTGCGAGTCGTGGCCGATCGTGGAGGCAATGGCACCGCCCGTGATGGTGAAGCCGCGCACCCAGCCGCGACCGATATGCTTGCCGACGAGCCCCATGCCGGCGGGACCGTCGCCGTCGACGCCCTCGGCCTGCAGCGACACGCCGCGGCCATGGCGCTCGATAAGCATAATGCGACGCAAGTCCTCGTCAGTCTCGGGACGAACCATGCCCGTGATAGCCATGCCAGGGATCACATCAATAACCGCCTCGCCCGGCTTAAAGGCATAATCGAACACGTCAAGCGAAAGCTTCGGCAGCTTAACGGAAGCACGCAGCTCATCGGCAAGCGCTGCGACCTCAGCGGTCTCGGGCGCAACCTCGCCCACAAAGGCGCCGTCCTGTGCCACGAGCGCACCGGCGGCATACACGCGATGCGGGGCCGTGGCAAAGGTCAGGTCATCGAGCACCAGCAGGTCGGCGCGCTTGCCCGGAGCGATCGCGCCGCGGAGCTCATGCGGGTCACGACAGCCGTGGTCCAGGCCAAAGGCCTCGGCCGTGGAAAGAGACGCCATGGAGATGGCGACCACCGGGTCGATGCCGGCCTCGATGGCCACGCGGCAGGCGTTGTCGATCATGCCGGTCGAAAGCGCGTCGGAGGGAGCGCGGTCGTCGGTCGCAAAGCAGCAACGGCGAGCACGGGCGGGGTTTTCCAGCAGCATAGGCGACAGGTTGGCAAGGTCATGGCTGCAGGTGCCCTCGCGCAGCATGACATACATGCCGCGGGATAGCTTGTCGAGCGCTTCCTCGGGAATCGTCGACTCGTGGTCGGCGATAATACCCGCTGCGGCATAGGCGTTGAGATCCTTGCCGGCAACAAGCGGAGCATGGCCGTCGACCTGTTTGGACGGCGTCTGATTGGCAGCGTCAATGCGAGCGCAGGTCTCGGGATCGGCCATAAAGACGCCCGGCAGGTTCATCATCTCGCCCAGACCAAAGACATCGCCCGGATGCTCGGCAAAAAACGCCTGCATATCGGCAGCCGAAATAACGGCACCGGCCTGCTCGTCGGGCAGCGCGGGCACGCACGAAGGCATCATGTACTTGATGGAGATGGGTGCGCGGCGGCCGTCCTCGATCATAAAGCGCAAGCCGTCGAGACCGGCAACGTTGGCGATCTCGTGGCTGTCGGCAATGGCGGTGGTAGTACCGCGCGTCGCGGCCATGCGAGCATACTCGGCGGGACGGATGTTCGAAGACTCGATATGCAGATGCCCGTCAATAAAACCGGGAGCGAGATAGCGACCCTGGCAGTCGATAACCTCGGCAGCCTCGTAGGTGCCAGCGACATCGTCGCGACCATCGTAGAGCACGCCGACGATCACACCGTCCTTGACGGCAACGCTGCCGGGCGCCACACGCTGGCCATACACGTCGACGATCTGCGCATTGGTAAACAGCGTGTCGACGGGCACGCGGCCCTCGGCGGCCTCGATCACAGACCTCATGACCTCAACGGACATACATACTCCTTTAACCGTAGAAAAAAGCTGCGGAGCGGACAGACCTTCACCGCAGCAAGCCAATAGCCATTGTATGCCCAAACGATGGGTCAACAATACGCCTCTCCGCTTAACGGCACACGCCGCTTGGCGCAATGGGGGCAGGTTACTTTGCACCAATGACAAGGAGTGTCCCAAAGTGCCGGCACAAAAGGAACGTCCCCAAGTGCCAACCACGGAAGCGCCGATGTTTTGGCATCGCCAGCGAGCGGGTCGCATTTGAGACAAGGTGACGTGAAACGAAAGGGCGCTGACCTTCTGGTCGCGCCCTTGAAGTTGAACGTCAGATTGTCCAAATGCGGCCCGCGCAGCGTCGGCCGGTCCGCCGTTCGGTAGAACGGCGGAACTAAATCAACTTGAAGCCCTTGCGCTTACCCACAGAAAGGGTGTCGCCCAGCTTGAGGGCGCTGGGATCGATGTTGTAGCTCTTGGGAGCCACGGCCTTGCCGTTGATCTTGACGCCACCGCCGTCGATATCGCGACGAGCCTGGCCGGCGCTCGCCGAAAGGCCCAAGTTCTTGAGCAGGCCGGCGAGGTAGATCTGGCCCTCGTCGTTGACGGTCAGCTCGACATGCTTCTCGGGGAAGTCGGCAAGCTGGCCCTCCTTGAACACGCGGTCGAACTCGGCCTGAGCCTCGTCTCCGGCGCCGGCGCCGTGGTAGGTGTCGCACAGGTCGCGGCCCAGAGCGCGCTTGAGCTCGTAGGGGTCGGCAGAACCATCGGCCAGGGCGGCGTCGATCTTGTCGACCTCGGCCGGGGTGAGCGAGCTGGCCAGACGATAGTACTTGCCGATCATCTCGTCGGGGATGGACATGGTCTTGCCGAACATATCCTTGGGAGCGTCGGTCAGGCCGATGTAGTTGCCATAGGACTTGGACATCTTGCGCACGCCATCGGTGCCCTCGAGCAGCGGCATGGTGAGCGCGATCTGCGGCTCCATGCCCATCTTCTCCATGAGCTCACGGCCAGCGAGCAGGTTGAAGAGCTGATCGGTGCCGCCCATCTCGACGTCGGCCTTGATCTGCACGGAGTCGAAAGCCTGCATCACGGGATACAGGAACTCATGCAGGGCGATCGGCGTCTGAGACTGGTAGCGCTTGGTAAAGTCGTCGCGCTCGAGGATGCGGGCGACGGTGAACTTGGAGCACACCTGCAGCAGACCGGCCAGATCCATCGAAAGGATCCAGTCACCGTTGTGCACGATGGTGGTCTTCTCGGGATCCAGAATCTTCATGGCCTGGCTCACGTAGGTCTCGGCATTGGCCTCGATCTGCTCCTGCGAAAGCTGCGGACGGGTGGAATTCTTGCCCGAAGGGTCGCCAATCAACGCGGTACCGTTGCCGATGATGAGGGTGACGTTGTGGCCCAGGTCCTGGAACTGACGCATCTTGCGCAGCGGCACGGCGTGGCCCAGGTGCAGGTCGGGGCTGGTGGGGTCGACGCCGAGCTTGATGTTGAGGGGCTCGCCCTTCTCAAGCTTCTTGCGAAGGTCGGCCTCGGGAACGATCTGCGCGGCGCCCGAGGTGATGATACGCATTTGCTCGTCAACAGACAGCATTGGGTATCCTCCTTTTGCTATAGCACCCTCGCCGAAAACGGCGGTGCTGGAAGTCCATAAACTCTCTTATGATAACAAACTGACGCGACGCAGCACCTACGACAGGAAAATCCTCGTCCTGCCGCATGCGTCAATGGCAACTGGCAGACGTGTACCGTCACGCTCGACCAGATAGCGTACCTGCCGACGACGCAAGCAGTCGCGGCAACGAACCTGTCCCGTCGCATCGGTGGCGCAGACGCCCTCGGCGGTCAGCAGGCAGTGCTCGCACACCATAAGCTCGGGACGGTCGGCGTCGACCGGACCCAAGACGCCGGGTTCAGCGGCCAGTTCGGCAATACGCTCCGCATCATTGCCGAGCAACTCCGCCGGCAAGCACACCCGCCCCGCACCGAGTCCGCGCAGCCAGGTAAGCGTGGCCCGATTCGCGCAGAACACCGGCGCCGCCACGTCAAACGTCACGCCCAGCTCGCGAGCGATCACCACCTGTCCCAGGTTGCGGCAGACGACGCGCCCGGCACGCTGTATCAGTGAGCGGGTCCAGTCAGCGTCACCCGTGCGGCACACCTCGTCAAGCACCACAACGGCGTCGGACAAATCAAGTTCTCCGCGCGGGTCGGCATCCATCAGCTGCCAAGCAAAAACCATGCGAGTGGGAACCGCGCACTCCACCAACTCCGTGGACGCACCGCCATCCACCGCAACGTCCTCAAAGGGCAGCACCTCAACGGCACGCGCAACGGGCGCAATCGCATCCGCCTCGGCCCGCATGCGCTCCAACACCGCCGCCGTCTGATCCAACACGCCGGCGCTGCGAATCAGGTACACCTCGCAGCCCGTGTCAACCTTACGCTTGCAATGCACGACGACGCGCTCCCCCGCTGCGGCATCCACCGGACAGGGCACCTGCGGCCAGCGCTTGGGCACATCGGGACGCGCGTCGGCACCCGGATAAAACCGGATCTCGAGCGTGTCACCCGCCGCCACGGCGGCGTCGAGCTCAACGGTCACCTCTTCGTGGCCCACAGCGACCAAGCGCCCCACGCGCACGCCCTGGTTAATCGCACGCTCAAAGCTCATCAGCTCGGCACCCGAACGCCCTCGCAGGTACGCATCGGTAAACCCACGGTTAAACGACCTTCCCAGCTCGCGCTCAAGCTCTTCCACGGCACCGGGGTCCCACGCGCCGTCGTACAGCATATCGAGTGCCCGGCGCCACACCCGCACCACGTTGAATACGTAATCGGGGTTCTTCATGCGCCCCTCGATCTTGAGCGACGCCACGCCGGCATCTACAAGCTCGGGCAGATGTGCAATACCCAGATAGTCGCGCGGGCACAGCAGGCGATCTCCCTCGACGGCGACAACGCTCTGCCCCGCCTCGTCCACCAGGTCGTACGCCAGACGGCACGGCTGCGTGCAGTCGCCGCGCATCGCCGAGCGCCCACGCCGCAGGGCCGAGAACTCGCACGCCCCCGAATAGCCGATGCAAATCGCACCGTGGCAGAATACCTCGATGGGCACGCCCGTGGCACATAGCGCCGCAATCTCGTCGACCGTCAGCTCGCGTGCCGTCGTCACGCGCTCGACCCCCAGCTCATCGGCGGCAAGTCGCACGGCGCCTTCGCTATGAACGCCCGCCTGCGTGGACAGGTGAATCTCGACCCCGGGAATCGCCGCGCGCAGCGCGCAGGCCAGCCCGGCATCGGCGACAATCAGAGCATCGGCGCCCAGCTCCAGTGCATGAGCTCCCAACGCCACCGCGTCGGACAACTCATCGTCAAACACGAACACGTTGAGCGTCACGTACACACGCACGCCATGGGCATGCGCCACGGCGCAGCCGCGCGCAAACTCGTTATCCGTAAAGCCATGGGCGCTCACACGGGCGTTAAAGCCGCCCAACCCCGCATAGATGGCATCGGCACCCGCGGCGATGGCCGCAAGCATCTGGTCGAGCCCGCCCGCCGGCGCCAGCAACTCGGGCAGCGCCGCACCAGCAGCATCCAATCCAGTCTCGTATTGTCCGCTCGGCCCCATCGTCCGAATCGCCATCGACAAACTCCTTACCAAGGTATGCATTCACTCTGAAAAATGCCGTCTTCCAGCATACACGAGGCATCGCGCGCCCCGTTTGGTTTATCGTGTAATAACTTATGTCCATCCTGCCCCGACGGCACATCCACCGTCCGGCACGACATACCTGGAGGTCAATATATGGGTCCTCGCCAACGACAGGGACGCAGCCGTTCAAAGACGCATGCCCTGCCCATAATCCTGCTCTCGTTTTTGGGCTTTCTGCTGATTGCGGGCGTGGCATTTGGCATCGGCATGGTCGGCAACGTCAACCGCTGGCTGTCCGATCTGCCCGACTACACCGACGCCAACGCGTATCTGGTGAGCGAGCCCACCGAGATCGTCGACTGCAACGGCAACAAGATCGCGAGCTTCTACACGCAAAACCGCAAGTCCATCACCAAGGACGAGGTCTCCCCCTACGTGCTGCAGGGCACCGTTGACGTCGAGGACGAGCGCTTCTACGAGCACGGCGGTATCGACCTGTGGGGTATCGCGCGTGCTGCGGTGGCAACCCTCGGCGGCGGACACGAAGGCGCCTCGACTATCACCCAGCAGCTGGTGCGCAACACCATCCTGCAGGAGGAGCAGTTCGACTCGACCATCGAGCGTAAAGTGCGCGAGGCCTACATCGCCGTCAAGATGGAGGATATGTACTCCAAAGACGAGATCCTCATGATGTACCTCAACACCATCTATTACGGTCACGGCGCCTACGGTATTGAGGCCGCCGCCGAGACCTACCTGTCCAAGAGCGCCGCAGACCTCACCCTGAGCGAGGCCGCGCTGTTGATCGGCCTTCCCAACTCGCCCTCGCAGTACGACCCCACGGTCAACCCCGACCTGGCGCTGTCCCGTCGCAACAAGGTCCTCGACAACATGCTGCGCCTGGGCCACATTACGCAGGAGGAGCACGATGCCGCACAGGCCGAGCCCATCACCCTCAACGTGACCGAAATCTCGGGCAGCGGCGTCGACGTATACTCGCAGCCCTACTTTGTCGCCTATGTTAAGCAGCTGCTGGAGCAGGAGTTCTCGACCGACGTGCTCTTTAAGGGCGGCTTGACCGTCAAGACCACCATCGACCCCACGATGCAGCAGGTGGCAGAGAATGCCGTCCGCGAGCAGCTCGACACGCTCTCGCTCGACGGCCTGGACATGGGCATGGTCGTCGTCGACCCCAAGACCGGCTACATCAAGTGCATGGTGGGCGGCTATGACTACAACGCCGACGAGAACCACGTAAACCATGCCACGGCCAAGCGTCCCGTCGGCTCCACCTTTAAGGCCTTTACGCTGGCAACTGCCATCCAAAACGGCATGAACCCCAACGTCACCCTCAACTGCAACTCGCCGCTCAAGGCCAAGGGCACCACGACCGAGGTCCAAAACTACGCCAACCATAGCTATGGCAACATCACGCTTAAGCAGGCGACGGCATACTCCTCCAACACCGGCTACATCCAGGTGGCGGAAGCCGTCGGCAACAGCAAGATCATCTCGCTCGTCAAAAAGCTCGGCATCGATCCCGCCAAGGACAACATCGAGGACGTTCCCGTCATGACGCTCGGCACCGGCTCGATCTCGCCGCTCGAGATGGCCGCCGCCTACGCGACGTTTGCCAACGGCGGCTACTATCGCCAGCCGATCGCCATCACCGAGATTGACTCTCGTACCGGTTCGGTGCTGTACCAGCACACGGACAATCCCTCACAGGTGCTTACCGAGGGCGAGGCCGCCGCGGTCACCGATGTTCTGTCCGGCGTCATGCAGGGCAGCGGTACGGGTGCTGCCGGCGCCTTGAGCGTCAACCAGCCCTATGCCGGCAAAACGGGCACCACCGACAACACCACCAACCTGTGGTTCTGCGGCTATACCCCGCAGCTGGCGTGCGCCCTGTGGACCGGCTATTCCGCAGGTGAGATCCCCATCCAAAAATACGGCACGGACCTGCTGGGCGACAGCACCAACCTGCCTGTCTTTAAGCGGTTTATGAACACCGTTCTGACCGGTACCGAGCGCGAGGAGTTTGCGACCGGAACGGCGCCCACCTACAAGAACAACAGCGTCTGGAAGTTCTACGGCACCAACAACGCCAAGAAGACGGAGAACGACGACAAGGACGAGAACGAGGACGAAGAGGAAACTACCACAACGACTACCACGACGACCACGACCACCGAGACCACGGGTGGCGACACCACCGGCGGCACCGGTACGACCGGTGGCTCGACGGGCGGCTCAACTGGTGGTTCGACCGGCGGCGATGGCGGCACGCCTACGCCTACGCCTACGCCTACGCCTACGCCCACTCCCGACCCCTCGCCCACGCCTGACGATACGGTCGGCTAGAAATCATCCGGCCATAAGCAACAAGGCCCCCGAGCAGCTTATTAAACTGCTCGGGGGCCTTTTAGTTTAAAGCGACCTGGTGGGCGGTCTTTATACCGGCAAACAAAAAAGGGGGTACCGACCAACGTCGATACCCCTTACAAGCCACTATGTCACGCACACAGTGCCGAGCGCACGACCCGCACGCCTACTTGCGAGAATTGCTCAGCTTATTGATCAGCGCCTCAAGACGCTCGCCGTCCTCGGCCGTCTGGGCAATAACCAAAATCGTATCGTTGCCGGCAAGCGAGCCAAGCACATCGGGCAGCTCTGCCGCATCAACGGCGGCGGCGATGCCGGAAGCCGTGCCAGGCTGAGCCTTGATCATAACCAGATTATCGGTGCGCAGAACGCCCGTTACGAGCTCGGAAACCATACGCTGCAGGTGCAGGTCCTCTGCCAGAACATAGATGCCCTCAGGGAGCTTACGCAGTCCCATATCGGCAATATCGCGAGAGACAGTCGCCTGCGTGCAATCAAAGCCCATAGCGCGGAGCTCATCGACCAGCACGCGCTGCGTGCGGACGTCCTTATTGCGCACAATATCTCTAATGGCATCCTGGCGCCCATTGCGTTTTTTAGCCATACAAACCCTCTCTCCAAAAGATGGCGGAGACAATCAATCAGTGATTGAATAGTTTAACGCTATTTGAAGGCTTTTGTGTATAAGAACGCATTTCGAAACAATTCTATGCAAATTTGTTTCGAGATGAGCCGTTTAGGCGGTTTTTGCGCCCGTCCGGTTAAGAAAAGCTGCCAGATGCGTACACATCACGCAGCGCGCGGGCTTGGCGCTGGCGATCGGCCCAAACAACAGACCGAGCCCCCGATGGTTATCCTTGAGCGCGGCGACCATCTGACGGGTTCGAGGCGCCTCGAGCATATCACGCATACGGGCGGAACGCTCGATTGACGACACCCCATGCGGGCTCAGACACAAATTCTCGATGCAGGCGACCAGTCCGGCAAAGTAGAACTTTTGGGTTGCCAGCTTGAGCCGACCACCGCTATCTGCTTCCGAGAGTGAGTCCGTAAGCTCGTCGAGCGCCCGGGTGTCATCGGATACCTTGGCATACATGGTGGGATCAAAGGCATCTGTAAGCTTAGGTGCCGCCGCGTGGAAACAAGCGTCGCCGCATCCGGAGACGCGCTGCGCCCGCGAGAGCGAGCACGCCATAAACCCAACTGTGCGAAACGCCTTGTCGTACAAAAGGCATGCCTCAAACAGCGGACGGCTATACATCACGCCAGAGGTCTGAACGACTAGGCCGCCTAAAATCAACTGGGACAGCCCGGTCACCATCGAAGATTTGCTATCAATGGAAATATGAGCAGCATCCAAGACGCGCGAATGGCGCTCTCGATGTGCATCATAGCGGTCGAGCGACACCGTGGGGAGCACTATGTCTGCCGCAGTATCGCACGCGATATCGACCATCTTGGAAAGAGACTGCGGAGCAAACCACTCATCGGCGTTCATGGCGATGATTTGAGAGCCGCGCGAGGCAGCAAAACCGGCACGAAGACAAGCGCCGCGCTTCGCGTCCTCGACGTCAATCAAATCAATATGGATGTCCCTGTCGGCGGCAACTTGAAGCGAATGGCGCACACCAGGCGCAGCATCGCGGCAGACAACGAC
Organism: Collinsella aerofaciens; assembly: GCF_015556945.1. Classification (GTDB taxonomy): domain Bacteria; phylum Actinomycetota; class Coriobacteriia; order Coriobacteriales; family Coriobacteriaceae; genus Collinsella; species Collinsella aerofaciens_AO. Next base: position 36,571 of record NZ_JADNNH010000018.1, on the reverse strand, counting down.
AATCTGCAAATCGTAGAGGTCTTGGTTCTGGATACTCTCGAGCGCACGCATCGCATAGCTGGGCGAACCTTCTACCACAAGGATCACCGAAAGTCGCGGATGCGAGCCACGTCGAACCAAGTTATCCGTCCTCTCGACAGCAATAAATCAAACCGTGGTTCATGGTACACCCCGGCAATAAAAGCAATGAGACACCAGTTGTATTGCACGTCAAGAACAGATGTTGCACACGCGCAGCCCACAGATGACAGGTGTCGACGCACGACGCGTCGAGCCCTCCCCTAGTCGAGCACGACAAGCTCGGCGGGATCGTAATCCACGCCCATAAACGTAAGGCCGCAGGCAGGAACCGTGGGGCCCGCAGCGGTACGGTCGCAAGCATCGATGACCTCGCGCATCCACTCGGGTTCACGGCGATGCATGCCAATCTCGACAAGCGTGCCCACGATCGTGCGGACCATCGAATGCAGAAACGCATTGCCCTCGATGGTAAACGTCAGGATGTCCTCGCCAAACGCAACCTCATGGCTAAACTCGGCACGCATCACGCAGCGATGCGTGGGCTTGCCAACGGCCGAGGCAACCTTGCAAAAGCTCTTAAAGTCCTGCTCACCCAAAAGCGCGGGACAGGCCGCAGACATGGCCTCGACGTCCAAGGGATAGCGATGCCACCACACGGCACCCCGTGAGAGCACGGGACGCGCGTCGCGATCGGCAATACGGTACGTATATGTACGTGAACGCGCATCAAAGCGTGCAGAAAAGCCTTTACGGGCCTTGTAGACCTCGTTTATGGCGATATCTTTGGGTAGCAGGGCATCCATAGCCCGCAGCCACCTACGGCGCGTACAAGCGAGCTCAGCGTCCGTTACGGGCACGCTGATGTACTGAGCCACGGCATGTACGCCGGCATCGGTACGCCCCGCGCACGTCAGGACAATCGGACGGCGCAGGAGCGTCTCGATAGCGCGGCGCAGCTCGCCCGCAACCGTCGTCTGACCGGGCTGCTCGGCAAAGCCGCTGTAGGACGAGCCATCGTAGGCCACGCGGAAAACGAGCGTGGCATCGAGCTCGGGAATCGAATTGAAATCAGACGGCGCGGTCATGGACGCTCCCAACAAACAGGCAATGGCATTTCGACAAAAAAAGAGGGGTACGCGAACGTACCCCTCGAATATAGCCTATGCAGACGGATTGTCTACTCAGCGGTCTCCTCAGCAGGAGCCTCCTCGGCAGCCTCGACCTTCTTGGGAGCAGCGGCCTTCTTGGGGGCCGGAGCAGCCTTCTTGGCCTTAGGCGTGCAAGGCTCGGTGACGAGCTCCATGATAACGATGGGAGCGTTGTCGCCCTTGCGGTTACCGAGCTTCATGATGCGGGTGTAACCGCCGTTGCGGTCCTGCCACATGCCCTGAGCAGCCTTGTCGAAGATCTCGGCAACGAGCTGCTTATCGCCGAGCTTGGCGATAGCCAGACGACGAGAGTGCAGGTCGCCCTTCTTGGCCCAGGTGATGATCGGATCGACGACCGAACGCAGCGCCTTAGCGCGGGTCTCGGTGGTCTTGATGCGGTCGTTCTCGAAGAGGGCCTTAGCAAGGCTCTTCTTCATGGCCTTGGTGTGGCTCGCATCGGTGCCGAGCTTCAGGCCCTTCTTAACGTTATGACGCATGGTCTAGTTTCTCCTCAAATATGCGAAGCATTAAGCCTTCAGGCTCAGGCCCATGGACTCAAGCTTGTCCTTCACTTCCTCGATCGACTTAACACCGAAGTTACGGATGTTGAGCAGATCGTTCTCCGAGAACTCAACGAGCTGACGGACCGAGTGAATGCTGGCGCGCTTAAGGCAGTTGTAGGAACGGACGGAAAGGTCCAGATCCTCGATCTGCTTGTCCAGCTCGGCGTTGTCGTTGGTGACCTCGGGAGCGAAGATCGAAGCCTCCTCCTCGACCTCGGGGGTCTCGGCAAGGTTCATAAAGGCGGCCATATGCTGGTTGATGATATTGGCAGCCTGGACCACGGCGTCGCGCGGGGCGATGGAGCCGTTGGTCTCGATCTCGAGGACAAGGCGGTCGTAGTCTGTGTGCTGACCGACACGGCAAGCCTCAACGAGCTTGGCGCAACGGGAAACCGGCGAGTACAGCGAGTCGACGTGGATCACACCGATGGGATCGTTGTCGTGCTTGTTGGCCTCGCCAGAAACATAGCCGCGGCCATAGCCGATGCGCATGCTCATGGTGAGATGGCCACCCTCGGTGAGCGTAGCGATGTGCTGCTCGGGGTTGACCAGCTCAAACTCGGACGGAATAAAGAAGTCCGCACCGGTGACCTCGCAGGGGCCGTCAACCGAAATGGTGGCGGTCGCCTCGTCGGTCGTGCCGAGAGCCCTGAAGACAAGACCCTTGACATTCAGGACGATGTCGGTGACATCCTCGACCATGTTAGGGATGGTCATGAACTCGTGCTGCGCACCATCGATCTGAATAGCCTCGACGGCGGCACCCTCGAGCGAGGACAGAAGAACGCGACGAAGGGAGTTACCCAGAGTATCGCCGTAGCCACGCTCGAGCGGCTCGACGGAGACACGAGCAGACGTCTCGTTGATCTCTTCGACCTGAACCTGAGGCCTAATGAATTCTGACATGTATTACCTCCAGCCTCAGCAGCCCGGATGGACTACTTAGAGTAGAGCTCGACGATGAGCTGCTCGTTGATATCACCGCTGATCTGCTCACGCGTCGGCAGAGCGAGCACGTTACCAGACAGCTTCTCGATATCGACCTCGAGCCAGCCAGGGACCTCAAAGCGCTCGGAGGAAATCAGGGCCTCCTTGATGGGGAGGAGGTCACGGAACTTCTCGCCGACAGCGACGACGTCGCCGGCCTTGACGCGGTAGGACGGGATGTCCACGCGCTTGCCGTTCACGGTGAAGTGACCGTGACGGACGGACTGACGAGCCTCTTTGCGGGTGCGGGCGAAGCCAAGACGGAAGACGACGTTGTCGAGGCGAGACTCAAGGATGATCATGAGGTTCTCACCGGTGACGCCGTTCATCTTGCGGGCCTTGTTGAAGTAGCCGTGGAACTGCTTCTCCAGAACGCCATAGATGAACTTGACCTTCTGCTTCTCGCGCAGCTGCATGCCGTACTCAGATTCCTTGCGACGGCGCTTGGGCTGACGGATAGATTCCTTCTTGCTGCTGTAACCGAGCTCAGCGGGATCGATCCCGAGCTGACGGCAGCGCTTAAGAACAGGAGTCCTGTCGATTGCCATATTGATACGATCCTTTCAGTTACACGCGGCGACGCTTCTTGGGGCGGCAGCCGTTGTGCGGAATGGGGGTCTTGTCCTGGATGCTCGAGACCTCGAGGCCAGCAGCCTGGAGGGAGCGGATGGCGGTCTCACGACCGGAGCCGGGGCCCTTGACGAAGACGGAAACCTTCTTCATACCGTGCTCCATGGCCTGCTTGGCAGCAGCCTCGGCAGCCATCTGGGCAGCGAACGGCGTGGACTTACGGGAGCCCTTGAAGCCCACCTGGCCAGCCGACTTCCAGGAAATGACGTTGCCCTGGGGATCGGTGATCGAAACGATCGTGTTGTTGAACGTAGAACGAATGTGAGCCTGGCCCACGGAAATGTTCTTACGGTCCGCGCGCTTCAGACGGGCAGCGCGAACGTTCTTCTTAGCAGTAGCCATCTATCTAGCGCTCCTTATTTCTTCTTCTTAGCACCGATCTGACGCTTCGGGCCCTTGCGGGTACGAGCGTTAGTGTGGGTGCGCTGGCCGCGGACCGGGAGGCCCTTGCGGTGACGAAGGCCGCGGTTGCAGCCGATGTCCATAAGGCGCTTGACGTTCTGGTTGCGCTCACGGCGGAGGTCGCCCTCAACCATGATCTGGTTCTTATCGATATAATCGCGGATGGCGTTAACCTCATCCTCGGTGAGGTCCTTAACGCGCGTATCCACGTTAACGTTGCACTCGACGCAAATCTTCGTCGCAGTGGTGCGGCCGATGCCGTAAATGTAGGTCAGACCGATCTCAACGCGCTTCTCACGCGGGAGGTCGACACCATTAATACGGGCCAACGTAGTCTCCTCTCTTAACCCTGACGCTGCTTATGACGGGGATTCTCGCAAATGACGAGGACCTTGCCATGGCGCCTAATGATTTTGCACTTATCGCACATCTTCTTGACCGAAGGACGTACCTTCATCGTTCTTCCTTTCGGTAGCGCTCAAACTACTTCCCTACTATCTACTCGCCCAGCCGCAGGCGTTTAAAACTATGGCTGGTCTTCACACGCAAACCGACCGTAGGTTGAGCTAAGCCTGCAGTCGGAAAAGAGCGTGTATGCGTGCCGCTATTTGTAGCGATAGGTGATGCGGCCGCGGGTCAGGTCGTACGGGGAAAGCTCCACGACAACCCTGTCACCGGGGAGAATACGGATGTAATTCATTCGGATCTTGCCAGAAATGTTGCACAGAACCGAATGACCGTTCTCGAGCTCGACCTTAAACATGGCATTGGGCAGCGGTTCCTTTACCGTACCCTCGAGCTCAATTGCGTCTTCCTTCTTCACAAGCAATCATCTTTCTCTAGAAAACGACAGCGATTGAGTATTCTACAACACGTATGCACGCATCGTAATAACTTCGTAATGGCTCCACAACTAAGTGGAACTTGTTACATTTCTCCGCCTTGGAGCGAACACCAAGCACCTTGCGCATCCGTGGTGAGAATCACCGGGCCGTCATTGGTAATGGCGACGGTGTTCTCGTAGTGCGCGGCGGGCAGGTGGTCGTTGGTCGTGACGATCCAACCGTCGGAGCCCGTGCTCACATGGTTGGAACCCATCGTAACCATCGGCTCGATGGCAATGACCATGCCGGCCTGGAGGCGAACGCCCCTCCCCTTCTTTCCATAGTTAGGAACGTTGGGGTCCTCGTGCATCACGCGGCCAATGCCATGGCCCACATAATCGCGAAGCACGCCGTAACCGTGAGACTCGGCGAGGGACTGAACGGCATAACCGACGTCCCCGATATGGTTACCGGGAACAGCCTGCTCGATGGCAGCCTTAAGGCAATCGCGCGTGATCTCGCACAAAGCCTTGGCTTCGGGCGTGGGGGTGCCGACGAAAAACGTCCAAGCGTTATCGCCGACCCAACCGTCGACAACGGCTCCCGTATCGATGGAGATGATATCGCCATCGCGCAGGATCATGTCGGGGTTGGGAATACCGTGTACCACGGCATCGTTAATCGATGCGCAAATGGTTCCGGGAAACCCGCCGTAACCCTTAAAGGCTGGGATGCCACCATGCATGCGGATAATCTGCTCCGCGAGCTGATCGAGCTCAAAAGTCGAAACGCCGGGGCGCACCATGGCTCCAACGTGGCGGAGCGCCATCTTAGATAGCGCTCCTGCCTTCTTCATCTGCTCGATTTGCGTTGCAGACTTAATCTTGATCATAGACCGAGAGCCTCTTTGACATCCCCGTACACGGTCTCGCGAGCCTGGTCACCGTTGACCGACTTGAGCAGACCCTGGCCACGATAGTAGTCGACGAGCGGGCTCGTGGACTTCTCGTAGACGTCGAGACGGTTCTTGATGGTCTCGGGCTTGTCGTCGTCGCGCTGATACATCTCGCCGGCGCACTTGGGGCAGGTGGCATCGGCAGCAGTGCCGGTGTAACCGCAGGCGCGGCAGGTGCGACGCGAAGACAGACGATCGATGATGACCTCGGGGGCCACATCAACCAGAAGGGCGCAGTCGATCTCGCGACCCATGGCGGAGAGCTCGGAATCGAGCGTCACGGCCTGGGCGGTGTTGCGCGGGAAGCCGTCGAGGATGAAGCCCTGCTGGGCGTCATCGGCGGCAAGGCGCTCCTTGACAAGGTCGATCACGAGCTGGTCGGGAACGAGCTCGCCAGCGTCCATGTACTTCTTAGCCTGAATACCAAGCTCGGTGCCACCCTTGACGGCAGCACGCAGCAGGTCGCCCGTGGAAATATGGGCGACGCCAAACTCGGCGACGAGCTCCTGTGCGACGGTGCCCTTACCGGCACCCGGAGCTCCGAGCAATACGAGGTTCATGAGCAATCCTCCTCTAGCCTATTTAAAGAATCCATCGTAATCATACATCTTGATCTGGCCTTCGAGCTTATCGACTGTGTCGAGCACGACGCCGACCATGATGAGGATGGACGTGCCGCCAAATGCCTGGATCAGCTGGTTACCCGTGAAGGAGAAGATGATCGAAGGCACGATGGCGATGAGCGCCAAAAAGACAGCGCTGGGAAGCGTGATCTTGTTGAGCGCGTTCTTGATGTAGGCCGCGGTAGCCCTACCCGGACGCACGCCCGGAATAAAGCCGCCCTGCTTCTTAAGGTTGTCGGCCGTGTCATCGGGGTTGAACACCATTGAGGTGTAGAAGTACGCGAAGAACACGATGAGGACAACGTTAAGCACCCAGTTGAGCCAACCGGTCGAAAGCGCGGAGGCAACTGCCTGGATCCAGCCGATGCCGGGGAAGAACACGGCAATCTGAGCCGGGAAGTACAGCAGCGCCGAAGCGAAGATGATCGGCACGACACCCGCGGTGTTGACCTTGATGGGCAGGTAGGTGGTCTGACCACCCATCATGCGACGGCCCACGACGCGCTTAGCGTAGGAGACCGGGATGCGGCGCTGGCCGCGCTCAAGGAAAACAATCAGAGGGATAACCAGCAGGATGATGGCGCAGATGATCACCATGGTGATGATGCCACCGGCATTGCCCTCGGTGCTGGAGAAGATAGCCTGCGGCAGACCGGCCATGATGTTCGCAAAGATGATCAGCGACATGCCATTGCCGATACCGCGCTGGGTGATGAGCTCACCAATCCACATGATCAGCATGGCGCCCGCAGTGAGCGTGCCGACGATCATGAGGTCGAAGATGATCTCGGGAGCGCCGGCGCCATTGAAGCTGATGCCGAAGCTCTTAAAGAGGAAGAGGTAACCCACGGAGTTGAGGATTGCCAGAGCAAGGGTGAGGTAACGCGAATACTGCGTAATCTTGGTCTGACCGACCTCGCCCTCGCGGGCAAGCTCATGCAGGGAAGGCACAACGGCCTGGAGCATCTGGAGGATGATCGAGCTGGTGATGTAAGGCATGATGCCCAGCGAAAACACCGACACATAGCTCAACGCGCCGCCAGAGAAAAGATTCAGGAGGGCCATAGCACCTGCGGCGACCGAATTGTTATCGGTCGAGAAAAGGCCCAGCATCCCCTGGAAGGGAATGCCGGGCACAGGAACGTGCGCACCAATGCGGTACACGACGAGCATAGCTATGGTAAAAAGAATCTTTTCGCGCAATTCTTTGATGCGGAAAGCATTCTTAAGACCATTTAGCACGGCAGCTCGACCTTTCCGCCGGCGGCCTCGATCTTGGCCTGCGCAGAAGCGCTGACCTTGTCGACCTTGACCGTGAACTTCTTGGTGAGCTCACCATTGCCGAGCACCTTGACGGGCTCGAACTCGCTCTTGGTGATGCGAGCGGCCTTAAGAGCGGCACCGTCGATCACAGCGCCGTCCTCGAACTTACGCTCGAGACGCTCAACGTTAACAGCGGTGTACTCGATACGACGGGGGTTACGGAAGCCCGGAAGCTTGGGCAGGCGCATAGCCAGCGGAGTCTGGCCACCCTCGAAGCCGGCACCCTTGGTGCCGCCAGAGCGGGAACCCTGGCCCTTCTGACCGCGGCCAGAAGTGGTGCCGTGACCCGAAGAATTGCCACGGCCGACGCGCTTGCGGTTCTTGGTGGAACCGGGCGCGGGAGTAAGATCGTGAAGCTGCATTTGCTACTCCTCTACAATCTCGACAAGGTGCTTGACCTTGAAGATCATGCCGCGGACGGACTCGTTGTCAGCAATCTCGCGAACCTCGCGGATCCTGTGGAGACCGAGGGCACGGACAGTACGGACCTGGTCCTGCTTGCAACCGTTGGTGCTGCGGACCTGCTTGATCTTGATGGTGTCAGCCATGCTTAGTTCTCCTTACCGACGAACATCTCGGAGACCGTCAGGCCACGGCGAGCCGCGACGTCCTCAGGGCTGGAGAGCTCCTTGAGGCCCTCGACGGCAGCCTTGATGATGTTGAGGCCGTTGTCGGTACCGAGGGACTTGGACAGGACGTTCTTGATGCCAGCAAGCTCAAAGAGGGGACGCACAGCGCCGCCGGCGATAACGCCGGTACCCTCGACAGCGGGCTTGATGATGATGCGGCCGGCACCAAAGTGGCCGAGAACCTCGTGCGGGATGGTGCCCTGCTCGGTCACCGGCACGTGGAACATGTTCTTCTTGGCATCGAGAGATGCCTTGGAGATGGCCATGGGCACCTCAGCGGACTTGCCCATGCCAACGCCGACGTTGCCCTTGCCGTCGCCAACGACGACGAGAGCGACGAGGCTCATGCGACGACCACCCTTGACGGTCTTCGACACGCGGTTGATGTAAACGACGCGCTCCTCGAACTCGGAGGCCTCGCGCTGCTGCTTCTGATTACGAGCCATGTGCTACATACCTCCTAGAACTCGAGACCGGCGGCACGAGCACCGTCGGCGAGGGCCTTGACGCGGCCATGGTAGATACGGCCACCGCGATCGAAGGCGACCTTGGTGATGCCGGCCTCGATGGCGCGCTTGCCAACGAGCTGACCGACCTTCTCCGCAGCCTCCTTGTTCGAGGTGTGGGTGCCCTTGAACTCGGCCTCGAGGGTCGAGGCAGAGACGAGCGTCAGGCTGGAGCCCTTGCTGTCGTCGATGATCTGGGCATAGATGTTGGCGTTAGTACGGGTCACGCGAAGACGCGGACGCTCGGAGGTACCCGAGACCTTGCCGCGAACACGACGCTGACGACGCTTGAGGCCTTCCAGCTTCGCCTTATGCTTGTTCATACGTAAACTCCTAAAAAGGTTGATCTTGCCAGCACCTGACGGGGTGCTGGTCTTATGCGAGTGAGTCGGTTACGACTACTTGGCGGCCTTACCCAGCTTGCGGCGGATGTGCTCGCCAACGTAGTGGATACCCTTGCCCTTGTAAGGCTCGGGAGGACGATGGCCGCGGATCTCAGCGGCGATCTGACCGACCTGCTGCTTGTTGATACCCTTGACGTTCACGTGGGTGTTGTCGGGAACCTCGAAGGTGATGCCCTCGGGAGCCTCGACGATCACGGGGTGCGAGAAGCCCAGGGAGAACTCGAGGTTCTTGCCCTTCTGCTGCACGCGGTAACCGACGCCGGCGAGCTCGAGCTTCTTCTCGAAGCCCTCGGAAACGCCAACAACCATGTTGTGGATGAGGGCGCGGGTGAGGCCGTGGCGGGCACGGGTCTCACGCTCGTCGTCGGGACGGGAAACGGTGAGAACATTGTCCTCGACGTTGATAGCGAGCTTCTCAAAGACATCGAGCTCGAGCTGGCCCTTGGGGCCCTTGACGACAACGTTGTTGCCGTTGACTGCCACTTCGACTCCGGCGGGAATCTGGACAGGCTTATTACCGATACGAGACACGGTGATCTCCTTTCCTTCTACCTACCGAGCGAATTACCAGACGTAAGCGATGATCTCGCCGCCGACGTTGTGCTTGCGAGCATCGCGGTCGGTCATGACGCCATGGCTGGTGGAAATAATGGCGGTACCAAGGCCACCGCGGACGCGGGGCATGTCGGCAACGCCGGTGTACTTACGCAGGCCCGGCTTGGAAATGCGGCGGATGCCGTTGATGACCTTAGCCTTCTTGGGACCATACTTAAGCGTGATGTGCAGAGTCTTCTGGGGAACGGTGTCCTCGACATCGTAGCCCTCGATGTAGCCCTCCTCGTGCAGAACACGAGCGATCTCGACGAGCTTCTTGCTGCTCGGCATGGAGACCGTGGCCTTGTTCACAGAGTTAGCGTTACGGATGCGCGTAAGCATATCTGCGATCGGGTCTGTAAGGTTCATACAGATTCTCCTTCGTTCTTGATGAACACGTGCTCTTGGTTCTTCACCGCCCTTAACGGCAAAGCCTTTTTAGCGCGTTTTCCCTGTTCCAAACGGATGCTTGAAACGCTGGTAGTGACTTACCAGCTGGCCTTCTTAACGCCGGGAAGCTCGCCCTTGAGTGCAAGCTCACGGAAGCAGACACGGCACAGGCCGAACTTGCGGTACACAGAGTGCGGACGGCCGCAGCGCTGGCAGCGCGTGTACTCACGAGTAGAGAACTTCTGCTTGCGATTGCACTTGACGATCATCGATGTCTTAGCCACTTATATCCTCCTCACATAGAGTATTGTTCGCCCCAAGCGCCGCCCCCTTGTGGGAACGGCGCTTATAGGGCAGGTGAACCTATTTCTTGAACGGGAAACCGAAGGCGTCCAGAAGGGCCTTGGCCTCCTCATCGGTGTTGGCGGTGGTCACGAAAGTGATGTCCATACCACGCTGGTGATCGACGGAGTCGAAGTCGATCTCGGGGAAGATGAGCTGCTCGGTGACGCCCATGGAGAAGTTACCACGGCCGTCGAAGCTCTTGGCGGAGATGCCGCGGAAGTCGCGGATACGGGGGATCGCGACGGAGGTCAGACGATCGAAGAACTCCCACATACGGTCGCCACGCAGGGTAACCTTGCAGCCGATCGGCATACCAGCGCGCAGGCGGAAGGTAGCGATGGACTTGCGGGCACGGGTGATCATCGGCTGCTGGCCGGTGATGGCGCGCAGGTCGCGCACGGCACCGTCGATGGCCTTGGAATCGGTAGCGGCCTCGCCGACACCCATGTTCACGACGATCTTCTCAAACTTGGGGATCATCATGACGTTCTCGTACTGGAACTTGTCCTGAAGCTGCTGCTTGACCTCGTTGTTGTACTTGGTCTTCAGACGCGGCACATACTTCTCTTCTGCCATTGTTCACTCCTTCTTGGGGTTTTAAGCACGGGGCGTGGCCACGATGGGTTGTCCTCGTGCCTCCTGGCTGCATCCGCGCCGCTCATGGCATTTCGCGGTTTGGACTCGACGCAGCAGGAGCCGACAAAACAATCGGTACTATACGCGCATTGGGTGCGTATTTCCAGAAAAACCTCGTCTGCCTGCACAACTCCACAACTCCCCCGCACATAGTGATCCCCAAAAAGCAGTTGCGGTGAAATAGGGACTGTTGGGCGGCCTAACAGGCTTAAACAATCCGTATTTCACCGCAACTTATTGGTGGGGATGCGATTAGCGCTTGCGGGGGACGAGCTTGGTGCGGCGCAGGTGGATCATCTCGGCGGCTATGGAGATGGCGATCTCCTCGGGGTCCTCGGCCTGAATGGCAACGCCGATCGGCAGGTGCAGCTCGTCGATCCGCTCCTGCGTAAAGCCCTCCTGCTCCAGGCGGGCGCGCACAAAGGCCGTCTTGCGGCGCGAGCCTAAGCAGCCCAGATAGGCGGGCTTGGCGCGCATGGCCTGAATCACCACGTCGATATCGGACTTGTGACCCGCCGTGGCGGCGACCACCAGGTCGCGCGGGCCGATGGGACACAGCTCGCTCAGGTTCTTGTAGTCGACCAGACGACGGTCGTAGACGCCGGGCACCCAATCGGGGGTCAGCGTGCCGGGGCGGTCATCGCACGCCACGACGGCAAAGCCCGCCGCCGTGAGCACGCGCGCCGTCGCAGCGCCCACGTGGCCGCAGCCAAAGATATAAGTCAGGCCCTCGGGGCAGAGCGTCTCGATGTGCGCCGGGGGAATCTCGGAGGCCGCGTTGGTGTAGGTGACCTTACTCCCCTCCTCCACCAGCGAAAGCCCGGGACAGCCCGCAATGGTGCGGCGCGATTCCTCGCCATGGTACTCGGCCACATCGCCCTCGAGCGCGCTTACGACAAACGGCTCAAAGTCGATGACGAAGTCGCCGATGCGCCGAAAGGCCAAGACGTCGGCAATTTCCTGGAACAACGGTGCCTGGGTCGCATCCAGATGCAGGTAGCACAGGCAGATGGCTCCGCCGCAGATCATGCCGGTATCGGAGTTCTCGCCGCCCATGGTGTAGCGGACCAGACGCGACTGACCCGCGCTCAGGAGCTCGCGCGCCTCGTCCAGCGCAAAGAGCTCAATCTTGCCGCCGCCGATGGTGCCCGCCTGGCTGCCATCGGCAAAGACGGCCATCCATGCGCCCACACCGCGCGGTGACGACCCTGCCGTGCCGGCAACTACCACCAACTCGCACGTCTTACCGGCCTTCAGAGCGCCAAGCGCAGCATTCACCACATCGAGCTTTTCCATTGCAATTTCCTATCCCTGGAATACACCGGTGAGCATAGCGAGTGCCTCGAGCACGCCGCCGCCGACCGACGTCGCCTTGTCCGAAATGTAGTTGATATAGCTGGCATCGCCGCGCGGATCGACATCGGCGCATTTAAAGCCCTCAGTCACCTGCACGCCGTTCGCCAAAAGCCCGCGCAGACAGCCATCGATCTGCGTGCACATGGGCGTATCGCCCGCATAGCCAATCACGTCTCCGGCGCTCACGATGTCGCCGATTGCGCGGTCGGACCGAAACACGCCGGCGGCGGGGCTGTGGATAACGCGCTCTTTACCATAGCCGGCGATAATGCCTGGCACGCCCGTGTTGGGCTGGGGCGAACCTTGGGTAATGACACGGCCGAGAAAATGCCCGCGCATGGTCTCGACCACGGCATCGCAGTCAACCGGCGCGGTAAAGCCCGGCCCCACGGCGATGACGGCAGGCGCCATGTCGCGCGTGGTGCCCAAGTTGCGCTTAGCCAGAATCGCGTCGACCACGGCAGCGGGTTTCAGCTCGCCGAGCATCTTGGCCTGGGGGTCCACCACAACGGCGACGTCTCCGACCTCGGTAATCGCAAGTGCCTCTGCCGGCGTCTGTGCCAAGCGAGCGCGAATACCCTCGACCTCGACCTCGCCCAGACGAATGGCCTCGCAAAAACTGATCGTGCGGCGGATGCACGTGGGAACCGCGATATCGGCCATAACGACCGACACGCCGGCGCGCACCAAGCGAGCGGCGACGCCCGTGGCGATATCGCCGGCGCCGCGAACATAAACGAGCATTCCCGGGGCACCTCCCTGTGCTACGGTTTGAGCAGAGCAAAAGCGGTTCGACCGCTACTCTGATGATTATTTATTATCACAGTATTATACGGCGGTGAACAGATGGAAACGACGAGCGGAAACCTTGCCTCCGCGCTCAAGATCGAGCCGGGCATTACCGCAATTATCGGCAGTGGCGGCAAGTCGACATTGCTGCGTGCGTTGGGTCTCGAGCTCATGCGCGCCGGCGGCAGGGTGCTTCTCTGTACCACCACGCACATGTTTCCCGTCGCCGGCGTACCATGGGACGGGTCGAATCGTCGCCTGGACGCCGCGCCTTGGAAGCCGGGGGCCCTGCATGTTCCCGGCTGCACCTGCGAGGCATGCGCGGGCATGAACCGCGGAAGTATCTGCCAGGCGGGTGTTTTGGGCCCGGAGACAGGCAAGCTCTCCGCCCCCGTTGAGCCGCTCAACGAGCTGGCGCAGCGCTTTGACTATGTATTGGCCGAGGCAGATGGCAGCAAGCGACTCCCGCTCAAGGCGCATGCCGCCTGGGAGCCGGTAATTCCCTCCGGCACGGCCAACGTCATCTGGCTCGTCGGCGCCTCGGGACTCAGCAAGCCCATCAACGAAGCCGTCCACCGCCCCGAGCTCTTTTGCGAGCGTTGCGGCTGCGAGCTCACCGACATCGCCACGCCCGAGCGCGTCGCCCAGGTGCTCAATGCCGAGATGCGGATGCTGAACCTCAACAATGCCCGCATCTTGCTCAACCAAGTCGACACGCTCAGCGACCCCACGATGGCAGATCGCTTCGAGGCAGCCCTCAACCGCCCCCTCATCGCCACCAGCCTCAAGTAGCCGGCCCCATCTCGTCAGTTGCGGTGAAATACGGACTGTTTGGCCGCCTGACGGCCGCAAACAGTCCGTATTTCACCGCAACTGCGGAGGGGACACGGCATCTTTGCTGCTAGCGGGGCACGTAGCGACCGGGCTGGGCTCCGGTAGGCTCGCCGTCGCGTGCCGCCAGCACGCCGTTCACAAACACGGCCTTGGCGCGGCCATGTGCCTCAAAGCCTTCGAGCGGCGTGTAGTCCACAGCCTGATGCTGTGTCGCGGCGCGAATGGTCCAGCGCGCCTGGGGATCCCACACGCACACGTCGGCATCGGCACCCTCGGCAAGACAGCCCTTGCGTGGATACATGCCAAAAACGCGCGCCGGGTTCTCGCTCATCAAGCGGCACAGATCCTCGGGACCCAGCTGTCCCTCAAAGCTCGTGGCAATCGCGACGGGACGATGCTCCACGCCGGGCCCGCCGTTGGGAATCGCGCGGAAATCGTCGCGCCCGCGGTCCTTTTGCCCGTGCAGGTTAAAGCTGCAGTGGTCGGTCGCAATCGTATCGATCTCGCCGGCCACAAGCGCCTCGCGCAGCGCGGCACGGTCACCGGCATGGCGCAGCGGCGGGCTCATCACATACTTGGCGCCCGCAAAGCCGTCCTCGCCCTGCTCCAGATAACAGGTGTCGTCGAGCATCAGATACTGGGGGCAGGTCTCGACATAGATATCCTTCTGCCCGCGCGCTTTGGCAGCGCGAATGGCCTCGAGCCCCAGCTTGGTCGAAAGGTGCACCACGTTGACCGGAGCGTCCCCGGCCAGGTGCGCCAGATACAGCAGGCGGCTCACGGCTTCGGCCTCACACACGTCCGGGCGGCTGAGCGCATGCCCCTCGGGCCCATGAATCCCCTGCTCGTACACGCGCTTCTGCAGCTCATTCACCAGCGTACCGTTCTCGCAATGCACGCACAGTATGCCGCCAATACGCTTGAGCTCCTCGAGCACCTCGAGCGTCTCGGCATCGTCCAGGCGCAAATGATCGTAGGCAAAGTAGGTCTTAAACGACGATACGCCCGCCTCGCGCATGGCCGAAAGATCGGCGCGGTTGCGCTCATTCCACTCGGCGAGTGCCATATGAAAAGCGTAGTTGGCCGTGCAGGTTCCGTCGGCGCGGCGATGCCACTCGGCCAAGGCATCGGGCATGGTCACGCCGCGATCGGCCGTCGCGTAGTCCACAATGGTCGTCGTGCCGCCGCAGGCAGCCGCGCGCGTGCCGGTCTCAAAGCTATCGGCTGTCCAATCCATGCCAGTCCAGCACTGCATGTGCGTGTGGCCGTCGATAAAGCCGGGAAACACCCAGCAGCCCGCGGCGTCCTCGACGGTATCGTCGGCGCCCGGCTCAATCGCTGCGGCGATCCGCACAATCTTGTCGCCCTCCATGGCAAGATCGGCGCGGCGAAGCCCCTGGGGCGTCACGAGCGCGCCGTTTTTGATGATGATCATAATTGCTCCTTATTGATTGATGCAGTTGGCCACGCGATCAAAATACGAGCAGGCGGCAATATGCTCCGTTATGCGTCGCTGTCCCTTGACGGTATCGACGTCCCACAGCTCGTAGGCACGCGCCTCGACCAACACCACATCGGTACGGCCCTTGAGGATCGAACCGCCGCCGTCCTTGCCCTCAAGACACATAAGCGCATCGAATAGTTCCGCCGGAAAGAGCACCGGGCTCGAAGGCTCACCGTTGCACGCAAGACGCACCGGATGCTTGCGGCCACGCTCGTCAAATGCACGAACCATAGCCTCAAAAGAATCCGAACTCACGAGCGGCTGGTCGCCCGGCAAAAAGAGGCAACCTTTCCAGTTGCGTTCGACTCCCCACGAAAGGCCCGCACGGACGCTTTCGCTGCGCAGCTCGCCATCGTGCAGCACGCACGGGCAATGCTTGTCCTCGCAAATCTGAGCGACCTCGGGCCAACGCGTCGAAACCACGACGTCAAAGCCCCGGGGAACCGAATCGATGGTCCGGGCAATCAGCGGCTCGCCATAGATATCGGCAAGCATCTTGTTAGAGCCAAACCGCTTGCCCTCGCCCGAAGCCATAATGACGCATCCAAGTTTCATGGTGATACCTCCCCTGAAACCATCGTACCCATAACTCGCGCCGCGGGCATCCACATCGAAAGCGCTTATCCCGCACGCCCGCGATGCAAAATAGGGGCACCCCGCCAGTTGGCAGAGCGCCCCCTTTACATGGCTTACCTCAGCCCGGCTTTAGGCCTGGAGCCAACGGGCGGTGTTGCGCTCGTCGAGGGCCTTGAGGGTAGCGGCGGGATCGGCAACCTTCTGCAGGAACATCATGGCAGCGATGGCATACGGCTTGTAGCTGGCCTCCTTGTACATGCCCACGCGGTGCATGTCGAAGACGTCGGCGTTAACCTCGCCGTGCTCGCAGGAGACACCGGAGATGTCGGCGGGCAGCGGGTGCATAAAGATGGTGTCCTGGCCGTTGGCAGTCTTCTCCATGAGCTCGGTCGTGGAGCACCAGTCCTGATGGGTGGCGTTCTGGGCGAGCAGCTCCTTCTCGAGCGCTGCGATGCCGGCGTCGTCGCCCTCGGCGTACAGGTTGGTGCGCTTCTCCATGGCGGCAAACGGAGCCCAACTCTTGGGGATCACGATGTCGGCGCCCTCGAAGGCCTCGGCCATGGTGTTGACCTGCTTAAAGGTGGTGCCGGACTCGGCGGCATAGCCCTTGGCGCGCTCGACGACCTCGGGCATGAGGTCGTAGCCCTCGGGGTGAGCCAGGGTGACGTCCATGCCAAAGCGGGGCAGCAGGCTGATCAGCGACTGCGGGCAGGACAGCGGCTTGCCGTAAGAGGGCGAATAGGCCCAGGTGACGGCAACCTTCTTGCCCTTGAGGTTCTCAAGGCCGCCAAACTCGTTGATGAGGTAGAGCATGTCGGCAGAGGACTGCGTGGGGTGATCGGAGTCGGACTGCAGGGAGATGAGCGTGGGACGGTGATCCAGAACGCCGTCCTCGTAAGCCTGCTGGACAGACTCGGAGACCTCGGCCATGTAGGCGTCGCCCTTGCCGATGTACATGTCGTCGCGGATGCCGATGACGTCGGCCATGAAGGAGATCATGGTAGCGGTCTCGCGGACGGTCTCGCCGTGGGCGATCTGGGACTTCTTCTCGTCCAGGTCCTGCAGCTCAAGGCCGAGCAGGTTGGCGGCCTTAGAGAAGGAGAAGCGCGTACGGGTGGAGTTGTCGCGGAACAGGGAGACGGCCAGGCCCGAGTCGAAGATCTTGGATGAAACGTTGTTCTCACGCAGCTCGCGCAGGGCGTCGGCGACGATGTAGAGCGCCTTGAGCTCGTCGGTGGTCTTATCCCAGGTGTGCAGGAAGTCGCTGCCGTACATGCCCTTAAAATCGAGGCCGTTCAGCTGCTCGACGAGCTCGGTAAACTTGGCGTCCATGTAAATATCCTTTCTAAAGATGAAACGATCGCAATGAGTAGATGTGCTCCGGCATGCGCGTGTGGCTAGAACATGCAGAGCACCATGACGAGGACCCGCTACCGTTGAGGAAGCATGGGAGATAACGACCGCGGGCCCCAAGTCAACAGGGGGTGCCGGGGGCATAAACTGTCCCCGGCTCAACAAGATCGAGGAATGGGACTAATCGATCTTGTTGTTGGTCAGACCGGCGCGGAACACGGTGGCATCGCCATCGGCCTTGCTCGGATCGTAGAGGTTCAGGGCAGCCACGTACATGGCGGCAGCGGTGACCAGGTCGTCCTTGTAGGTGACCTCGTTGGGAGCGTGAGCCTGAGACTCGGCACCCGGGCCAAAGCCCACGCAGGGGATGCCGTAGCGACCCTGGATGGAAACGCAGTTCGTGGAGAAGGTCCACTTGTCGCACAGCGGACGACCGGTGCGCTTGTCCATGCTGGGCTCGCAGCCGATGCGCTCGTCACCGAACATGGCCTTGTGGGCGTCGACGAGGGCCTTGACGTGCGGAGCGGTCTCCTTGTTGATCCACGTGGGGAAGTAAGCCTCGGTCTCGTAGACCTCGCCGGTCCAGGACGGACGGTCGTACATGTACATGGAGACCTTCACATCGTCGCCGTACTTCTTGGCGGCCGGCAGGTTGCGGATCTCGTCCAGGCAGGACTCCCAGGTCTCACCGGCGGTCATGCGACGGTCGATGGAGATGGCGCAGGAATCGGCCACGGCGCAGCGGCTGGGGCTGGTGTAGAAGATCTGGCTGACGGTGCAGGTGCCGCGGCCCAGGAAGCGGGCATCCTCGTAGTGCTCGGGGTTGTACTTGGGGTCGAGCATCTTGACGAGGCCCTTGATGTCGGTCGACTCGTCGCAGCCGTTGTTGTTGAGGGCGCGGACGTCGGCGATGATGTCGGCCATCTTGTAAATGGCGTTATCGCCGCGGTCGGGAGCGGAGCCGTGGCAGGAGGTGCCGTGAACGTCGACGCGGATCTCCATGCGGCCGCGGTGACCGCGATAGATGCCGCCGTCGGTAGGCTCGGTGGAAATGACGAACTCGGGCTTAATGCCGTCCTTGTTGTAGATGTACTGCCAGCACATGCCGTCGCAGTCCTCTTCCTGGACGGTGCCGACGACCATAATCTTGTAGCCCTCGGGGATGAGGCCCATGTCCTTCATCATCTTGGCAGCATAGGTAGCAGAAGCCATGCCACCCTCCTGGTCGGAGCCACCGCGGCCGTAGATGATCTCGTCGGTCTCGTAGCCCTCATAGGGATCGGCATCCCAGTTCTCGATGTTGCCGATGCCGACGGTGTCGATGTGAGAGTCGATGGCGATGATCTTGTCGCCCTCGCCCATAAAGCCCATAACATTGCCCAGGCCGTCGACCTTGACCTCGTCATAGCCAAGGCTCTCCATCTCGGCCTTGATGCAGGCGACAACCTCACCCTCCTCGCAAGACTCAGAGGGATGGGAGATCATAGCGCGCAGGAAGCGAGTCATATCAGCACGATGGGACTCAGCAGCAGCCTTGATAGCGTCGAAATCGAGTTCTTTAGCCATTGTTCATAACCTTTCAAACGAAGGAATCTACCTGTGAGGTGGCGGAGCGATACCTATTTACTCCGCCCCAACGATTAGCAAGTGGGATATTCGCCTTCCCAAACAATGCGGCGATACTGGTCGGGATCGGTGTCACCTTCCGTGGAGAAGCAGAGCACGGAGCTCGTCTTGTCCAGGCCGATGAGTTCCTTGAGCTCGGCGTACTCGGGATCGAGCATGAGAGTCTCGACCAGGCCGGTGGTCACAGCGCCGGACTCGCCGGAGATGACGCGCGGGTCGCCCTTCTCGGGGGCGCCCAGGGTACGCATGCCGCGAGCGGTGACCCAGTCGGGGCAAGACACGAAGGCGGTGGTGTGGTTGCGCAGGATATCCCAGCCCAGGATGTTGGGCTCGCCGCAGCACAGGCCGGCCATGATGGAGGGCATGTCGCCGTCCACGATGCGCGGGTCGCCGTCGCCGGCGGCAGCGCCCTTGTACAGGCAGGCGGCAGGTGCGCACTCGACCACGACGAAGGTGGGCGGGTTATCGGGATACAGGTTGGTGAAGTAGCCCACCACGGCGCCGGCCAGCGAGCCCACGCCAGCCTGGACAAAGACGTGCGTCGGACGGTTGATGGCCATCTCGCGCAGCTGCTCGGCTGCCTCGGAAGCCATGGTGCCGTAGCCCTCCATGATCCAAGACGGGATCTTCTCGTAGCCCTCCCAGGCGGTGTCTTGAACGATAACGCCGCGCTCGCAGGCGTCGGCCTCGGCGGCGGCCATACGCACGCACTCGTCGTAGTTGACCTCTTCGATGGTCACCGTGGCGCCCTCGGCGGCGATGTTATCAAAGCGGGGCTTGGTGGAACCCTTGGGCATGTGCACGACGGCCTTCTGGCCAAGCTTGTTGGCAGCCCATGCCACGCCGCGGCCATGGTTGCCGTCGGTGGCGGTAAAGAAGGTGGCCTGGCCAAAGTCCTTGGCAAGCTGATCGGAGGTCAGGTAATCGAAGGTGCACTCGGCGACGTCCTTGCCGGTCTCGTCGGCAATGTAGTTGGCCATGGCAAACGAACCGCCCAGGACCTTGAAGGCGTTGAGGCCAAAGCGATAGCTCTCGTCCTTAACGCACAGGTTGGACAGGCCCAGGCGCGCGGCCTGACCGTCCAGGCGGGCAAGCGGAGTGACGGTATATTGAGGGAACGACTGGTGGAAGGCGCGGGCCTTCTTCACGTGGTCGAGGCTCATGATTCCCAAGTGCTTGTCATCGCTCTTGGGCATCGTGTTGCCCGCCCACTGGATCTTATCGGCCATACGGTGAACTCCTTAAGTCCTCTCTTGCCGGCCCCCGCATACGCGTTTCAGCCCATTCCCATTCATGCGACTGAACTTTTATGTGGATGCCAAACAAAAAGTTTGTTAGCACTGTTCTATCACACTTTTTGCTTGGCAAACCTAACAAATTGTTTGTTGCCGTAATCGGTACCTTTTCGCCGACGAACGGTCACATAACGCAGTGACACTTTCGCTATTTGCGAACAGGTGTGGTTTATGGCAAAGTGTGCCCAAACTAATTTTTAGGAAGGTACCTATGACCCCCGCACAGATTGAGTTCTGCAAGCGCCTTGCACACGGCCTGGCACTCCAATTTGGCCCCAACTGTGAAGTCGTCGTCCACGACCTGGAGACCGAGGACGTGGACCACTCCATCGTAGTGATCGAAAACGGCCACGTCAGCGGGCGCAAACTGGGTGACGGCCCCAGCCATATTGTGTTTGAGTCCATGCACGATGGCACCACCGACGTGCACGACCGCGAGCCATACCTCACCAAAACCACCGATGGCAAGCTGCTCAAGTCCTCGACCATCTTTATCCGCAACGACGAGGGCAAGCCCGTCGGCATTTTGGGCATTAACTTTGACATTACGCTCATGAAGGCTTTTGAGCGCTCGCTCGATGCCTTTACCGGCACCGGCGCCACGGGCTACACCGAGCCCGAGCCCATTACCAAAAACATCGGCGACCTGCTCGAAGATCTGCTGCGCGAGTGCGAGCAATACGTGGGCAAACCCGCGGCGCTCATGACCAAAGATGAGCGCATTCGCGCCATTGGCTACCTCGACCGTCGCGGCGCCTTCCTCATTTCCAAGTCGAGCGAGCGCGCCTGCGAGTTCTTTGGCATCTCAAAGTACAGCTTCTATAGCTACCTCAATGAGGCCAAGGCGGCGGCCGGCGACAAGTAGGCACTCGCCTGGATTGCCCCTCCCCTTTTGGGCGCGAGTTCTGGAAAGCACGAATCCAAGAGTCGGCCGCTAGGCAAGTTCCATATAATCGATGAATGTGAGCATTTCGAAAGGATGGAACAAGATGGGGTCGAGCAACGCATCACGCAACTGCCGCGGAGGCACCGTTTCTGGCGCCAGGCATGCGAAACGCGCGTTTGACGAGGGCGAAGACGATCTGTTTGCGTTGAGCCTCGACGACGTGATGAGCGACCGCCCCTGGACTGCCGAGGAACTCATGGGCGGCGGAGCTCGCCCGACAAGTGCAAAGCCCGCACCTTCCGCCACGCCCGCGCCGGCATCCGTGCCCGCAGACGACTTTGGCACCCGTCCCATCGTGCAGACGACGCGTAAAGCCGCCCCTGCGCCCCGTCCTGCTAGCGATCCATCCGAGACGGCGGCGTTTCTCGCTGCAGCGGCACAGCGTCCCACGGCAGACAGCACGATTCGCTACGCTGCCCCGCAGCAGCCGGCATACACGGCTCCCGAGCCCGAGCTCGAGCCGCCTGTCATGGATCTGGATGATCTTTCCAACCGCCAGTTTGCCTTTGATTCCTGGGCGGCGGCAGATCTGGACGAGACCTCGAGCGGCATGCCGGCGCTCGACATTCCGGTAAACCCTTTGTTTGCGGCTGCCGAGAAACGCGAGTCCGCATACGACAACACCGCAGCATACGCCAACCGCCCGAACGAACAACCTCGCGCCGGCCGCATCGAAACCGAGGATTACGGCCAAACATCGAGCGGCTATTCTCGCGACCCGTTTGCCGCCACGCCCGCTCCCGATTACAACCAAGCGAGCGTAAAGGCAGCCTCGGCATCGTCGTATACCCACGGCACCGACGATGAGCGTGCTGCCGATTACCACACCGAAGAAGAACCGCCGCGCTTTTCGGAGTTTTCGCATGCGGCAAAGGTTGTCTTTATCGCCATCATCATCGCTCTGCTCGGCGTGATTGCGTTTGAGGGATTCCAGCTGTTCCGCGGCCCCACCGCGTCCGAATCGGCAACGCAGCAAAAAGAGGACGACAACCAGTACCTGGACATCAATACCCTCAAGGGCGACCCCAACAGCTAGGTTGGAACATAAGCTATGCCGTACCCCTGTTCACGTGCAGTTTTACACTTTTCCGTGATTTCCACGCACCCATTTCGACACTTTTCCGTAATTTGAGCGGCTCGAATTTGACACTTTTCCGTACTTTCATACGGCTGATTTCGACACTTTTCCGGATGTTGGCCGAATAATCGCCGCGCAATCAAGCGTCGCTTGCACATCATTTCGCAGGCGGCGCTTGATTTCTGTCCGCGTGCGCTGATAGACTCCATCGTGTCCGCAAGGAGCGGGCACGTTTTATCCAGAGTCGGGGTAGAGAGTTGGCTCCACGATCCCGACGCCAACCGGCCAAGAGGCACGGTGGCCCTGCCAACATCGATGAAAGGAGTCCGTATGGACAATTTCTCCGTGCGCAGCGAGCGCAGTTTCCACAACCTGGTCGTCAAGCCAAAACGAATGCATCTTTTGGACGGGCCGAGCGGCTATGCCTCGGCCATGGTCAAGAGCAGCCTCTCCCACCAGATGCGCTTTACGGTACAGAAGCTCGAGGAAGAGCTCTGTGCTGCCGGCAACCCGCACGTACTGCAGATCAAGCTGCTCGGAGACGACTCGCGCGAGCCGTCCAGCTGGAAGCTCTTCGCTGACGGCGCGTGCGTTGCGGACGGATCCGGCGCCTTTGCCCGCGAGTGCTTCTGCGAGGGAGCCGAGGCATTCCTGGACCTGTGCCGCGGCGCCGTGCGCGCGGCCGAGCTGCGCCAATGGAGCCAGAGGGAGCACGAGCTGCTGAGTGCCGTGCGCGGGATTGCGATGGTGTAGGCAGACAGACCAGGCAGCTCGTCATACTGGTTGACGCTTTGATTCAAACAGCATGGTGGAGCCGCGCTTACAGCTCCGCCATGCCAAACCGAATGGCGTTCTCAAAAGGCCTACCTCCCCTCCGCCTTCAGCTTCAGCAGCAAGTCACCCAGCTCGGGGCACTTGCTAGAAAGGTGCGTCTGAGCTCGCTCGCCCATCCCCCACCGCTGGCGGATCTCCTGGGCGTGCGGACTCACATGATAGTCCCCGTCCATCATCTGCTTGAGCAGCTTGGCGGTCACGCGCGCATCGGCTAGGGCGCTGTGGGCATGGCCCGTCGACTCGTCAAACTCGATACCAAACCACGTCGCCGCGTCGCCCAACGAGACGTGCCCATGGCTGCCAACGTCCATGATCGAGGTGTAAAACGCCTGCAAGTCGGCCCAGTCCGTAGGAAATGAGGAAAGGTCGATGCGCTTTGCCTGGCACTCGGTCAAAAGCTGTCGGCGGTCCGCCCCGCTCCAGCAAACCACCTGAGCGGAGTAGCGACCGATCCAATCGCCGAGCCTTTTAATCACCACGTAGAGCGGATCGGCCATCGCAGTGTCCACGGCCGATATCCCCGTGAGCTCGCGGACGGGATACGCAACACCTTCGGCATATTCCGTCTGCACAAACTGCGAGAACTCGCCCATCACGTTGCCGCGGTAATCGAGCTTGACGGCGCCGATCTCGATAATCTCGTTGCGCAGCCCGCGGCGCTGGCGCTGTCTTGGCACCGGAGC
This sequence comes from Collinsella aerofaciens, assembly GCF_015556945.1. Lineage (GTDB taxonomy): Bacteria > Actinomycetota > Coriobacteriia > Coriobacteriales > Coriobacteriaceae > Collinsella > Collinsella aerofaciens_AO. The sequence continues at coordinate 12,717 of NZ_JADNNH010000018.1, read as the reverse complement.
GAACTCAAAGTCGAGCACGATCTGGCGCGCAAAGTTCGTCGTATCGATAGCCGAGATACACGGCGTCTTTTCAGCTGACACGGTTAGGGCCTTTCTCCGTCAACTGCCGCTTGCTACATAGGCGGCTACATTGCCGTAAGGATAGGCGCCCGTGCGGACATGAAAGCGGGGCGCAATACCATGCGCTGGTCGCACGCCATGCAGACGGCCCCAAGAGAATCGCCCGCTCTATTCAAATGCATGAAAAAGATTTAGGCCCGGTGACTTGAATCAGCGGTCATCCCGGGCCCATCAGAGCTCGTAGAGCTCTTGGTTGCTTTGGTCTCGCTCTTCACGGCGCTTATCGAACTTTCCGAGGCACTCAAGCAGCATTCGAAGCATAACAAGTCGCTGCCATTAAGGCGCTGACCTCTTGACCAAGCAACGGCGCTGCCCAGCTATCACCCTTGGGCCGCCGTCAACTTTATTCTATCCGCGAGCATCTGGTTTACCAAATGGATTTTCGGTAAAGGAAGCACGGCACGCCCGCAAAACCACTACGCCCCAAGTGCCGCCATGGGAATCACCGCCACGCCGTCGTCGCGTGTGTAGGCAATGCTCCCCTTTCCAACCACGACCGCCAAAAACGCCGGCGCGGCATTCTGGGCGGCAGGATTGGAGAGCACTTTCCTCTCCAGCGCCTTGAGATTTCTCGCTCCATCGTCTGCTTTCGCATCACTCAGCTTGACCTCGATGGCTCCCCAGCGCCCGTCGTGCTCAACGATCAGATCGACCTCAAGGCCCTTCTCATCTCGGAAATAATGGACACTGTTGTCGACACCGCCGTAGGTGGAAAGGAACACGCGCATGTCGCGCAGGACGAGATTCTCAAAGAGCATCCCCAGCGTTTGCATATCGCCAAGCAGCCGCTCAGGGGTAGCCCCCAGCAACGCCGCCGCAAGTGACGGGTCACAGAAGTAGCGCTTGGGGCGCACGCGAACGCGGGCCTTCGAGCGCATGGGCGGCTCCCATCCGCACAGGTCCTCGGTCAGCTTGAGCCTGTTGAAGAGGTCCAAGTACGCAGCGATGGTCCTCTCGTCGGGGCCCGCCTCACCGTACGAGGCGTCCTTTACGAGCGTCTTGTACGTGACAGCCTGGCTCTCGTTCATGGCAAGAGCTCGCAAAAGGCCGTGTGCAAGCTCGGGCGACATGCCCTCGTCCAGCACGTTGACGTCGAGCACCGAGTGCACGTACTGGCTTGCCGTCTCTCGCGCAAGATCTTCCGAAAGCCCAAGATTTGCAGGCCAACCGCCCCTGCAGCACCAGCGGGCGACGTCATCCACCGTGCTCTCGCGACGCTGAGGGGCAAAATCCTCGCCCTTAAAGAGGCTTGCCAGTGACACGAGCGGCTCGCCGTCGCCCGACTCACACAGGGCCATGGGGCGCATTGACAGACGGGCGATCCTACCCGTGCCGGAATGACGAACATGGCTGCGCTCCTCGCTTTTGAGCGCGGTCGAGCCCGTGAGCAAAAGTGTCCCCCGTTCGTTGCCGCTCGCGTCCACGAAACGCCGGGCGGCATCCCAAACCTCGGGCACCTCCTGCCATTCATCGACCAGGTGTGGCGCATCGCCGATGAGCGCCAGGCTTGGGTCGACCTCTGCCGCCGCACGCTGCGCAGGCTCATCGAGCCTGGAGACGCTCGCCGAGCGAGAGAGCGCCGTCCAGGTCTTGCCGCACCATTTGGGGCCGTTGATCTCCACACAGCCAAACGCCCGCATAAGGGTGTCGAGGCGCTCCTCTATGAGCCGGGGCCTATATCCCTTTTGGGTCAATCTCTTTGGTGCATCCACAGACGGCCGTCCCTCTCTATCACGCGATATGCGAAATTACGCCATTCTCAATGCTGATTTTACGCTACTTTCAATGTAGTTTTTACGCCATGACAGATGTAGTTTTTACGCCATTTTCATTGAAGGTTTTACGCTTGGCATCCTTAGCGCGACGCTCGCTCAACCCCTGACCACCGGATTGCCCGAATTCCGGGATGCTGTCTCCGCTCCAAACAAAAGGCCCCAGCTCGCGATGGAGCCGGGGCCAAAGGCGCAGCGTATGTAGTTGATGCTGAGCGCGAACGGCCCGTCAGCAATGGTCGTCCGCGCCCTACCCTACCCGCGGTGACGGGCGCGGCTGTAGGGCGTATCCACTATGGGCAGATCCGGACGCAGCTTGCCGTCGAATGCGCGATAGGCGTTCTGCACGGCGGGCGCCGTGGGGATCGTTGCGATCTCGCCGATGCCCTTGCCGCCGTATGCCACGGGCAACAGCTCGTCCTTCTCCACGTAGATGGCGTGGATATCCGGAATCTCGGGCGCACGGAACAGCCCGAGCGTGCCGTACCTGGCCTGGGGTACGCAGTCCTTGAGCGGCCAGTCCTCGGTAAGCGCATAGCCCATACCCATGAGCACGCCGCCTTCAATCTGGCCCTGGATGGAGATGGGGTTGACCACCTTGCCGGAATCGTGCGCAGCATAGACCTCGCTCACGCGGCCGTCATCGTCCAGAATGACCACATGCGTGGCAAAACCGTAGCAGATGTGGCTCTTGGGGTTGGGAACGTCGGCGCCCAGCTTGTCGGTCGGCTCCAGATACACGTAGCCAAACTCGCACCCCTCGAGCGCCTTGATGGCGGCCGCAGGATCCTGAGGATGCATGCCCTGGCCGGCGACGAGTTCCTGCGTGTGCAGCTGATAGGCGCGACCGTCGTCGTACTCGATCTTGACGCCGTCGCCATGCGCGCTCACGGGAGTATCGGGTGCAGGCTTGCCGGCCTCGATGTCAAGCATGGCATCGCGCAGCAGGAAGGCGGCACCGCGCACGGCCTCGCCGGTCACGACCGTCTGACGCGAGCCAGACGTGGTGCCGGAGTCGGGAGCGTTCTCGGTGGAGCACTCGCCATTGGCGATGCAGCGAAGCGGCAGACCGCAGGCCTCGGCAACGTCTTGCAAAAAGACGGTGTTACAGCCCTGGCCGATGTCGGACGTGGCGGCGTAGACCACGGCGCGGCCATCCTCGATGCGGATCTTGCAGCGGCCGGCATCGGGCAGGCCCACGCCCACGCCGGCGTTCTTCATGGCGCAGGCGATACCGGCGTGTCCGGGATGCGCGTAGTAGGCATCCTTGACCTCGAGCAGCGTCTCCTTCAGCGCCGTGGAACAGTCGGCAATCTGGCCGTTGGGCAAAACTTCGCCCGGCTCGATGGCGTTACGGTAGCGGATCTCCCACGGATCCAGGCCGACCTTCTCGGCCAGCAGGTCGATCAGGCTCTCGAGCGCAAACTCGGACTGGCAAACGCCAAAGCCTCGGTACGCACCGGCGGGCGGGTTGTTGGTGTAGTAGCCAAAGCCGCGAATGTCGGTATTCTGGTACTTGTAGGGGCCGACGGCATGCGTACAGGCGCGCTCGAGCACCGGGCCGCACAGCGACGCGTAGGCGCCGGTATCAAAGTTGATCTCGCAATCCAGGCCGGTAAAGTTGCCCTCGGCGTCGCAGCCCAGCGTAAAGGTGCCGTCCATGGCGTGGCGCTTGGGATGGAACGCGAGCGACTCGGCACGCGTGAGCTTGCACTTCACGGGACGCTGGAACTTATATGCGGCGAGCGCGGCCAGATGCTGGATGGACACGTCCTCCTTGCCGCCAAAGCCGCCGCCCACGAGCATGGTCTCGACGACCACGCGCTCGGGCTCGCTATCCCAGCCAAACATGTGGGCGCACTCTTTACGCGTGTCGTAGGCGCCCTGGTCGGTCGACTGCACCTTGACGCCGTTCTTGTACGGGAAGGCGACGGCGCACTCGGGCTCCAAGAAAGCATGCTCGGTAAAGGGCGTAGTAAAGCGCTGCGTCACGGTAAACGCGCTCTCCGCCAGCGCCTTGGCGGCGTCGCCACGCGTCACATGGCGGCTCTGGCACACGTTGTCCTTGAGCTCCACCGTGTTGCCAAAGGCAAAGAAACTGTCATGCAGGCGCGGGGCGTCGGCAGACCTGGCCTCGGCGATGTTGCGCACGGGCTCCAGCGGCTCGTAATCGATCTTTACGAGCTTCTTGGCCTTCTCGAGCGTCGCCTCGTCCTCGGCAACCACCAGCGCGATGGCGTCGCCCACGCAGCGGGTGATATCGCCCTGGGCGATCATGACGTCCCAGTCCTGGATAAGGTGGCCGACCTGGTTGACCGGCACGTCCTCGGCTCGCAGGATGCCCACCACACCGGGCAGGGCCTCGGCCTTGGAGGTGTCGATGGAGAGCACGCGGGCGCGCGGATACTTGGAGCGAACGGCGCTGGCATAGGTCAGGCCCGGCTGATCGAGCTCGTCGATGTCGTCGGGATACTTGCCCTCGCCGAGCACCTTCTTGCGCACGTCGATACGGAAGGCGCGCTTGCCCACGCCGTAGTCATCGCCGCGCTCCAGATCCTCGTCGATCTGCTTTTCGCCACGGAGCACCGCAGCTGCCAGCGAGATGCCCTCGATAATCTTCTTGTAGCCGGTGCAACGGCAGACATTGCCGCGGATGGCGTACTTGATCTGCTCCTCGGTGGGCTCGGGGTCCTCGGCGATGAGCGCTGCACCCGCCATGACCATGCCGGGGATGCAAAAGCCGCACTGCACGGCGCCCACGGCGCCAAAGGCGTACACGAAGGCCTCGCGCACGTCCTCGGGCAGGCCCTCGACGGTCACGATGTTGCGACCGGCGGCAAGAGCAGTGGTCAGTACGCACGCCTTGACGGCCGCACCGTCCACGTGGATGGTGCAGGTACCGCACGCGCCCTCGGAGCAGCCGTCCTTGGCGGAGTGAATGTGCAGGTCGTCGCGCAGGTAGCGCAGCAGCGGTTTGTTTTGGGTCGTCGTGCGCTCGACGCCGTTAACGGTAAAAGTGAATTCCTGTGCCATGGTGATTCCCTTCTACACGCCGGCGGCGATGCCGGTGCGGTCGTGGATAGCGCCATGCGGGCAGACGACGGCGCACATGCCACACGACAGGCAGTCCGCGCCGTCGATATGGGCGCAGTTGTCCTCGATGCGGATAGCGCCGGCGGGGCACTTTTTGGCGCACATGCCGCAACCGATGCAGCTCGTGTCGCAGATCTTGCGGGCAATGGCGCCCTTATCGGTGTTGTTGCAGCGCACCAGGATGTTCTGGTAGCCGGGAACGAAGGCAATCACGCGCTGCGGGCACGCCATGCCGCACAGGCCACAGCCCGTGCACTTGGAGCGGTCCACACGGGCGACGCCGTCGACCAGCGCGATGGCACCGTGGGGGCAGGCCGTAACGCAAGCGCCACAGCCAATGCAGCCTTCGCTGCAGCGGGCGTCGCCGCCTGCGGAAGCACAGCCGCTTCCGCAGGCAACGTAGGCCACGTGATGTTGAATGGATTTGGCCATAAGAGACTCGCCTATTTCTTAAGAAGGTACGAATAGTTGTCGCGCACGGCCCTGATGGTCAGGCGGACGGCCTCGGGCAGACCGGTGTTGACGGCATCGACCGAGACGGTGCGGACCGTGCCGGCGACGCGGACCTTAAAGTGGTCCTCGTCCACGGCCAGGAAGCCCTCGTTCTCGGAGTTCTCCATGTCCTGATCGCTCCAGAACAGGGTGAGCTTGTCCTTGTAGGGACGGCCCTCCTGGTAGGGGCAGAACACGGCGCAGTTGCCGCACTCGTTGCACATACCGTCGACGTGGACGACCTGATGCTTGGCCAGGCCCGGCACCTTAACGGCCACGTTGGCGCGGTTGGGGCACACGTCGCAGCAGACCTCGCACACCGAGCCGCAGCCCAGGCAGCGGGTCTTGGTGCAGTTGCGCTTGTCGCGGCACAGCGACCCCTTGCGCTCGTAGCAGGTGCCCTCGCGGCCAGCCTGCTCGTTGCAATCGGCGTACTTGTTAAAGTCCACGCCGGCGATGGCACGGGCGACCTCGGCGGCGTCGGCAATAGCCTCAACCACGGTGGCAGGACCGCGACGGCAGTCGCCCGCAGCCCAGACGCCCTCGACACCGGTGGAAGTGGCGGCAAGGCGACCGCGACGGTCGTGCTCGACGCCCGCGGCATCGTACAGGCTGGCGTCGATGCCCTCGCCCACGGCGCAGATCACCGTGGTGGCGGGAAGTTCCACGGTCTCGCCCGTGGCGACGGGGCTGCGACGGCCGCTTGCATCCGGCTCGCCGAGCTCCATAACATCGCAGGTCAGCACGGCGCCGTTGAGTGCCTTGGGCGCCAGCAGCTCGCAGAACTCAACGCCGTCGGCAAGAGCAAGATCGAGCTCTTCCTCGTCGGCGGGCATCTGCTTCTTGGTGCGGCGATACACCAGGCGCACGTTCTTCACACCAGCCAGGCGCTTAGCCACGCGGGCCGCGTCCATGGCGGTGTTGCCGGCGCCAATGACTACGACGTCCTCGCCCAGCTCGAGCTTCTCGCCCCTCTTGGCGGCCTCGAGGAACTCCAGCACGTCGAGCTCGGCGCCCTCGCCCAGGCCGGCGGAACCGGGCATCCAGGCACCAGTGGCCACGACCACGTCGGTGAAGCCCTGGGCCTTGAGCTCGTCGATGGACTCCACGCGGGCGTTGAGCTGCACCTTGGCGCCAAAGGCCAGGCAGAGCTCTGCGTCGTGGGAGATATCGTCGCTCGCAATGCGGAACTCAGGAATCACGTGACGGACCACGCCGCCGAGCGAATCGCGAGCCTCAAAGATGGTGACGGGCACGCCGGCGCGCGTCAGGAAGAACGCCGTCGCCAGGCCGGCCGGGCCGCCGCCGATAACGGCAACGTTGCGCTCGCCGTCGTTTGCGATGGCCTGGGCGCGTAGCTTGGGCAGCACGGCGGTCATGGCCTCGCGGGCGGCCTTGAGCTTGCTGGCGCGGATCTGGGCGCCCTCGGGCTCGTAGAACGCACGCTCGCAGGCACGGCCGCAGGGATGCGGGCAGATGGTGCCGGTAATGAACGGCAGGGCGTTGCGCTCGATGATGATGTTGAGCGCGTCCTCGTAGCGGCCCTCGTCAACAGCCGCCAGATAGGCGGGAATATCCTGCTGGATGGGGCAGCTCGTGCGGCACGGCGTGGTAAAGCAGTCGGAAAGCGGGCTCTTGCCGGCGACCTTGCGGTCGGGCAGCGGGCGCAGCGGCTTCTTGTAGAGCGGGTTGGTGAGCGAGTCGGTCTGGATTGCGGTCACGGCCTCGAGCGAGACGCCCGCGAACGGCTTGCCATCCAGGTCGGTAAACTCGCCGGCCATCTGGCTAAAGCGCTCGTAGCCACCGGGCTTGAGCACGTCGGTCGCCAGGGTAACGGGCCAAATGCCGGCATCGTACAGGGCGCGGATGTTGTAGACCGTGGCACCGCCGGAGTAGCTGATGCGCAGTTTGCCATCGAACTGCTCGGTAATGCGGCGGGCGGCCTCGATGGTCAGCGAGAACAGCGAACGGCCGGACATGTACATCTCGGTGGAGGGCAGCTCGTTTCTCGTCACGTCGACGGGGAACGTGTTGGTCAGCTTGACGCCGAACTCCAGGCCGCGCTCGGCGCACAGGGCAATCAGGCGCTCGAACATGGGCACGGCATCGGCCCACTGCAGGTCCTCGCGGAAGTGCGTGTCATCGAAGACGATGTAGTCAAAGCCCAGCTCGTTGAGGCGCTGACGTGCAAACTCATAGCCCAGCAGCGTGGGGTTGCACTTGATGTAGGTGTTGAGGCCCTTCTCGGTGATGAGATAGGTCGCGATGCGCTCGATCTCGGCCGGCGGGCAGCCGTGCAGGGTAGACTCGGTGATGGAGTTGGAGACGCGCGCCGGGATGGACTCGACAAACGCGGCGTCAACATGCTCAAACTTGTCCAGGTTAGCGAGCGCCCACGTGCGGCACTCATTCCAAACCTCGGAGCCGCTGGCGTCCTTCATGCCCTCGATGTAGGCGTCGACCTTGGGGCTCTTGATGCCCTCGAGGTCATAGCCCACGGACATGTTGAAGACAAAGCCGTCCGGGCTGCCCAGGCCGTACTCGCGAGCGATGAGGTGGCAGGCAAACCATGCCTTCACGTACTCGGCAAAGGCCTGCGGAACCTCGAGCTCGGTCGACCACTCGCAGTTGTAGCACTCGTCCTGCGCCACGATGCAGGGCTTGTTCACACACTTGGAGAGCTCCTCGCCGTCCATAACCTGAACGGTCTTGAGCTCAAAGAAGCGGGAACCGGCCACGTAGGATGCCACGATGTTCTGGGCAAGCTGCGTGTTGGGGCCGGCGGCCGGGCCAAACGGAGTCTCGATGCGCTCGTCAAAAATGGGAAGCGCGCCCTCCTGGTTGGTCGTGACCATCTTGCGCACGCCAAAGACGGCGCCCTGAGTCTTGTGCTCCTCGATGATCCAGTTCATCAGCTGCGAAAACGGGATCGGCCTCATGATGTCGCTCATAGTGAGCTCCTCTCTGTAACGCCCGGCGAGACCGCGCGGCGGGCGCAAATACGGTGTAGCGCTAGCACAGCGCCGGCGACCCCGCGGAGGTCGCCTATACGCGCGTCGGATGCGGCGAAACATCCGACGCGCGCGAATCTACTTGTAATTAGTAGGCGCGATCGTTGAGCGTGCTCCAGAGCTTCTTGGACTCGGCCATGGTCCACGCGTTGATCTTGTCCTCATCAATGCCAACGAACTCGCGATCCTTGTACAGGACGCGGCCGTTGATGATGGTGGTGCGGCAGTTTTTGCCCATCATGCCAAAGAGCATGTGGCCGTCGATGTTCTCCTCGCTCAACGGCGTAAAAGGCTTGTAGTCCATAACGATGACGTCGGCGGCAGCGCCGGCCTCGAGCACACCAAGCTTGCGATCGAAGTACTTGCTCGCCATCTTGGCATTGTTCTCGAACAGCATGGTCATGGCCTCGCACCAGCCCACGTTGGGCATAGCGGCGTTGTGACGCTGAATGATCAGGAAGACCTTGAGGCTCTCGAGCATATCGTGAGTGTAGGCGTCGGTGCCCATGCACACGGGAATGCCGCGGCGGAAGAACTCGAGCACGGGGGCACAGCCCACGGCGTTGCCCATATTGGATTCGGGGTTGTTGACGAGCCAGGTGCCGGACTCCTTGACGATGTCCATCTCGGCAGGTGTCACGTGGATGCAGTGGCCGAGCATGGTGTCGGGACCGAGCAGGTTGTGCTGCAGCAGGCGCTCGACGGGGCTGATGCCGCCGCGGTTGAGGCGGGAGTCCCACACGTCATTCATGCCCTCGCACACATGGATGTGGAAACCGGTCAGGCCGTTGTTGGCCTCGGCCATCTTGTCCATGGTCTCGTCCGAAAGCGTAAAGGTGGCGTGACCGCCAAACATGGCGGCGATCATGTGGTTGTCGTTATCGCGACGCTCCTTGGCGGCCCACTGGGCAAACTCGGCGTTCTCGGCAATGGCCTGGTCGCATTTTTCCTGACCGCGGCGGTCGGAGACCTCGTAGCACAGGCACGAACGCATGCCCAGCTCCTGAGCGGCGTCCTTAATGGTAAAGAGGCTGCCCGGAATCTCGCAAAAGCTCGCATGGTGATCGAAGATCGTGGTGACGCCGTCGCGGATGGAATCCAGAATCGTGGCATAGGCGCTGGCCTTGGTGCCGTCGAGCGTCAGGTTGTCGTCGATCTTCCACCACTGCTGCTCAAGATTCTCCAGGAAGTTGGTGGGGTTGCAGCCCTTAATGGCAAGGCCGCGGGCCAGACCCGAGTAGATGTGGGTGTGGCAGTTGATAAGTCCGGGCATGATGAGGTTGCCCTGGGCGTCGACGTACTCGGCATCCGGGTACTTGGCCTTGAGCTCGCGCTCGGGGCCCACTTCGACGATCGTATCTCCGTCAATGGCGACCGCACCGTTGGGAATGAACGGAGTCTGAGCGTTGCGGGTAAAGACGGAACCGTTAGCGACCAGAAGCATAAATGCTCCCTTCAACATCAGGGGCGGGGTTTGACACCTCTGACATGGCGGAAGTGCGAAGCGCCGGCCTACACCGGAAACGGGCCCTCTCCCGTCAACGCTTCACCAAAGGGACGAGCCCTTTGAAGTGCGGCTTGGCGCCGCATGGCGCCGGCGGACGAGGCGATGCGTCCGCCGGCGAATAGCACCGAATTGGTTACTTCTTGCTCTCGGGCAGGACCAGATTCACAGCGGCATCCTTGGCGGCATCGATGTGCTGAGCCACGACCGGCGTCTGCGGAAGGATCAGGTTGAGCACGATGGCCATGATGGCGGTGGGGGTTACGGCGTTGGAGCCGATGACGGTGGACACCCAGGTGGGCATGCCCTCGCCGGCAAGGCAACCGCTGGCCATCCAGATACCCAAGCCAAAGACAACGGAGGTGCCGACGATGGTGGTGGTGCGCTGCGTGAGGCCCTCGCGGGTGAACATGCGCACACCGTTCATGGTGATGGTGCCAAAGACGCCGACGGTCGCGCCGCCGATAACAGGCTGCGGGATGGCGGAGAGCACGGCAGAGAGCTGCGGGAACAGACCGGCGATGGCAAAGACGGCCGCGATGATCACAAAGACCCACTTGTTGACGACCTTGTTGGAGCAGATGATGCCCACGTTCTGGCCAAGGGCGCTGGTGGGAAGACCGCCCAGCAGGCCGCCGACCATAGAAGTGAGGCCCTGGGACACGATAGCGCCAGAGAGCTCGCGCTCGGTGGGCATACGGTCGATGGAGCCCAGGCAGGCGGCGGAGACGTCACCGATAACCTGGATGGCAACCATGGGGAACACGACGGCGAGGGTAATGCAGACCTCGGGATCAAACTCGAGCGCGTAGGGCATGAGCTTGGGAAGGGCGAAGATCTGAGCGGTGGCGACGCTGGAGAAGTCGATCATGCCAAAGGGGATGGAGACGATCATGCCAACGATCATGCCAAAGAACACGGATCCCAGCTTGAGCGTGCCCTTGCCAAAGTTGGCGAGCGCAAAGACCACGGCGAAGGTGATAAGAGCGACGCACCAGGCCTGCGGGGTGCCCCACAGCGGCGTACCCATACCGCCGGCCATATACTTGACGGCCGTGGGATAGAGAGAGACGCCAATGGAGAAGATGACCGTACCGGTCACGACGGGCGGGAACAGCCACTTGATCTTGCTGTAGGCCAGACCAAAGAGGACCGCAACGGCGCCGCCGACGATCTCGCCGCCCAGCAGTGCGCCAAAGCTAAAGCCCGAGGCGCCCATGGCCTGAAGGGCCGGCAGGAACGCGAACGAAACGCCCATGACGATGGGCAGGCCGCCGCCGATGCGACGGAAGGGAGCGAAGGCCTGAAGGGCCGTGTCGATTGCCGAAAGAATGAGCGCAACCTGAATGATGTCGGTGCTCTGCTGGCTATTAAAGCCGTAGACGCCGGCCATGATGACCGCCGGGGTAATGATGCCGGCAAACGATGCCAGTACATGCTGAAGGGCACACGGGATCATTTCCTTAACGGGCGGCATGCCTTCGCGAGTGAACAGGGCTTCAGTGCCGTTCGTAACCGTCTCCTGGGTCATTTGACCACCAATCCTCGAAGTAGTTGTTTTCGCATCTAACGCTCTATTGTGACGCAGTGCGGGGTTGAGGTTGTGCCTTCGTTGCATATCGTATTAAAGATGATTCTCATTCTCAATAATAATTTTTTGTTATCAGACTATTCTTCAGCTGAGACAATGCATTTCCGCAGGTCAGGAATGTGTCTGTTCAAAATAACATCTAACTTTTCTTTTGGTCGACCGTTTACCGCCAAATTCCTACCGTTCGTCTCTATTACGTCATGTACCTGCGGATATACGAGATGGTGGGCAGCGTGTTACCATGATAAAAAATTGTTATGAACATTTCCGATTTCACCCAAAGGAGTTGCCCGTGAACGAGACCGTACGTCGCTTTTTGCCGATGGTCGATTTTCTGGAGCAGATACTCGGCAAAAACAGCGAAATCGTGCTGCACGATTTCTCGGATCCCGACCACGCCATCGTCGATATTCGCAACGGCATCGTGAGCGGCCGCAAGGTCGGCGGTCCCGCCACCGATCTGGCACTCAAGATCATGCACGACGCCAAGTATCGCGACCTGCCGTTTATTACGGGCTACGAGGGGCGCGGTGCCGGCGGCAAGACGTTGGAGTCAGCGACGTACTTTATCCGCGAGAATGATGAGATCGTCGGTATGCTCTGCGTCAACACCGACCTCTCGACCGTGCGCTCCATCAACGCCATGGCGCAGCAGCTCATGGCGTGCTTCGACGCGGCGCCGACGCGCACGGAGCCCGCCCCTATCGAGGTCGAAAGCCTTTCGGAGTCTACACAGGAGCTCATCGACCGCAGCATTGCCGAGTTGCTGAGCGCGCGCGGGCTGGATGTAGCGTCGCTTGGTCAGAGCGACCGCGTGGACGTCATTCGCCACCTCAACGGCAACGGGGTGTTCATGCTCAAGGGCGCCGTGGCCTGCGCCGCCACCGCGCTGGGCATCTCGGAGCCCAGCGTCTACCGCTACCTGCAAAAAGTTCGCAAGGAGGGCTAACGAGCAAAATGGAGCGCGGCTCCACAAGCGATCCGTCACTTAACAAAAGATCCTGCAGCTCGCACTGAACTGCGCCCCAAATCTTGGACGCCCTAAATAGCGACTAGTTGGAGTGGGTATGATGAATTGGACACCTAGTTAAGAGCGAAAGGTGTTCAAGATGACCCAAAGAAGAAAGCGATACG
>NZ_JADNNH010000017.1:0-55063 GCF_015556945.1 Collinsella aerofaciens | reverse complement strand
GGCGACACCGACATCAACATCATCGACACCGCCGAGTTCGCGATCCCCGGCCTTGACGACGAGTTCCGCGTCATCGTCTCCCCGTGGATCCTCTCCTCGCTGATCACCGATCGCCTTGCCGCTTACTACGAGACGGTCACCAAGCACAACCTGAACTATCGTCGTTACTATCACCAGTTCGATTACTAAGAGCAAATATCGTTTGTGTAATTGGGCCCCGCTCCTATATGGAACGGGGCCCCGTTTGGGTTGGAGAGTAATTATGAGCTACCCCCAGCTTGCCGTTATGAATATCAGCCATCGTTATTTTGACCTTGAGGAGTTCTTTTCTTCGGCGTCGGCTTCGGGCTACACGTGTTGCGAGCTTTGGACCGGGGCGATGCATCTGTATGTCGATTGCCATGGATACGATTCGCTCGAGCAGGTGCGGGAGCTGTCACACCGGTATGGGGTTCGGATTGTGGGGCTTTGTCCCGAGCAGAACAACCCCAAGCCGTGGAATATCGCGGCGCGCGGGAATGAGGCGCGTGCCCGCACGCTCGCGTACTTTAAGAACGTTGTGGATATCGCGGCGGAACTTGGAGCCGAGCAGGTCATGGTCTCGAGCGGCTGGGCATTTTTGAACGAGCCGATCGAGGACGCGTGGGGTCGCAGCGCCTCGATGCTGCGTGCGATTGCCGAGCATGCGGGAGAGCGCGGCGTGCGACTGGTGCTCGAGGCCCTACAGCCGGTTGAGTCGATGATCGTGAACTCGGCGGCCGACACGAAGCGCATGATCGAGGCAGTTGATCATCCGGCACTTAAGGCGTGTCTGGATTTGGGCGCTATGGCGGTGGCAGGGGATACCATCGACGATTATTTCGATCTGCTTGGCGATGATGTCGCCCACGTGCATTTTGTCGATGTTGCGGCAGACGGCACGACGCATCTTGCTTGGGGTGACGGCGACCGCGATATGCGCGCCGACCTAGATAGGCTGGTGGCGCGCGGCTATCGCGGAGTTGTTTCGGCCGAGACCTATGACTGGCGCTATTTTGCCAATCCCGCGGCAGCCGATGCGCAGGTAATGGCAGAGTATCGTCGTGCGATTGGCGTCTAGGTGGGGTTGGGTTGCGACAATCCGCTCCTATGTTTCCAAATGAATACGGTGTGAGCCGAGGAGGACGATTCTCCCCGCAAACACTCTAGTATGCTAAAGTACCCAGAAGACCGGCGGAGCTATGCCGGTCTTCTGCTCTATATGAAACACAGCATGAGGAGGCTCACCAGATGACGGCCACACCGTGGGGATTCCGGGACATATTGCCCGAGGAGGCTCAGGCGCGCGAGGAGATCGCATGTACGGTGAAGGGCTGCTTCAGGGAGCATCATTACCTTCCGGTCGAGACACCGCTGCTCGAGGACAAGGGTTCGCTCGAGGAAGGCGGCCGCATTGCGGACACGCCGTTTAAGCTCTTTGATGACGACGGCCGCCTGTTGGTGGTCCGTCCCGACAACACGCTGCCGATCGTGCGCTTGGTTTCGACCCGTATGCGCGCTGCCGACTTGCCTCTGCGCTTACGTTACGAGGCGCCGGTGGTTCGCGAGTGTCAGCGCAATGCCGGTGGTTCGCGCCAGTTTACGCAGTTGGGCTTTGAGCTTATCGGCGCGGGCGATACCTCGGGCGATGTCGAGATTGTCTCGCTGGTCGCCGAGGCCGTGCGCGAGCTGGCACTTCCCGATGCGCGCATTATCGCAGGCAGCGTGCGTCCTTTTAAGGAATTGCTCGCGGTATGCGAGGATCGTGAGCTGGCTGCCGAGGCCCTGCGCTGCGTGCATGCCAACGACTTTGTGGGCCTCGATGCCCGCGTGGCGGTAAGCGTCGAGTCCGATGCCGTCAAGGCCGCCATTGGCGAGCTGCCGCGTCTGCACGGCGGTGCCGAGGTGCTCGACCGCGTGGACGCGCTGCTGGAGGCCGCCGGTATCGTCGCGCCGCTGACGCGCGAGCTGCGTGTCCTGGTCGAGGGCCTGGCACCCGAGGACGCCCAGGTGCTGTCGTTCGACTTCTCTATCATGAACTCTTTCGATTACTACACGGGCTTGGTCTTTAAGGCCTATGCCGGCGGACTGCCCGATCCGGTCGGTTCGGGCGGACGCTACGATTCCATCTTTACCGGCGCATTTGGCGACGGTATCGAGGTGCCGGCGGCGGGCTTCGCCTTTTCGCTCGAGCGTCTGGAGGCCGTGCGCACCTCGGCCGAGGACGCCGCTTCCGATGGCGACCACGCCGTGGGCCGTGGCGCCGAGGGGCCGCTGCGTATCGCCGTGCCCAAGGGTTCGCTCAAGGCCGATACCCTCGACGTGCTTGAGACCGCGGGCCTGGACGTCTCCGAGCTGCGTGACCCCGGCCGTCACCTGATCGTGCGCGGCCGCGACACGCGTGCCGGCGAGGGCGCGGTCGGCGATATCGAGTTTGTCATCGTGCGTCCCAGCGATGCGCCTGCCTTTGTGGGTTGCGGCGGTGCCGATTGCGGCATCTGCGGCTGGGACTCGCTCATCGAGGCAGACCTCAACCTGCTGCAGCTGGTCGACCTGGGCTATGGCCTGTGCACCTTTATCGAGGCGGAGCCCGCACGGCGCGCCGGTCAGGCCGAGCGCAACTATGCTCGCCGCGGGTCGCTTCGCGTGGCCACCAAGTATCCGCGCATCGCGAGTGCCTGGTATGCCGAGCGAGGCGTGAACGCGGACATCGTTTCGCTGCACGGCAACATCGAGTTGGGCCCCATCGTCGGCATGACCGATCGCATCGTGGATATTACCGCCACGGGCGCCACGCTGCGCGACAACGACCTGGTCATCACCGGTCGCATTATGGACTGTACGGCCCGCTTCTTCGTCAACCCGGGTGCTGCGCGCCTGGATCCGCGCGTGCGCAATCTGGCAGATCGCTTGGCAGCGGCCGTGAAGGACAAGCATTTTGAGCCCGTTGCGGGCTCGGCACAATAGCGCGAGCACGCACGGGCGTCCCAACGTCTGGGCTGCGGGCCGATTGGCGCCGCCGCCCGGCCTCTCGTTTTTCGAACACAACCTCGACCGATAGGGGATACCGATATGAAGACCATCAAGCTTGCTCCCGGTGAGCGCCTCGTTACCAACCAGCTCAACCGCAAGGGCGTGCTGCCGCAAAACATCGTCGACGCCGCCCGCGATATCGTGGCCAACGTGCGTGCCAACGGCGATGCCGCGGTGCGCGATTACTGTCAGCGTTTTGACGGTGTCGAGCTGCAGAGCTTCCGCTTGCCGCAGGAGCAGATCGAGGCCGCGCTCGAAGGCCTCGATCCCGCTTTTGTCGCGGCGCTCGAGAAGGCTGCACGCCAGATTCGTGAGTTCCACCAGCGCGAGGTCGAGCAGAGCTGGTTTACCACGCGCCCGGACGGCACGATACTCGGCGTTAAGGTGACCCCGCTCGCGGCGGCTGGCATCTATGTGCCGGGCGGTCGCGCGCAGTATCCCTCCACGGTGCTCATGAACGCCATTCCCGCCAAGGTCGCCGGCGTCAAGCGCGTGGTCATGGTGACCCCGCCTCAAAAGGATGGCCTGATCAGCCCGTACACGCTTGCCGCGGCAAAGCTCGGTGGCGTGGACGAGATTTATATGGTGGGCGGCGCTCAGGCCGTGGCCGCGCTGGCGTACGGCACCGAGACCATTCCGCGCGTCGACAAGATCACCGGCCCGGGCAACGCCTTTGTCGCCGCGGCCAAGCAGATTGTCTCGGGCGACGTGGGAATCGACATGGTCGCTGGCCCCTCCGAGGTCTGCGTGCTGGCCGATGCCACGGCCAAGCCCATGGTGGTTGCGGCCGACCTGATGGCCCAAGCCGAGCACGATCCGCTCGCTGCCTGCTATCTGGTGACCTGCGACGAGCAGTTTGCGCGCGAGGTCGAGGCGGGCATCGACATTCTAGTGGCGCAGTCGCCGCGCGCCGAGATTACCCGTGCTTCGCTGGACAACGAGGGCACCATCGTGGTGGCTGCCGATATGGCCGCCGCCGTCGAGGCCGTGAACACCGTGGCGCCTGAGCACCTTGAGCTGCACTGCAAGGATGCTATGGGCCTGCTCGGCGGCATCCGCAACGCCGGCGCCATCTTTGTGGGCGCCTGGAGCTCCGAGCCGCTCGGCGATTACGTCGCCGGCCCCAACCACACGCTGCCGACCGGCGGCACCGCCATGTTCTCCAACCCGCTTTCGGTGGAGGAGTTCGTCAAGCGCTCGAGCGTCATTTGCTATACGCCCGAGGGCCTGCTCTCCGACGCTCCTGCCACACAGCGTCTAGCCGAGGCCGAGGGCCTGTGGGCGCACGCGCTTTCTGCTGCCCTGCGTCGTCGCGTGCTGGAGCAGGGCGAGGATGCCGTGAGTGCCGAGTCACTGGCTGCGGCCGACCTGACCAAGGTCGCCTGGCCGGGCGACGCCGTGGCGACGGTTGCTGAGGGCGTGGACCTGGCGGCGGCTGCAGGCGGTGCCGCTGGCGCGACCGGCGAGGAGGTCTAACATGGCCGAACTCACGCCGCGCATGAAGGAGCTCGTCCAGCCCTACTTGACCGGCATCGAGCCCTACGATCCCAACTTTACGCCCACGCGCATCAATCTTTCGGCCAACGAGAACACCTATCCCGTGCCGGCCGGCGTGCGCGAGGCGGTTGATGCGGCCTTGGCTGCCGCACCGCTCAACCGCTATCCCGATCCCATGTCCAACGACCTGCGCGACGAGCTTGCTGCCTGGCATGGCGTGACGCGCGAGAACATCTGCGTGGGCAACGGCGGCGACGAGCTACTCTATAACTTCCTGCTGGCGTTTGGCGGCGCGGGGCGGATCCTGCTCAACTGCCCGCCGTGCTTTAGCGAGTACGCGTTCTTTGCGTCGCTCTGTCAGACCGAGGTGCGCGACGTGTGGCGCGACCCGGCAACTTTTGAGCTCGACCAGGCGGCGGTGCTTGCGGCCGCACCCGAGTGCAACCTGGCGATCGTGACCTCGCCCAACAATCCCACGGGCGACGTGGCGCCGCTCGACTTTGTCGCGGCGCTGTGCGATGCGTGCCCCGGCATGGTCATGGTCGACGAGGCCTACGTGGAGTTTGCCGACGATTCGTTTGGCGCGGCAACTACGGCGCAAGGCCTTATTGCCGAGCATCCTAACCTGGTGATTCTGCATACACTGTCCAAGGCGTTCGGCGCCGCCGGCACGCGCCTGGGCTATGTGATCGCGGCGCCCGAGGTCATCGACGTGTTCGCGGCGATTCGCCAGATCTATTCGGTCAACGTGTTGAGCCAGGCGGCGGCGCTTGCCTGCGTGCGTGCCCGCGATGCGTACGCGCCCGTGGTGGCACAGGTCGCATCCGAGCGCGAGCGCGAGTTGTGTGCCCTGCGCGCAATGGCTGCCGAGGGTCTGCCCGTGGAGGCGTGGCCGAGCGCGGCGAACTTTGTGCTTGTGCGCACGCCGCATGCCACGCGCGTGCGCGAGCGTCTGCGCGACGAGTATTCGATTTTGGTGCGCGACTTTAGTTACGCGCCGGGGCTCGCGGACTGTCTGCGCATTACCGTAGGCACCCCGCAGGAAAACGACGAGGTGCTGGCCGCGTTTGCCGCGCTGGTGAAGGAGGAGATGTAGATGGACCGTTATGCCGAGGTGACCCGCAAGACGGGGGAGACCGACATTGTCGTAAAGCTCGACCTGGACGGATCTGGCGTGTGCGATATCTCGACTGGCGTGCCGTTTTTCGACCACATGCTCAACGCTTTTGGCCGCCATGGTCTGTTCGATCTGACGGTGCACGCGGTGGGCGACGTCGAGGTCGATGCGCATCACACCGTCGAGGACACAGGTATTGTGCTGGGCGAGGCGTTTTGCCGGGCGCTGGGCGACAAGGCGGGCATTACGCGCTTTGCCGACGCGGCGATCGCCATGGACGAGACGCTCGTGATGGCTGCTGTTGATATTTCGGGCCGCGGGCAGGCCTACTGCGAGCTGCCCGTGCCGACCGAGCGCGTGGGCAGCTTTGATACCGAGCTGGCCGTCGAGTTCTTCTACGCCTTTGCGCGCGACGCCAAGCTCACGCTGCACGTGCGCGAGCTGGCGGGCGGCAACTCGCATCACATTATCGAGGCCGCCTTTAAGGCCATGGGCCGCACGATGCGTCACGCCTGCGAGCTGGATCCCCGCGTGCAGGGCATCCCCAGCACCAAGGGTTCACTGTAGCTGACGGATTGCACAAACCACCACAAAGGTGCCTGTCCCCTTTGTGGTGGTTTTGGATGATGGGAAAAGGAGGGTCGCGTGGGCGAACCGAAGATCGTGGTGGTCGACTACCACAAGGGCAACTTGTCGAGCGTTGCGCGCGGGCTTGCGCGCGCCGGTGCCGCCGCCTGCACGTCGGACGATCCGGAGCAGATCCGCAACGCCGACGGCCTGGTCATCCCGGGCGTGGGCGCGTTCTATGATGCGATTGCCTTTATGCGCCAGAGCGGCGAGGCGGACGCGGTACTCGATGCCGTTGCCGCCGGAACTCCGCTGCTCGGCATCTGCCTGGGCCTTCAGCTATTTTTTGAGCGCGGCAACGAGGGCGTGCCTGCGGACGAGGGTGCGGTTGCCGACGGCAACACCTCCGAGCAGGCCGGCGGCCCCTGGGTCGATGGCCTGGGTATTATGCGCGGCTCGTGCACACGCTTGGAGTCGAGCCGCCTGAAGGTGCCGCACGTGGGCTGGGACCAGGTGCACATGACGCCCGCCGGCGCGGCCGATCCGCTGCTTGCTGGTTTTGCCGAGGGTGCCAACATGTACTTCACCCACAGTTATGCGGTGGCCGACGACGCCGATGCCGCCGATGTGCTGGCGCGCACGCACTATACGCGGAGCTTCCCGTGCATCGTGCGCCATGGCAACGTGTGGGGCTGCCAGTTCCATCCCGAGAAATCCTCCGCGCTGGGTCAGCGCATCCTTAAGAACTTCGTCAACATCGTCGAGGAGGCTGGCCGATGATCCTGTTTCCCGCAATCGATCTGATCGGCGGCAAAGTCGTGCGCCTGGAGCGTGGCGACCGCAGCCGCTGCAAGGTATATTCCGACGACCCCGTGGCCGTTGCTCGCTCGTTTGCCGAGCAGGGCGCAAGCTGGGTGCACGTCGTCGACCTGTCCGCTGCCTTTGGCGAGGACGAGGACACATGCGCTGCCAACTCGGCGGCGATTAAGGCCATCTGCGGCGTCGACGGTCTGTCCGTGGACGTGGGCGGCGGCGTCCGCTCGCTCGCGCGCATCGACGAGTTGGCCGGCTACGGTGCGCGCCGCATCGCGCTGGGCACGGTGCTGGTGACCGAGCCGGGTTTTGCTGAGGTGGCAGCCCAAGGCTTTGGCGAGCTGCTCGTGGCCGACATCGCCGCTCGCGACGGCCAGGTCAAGGTGAACGGTTGGCGTGACGGCGCGGGCGTGGCGCTCGACGACGCCGTGGCGCAGCTTTCCGAGCTGGGCTTTAAGCATCTGGTGTATACCGACATCGCGCGTGATGGCATGCAGACGGGCATCGATGTGGCGGCGTATCGCCATGTGGCCGAGGTCGCGGGTTTTCCCGTCGTGGCTTCGGGCGGTATCTCGACGCTCGACGACATCCGTGCGCTTGCCGCGGTGGGCGGGGATGCCATCGAGGGTGCCATTACCGGTCGCGCGCTCTACGAGGGCAACTTTACGCTGGCCCAGGCGCTGGCCGCCGCCCGAGGGGAGGAGTAGCCTATGCTTACCAAACGCGTAATTCCCTGCCTGGACGTCAAGGACGGCCGTGTGGTCAAGGGCGTCAACTTTGTGAGCTTGCGCGATGCGGGCGATCCGGTGGAGCTGGCGCGCGCCTACGACCGCGAAGGTGCGGACGAGGTCGTATTTTTGGACATTACCGCGACGAGTGACAACCGTGTGACGACCATCGAGATGGCGGCGCACGCGGCCGAGGAGCTCGCTATTCCCTATACCGTGGGCGGCGGCTTTCGCGACTTGGCGGGCATGCGGACCATGGTTGCCGCCGGTGCCGACAAGGTGTCGCTCAACTCGGCGGCCGTGCGTGACCCGTCGCTGATTAGCCAGGCTGCCGCGGCTTTTGGCAGTCAGGCCGTGGTCGTGGCGATCGATGCCAAGCGCGTCGGTTTGCCCGGAGAGCCGGGTGCCGACAAGTGGGAGGTCTTTACCGCGGGAGGTCGCAACGCCACGGGTATCGACGCGGTGGCGTGGGCCGAGGAAGCGGCTCGTCGCGGCGCCGGCGAGATCTTGCTGACCAGTATGGATCGCGACGGCACCAAGGCCGGCTTTGACCTGGCGCTCACCCGTGCCGTGGCGCGCGCGGTGCCGATTCCGGTGATCGCAAGCGGCGGCGTGGGTACGCTCGAGCATTTTGCCGAGGGCGTGATCGAGGGCGAGGCCGACGCCGTGCTGGCGGCGAGCGTCTTTCACTTTGGGACGTTCAGCATTCGCCAGGTGAAGGAGTATATGGCGTCGCAGGGCATCCCTGTGAGGCTGGACTTTTAGCGCTGCGGCTTGCCCAGGCACCCGACCTTCTGGCTCCAACCCTCCTCGCGTACTTAAGTACGCGTCGTCGGGCTTGTCGCTCGGAATCTCGGGCACCTGGACAACCCTCGCCGACCTGTGGGATTTCGTTTGTTGCTTGGGAGAAATGATGACTGAGGTAATAGAAGCGTCTGATCTTACGTACGACGCCCGTGGGCTGATTCCTTGTGTGGTTCAGCAGTATGACACCGGCGAGGTGCTTATGGTTGCCTGGATGAACGAGGAGTCGGTGGGGCTGACGCTCAAGACCGGCACCACGTGGTTTTGGAGCCGCAGCCGCCAGGAGCTCTGGAACAAGGGCGCGACGAGCGGCAACATGCAGGCGGTCAAGGAGCTTTGGGCCGACTGCGATAGCGATACGCTGCTGGTCAAGGTCGACTCGCCGGGCCCGGCCTGCCATACCGGCAACCGTACCTGCTTCTTTAAGAAACTCGCGTAGGGCGGGCGCTCGATTAGACGCTCGGCCACCAGAAAGGATTGAACTATGGGTGTGCGCACCGCAAACGTTCAGGATGGAAATATCGGTGAGACGCTGACGGGGCTCGCCGAGGTGATTCACGGCCGTCGCGACGCATCGCCGCAGGAGAGCTATACCGCTCGCCTGCTGACCGACGTCGAGGACGAGCTGCTCAAGAAGCTTGCCGAGGAGGCAAGCGAGGTGATCATGGCCTGCAAGGATAACGATCACGATCACATCCGCTACGAGGCCGGCGACCTGGTCTACCACCTGCTCGTGACGCTCGAGCGCTACGGTATCACCCTCGACGAGCTAGCCGGCGAACTCAACGCCCGCCGCCACTAGTCGTTTGGGACAGTCTTTGTTGGTGTAACGGGGTCATGGAAGTTGCGGTGAAATAGGGACTGTTTAAGCGCTTCATCAGGCAAAACAATCCCTATTCCACCGCAACTTATGAAGGGATGGTTAGGCGAGGGGCGTGGACTCCCATTCTCCGGTGAGGTGGGGGATGCCGAAGGTTCGGTAGCCGCAGTCGTAGGCGTGTGCCTGGGCCTCACGGATGTTCCAGCAGATGTCGCAGGCGCGGTGTGCGTCCGAGCCAAAAGTTATCGGCACCTCGGCGTGGGCAAAGCAATGCAGCAATCCGGTCGTGGGATAGTAGTCGTCGAGGCCCTTGCGCGGTGCGGCGGTCGAGACCTCAATGCGGCGGCCCGTATCGTGGGCGCATTCGGCCATCTGCTGCCAAAACGGTGCGGGGTCAAAGTCGGGCGTAAAGCCTTCCTTCGAAAAGCGCATGACCAGGTCAGGGTGAGCCATCACATCAAAGCTGAGCGAGCTTTCGCAGGCGCGGCACCAGTCGTCGACATAGCGCTCCCACACGCCGCGCACGCCCAGGTTTTCCCAAACGTGCAGGTCGGTGTCGTCGTCGATCCAACCGCAAAGGGAATCGGGCGTATCGGGGCGAGCGACGTTTTCCGTTCCCGCCGTACCCGCGGCACCGGCCATGATATCGCCCGGGTTGCCAATCCAATGCACGCTGCCCAAGCGCACTATGGCACCCGCGGACCAGCGCTCAACCAAAGGCTCGCAACCTTCGTACCAGTCGCATTCAAAGCCATAGATAAGCTCGAGCTCCGGCGTGATCTGCGCGGCGAGTTTGCGGGCGTCCTCAAAGGCCAGACGATGTGCCGGCAGGTCGCCCTCAGTAACCTGCACTTCGCAGTTGGCATCCATGCTGGCAGGCAGGGTGAGATGGTCGGTCGAGACCATGACGCGGCAGCCGGCCGCAGCAGCGGCGCGAACGTTGTCCTCAAACGAGGCATGACCGTCCGAGAACGAGGTGTGGGTATGGCAATCGATCAGCGGGCAAGCAGACATGGCGGCTCCTTTGCGTCAAGCGAATCCGCTCCATTGTAATGGCGCAGCTCTCAACACGCCGGGCACGCCGGGGGTCGAAATCGATTGGAAAGGCTGCGCGGCGCGCGGTGCGGCCTCGCTTGCGCTCTCAAAACATGTGCATCAGCCTCCAAAAGCTGCAAAAAATGACATGTTTGGAGGCTGACGTACACGTTTGAATGGAGCGGGCCGGCGTTGGAGCGCGCCAGCACTTGCGCCCAGCAAAAGTCGCACCTATCCCATGACGCCGCCCCTGCGCCGCCTGCGATGTGCTAGCGTTTGGGTGGACAAAACGAGCCCGCGCGGAAAGGATCCGGACCGTATGCAATGCGATAGCACATCTCCGCTGTCTCGCGAGACCGATGCGCCCGAGACCATCGTCAAGCTGGAATGCGACATCGACGATGCGTCGCCCGAGGTGCTCGCCTACGCCGCCGACCGTCTGCGCGGGGCGGGTGCGCGCGAGGTGCATTGGCTGCCCCTCTATTGCAAGAAAGGCCGCCCCAGCTGGCAGCTACAGGTAATCTGTGCTCACGAGGATATCGAGCGCCTGCAGACGATTATCTTTTTGGAAACCACGACCAACGGCATTCGTCGCCAGGTCATGGAGCGCGTTTGCCTGCCACGCCGCTTTGAGCGCGTAACGACGCCATGGGGCGAGGTGTCCGTTAAAGTGGCCACCCTGCCCGACGGCAGCGAGCGTGCAGCGCCCGAGTACGAGGACTGCGCCCGTCTCGCTCGCGAGCATAATGTGCCGCTCCAGCGCGTGATGCGGGCGGCCCAGAGCGCGGCACTGCGATTTGAATAACGCGGCTGGTGGCGACATCCTGCGCCTAGCCATATCAACCCCATTCGAAAGGATCTCCCCATGAAATACCTCATCGCCTCCGACATCCACGGCTCGGCATACTGGGCCGAGCGCCTCTGCGCCGCCATCGAGTCCGAGCAGCCTGACCGCGTCGTGCTGCTGGGCGACCTGCTCTACCACGGTCCACGCAACGACCTGCCACGCGATTACGCTCCCAAGCGCGTTATCCCGCTGCTCAACGCCCTGGCCGACCGCATCATCGCGGTGCGCGGCAACTGCGACGCCGAGGTCGACCAGATGGTGCTCGACTTCCCCGTCATGGCCGACTACGCCACGCTGTTCGACGAGACCGGCCGCGAGCTGTTCCTGACGCACGGCCATGTCTTTGGCGCCGGCATGCACAACAGCGTCGACCACGCGCCCGCGTTGCCCGAGGGCTCCGCGCTCGTCTACGGCCACACGCACATCAAGGTCAACGAGGAAAGCGCCGCGCACCCGGGCCTGTGGCTCTTCAACCCCGGCAGCGTGAGCATCCCCAAGGACGGCACGCACAGCTACGGCATCTACGAGGGCGGAGCGTTCCGCCACGTGATCCTGGAGGAGGACTAACCATGGCGCAGCATATGGCTCAGCAAAATGCCGAGGGCTCGCGCGATCTGTCCACGCTGATAGACGCGTCGGCCGAGCTGCAGCATCTGGTGCAGACCATCTGGCGTCTGCGTCAGCCCGATGGCTGCCCGTGGGACCGCGAGCAGACGCACCGCAGCATCGGCAAGAACATGATCGAGGAGGCCTACGAGGCGCTCGACTGCATCGAGGCGGACGACGCGGTTCACCTGCGCGAGGAACTGGGTGACGTGCTCATGCAGGTCGTGCTGCATGCGCAGATTGCTGCCGACGCCGGCGAGTTTACGCTGGCCGACGTGGCGCGCGATATCGACGCCAAGCTCATTCGCCGCCACCCGCACGTGTTTGGCGATGTAGATGCCGACAGCTCCGACGAGGTACTCAAGATTTGGGACGAGGTCAAGCTTGCCGAGAGGGCTGCCAAGGACAAGGCCGTGGCGGCAGGCGAGGCTGCGCCCGAGGGCCTGCTCGACGGCGTGCCCACGCATCTGCCGGCGCTGATGCAGGCTCAGAAGGTGTCGCGCAAGGCGGCTGCCGTGGGCTTTGAATGGGAGACGGTCCAGGATGTGTGGGACGAGGTTGCCGAGGAGCGTGCCGAGTTTGAGGCCGAGGCCCCTGGCTCGCCCGAGCGCGAAATGGAGTTTGGCGACCTGCTCTTTGCTTTGGTCAACGTCGCGCGCAAGGAGGGCATTGACGCCGAGAGCGCCCTTCGTGCCAGCACGGCAAAGTTCCGCCGTCGCTGGGCCGCGATGGAGCAGATGGCGGCCGATGCTCACGTGGATCTTGCCGAGCTTTCGACCCACGGCCTCAACGACCTGTGGGATGCCGCAAAGGCGGAGGAGTAAGACTGCGGGAACGACGGGCTGACACGCCTCATCGTTTCCGCTAAATTTTTCGAAAATCAAGTGTATCCCTCGGCTAGCTTAGGGCATAATGCAAAAAGTGCGACATGGCTAACTTATGAACCTGCGCGCCTCTACAGCGTGCAAGCCGCGTCGCCAAGCATTCAACCCGTTTCCAAGTGAGAGGGAGACAACATGAGCGATATTTTGGACGTCTACGGTCGCGAGGTGCTCGACAGCCGCGGCAATCCCACCGTCGAGGTCGAGGTCGTGCTCGAGGACGGCAGCTTTGGCCGCGCAATGGTGCCTTCGGGTGCTTCGACCGGAGCCTTTGAGGCCTGCGAGCTGCGCGATGGCGACAAGGGCCGCTACCTGGGCAAGGGTGTTTTGCAGGCCGTCGAGCACGTCAACAACGAGTGCGCTAACGCCGTCGTGGGCCTCGACGCCTTCGACCAGCGCGCCGTCGATGCCGCGCTGATTGCCGCGGACGGTACCCCCAACAAGACCAAGCTCGGTGCCAACGCCATCCTGGGCGTGTCGCTGGCCGTCGCCCGCGCCGCTGCCGAGTCGGCGGGCCTGTCACTGTACCAGTACCTGGGCGGCGTCAACGCCCATCTGCTGCCCACGCCCATGATGAACATCCTCAACGGCGGTGTGCATGCCGACAATAACGTCGACTTCCAGGAGTTCATGATCATGCCAGTGGGCGCCCCGAGCTTTGCCGAGGGCCTGCGTTGGTGCGCCGAGGTCTACCACACCCTCAAGGGCGTGCTGCACGAGGCCGGCCTGGGCGGCGGCGTGGGCGACGAGGGCGGCTTTGCCCCCAACCTTAAGACCAATGCCGAGCCGTTCGAGTACATCACCAAGGCCGTCGAGAAGGCTGGCTTTAAGCCCGGCGTCGACTTTATGTACGCCATGGATCCGGCGTCCACCGAGTTCTACAACGCTGAGACCGGTATGTACGAGCTCAAGGGCGAGGGCGTTGAGTACACGAGCGCCCAGATGGTCGATTACTGGGAGAAGCTCGTCGACACTTATCCCATCATCTCCATCGAGGACGGCATGGCCGAGGAGGACTGGGACGGCTGGGTCGAGCTTACCCGCCGCATTGGCAATAAGGTGCAGCTCGTAGGCGACGACCTGTTCGTCACCAACACCGAGCGCCTCAAGAAGGGCATCGAGCTTGGTGCCGCCAACGCGATCCTGGTCAAGGTCAACCAGATCGGTACGCTCACCGAGTCGCTCGAGGCCATCGAGACCGCCAAGGAGGCCGGCTACGCCTGCATCGTGAGTCACCGCTCCGGCGAGACCGAGGACTCCACGATCGCCGACCTGGTCGTGGGCGTCAACGCCGGCCAGATCAAGTCGGGCGCCCCGTGCCGCAGCGATCGTATCGCCAAGTACAACCAGCTCATCCGCATCGAGGACGAGCTCGAGGGCAGCGCGCGCTACGCCGGCAAGGCCGCGTTCTACAACATTCGCTAAACGGGCGAATTTGGCGAGGGGGAGGCTGACTCGGTTCCGCCCCCGCCTTGGCTGGACGCCGCAAAGCGCTGTGGGCGCTGGGCCATATGGCTCAGCGCCTTTTTTATGTCGAGCAAAGGCTGTCGAAGGTGGTGCGCACGCTCGTGCTATAACTAGAATACTTAGCGCAAACAAACCTCAACCGCACAAGGCGCACATGGATCAGATTTACGACAACAGGTACTATTCCGCCGGTTCGCGTGAGCCGTCGCCTCGCCGTGCGCGCACGGTGCAGCTCGGTGGGTCCGCCTACGCCGGCGCCGACCGCTCCATGCAGCGCCCGACAAGTACCTCGCGCCCCAATGCTCAAGTGAATACTTCGACAGATGGACCGGTGCGCCCGGCACGTTCGACACATGCGTCGCGTCCCTCGGCCCAGACGCACGACAAATCGAGCAGGCCTTCGAGCCGTCTTTCGCGTTCGGACTTTATGCGCTACGCCAACGACAACGCGGTGATTAAGGCGATCTATGACTTTACGCATGGCTCTCTACGCCCGCTGTTTATCGGTATCGTGGTGGCTCTGGCGCTCGTGAGCCTGTATTTCCCCGTGCGCGACCTGTACGTTGCAAAACGCTCGAACGACATCTTGGCCAAGCAGGTCGAGATTCGCGAGCAATACAAAGATGAGATGAAAAAAGACACTGACAAGTGGCTCTCGGAAGAGGGCATTAAGGATCGGGCACGGGAACTGGGCATGGCGATGCCCGGCGAGAAGAGGATTGAAGTGCTGGGCTTGGACGATGATTCGGACTCGTCGTCGGCTGAAAAGAAGTCGTCGAACGCCAAGAAGGCCAGCGAGGTGGCCAAGGAGATCGAAGAAGTCGGCAAGGACGCGCCGTGGTACATCCAGGCGCTCGACATGCTGTTTGGATTTAACGGCGTCGAGGGTCAGACGGTCGCGTCCAGCGGCGAGTAGGCGAGTAGCGCCCGGAGGGGAGCCCGCAATGGCAGATTGCAAACGATATAAGGTGGCGGCGATCGACCTGGGAACGGTGTCGTCGCGACTGGTGCTGGCCCGGGTTGAGGCTGGGGCGATCGTGGGATCGTCCAAACATACCGAGATTACCGACCTGGGCGAGGGCGTGGACGCGACGGGTCGCTTTTGTGAGGCGGCCGTCGAGCGCGTGCTCGCTGCGTGCCGCATGTTTGTGGACGAGGCGCGCGACTTTGGCGCCGCGTGCATCTGTACCACGTGCACGAGCGCCGCGCGCGATGCGTCCAACGCCGCGCTGCTGCTGGACGGCCTGCGCGATTTGGGGCTTGAGCCACAGGTGATTCCGGGCGAGGTCGAGGCGCGCCTGACGTTTTTTGGCGTGGCACACGACTTTGCTGGCGAGCGCATCATCGTCGCCGATTCGGGCGGTGGCTCCACGGAGCTCGCGACGGGCGTCTATGCGCCGGAGCGCGGGGTCTTTGCGCCGGAGGGAACGCGCTCACTGGACATCGGTTGCCGTCGCGTGACCGAGCGGTTTTTCTCTGCGCTGCCGCCGTCGACGAACGAGCTTGCGGTTGCCGCCGCGTGGGCGGGCGAGCAGTTCTCCGCCTATTTTGAGGGCCTGCCCAGCGACTTTGAGCACGCCGAGCGCCTCGTCGCGGTGGGCGGTACCGTCACCACGCTCGTGGCGCTGGTCCACGAACTGGAGCCGTACGACTCGAGCTTTGTGCACCTGCGCGAGCTTTCGATGGAGCAGATCTCGGCCGCCATCGATCGTATATCTACGCTGGATGTGGAGGGTATCGCTGCGCTGCCGGGCGTGCAGCCCAAGCGCGCGGGCGTGATTCTGGCCGGCGCCGTGGTGATTCGCGAGCTCATGCGCGCCGGTGGCTACGATGCGCTCACCGTAAGCGAGAACAGCCTACTCGCTGGCATGGCCGCCACCATCAACGAGGTTCTCGACGGCGCGACTCCCACCATCGCCTGGACCCCCACTCTCAGCACCCTCTAAATAATTTGCGGTGAAATACGGACTACAATCGCCCTTTCGGGCACCAAACAGTCCCTATTCCACCGCAACTCAACAGCCGGCACCTGGGGACAGTCCTTGCGGGGCGTCCCCACAGCGCCTATGCCAGCTTGTCGATCTGCCCAATCTCCCAAAGCGGAATATTGATGAGCATGCCCTCGTCTCTATAT
The DNA here is from genome assembly GCF_015556945.1 of Collinsella aerofaciens. Taxonomy (GTDB): domain Bacteria; phylum Actinomycetota; class Coriobacteriia; order Coriobacteriales; family Coriobacteriaceae; genus Collinsella; species Collinsella aerofaciens_AO. The sequence goes on along the minus strand of NZ_JADNNH010000017.1, from coordinate 38,696 downwards.
GCCGCCAGGGAGCTCCTCACGCAACGCTCGAGTTTGAATTTTTCGCAGGCTATTTTCAGACTCTTCGCTTTAAGGTTCTCTGCCGCCTTGACCTCAAGCGGAAGCACGGTTCCCGCATGGTCGATGGCAAAGTCGGTTTCGGCATTGCCGGAGGTAGAGGACCAATACGCGGGAGTTTTGTCCTGGAGCAAGAGCTCTTGCGCGACGTATTGTTCGGTCAGCGAACCTTTGAACTCGGTAAAAACAGCGGATCCGTTAAGAACGACGGCCGGAGAGAGACCGGAGAGCGCTCCGAGGATGCCGGTGTCGATGCAGAACAGTTTGAAGCCCGAGAGGTCTTCGTAGCTCGAGAGCGGCGCCTTTAGAGCGGAAACACGTGGCACCTTATGAACGATTCCGTAGTCCGTGAGCCACTGGAGGCTTTCCTCGAAATCGCGTGCGCGCGCTCCGGGGCGAAGGGCGCCATAGACAAACTTCTTGTTCTCCTTTGCAAGCTGGCCGGGAAGGGATTTCCAAACCAACCTCATGCGCTCGACGATGCGGGCGGGTGCATGTTTGCCAAAATCGGATTCGTAAGCCTCGATGATTTGCTGCTGAAGCCTTCGGGCTTCGATGAAGTCGCGTGTCTCGGCGAAAGCGGAGACAACTTCGGGCATACCGCCGACAACAAGGTATTCCTTGAGCAAGTGTTCGAGCTTTTCGGTAACGTTTGCTAGAAGGTTCATGTCTGCGGCAAGGATGGCGTCGGCGAGCGGGTCGCCGTCGACGGCACGAACGAACTCGGCGAACCCCATGGGACGCATGGTGAGCTGGTCGATTTTGCCGACGGGAAATGACTCGTTTTCGCGTCGGAGCGCGAGGCCCATATAGGAACCGGCTGCTACGATGTGGTATTCGGGTGCAAGCTCGTTGAAGTACTTGAGCGAGGTGATCCCGCGCGGGGCCTCTTGGATCTCGTCGAAGATGATGAGCGTGTCTGCTGGCGTTACAGTTTGGCCACGTAGGAGTTCTATCTGGGAGATGATGCGCTTGGGGTCGAGGTCCCCATCGAACAGCGAGCGTGTGCTCGGCTCGAGCATAAAGTCAAAACGAATGACGTTTCGATACTGCTGGCTTGCGAATTCGTTAAGAAGCCAAGTCTTTCCTGTCTGGCGGGCTCCCTTAAGCAAGAGAGGTTTGCGATTCGTCCTTGATTTCCAAGCGATAAGTTCGCTCATAAGCTGTCGCTGCATATTGCCTCCCAACCCTCTCGGTTAGTATAAGGCCATTTGGGTGTTTCCATCGGAAAATGTGCGAGACAACCACGTTTTTCCATCGGAAAATGTGCGAGACAACCACGTTTTTCCATCGGAAAATGTGGTAGGAAACTCATTGGGTGGGCGGAAAAAGTAGTCAAAAAAGCCCCGTCCCAAATGAGCTGCTCTGCAGTTGACGGCGTCCAAAAGAAACGAGCCCGCATCCCTGGGGAACACGGGCTCGCAAGCAATCATATGGTAGGGGCGGTGGGACTCGAACCCACAATCCTTGCGGCGAGAGATTTTAAGTCTCCTGCGTATGCCAATTCCGCCACGCCCCCGTGAGACTAGAAGTCTAGCACAAGCCGTCCGTTACGCGTTGACGGCCATCGAGTGTTGGCCCGACTTCTCCAGGAACTCCTGGAACTTGGCTTCGTCGCCCTTGTTCTGGTACTGCAGGGCCAGCAGGTACTCCAAGCGGCAGCGCTTGACCGGGTCGTCGCCGACATCCTCGAGCATGCGCTCCAGCTCGGGAATGTCGTTGTGGCGCTTGAGGATCATCGTGTCGTACATCAGCTGGCACTCGTGCGCAACTGCCTCGGCCTGACCGCCCTCAAAGCCCTTGATCTCGTGCAGTAACTCCTTGGACTTTTTGCGGTCCTCCTGGCCAACATAGTAGTTAAAGGCTTTGATCACCAGGTCGACGCGCTGCATCTTGGGGAGGTTGAGCCCCAGCAGCAGGTCGAACATCTCGCTGGCACGCTCGTGGTCCTCGCGCAGCAGATAGGAGTTCAGGCGCAGGTAGTCGCGGTTGTAGCGTGGGTACAGCATGCTGGTGAGTTTGCCGTCGAGCAAACGATCGAACTCGTCCCACTGCTTGGCGGCCATCAACTGCTGCAGACGCTTGAACGTGGTGCGTTTTTTGACGCTAAAGAACACCGACACGGCGATGCAGATGATAACGACGGCGGTCCAGAGGGTGCGGGAATCGGGCATTTCAGAGTCCTTAGTCGCTCTTAAAGCGAGCGGTATGACAACACGTACTAGATGTATTATACGCAGCGTGCAAGCAAACTGGCATAAAAGCTCATCGAGGCTGAGTGCCATCGCTCGCTGCGGTACACTTACCTAAAGAAAACCATGAAGGGAGACATTACCTATGAAGAAGATCGTTTTGGCTTGCGGTGCTGGCGCTGCTACTTCCACACTCGTTGCCCAGAAGGTCGCCACCTTGCTCGACGCCAACGGTTACGCCGACAAGTACGAGATCGTGCAGTGCGCCATCTCCGAGGCCAAGGACTACTGCGACGAGGGCGCCGACCTGCTGATCGCCACCACCGTTGCCCCCGAAGGCCTCACCTGCCCGTACGTGAGCGGCGTGCCCTTCATGACCGGCATGAACCGCGTCGCTGCCGAGAAGGCCGTTCTCGACGTCATGGCTCAGTAGGCACTGCCTGTATGAGTGAGCAGAACGTCAACCCGGTCGAGCTCTTTGGCATGCGCGTTGCCCATGTGGGCATTAACGCCGCCGACCCGGCAGACGCCCTGGAGATCGCGGAGCTGTTCTCGACGATGATGGGCCTGCCTGTTATCGAGACCCCGGTTTCGTACTTCAACGATTCGCTGGTCGAGGTCATGAAGCAGAACGGTCGTGGCACCAAAGGCCACATCGGCTTTGCCGTTAACGACATCGATGCAGCTGAGAAGTGGTTTGCCGAGCGCGGGCTCGAGGTCAACGAGGAGTCGCGCGCGCTGCTACCCGACGGTGGTACCAAGCTCGTGTACTTTAAGCGCGAGTTCGCCGGCTTCGCCGTGCACCTGTGCCGCGAGTAGCGCACAAGCTGTCATAGCTAGCAAAAAGGGATAGGGCTGCGTGGCCCTATCCCTTTATTTATGCCGAGGGGCTTCCTACCGCGGCAGGCGAATCGTAAAGCGGCTGCCGACGCCCTCGACCGAGGTCACGCCGATGACGCCGCCGTGGCTATCGACGATCCACTTGGCGATGGCGAGCCCCAGGCCCGAGCCCTGCGCTCCGGCATCGCGCGCGTTGTCGGCGCGGTAGAACCGCTCGAACGCGTGAGCTGCGGATTCCTGGTTCATGCCGATGCCCTCGTCCTCAACGCTTATGTCGATCGTGCCCGCGCCCGCATCCGGCGCTACGCCAAACGAGATGGGCGTGCCCGCGTCCGAATACTTGGCGGCGTTTTGCACGATCACGCGCAGAGCCTGCTTCACGAGCGCGACATCGACGGACGCGTCGCAGCGCGGGTCGCTGATAAGCGCAGCGTCAAAGGCCAGCCGATACGTGTGCCCGGCATCGATCATCTGCGATTCTTCGCAAACCTCGCCGACCAGTGCAGCCAGGTTGGTATGCGCACGCCGCAGGACCGTGCGCCCGGCATCGCCGCGCGCCAAAAACAGCAGCTGCTCCACGAGCTCCTGCATGTGCTCGCTTTCGGCCTTGAGGGACGCGATGGATTCCGCCAGCACGTCCGGGTCGTCTTTGCCCCAGCGGTCGAGCATGTTCACGTAGCCCTGAATCACCGCGATGGGCGTGCGCAGCTCGTGGCTTGCATCGTTGACAAAGCGCATCTGCTGCAGCTTGGCCTCTTGCATCTGGCGCAGCAGGCGGTTGAGTGCGACCTCGATACTTGCCAGGTCGGCGTCGCCGGTGGTGACGCTCGGCGAGTCGACGCTCGCGCGCTCGATGGCTTGCTCCAGCGTTTCCATCTTGCCGCCGGAGAGCTGCATGCGGCCGAGCTCGTCCACGCGCAGGGCCAGGTCGTTGAGCGGCGCCATGGTGCGGCGCACACGGCGAGCGCCGCCGAGCATATCGAGCATGCTGATGACCTGCCAACCTACAACAACGATATAGAGGGGCCAAAGTGCGATGAGGTCCTGCGCGAGGGGGAAGGTCTTGGTGGTACGCGCAAGCTCGACGGTATAGGTGAGCGTTGTCAGGTCCCAGCCGCGCGCGGGCTTCAGCGACATGCCGCGAACGGTGGCGCCGGGGATCCATCCTGCGGTAAACGCGCTGTCGGGCAGTGTCTGGTTGTATCCATAGACGAGGATCGCCGCCGCAATCACCACCAGCAACAGATCGAGCCAGACGTAGCTCATCAGGCGGCGCCACATATAGCTCCAGTTGATGGCGCGGGCGATGGAGGTGACGCGCTTGGCCTCGGCGTTACGCGCGGCAGACATAGCCCACCCCGCGCACGGTCTGGATGATGCGGGCGCCGCCGGCGTCCTCGATCTTGGCGCGTAGATGCGCGATGTGCACGTCGACGTTGTTGGTGTCGCCCATGTATTCGTAGCCCAGCGCTTCGTGCGCGATGCGTTCGCGCGTGAGCACGGTCTCGGCATGCGCCATAAGCAGGGCGAGGACATCGAACTCGCGGGCCGTGAGCGCAATGGGCGAGCCGCCGACCGTGACTTCGCGGCGGTCGGGGTCGAGCGCAACCGAGCCCACGGCGAGCGTGGCGGGGGAGAGCGAGGCGGAAACCTGGGTCGAGTCACTGACCGGGGGCATCGCAGTGGCGCCGACACCCGTGCCGCCTGCCGCGCCCGTCCCGATGCCGCCAACGCCCGAAGCCGCCCGCACGGCCTCCGAGCGCTTCAACGCCACGCGGATCCGTGCGAACAGCTCCTCAATCGCAAACGGCTTGGTCAGGTAATCGTCGGCGCCGGCATCGAGCCCGGCCACCTTGTCCATCACGGCATCGCGCGCGGTGACCATAATCACCGGCACGTCCTTGTGCTTGCGGACGCGCCGCAGGACCTCCATGCCGTTGAGCTGCGGCAACAGCACATCGAGCAGAATAAGATCGTAGTTGCGCTCCAGCGCCAGGTCCACGGCGGTGCGGCCATCGGCGGCGTGTTCCACCTGGTAGCCCTCGTGCTCCAGCTCGAGCGTCACAAAGCGGGCGATTTTCTCCTCGTCCTCTACGATCAGGATCCGTGCCATGCGTGCCCCCGTTTGCGATTACTTGTCGTCGTTCAGATTTTGCTTGATGTCGTCCGCGGCGTCGGCGGCGTGATCCATAAGGTTGTTGATGCTGCCGGGCACGTCGCCGTCGCTATCGATGCGGTAACGCATGCCAAAGAACAGGCCGATCAGCATCAGCCATATCGTGGCGCCCCAGGCAAACAGGGCGATGATGGGGATCAGGATGGGGATGTTGAGGATGATTGCATCGCGGCGCGTGGCGATAAACTTGGTGTCCAGGCTCAGGCGGAAGAGCTTTTTGAGGTACTCCCACACGCTGTCCATCTTCTTGGAGAAGTCGGTCTTTTCGCTCGACTTCTCGTAGGCGGCCTGCGCGGCGACCATCTCGGCCGAGGGTTCGTCGACCGGCGCGGACTCGGTGGCGGCGTGCGCCGACGTGGTCTGGGTCTTGCCTTGCGACTCGAGCCAAATGATGGCGTCCAAAACGTTGCCGTCGGCGGCGTCGAGCGCGGCTTTGGCATCGGTGTAGCTCACGTTGCACTTGGTGCGGATGGTTTCAACTTTTTCGAGGTCGTCCATGACCTGTCCTTTCGTTCGATGGGCGCGACGCCGGGCGATCTGCCCGGGCGCGAGCGTTGCGTTCGGCGGCCTGCGTTGCGCGGCGCCGCCCCGCCCTTGGTCGAACTCTATAGTGCAGGTTATAGATTAAGCGATTCTTGAGCCAAGATTAACGTTGGATGAGTTTTTGGGTAGCGGTGGGAAAAGTATTAGACCTCGATAGCGGGGGATGTGGTGCCGGTGCAAAACGGCGTCAAAGGTTGGTCGAGCAGGCGGTTTCTCCATTGATGTCCGCACAGCATGTGACACTTACCCTGCCGCCCCGCTCTGCCGCGGCGGCATGCGTCTGAACAACGACCCTCTAAGGAGTTCGATACCGATGAGTGACAACACCAAGCATCTCGCAAAGAAGTGCGTCAAGGACGCGTGGCCGTGCCTCGCGTTGTGCCTTGCCGGCACAGCGGTTGCGCTGCTGGCTGTTCTGGGGCCGTTCGACGTGCTCCGAAGTGCCGTCTCTCTGCACGTTTGCATGGCCCTTGCCGGCGCCATGATGACCGGCGGCGTGCTCGATCTGGTTTTTTGGGTGCTTGACCCGTTTGGATGGAAGAACGAGGGGTAAGCCCTAAGGGGCTGGAACGGTTGGCTTAGTGATCGTGCAGAATGCGGGCTAGCGACTTACAGGGAAGTGGTGATCAGATGACGGTCTATGTGACGGGCGATATTCACGGCGGCGTCGACATGCAAAAGCTGCGCGACTGGGACCTTGGGGATAGTCTGACGAGCGACGACTATCTGATTATCGCCGGCGACTTTGGCTTTCCGTGGGATTTCTCTGCCGAAGAATGTGCCGACATCGCTTGGCTGGAATCGCGTCCCTATACCGTGCTGTTTGTCGACGGCAACCACGAGCGTTTCGATCACTGGGCGGAGCGCCCCATGGAGTTGTGGCACGGTGGGCTGACGCAGCGCCTGTCGGACACCTCTCCCATACGGCGCCTGACGCGCGGCGAGGTTTTTGAGCTCGACGGCTCAACGGTCTTTACCATGGGCGGCGCCACGAGCGTGGACAAGGAATACCGCATTCCGTATTCCAGCTGGTGGCCGCAGGAGCTGCCGGACGAGCGCAACTTTGAGGAGGCGCGGGCAAAGCTCGACAGCGTGGGCTGGACGGTCGACTACGTGATCACTCACACCTGCTCTACGCGCATGCTTTCGTCCACGCTTTATCCAGCGTCCGGCTGGAATTGCCCCTCCGTTGATCGGCTTACGGCATTTTTCGATGAGCTGGAAGACCGCTTGGACTACAAGCGCTGGTACTACGGGCATTTTCATCGGGATACCAACCCGGCCGAGCGTCACACCGTGCTCTACGACTGCATCGTTCGCTTGGGCGACGAACTCCAGCCCTGGGATGTTGCGTAGAGGCGGGGTGGCTGGCTACTCGACCGTTACAGTGATGTTCTCCCGATGCGCGCGGATGACGTCCCAGCTAAAGTGCTCGACCAGCTGCTCGGCGGTACGCGGCGTGGTGTCCGGCGCGATGCCTGTTTGCCCGGCGAGCCATCCCAACAGTGCCTCGGGTGTGCCAAAGCGGGTGCGGAGCTCGCCCAGGTCCAGATCGCGATCGCGCTTGGAAAGGCGGCGGCCGTCCGGTGACATGAGCAGCGGAATGTGCGCGTAGTGCGGCGTGGGCAGTCCCAGCAGATGTTGCAGATAGATCTGGCGCGGCGTGGAACCAAGCAGGTCGCATCCGCGTACGATCTCGGTGACGCCCATGGCAGCGTCGTCGACCACCACGGCCAGCTGATAGGCAAACACGCCGTCGCTGCGGCGCACCAAAAAGTCACCGCACTCGGTGGCGAGTGCTTCGCATTGGGCTCCGTACGTGCGGTCCACGAATTCGATCACGTCGCTGGCGAGGTCGTCGACGGTGGGCACGCGCAGGCGCGTGGCCGGAGCACGCAGGGCACTGCGGCGGGTGATTTCATCAGCAGAAAGACCTCTGCAGGCGCCGCGGTAGATGGGCGTGCCGTCGCTGGCGTGCGGCGCGCTCGCGGCGTGGAGTTCGGCACGCGTGCAAAAACAGGGATAGGTGAGGCCGGCGTCTTGCAGCTGGCGCAGGGCGTCCTCGTACAGATCCAGGCGATCGTGCTGGTAGTAGGGGCCTTCGTCCCACTCGAGCCCCAGCCAGGTCAGATCGTCAATCAGTTGAGCGGCAAGTTCCGGGCGCTTGCAGCGATCGTCCAGGTCCTCGATGCGCAGCACGATGCTGCCGCCCTGGCTGCGGGCCGAAAGCCACGAGCACAGGCAGCTGAACACGTTGCCCAGGTGCATGCGGCCCGAGGGCGACGGGGCGAAACGGCCCACGACGGGCGCGGGGGCGGAGGCGGGTGGCGTCGCCCCCGCGTCCGCGGCGGGCGTTGCTATGTTGCGTGTTTTGATATCCATGCGGACGAGTATAGCGCGGGGCTTGGCAGGGAAGGCGTTGCCGCGCTCACAAGTTGGCGGCGGTGCGCATTGCGCACGGTGGGTTTGCGGCTCAAGGTCTCGATCGCTGCGTACCGACTTAGCCTCACAAACGACAGAAACCCCGGCAGCTCTTCGCAACTGCCGGGGTTTCCGCGGAAAAGGGGGACATGATCCTCGAGCGAACGGCAAAGGGGCAAACCGTTTTCGCTCAACTGCTTTATGCCCCTCGGCTGGCGGCTCAATCAGCGCGTGCCGCACCCACACAAAGCCGCTACACCTGTGACAGAGCTGTGAAGTGGTATCTATTGCTGGCGCAGGCCATGCCAAGGAGTGTCCCAGATTGCCGGCAGATAAGGAACGTCCCCAGGTGCCGGCCGCGGGCGTGACTTTCGTCCCGTTTGATACTCCGCTGGCCTAGATGTTCGTCATGTGCGCCCGTAAACGTGGGACAATGGCGTTGCTGGTATCACAGACAAAGGATGTGCCCATGAACGACCCCGTTGCCAAAACCTGTCGGCAGCGCCGCCTGTTTGCGCGATTTGCTTCCGTCTGCGCACTCGTCGCGCTTGCATTGCTGCTACTGCCCGCCGCCGCACACGCCGACGGTTATTCCATGACCCAAACCTATATCAGTGCCACGGTTGAGGCCGATGGATCGCTGACCGTTGTCGAGGGACGCCAGTTTGATTTCGACGACGACATCAACGGCGTGTTTTGGGAGATCAATACGGGCACCAACCAGCAGGGCGGCACGGCGGGCGTCGACGTGCTGAGTGTCGAGGAAGAGGACACCGCGTTTAACAAAGTCGATAGCGCGAACAAGGGCGACTCTGGCGTCTACACGGTCGAGCAGACCGGTGACGGCGTAAGGATTAAGGTGTTCAGCCCCCACGAGAGCGGCGACAGCGCGATCTATTACGTGAGCTACACCATGACCGGTGCGGTTATGAACTGGGCCGATACCGCCGAGCTCTACTGGAAGTTCGTGGGCGACGGCTGGTCTGCGGATTCCGACGATGTCGAGATGGAAGTGCGCTTCGCAAATGCCGCTGCCGGGACGGCGGCCGTCAAGGGCGATAACTTCCGCGCATGGGGCCACGGCCCGCTGACGGGCGATGTATCGCTCGATGCGGACGAACCCATGGTCACCTATACCATTCCCTGTGTGCATCAGGGCGAATTCGCCGAGGCACGCATCGCTTTCCCCAGCGACTGGGTGCCGCAGCTCGCCGCCTCGAGCGAAGAGCGCATGTCAACGATCCTGAGCGAAGAGAAGGAATGGGCCGACGAAGCTAACGCCCGCCGTGAGCACGCGCGTGCGGTTGCCAGCGCGATTGCCGTGGTGTGTGTTGTTGTGGCGGTTGCCTATACCGGTGTGATCGTGATGCTCAAGCTGCGCAGGCCCAAGCCCAAGTCACTCTTCCAGGACGAGTACTTCCGCGATGTGCCCTCGGCCGACCATCCCGCGGTGCTTGCAGCTCTTATGAGCTGGAACGACGTGCCCGATCAGGCATATATCGCCACACTGATGAAGCTGACCGACGACCGCGTGATCAAGCTGGAGGAAGCGACCGAGACCAAGAAGAAGGGTCTGCTCCGTCGCGAAAAAGAGGAGCAGACGTATCGCATCACAGTGACCGACGAGGCCTGGAAGGCTGCCAAGAAGGACGGCATCGATCGCGACGTGCTCAAGGTCTTCTTCGCTGGCGTTAAGCCCGATAAAGACGGCGTCCGTTCGCGCACGTTTAGCGAGCTGGAGGAGTATGCCAGCGAGCGTACTGAATCTGTTGGCGACAAGCTCGAGGACTATCAGAGCACGGTTAAGGGCAAGCTGGAGGCGCGCGAGCTTATTGCATCGGACGGCACCGTCGCCATGGTGCTTGGCTTGGTCCTTGGCATCATCATTGTCTTTGGCATTTTTGGCTCTCTGTTCTATACCGACTTTGCGGACGCCAACGTCGGTGCCGCTATGATCTCGATCCCCGTCACGATTGTGGGCTTTGTCCTGAGCTGCACCTTCCGCCGTTACACGCCGGAGGGCGCCGAGGTGGCGGCTCGCTGCAAGGCGCTCAAGCATTGGCTCGAGGATTTCACGCGCCTAAAGGAAGCCGTCCCGGGCGATCTGGTGCTGTGGAACAAGCTGCTGGTGATGGGCGTTGCCCTGGGCGTTTCGAAAGAAGTGCTGCGACAGCTGGCCGAGGCCGTGCCTGCGGACCTGCGCAACAGCGACGATTTCTACGACAACTACCCCTGCTACTGGTGGTATTACCATCACTACGGCAACGAGTCTCCGCTCGATTCGTTCAACGATGTGTATCACGAGACCATCCGCGAGCTGGCTTCGAGTTCCGATAGCTCGAGCGGCGGCAGCGGCGGCGGCTTTTCCGGTGGCGGTGGCGGTGGTGGCGGCGTCGGCGGAGGCGGCGGCGGAACGTTCTAGCGCGCTCTGATTTTTGGGATGGATCTTCTCCGGCGACTGCCGACGGATCCATCCCATTTTTATGCGCTACCTACGAAGGCTGTCCCCAACGACTAATCACTGGGAACATCCCTAAATGACTAGGTATGGCTGCCGGGTTTAGGCTGTTAGGTCGAGTTCGTAGAGGAAGCTTTCGCGCGGCATGTCGTGACGGCGCTCTTCGCGGTTGGCGCGGTGCGTGGCCGTGCGCTTAAAGCCGTGCAGCTCGTAGAACTTCCACGAGCAGTTGGAGTCGGTGTACAGGTGCGCCCTCGTCGCTCCAAGCGAGGACAGGTGCGAGACCGCGGCATCGAGCAGAACCGTGCCAACGCCCAGGCCATGGACATCGCGATCCACGGCAAGCAGCGTGACCTCGTTGTCGTGCGGCAACGGGCTGCTCTCGAGCAGGCGGTTGTTGGTTCGGATGGTTGCGCGCACAAACGAGAGATACTCGGCGCAGGCATCAGGCTCCAGCTCACGCATCTGCGATAGCAGCGCGCGTTCGGTATCCATCCAATGCTCGTTGATAGTGGCGCCGGAGCTCTGTCCCGCACGCGCGAGCGAAATGCCACGCGCCTGACCGTCGATTACGGCAACCTGTGAAAACGTGGAAGAAGAAAGGCAGTAGGCGAGGTCGCACGCGGCCTCAAAGCGGTTGTACTCATCGTTATCCGAATTGTTATGCCAAAGCTGCTGCAGAATCAGCGCGATGGCGTCGAAGTCTTCGGTATCAAACGGTCGGTAGAGAACCCGCGAGACCATGGTGCCTCTTTCTTTTGCGGATGCATATCGAGCACAGTTCTACCACGCCATTGGCATCTAATTATGGTGCCCCTGTGTTCCATGAACTCACCGTGCCCGGTGCTGTGCCCATCCCCTCCGCGTGCAAACTTTTTCTGCACATGCGCCCGTTGCGGGGTGCATCGATGCGCTCGATGCGCTACATTAAATCAGTATTTTCAATGCCGCTGCGCGAGCGCTGCAGATCGACGTATCACCGACTCACAGAGCACGGCGGCGTACCAGACAGGAGGACTGCATGGGATCTGATGTGAAGATCGCACGCGCGTTGATCTCGGTTACCGATAAGACGGGCGTCGTCGATTTCGCACGGACGCTGGTCGATGACTTTGGCGTCGAGATCATCTCTACGGGCGGCACGGCTCGTGCCATCGAGGACGCGGGCGTTCCCGTAACCCCCATCGAGGAGTTCACGGGCTATCCCGAGATGATGGACGGCCGCGTTAAGACCCTGCACCCCAAGGTTCACGGCGCGCTGCTGGCCCGCCGCGATTCCGAGCAGCACATGCAGGAGGCCGCTCAGCACGGCATTAAGCTGATCGACCTGGTCGTCGTCAACCTGTACGAGTTCGAGAAGACCGTCGCCAACCCCGAGGTCACCTTCGCGGACGCCATCGAGCACATCGACATCGGTGGTCCCTCCATGCTGCGCTCTGCTGCCAAGAACGCCACGAGCGTTACCGTCATTTCCGACCCGGCCGACTATGATGCCGTCCTGGCCGAGATGCACGAGACCGGTGGCTGCACCACGCTTTCCACCCGTCGTCGCCTGCAGGTGAAGGTCTACCAGACCACCGCCGCCTACGACACGGCTATCTCCCGTTGGCTTGCCGCCCAGGCAAGCGACGTGGCGGACACCTCTGCCAAGCTCGAGATCTCGCTGGAGAAGGTCGACGACCTGCGCTATGGCGAGAACCCGCAGCAGAAGGCTACGGTCTACCGCTTTGTCGAGGGCTGCGAGAACACCGCGAGCTCGCAGTTCCCGCTCGTTGGCTCCGAGCAGATCCAGGGCAAGCCGCTCAGCTACAACAACTATCTGGATGCCGATGCCGCTTGGAACCTGGTCCGCGAGTTCGACGAGCCGGCCTGCGTGATCCTCAAGCACCAGAACCCCTGCGGTTCTGCCGTTGCCGAGGACATCACGGCTGCCTACGACCGCGCCTTCGCCTGCGATCCCAAGAGTGCCTTTGGCGGCATCATCGCCTGCAACCGCGAGGTTCCCTATGAGCTGGTCGAGCACTTTGCCGATCAGAACAAACAGTTCGTCGAGGTCATCATCGCCCCGAGCTACACTGCCGAGGCGCTCGAGCGCATGGCCAAGCGCCCCAACCTGCGCGTGCTGGCCACCGGCGGCGTGGACCACGGCGCCCAGGTGGAGCTGCGCTCCATCGACGGCGGCATGCTGGTGCAGGAAGTCGACCACGTGACCGAGGATCCCGCGACCTTTACGTTCCCCACCGACCGCAAGCCCACCGACGCCGAGATGGCCGAGCTCGAGTTTGCCTGGAAGGTCTGCAAGGGCGTTAAGTCCAACGCCATCTTGGTTTCCAAGGGCAAGGCCGGCATTGGCATGGGCCCGGGTCAGCCTAACCGCGTTGACTCTGCGCTGCTTGCCTGCGAGCGCGCCGAGGACTTCTGCGAGCGCGAGGGCGTGGAGAAGGGCGGCTTTGCCTGTGCAAGCGACGCGTTCTTCCCGTTCCGCGACAACGTCGACGTTCTTGCTGCACACGGCGTGACCTGCATCATCCAGCCCGGCGGCTCCAAGCGCGACGACGAGAGCATCCAGGCCTGCAATGAGCACAATATTGCTATGGTGTTTACGGGCGCTCGCCACTTCCGCCACTAAGTTCCGCCTTGGGACAAAATAATCTCCGCAAAAGACGGCTGCTCCGTTTGGAGGGCCGTCTTTTTGGTATAAGAGGACGGAATGACTAACACGAAAGGTATGACCATGCCCCAGATTGATGATGCCGAGCTGTTTGGCAATGCCGAGGATCAGCGTGCGTACGAGGACTTTTGCGCCAATCAGGAGGCGGTCGAGAAGTTTACGCTCGACAAGCCCGCGCTTGTCTGCCGTTGGCGCATGTCCAACAAAAAGGTACCCATGCTCAACCGCCACATTCGCGCACTGTCCGAGCGCTTGGTGCAGGGCGAGCCGCTTACCCATAACATGCTCAGCTGGGCCAAGCAGCACGTTGAGTGGTCGCTTGCCGAGGGCGATTACACCGCACGCGACGGCGTGCTCATGCTGGTGATCGACGTCAACGGCAACGCCGCCATGACGGTGGGGGAGTACGAGCCGCTAACCGATACGTCGGCCAAGGCGCTACGTGCCCGCTCCGCCGAGGCCCGCTCCGAGGCCGACGAAACCGGCGTGGCGCCCGAGCTGCTCGCCGCCGTCGATAACGGCGAGCTTGCCTTTGTGGCGCCAGCGGACGAGTGCCTGTGCGGCACGGCGACGCTCATCGAGCAGCTGGCCCAGACCAAGGGCATCCCGGTCACGCGCGTAGACATCCCCGCTCAGCTCAAGGGCGCGCTGTTCCTGGTGAGCGACGAGCACGGCGTGGTCCCTGCCGACGATACCGATGCCGCCGCGACGGACGCCGCGACGGTCGCCTTCTTCGCCGAAGGCTACGAAAAGCTCCGCGCCCGTCGCTAAATGATTGTTCTGAGACGGGGATTAAAAAATCATTTTGGTCCCCGCCATCGCTGCGAGTGCGAGGCGGACAAAACGCCCCCGCTCGCGAACAGTTCTGTCACCTTGGCGACGTGCGTGGCACGTACCTGCGGCTCCGCGGTCATAATGGGGCAAGACAACCAAGAGGGGAGCGGAATCCATGGCGCTGATCTATATCGTTGAGGACGACGAACCCATTCGTCGCGAACTTGCCGACATCCTTGCCCGTGCCGGTTTTGAGGTCGAGGCCTGCGAATCGTTCGAGCATGTTTCGCGCGATATTCTCGCCGCCGCGCCCGACTTGGTGCTGCTCGACCTGACGCTTCCCGTCAAGGACGGCCAGCATATCTGCCATGAGGTTCGCCGCGAATCCGAGGTTCCCATCATCGTCCTCACGTCGCGTACGACCGAGATCGACGAGGTCATGGCCATGACGCTCGGTGCGGACGACTTTGTTCCCAAGCCCTACAGCGCCCGTGTGCTCGTGGCGCGCATCAACGCACTACTGCGTCGCACCGCGACGGCGGGCGAGCGCAGCACGCTCGTCCACAAGGGACTGGAGCTCGACCTCGCACGCTCCATGGTCACCAACACACAAACGGGCACCAGCACCGAGCTCACCAAAAACGAGCTGCGTATCCTCTCGCTGCTTCTGAGCCGTGCGGGCAAGATCGTCTCGCGCTCGGCCATCATGCAGGACCTGTGGGACTCCGACGCCTTCGTGGACGACAATACGCTCACCGTCAACATCAACCGCCTGCGCACCACGCTCGAAAAAATCGGCATCAAGGGGTATTTGACGACGCACCGCGGCCAAGGCTATTCGGTCTAGGGGCCGGCTATGTCGTTTGCCAAGTTCTTTAAAGACGCGCTGCTTTCCGTTGCCGTGTGGACGTGCGGCGTGCTGCTGAGCTGCTTTGTGCTGACGGTCGCCGGTGCACCCGTTTCTATCGTGGTCGTGGCGGTTGGCGTGTCCTTTATCTTTGGTATGCTCGGCATCGTGATCGAATACGCGCGCCGTCGTCGTTTTCTGCGCCAGCTGGAGCGTGCGGCAGAGGAGCTCGAGAGTCCCGCATGGGTGCAGGAGATGGTGCAATGCCCGACCTATGCCGAGGGCGAGCTCGAGTACGAGGTCTTGCGCCGGGTGGGCAAAGCCGCCTGCGACGAGGTTGCCGAAGGCCGGCGTCAGACCGATGACTATCGCGACTATATCGAGAGCTGGGTCCACGAGGCCAAGCTGCCCCTGGCGGCGGCCCATCTAATTTTGGAAAACCTGGACGGCAGCGAAGACGACCTGTCGCGCGTGGATGACCTGGGTCGCGAGCTGGCTCGCGTGGAGCGCTATATCGACCAGGCGCTGTACTACGCGCGCTCGGAAGTCGTGGAGCGGGACTACCTGATTCGCCGCTGGGATCTCAAGACCTTGGTGACGGGCGCGATTAAGGCCAACGCGCGCGAGCTCATCGCGGCGCACGTGGCCCCGGTGTGCGAGAACCTCGACTTTGAGGTCTTTACCGACGAGAAGTGGCTCGAGTTTATTCTGGGCCAGCTCATTCAGAACAGCATTAAATATGCGCGTGAGGACGGCGCAAAGATCGTGTTTTCGGGTGCGTTGCTGGACGAGGGTCTGGCAAGCGAGCGCATCGAGCTTACCGTCGCGGACAACGGCTGCGGCGTGTGTGCGGCAGACCTGCCGCGCGTGTTCGAGAAGGGTTTTACCGGCGACAACGGCCGCACCACCAAGCGCGCAACGGGCATCGGCCTCTACCTGGTGGCGCGCCTGTGCTCCAAGATGGGCATCGACGTCACCGCGGCATCTGAGCCCGGTGAAGGCTTTGTCGTCACGTTTGCCTTCTCAACCAACAAGTTCCAATACTTTGAGTAGGCGGGCCGTCTTGCGGTGCGGACGGCTATGTTCCCGAACGTGAATATAGCCGCAAGGATTTAAATGAATCGCCCCATAAAAAACGTGCCGCCCCAACCAGGGCGGCACGCCATTTTTTATCAGCCAACTCGCTGAAGTACGGTGACGAAGGCGCAAGGCCGGGAGGGGTTATCTAAGCCGACATCCCGCAGCCGCGAAGCGGCGAGGACGTCGGCGTGATAACCCCGCAGGCCTTGCGCCGGCGGGAAGGAACCTACTTCACGACCAAGATGTCGCAGTCCGTATTGCGCAGCAGGAACGTCGAAATCGAACCCAGCAGCGCATACTTGATCGAGGACAGGCCGCGGGCGCCGCAGAGCACCAGGTCGGGCTTAACCACGTCGAGCATCTCGTCCTTGAGCGTCTCGCGAATACGGCCGGCGCGAATCATGACCTCGACCTCGGGAATATCGGGATTGGCCTTGGCCTCTTCGAGCTGCTTGGCGATGGAGTTCTTAAATGCCTCCTCTAGGCCGTTGACCAGATCGACCGGATAGGAACCGGCGCTCTCGAGCGCCGTGGAATCGATAACGTGGCCGATGATTAGCTTGGCGCCGTTGTTCGCGGCGACCTTGATGGCGCGTGCGAGCACAAAATCCTGCTGCTCAGTACCGTCGAGTGAAACAAATACCTTGGTGTAGCCCTCGTTCATGGTTTCCTCCTTGGTCTATCGCACGGGCGCGGGGCTCGTGCATCGGGCGGGCGCGGGCGCGTTGGCCGCCGGACACTTTATCTTGTTGCAGTTATACCCAAGGATTTGGGTTTGACCGCTCGCAATTCTGTGAACGGGCGAGTTTTTTGGTAAGGGTAGGCGTAGACGCGCCCGAACGGTTGATAATGGGACATCGCCCGCACCGTCCGCAGAACAATATCGGCGGGTGTCTAACGAGGGGGTCCCTTTGGATATTATCGAGCTTCTAAAATCTGCCTTCATGGGCCTGGTCGAGGGCATCACCGAATGGCTGCCTGTTTCGTCGACCGGTCACATGATCTTGGTGGACGAGTTCGTCAAGATGAACGTGAGCGAGACGTTCTGGAATATGTTCCTGGTCGTGATTCAGCTCGGCGCCATTCTGGCCGTCTGTGTGCTGTTCTTCCATGAGCTCAATCCGTTCTCGCCCAGCAAGGGCAAGGAGGGCCGTCGCGACACCTGGGTGCTGTGGGGCAAGATTGTGCTCGGCTGCATTCCCGCCGCGGCGATCGGTCTGCCGCTTAACGACTGGATGGAGGAGCATTTCTACAATGCTCCCGTCGTGGCGCTGGCGCTCATTGTGTACGGCGTGCTGTTTATCGTGATCGAGAACTGGCGCGCGAGCAAGCGCGAGGAAATGGCCGTTGCCGGTTCGTTTGGTTCGCGTGCTGTGGTGTCGGGTGGACGTCCCGCCGGTGCGCACTTTGCGGCGCCCGCCGCGGCTACCGCTGAGGATGAGGACGATGACGAGAATCTGGACTTTGGCTCCATCGCCACGCTCGAGGACCTGAGCTGGAAGACTGCGCTGGGTATCGGCTGCTTCCAGGTGCTTTCGCTGGTGCCTGGAACGTCTCGCTCCGGTTCTACCATCATCGGCGGCCTGCTTTTGGGCTGCACGCGTTCGGTGGCGTCCAAGTTTACGTTCTTCCTGGCCATCCCTGTCATGTTTGGCGCGAGTGCGCTCAAGCTGGTCAAGTATTTCATCAAGGGCGGTACGTTCGGCGCCAACGAGGTCGCTATCCTGGGCGTGGGTTGCGTTGTGGCCTTTGTGGTGTCGCTCATCGCCATCAAGTGGCTCATGGGCTTCGTCCGCCGTCACGACTTCAAGTGCTTCGGTGTTTACCGCATCATCCTGGGCGTCGTAGTGCTCGCATACTTCTTCGTTCTGGAGCCTATGCTCGGCCTGTAACTTGGTTGACGCCGCGCGGCGGCCAGGGAGACAACTTGTCATTCGAAGGGGGCGGCATGACCAAAAGGTCTATGCCGCCCCCTTTTCATGCCAATTTGTTCGCCCTGGCCGCCGCTCGCTACCGTTGCCATGACATCGGTGGCTCCGTGATTGGTGCAATGGGGCCAGGTTTCTTTGCACCAATGTGGTGCAGACTAACCTGACCCCATTGCGCCAAATCCGCTGGGCGGGCCTGACGGTGGCGCACGGAGTCGTGGTGTGATTTGCGCCGGTGTCCGCGCGGCTCGGTATACTGGTACGGCTCAAACTATGGCGCCGCCCGCAGGCGCGCCGTCCGTCAGATGAGGAGTCGCCCATGACCCAGCCCTTGCCCTGGGAAAAGAACGCCGCGGTACCCGTGCCGCCCACGCCGGAACCCGTGCCGCTCGATGCATACACCGCCCCCGCTGCGCCGGAGCCCGAGCTCGTCCCGCTCGACATCTACGACGCTCCCGCGCCGGCACCCAAACCCGCCAAGCCGCTCGTCGACCTCGACAGCCTTAATCCCGCCCAGCGCGAGGCGGTCCTGACCACCGAGGGTCCGTTGCTGGTCCTTGCCGGCGCCGGCTCGGGCAAGACCCGCGTCTTGACCTTCCGCATCGCACATATGCTCGGCGACCTGGGTGTTAAGCCCTGGCAGATCCTTGCCATCACGTTTACCAACAAGGCCGCGGCCGAGATGCGTGAGCGTCTGGCGGCGCTCATTCCCAGCGGCACCCGTGGCATGTGGGTGTGCACCTTCCATGCCATGTGCGTGCGTATGCTGCGCGAGGACGCTGATCTGCTGGGCTACACCGGTCAGTTTACCATCTACGATGACGACGATTCCAAGCGCATGGTGCGCGATATTATGCAGGCGCTCGGTATCGAGCAAAAGCAATTCCCCATCAATATGATCCGCAGCAAGATCAGTTCGGCCAAAAACGCCATGATCGGCCCCGAGGACATGCTCAAATCCGCCGACAGCCCCAACGACAAAAAGGCCGCGCAGGTCTACCTGGAGCTGGAACGCCGCCTGCGCGCCGCCAACGCTATGGACTTCGACGACCTGCTCGTGCGCACGCTCGAGCTGCTGCGCACCCGCCCCGAGGTGCTCGATAAGTACCAAGAGCGTTTCCGCTACATTAGCGTCGACGAGTATCAGGACACCAACCACGTCCAGTACGAGATCGCCAACCTGCTGGCCGCCAAGTACCAAAACCTCATGGTCGTGGGCGACGATGACCAGTCCATTTATAGCTGGCGCGGCGCCGACATCACCAACATCCTGGACTTTGAGAAGGACTTTAAAAACTGCAAGACCGTTAAGCTGGAGCAGAACTACCGCTCTACGGGTCATATCCTGAGCGCCGCCAACGCCGTGGTGCGCCACAACTCGCAACGCAAGGACAAGCGTCTGTTTACGGCCGAGGGCGACGGCGAGAAGATCCAGGCCTTCCAGGCAAGCGATGAGCGCGACGAGGGCCGCTGGATTGCCGGCGAGATCGAAAAGCTGCACTCCAAGGGCACGAGTTACGACGATATCGCTGTGTTCTACCGCACCAACGCCCAGTCGCGTATCCTCGAAGATATGTTCCTGCGCGCAGGCGTGCCCTACAAGATCGTGGGCGGCACGCGATTCTTCGACCGTGCCGAGATCCGCGACGTCATGGCCTACCTCAAGATGATTGTGAACCCGGCAGACGAGATGAGCGTCAAGCGCGTCATCAACACGCCGCGCCGCGGCATCGGCTCCACCTCGATCCAAAAGATTGAGCAGCTGGCGCGCGACAACCGTTGCTCGTTCTTCCAGGCTTGCGAGATCGCGTGCGCCGAAACCGGCATGTTTAGCGCCAAGGTGCGCAATGGCCTGTCGAGCTTTGTGTCTCTGGTGCGCGAGGGTCGCCGCATGGACGGCGAGCTCAAGGACGTCGTCGAGATGATTGTCGATAAGACGGGCCTGCTGCAGGCTTTCCGCGCCGAGGGCACCATGGAGTCCGAGAGCCGCGCCGAGAACATCCAGGAATTCCTGGGCGTCGCCGCCGAATTTGAGGAGACGCACGAGGATATCGAGGGTACGCTCGAGAGCCTAGAAGAGCTGCGCGCAGCCGGTGTTGCCGACGTGCCTGCCGGCGCCGAGCCCGAGCCCGTCGTGTTGAGCGCGCCTGCGCCCGAGCCCGGTCCGTCTGCGCCCGCGTCTTCGTTTGAGGCGCTCGTTGGCGCGCGCGATGCCGCGGGCTCTAATCCGCTCGATGGCTTGGCCGCTCCGGCACTGTCTCCGCAGGATGCCCTGGCCGCCGCCATCGCGGGCAACGCGTATGCCGCGCCGACGGAGCTGCCGGCGGGTGCCGTGCATGCCGACGAGATCGAGCGCACCTACGGCCCGCTCACCTGCAAAGCGCTGCCTGCACTCATGGAGTGGCTGGCCCTGCGCTCCGACTTGGATTCCCTGGCCGGCGAGACGCATGCCATTACCATGATGACCATCCACTCCGCCAAGGGCCTGGAGTTCCCGGCGGTGTTCGTGGCCGGCATGGAGGAGGGTATCTTCCCGCACGTGCACGACTTTGGCGGTAGTGACGATCCGGGCAAGCTCGAGGAGGAGCGTCGCTTGGCCTACGTCGCCATCACGCGCGCTCGCAAGCGCCTGTTCCTGACCTATGCGGCCACGCGTCGCACCTACGGCTCGACCTCTGCCAACCCGCGCTCGCGCTTCCTCAACGAGATTCCGTTTGAGGACATCGAGTTTAGCGGCATCGGTTCTGCCGGTTTTGAGGGCACGGGCTGGGAGAAACGCGGCGACCGTCACGGCACGTTTGGCTCGGGTATGGGCTCGGATATGTACGGCGGCAAGGTGTTTGGTTCGCATACGCGCTCGACCGGCGGTTCCGGTTCGCGCGGTGGATCGAGTTTTGACGATTTCTTTGGCGGCAGCAGCTACGGGACCGAGCGCCATCGTGGGGTCTCGCCCGACGCCGGCCGTGTTGCCTCGACCTTTGGTTCGGGTGCGCCGCGAGCCAAAAAGCCGTCATCTAAGGTGTCGCCGACAGTGGAGCGCAAGGTCGATCGCGCTAGCGCGTCGCAGGACTTTGCCGCAGGCGATACCGTGAGCCACAAGACCTTTGGCACGGGTACCGTGATCTCGGTCGTCGGAGACATGATCGAGGTTCAATTCGAAAAGACCGGCCAGACCAAAAAGCTAATGAAAGGTTTTGCACCGATCGTCAAACTGTCGTGATCCCGGCGGACCTGGGCGGGCGTATGGGGCAACATCGCCTGCTCGGGCAGTCCTGCGCAAGACGGAGAGCACATTAAGTGCTCTCCTTTGCGTGCGGAACTCGCGATCGATGTTGTCCCATACGCCCGCCCAGGTCCTTGGGTAACGTTGCTTGCGAACGCCGCTCCGCTCGTCCGCTTTTTGATTTGGAGAACCGGGTGGGCTGAAATGTAGATACGAGTAGGGGCTCCTCCGTTGATGAACGGGGGAGCCCCTTGTTTCGTTTTGGTTGTTGTTGTGACCTAGAGGTGGCTGATGATCAGTTCCATCTTGCCTTCGAGGTCGATGGAGCTGACGGTGCTGGGGGCCAGCAGGTGGCTTCCCTTGCGGACGGGGTCGCCGCAGATGGTGCCTTCGCCGTCGATGACCGACAGACACATGAAGGGCCAGCGCTGCTCCAAGGTCTTGCTGCCGTCGACGCGCACGCGATCGACGGTGTAGCAGGGGTTGGACTCGAGCTCGGTCACGCCGTCCACCTCGGGCGCGGTCACGGTACCATCGACCGGGGCCTGGACGTCAAAGTCGATGCAGTCGAGGCTCTGCTTAATGTGCAGCGGGCGCAGTTTGCCGTCGGTGCCCGGGCGATCATAGTCGTACAGACGATACGTCACGTCGCTCGACTGCTGCGTTTCCAAAATGAGCGTGCCGGCCTTGATGGCGTGAACGGTACCGGAATCAATCTGGAAAAAGTCGCCCTTGTGGATCGGTAGTACGTTGAGCATGTCGTCCCAGCGGCCGTCCTTGATCATCTGTGCGGCCTCAGTGCGGTCTTTAGCACGCTGGCCGACGATGATCGTGGCGCCGGGCTCGCAATCCAGCACGTACCAGCACTCGGTTTTACCCAGGCTGCCGTTCTCGTGCTCGGCGGCGTACTCGTCGTTGGGATGAATCTGGATCGAAAGGTCGTCCTTGGCGTCCAGAATTTTAATGAGCAGCGGGAACTCCTTGCCCTCGCAGTTGCCAAAGAGCTCGCGGTGCTCGGCCCACAGCCATGACAGCGTGTGACCGGCGTACGGGCCCTCAGCGATCTGGCAGTCGCCGTTGGGGTGGGCCGAGATGGCCCAGCACTCACCGATGGGACCATCGGGAATGTCGTAACCAAATACGGTTTCGAGCTGGCGGCCGCCCCAGATCTTCTCGTGAAAGATCGGCGTCAGCTTAATCAAATCGGACATGTTCATACCCCCATTGTGTTGTGCGGGCGCTGCACAAAACAGCTCAAAGCGAGCGCCCGGATGACTACAAAAACCTATGCCAACGTTACGTTGTGCAACTCAAAGCGGTCGCCAACGTTGCGCGAGACCGAATACTCAAAGGCGGCGCCGCTGTCCAAAAAGCCAATCTGGGTGAGCTCGAGCAGGGGAGAGCCAGGTTTGGTGTCCAGGCGATCGGCTTCTTCCTCGGTTGCTGCCACGGCGCGAATGGTACGGTGGAAGCTCGAAATTTTCAGCCCGCATTGCTCGCGGATGAAATGGTAGACCGATCCGTACAGGTCCTTCTTTTTCAGCCCCGGAATCAGCTCGAGGGGCATGTAGGTGTACTCGATAACGATGGGCTTCCCATCGGCCTGACGCACGCGCACGACGTGATAGGCAAAGTCATCCTCGGCAATTCCCAGCTGGGCTGCGATGTCCGCTGGTGGATTAACAATCGAGAAATCGTAGACCACCGAGGTCACCTTTTCCCCGCGGTGCTCATACGAAAAGCCCTGGGCACGGTCGTTTTTGCCCTGGAAAAACGCCTGGCCGGGAAGTCCCGCCGTGTCCTTAACGTAGGTACCCGATCCGCGCCGGCTGGTAATAAGACCTTCCTCGGTGATTTGCTCGATAGCTCGTTTGACGGTGATTTTGGAAACGCTATAGAGCTCGCAGAACTCAACGACGGTGGGAAGCTTGTCGCCCGGTTTAAGAGCGCCATCCTCGATACTTCGACGAATATCTGCAGCTATCGCCTCGTATTTGGGAATCATGGAACCTCCTTTCCGACATATATGAATACAAAAAGTAAGTATAACCCTCAACAGGGCATCCATATTACTTTTATCTAAGAAGTTCGAGAAAGAAAAAAGAAAAAGACGCTTTACTTTTAAAAATTAGGGCGCTATAATTTAAGCAACGAACGGAATCCTTCCGCACAACAGGATCGACCGTTTGGGGACGGTTTTGTTTTGGCGGGTTGGATATCGGTATGGCCGGTGCGCGCCCGCGCCGGATAACCTGCCAAAGCAAACCCGTCTCCAACCGGAAGCTCTAGAACACGAAAGCGAGGACTTTGATGGCACAGTATCAGCTGCCCAACGACTTCTTCTTTGGCGCTGCTATGTCCGGCCCGCAGACTGAGGGTCAGTGGAACCAGGGCGGCAAGCTCGAGAACCTGTGGGACACCTGGTCCATCCAGGATCTGGGTTCGTTCTACAACCGCGTTGGCTCTTACGCCGGCAATGACTTTATGGCCAAGTACCAGGAAGACCTTCGCATTTTGAAGGACTTGGGTCTGGATACCTATCGCACTTCCATCCAGTGGAGCCGTCTGCTCGATGCCGACGGCAACCTCAACGAGGAAGGTGCCGCGTGGTATCACGAGTTGTTCCGCGCCTCTCGCGAAGCCGGCTTGGAGCCGTTTGTCAACTTGTACCACTTTGACATGCCCACCTACCTCTTTAACCGTGGCGGCTGGGAGAGCCGTGAGGTTGTCGAGGCTTACGCACATTACGCCGACGTCGCCTTCCACGAGTTTGGCCAGGAGATTAAGTACTGGTTCACCTTTAACGAGCCCATCGTCGAGCCCGAGCAGCGCTATCAGGAGGGCGTGTGGTTCCCGCAGCTCCACGACTTCAACCGCGCCCGCACCGTGCAGTATCACATCTCGCTGGCGCACGCGCTGGCCGTGGCCAACTATCGTCGCGCCTATGACGAGGGCGCTATTCGCGCCGATGCCAAGATCGGCATGATTAACTGCTTTACCCCGGTCTACACCAAGGAGAACCCCAGCGAGGCGGACCTCGAGGCCGTGCGCATGACCAGCGGCATCAACAACCGCTGGTGGCTCGACCTCATCACCAAGGGCGAGCTTCCTGCCGACGTGCTCGACAGCCTGGCCGAGGGCGGCGTTAAGCTCCCGTTCCGCGCCGGCGACCAAGAGATCCTCAAGCAGGGTGTTGTCGACTGGCTAGGCTGCAACTACTACCACCCCACGCGTGTTCAGGCGCCGGCGAGCAAGGTCGACCAGTACGGCCTGCCGCACTTTGCCGACGAGTACGTATGGCCCGACGCCGTTATGAACGAGAGCCGCGGCTGGGAGATCTACCCGCAGGGCCTCTACGACTTTGGCATGGACTGCGCTAAGAACTACCCCGATCTTGAGTGGTTCGTTTCCGAGAACGGCATCGGCATCATGGACGAATACAAGAACCGTGACGCCGAAGGAACCATCCAGGATGACTACCGCGTCGACTTTGTACGTCAGCACCTGGAGTGGGTGGCCAAGGCCATCGACGAGGGCGCCAAGTGCCGCGGATACCATTATTGGGCCGTCATCGATAACTGGTCTTGGGCCAATGCCTTTAAGAATCGCTATGGCTTTGTCGAGGTCGATCTGATGGATGGCTATAAGCGCCGTCTTAAGAAGTCGGCGGCCTGGCTCAAACAGGTCGCCACGACCCACGTGGTTGTTTAGCGACCGGACGAACGTCCAGACCGCGCGCCGCCGCGCGCAACACATGGCACATCTGGTGGCAGAGGGCGACAGACCACCGTGCGCATAGGAAAAGGCCGGATTTGAAAGTTAGGAGCAATCATGGCCAGTGACAACGGAAAGAGCTTCCTCGACAAGTTTGCCGAGGTCTCTGCGAAGGTGGGAAACCAGGTTCACCTGCGTTCCCTGCGTGACGCCTTCGCGACCATCACGCCGCTCTATATCCTTGCGGGTATCGCGGTTCTTATTAACAACGTCGTGTTCCCTCTGTTCCCGCTCGATGCGGCGGGCCTTGCCAACCTTCAGACGTGGGGTTCGGCGATTACGCTGGGCACCCTCAACGTTTCTGCCATTATCTTGGCCGGATTGATTGGCTACAGCCTCGCTAAGAACAAGCGCTTCGATAATCCGCTTGCTTGCATGGTCGTCGCTATCTCTGCCTTCGTCATCATGATGCCGCAGCAGATCACCGCCACGCTTGCCGCCACGAGCCCACTGCTCACCGACAAGATCACCTCCGCCGAGGTCACGGGCGCCCTTTCGACTGCCAACACCGGCACCAACGGTCTGTTCTCGGCTATTATCATCGCCCTACTTTCCGTCTCGCTCTTCATCAAGATTTCTGGCGTCGAGAAGCTCAAGGTTAAGCTGGGCGAGGGCGTGCCTCCCGCGGTCTCCAACTCCTTCAACGTCATGATTCCGATGCTGCTTAACCTCGCGGTCTTCGCTCTTGCCGCAGCCCTGCTCGCCGTGGGCGCCGGCACCGATCTGTGCACCATCATCTCCACGTGCATCTCCAACCCGCTCAAGAGCATCATGAACGCTGGTCCGTGGGCTGTTATCCTCATCTACACCCTTGCTAACCTGCTGTTCTGCGTCGGTATTCACCAGTCCACCATCTCTGGCGCTACCGTCGAGCCGATCCTGACCATGCTCATCGTCGACAACATGGCTACCTTTGCCG
This sequence comes from Collinsella aerofaciens, assembly GCF_015556945.1. Lineage (GTDB taxonomy): Bacteria > Actinomycetota > Coriobacteriia > Coriobacteriales > Coriobacteriaceae > Collinsella > Collinsella aerofaciens_AO. The sequence goes on along the minus strand of NZ_JADNNH010000017.1, from coordinate 12,793 downwards.
CCGGTGGCACCATCCAGCCCGATCACTACATGAACATGCAGATCGTTAACAGCTTCGCCCTCATCGGCGGCTCGGGCTGCACCCTCATGCTCCTGCTCGACACGCTCCTGTTCTCCAAAAACAAGGCTTCCGAGACCGTTTCCAAGATGGCTATCCTGCCTGGTCTGTTCAACATCAACGAGCCGGTTATCTACGGTTACCCCATCGTGTACAACCTGCCGCTCATGATCCCGTTTGTCCTCCTTCCCGACCTGTTCATCGGCATCACCTATGGCCTTACCTGCGCAGGCATCATCAGCCCCTGCATCGCCCAGGTGCCCTGGACCATGCCTCCCGTCATCAATGCCCTGCTCGCTACGGGCTTTGACTGGCGCGCTGGCGTGTGGCAGGCTATCGAGATTGTCATTGGCATGGCCGTCTACCTGCCCTTTATGAAGATTTCCGAGAAGGCAATCGCCAAGCAGGAGGCTCTCGCCGAGTAGAACGCCTAACGTTCGTCCCTTTCACCTTTGCGGGCGCCGGTACGCGGCGCCGGTGCCCGCAGCTCTCTCCCTTGTGTAAAGATGCGGGGGGGGGTGGGCACAATAGCCGCAAGGAATAAAACCAGTTGTCGTCTGCGCGCCGCGCAGTTATAAGGAGGAAACCATGAAGAAGATCATGCTCTGCTGCAATGCCGGTATGTCCACGAGCCTGCTGGTCCAGAAGATGCAGGCCGAGGTTGCAAACCGTGGTCTGGATATTGAGGTCGAGGCTCGTCCCATGAACGAGGCCCACGATCACCTGGACGAGTGCGACATGTTGCTGCTTGGTCCGCAGATCGGCTACACCAAGGGCGATTTTGAGAAGGAGGCCGCCGGTCGTTTTCCGGTCGAGGTCATCAACATGGTCGACTACGGCCGCATGAACGCTGCCGGCATCATCGACCACTGCGTCAGCGTGATGGGCTAGGTGCTCTGCATGGAGGATATGAACGAACTGCAGATGACCTGCTTTGAGATCATCAGCTACGTCGGTACCGCCAAGAGCATGTACATCAATGCCGTGCAAAAGGCCAAGGAGGGCGATTTTGACGCCGCCGAGGAGCTTATCAAGCAGGGCGACGAGGCCTATAACGGTGGCCACGATGTTCACATGGGGCTTCTGAAGAAGGAGGCCAACGGCGAACGTAACGGCGAGGCCCCGTTGATTTTGCTGCATGCCGAGGACCAGATGGCCGGCACCGAGACCATGCGCGTCATGGCGACGGAGCTCATCGAGGTTCACAAGCAGCTGCAGGCACTTCAGGCCTAGTCGGCGTTATCGCCGCGACGGACCGTGCGGTCCAACAGACAACATAGTCCCTTTGACGGGCGCCGGGAGCCTCCGCCTCCCGGCGCCTTTATTTTTGGGGATGGTCTTGCGCGGCCTGTTGGGCAGCCAATTGCGTTACCCCAGATAAAACCTGCCAAAACAAACCTGTCCCTTTTTGGTAGGTTTTTGCCTTGGGAGCGGTACCATACAGGCAATGTTTAAACGAGAAAGGCGGGCTCCCATGGAACCTAAGCAGTACTACATCGGCATCGACGTCGGCGGCACTTCGGTTAAGGAGGGCCTGTTCGACGAGGACGGCAACCTGCTTGCCAAGGCCAGCGTGCCCACGCCTCCTATCGTTGACGCTGCGGGCTTTGCCGCGGTGACCGAGGCTATCGACCAGGTGGTCGCCAAGGCACAGATTCCGCGTGCCTTTGTGGCGGGCATTGGCCTGGCCGTTCCGTGTCCCATCCCGGCGTCGGGCGATGCCAAGGTCAAGGCCAACATTGCCATTAACCTGCCCGAGCTGAGGGTCGCCATTCAGGAGCACTGCCCCGATGCGGTCGTTAAGTATGAGAACGATGCCAACGCCGCTGCCATGGGCGAGGCCTGGCTCGGTTCTGCCAAGGGCGTGCAGAACGTGGTTATGGTCACCATCGGTACCGGCGTGGGCGGCGGCGTTATCGTTAACGGCGATGTGGTATCGGGCGTTGTGGGTGCTGGCGGCGAGATCGGCCACATGTGCCTGAACCCGGCTGAGGAGCGCACCTGCGGCTGCGGCGGCCATGGCCACCTGGAGCAGTATTCCAGCGCCACCGGCGTGGTGAGCAACTACCTTGCCGAGTGCAAGAAGGCGGGCGTCGACCCCATCGAGCTCACCGGCCCCTCCGATTCCAAGGACGTGTTCCAGGCCTGCCGCGAGGGCGACAAGCTCGCGCTTGCCGCGGCCGATACCATGGCCGACTATCTCGGCCGTGCCCTGGCGCTCATTGCCAACGTGGTCGACCCCGAGATGTTCCTGATCGGTGGCGGCGCGTCCGCTTCGGCCGATGTCTACCTCGACGCAGTTCGTGAGCATTTCCAGCGCTACGCGCTTTCTGCCTCGCGCGAGACGCCCATTAAGGTCGCTTCGCTCGGAAACGACGCCGGCATCATCGGTGCCGCCTACGTAGCCCTGCGCGCCGCCGGTAAATAGCTGGTGCAAGGGGGACAGGTTACTTTGCACCAACATGGTGCAAAAGGGACAGCCTTGGCCCCCGTGCCTGCGCCCCAAAATATACCGTGGCCCTTCCGTCTGCGAAGGCTCGGCATCGGCGTGCTACCATAGCTACGTCCAAGTACACATATCAAGTGGAGGATATCCATGGCAAACGTTCTTGTCTTTGGTCACCAGAACCCCGATAACGACGCCATCATGAGCGCCGTCGTCCTGTCCCAGCTGCTCAACCAGGTTGAGTATGCCGGCAACACCTACGAGGCCTGCACCCTTGGTCAGCTTCCGGCCGAGTCCGCCAAGCTGCTCGCCGACGCCGGCATCGCCGAGCCCCGCGTGATCGAGTCCGTCGAGGCCGGTCAGCTCGTCGTCCTCACCGACCACAACGAGTCTGCCCAGTCCGTCGCCGGCCTTAAGGACGCCACGGTCTTTGGCGTTGTCGATCATCACCGCATCGGCGACTTCGAGACCGCCGGCCCGCTGCACTACATCTGCCTGCCCTGGGGCTCCAGCTGCACCATCGTCACCAAGCTCGCCGGCGTGCTCGGCGTTGAGCTTTCCGACGTCCAGGCCAAGCTGCTGCTCTCGGCCATGATGACCGACATGCTCATGCTCAAGAGCCCCACCACCACCGATGTCGACCGCGCCGTCGCCGCCAAGCTCGGCGAGCAGGTGGGCGTCGACCCGGTCAAGTTTGGCATGGAGGTCTTCCTCACCCGTCCGTCCGGCTCCTTCACCGCAGCCGAGATGGTCGGCAACGACATCAAGATGTTCGAGCCCGCTGGTAAGAAGCTGCTCATCGGCCAGTACGAGACCGTCGACAAGACCCGCGCACTCGGCATGATCGACGAGATTCGCGAGGCCATGCGCGCCTACGCCGCCGAGAAGGGTGCCGACGGCATCGTTCTGTGCATCACCGACATCATGGAGGAAGGCTCGCAGGTCCTGCTCGAGGGCGAGACCGAGGCCGCTCAGAAGGGCTTGGGCATTGCCGACGAGCACGACGGCGTCTGGATGCCGGGCGTCCTCTCCCGTAAGAAGCAGGTCGCTGCCCCCATCATGGCCGCCTGCTAGGTTTAGTTGACCAAACGCCACGACCGGACCGCGGACGCCCCGCGCTCCGGTCGTTTTTTGTGCACGGCGCCGTGTCGTCTCTTGGACAGGCGTGCCCGTGCCGTTGAACAAATAATGTTCAACCTGTGGTTCCGCTTTTCGGCCACGCCTGCGTGCTTGTCGTGCAGGGTAGGCTAGATGCAAGCGTAATACGTTAGAGCGCGGCGCCGCCACTTGGGCGGGCCGTGCTTTTTTAAGACGGGAGCTTTCCCGTGAAAGGAGCCGCCCATGGCAGCACCCGAGCAGCTGTTCAACGTCCGTGAGCGCAAGCGTTTTGAGCGCCATGACATTTGGGAGCGCATCGCCGAGAACGGCACGATTTCCGCCGCCGTCATGGTCTTCGCCGCCATCGCCGCCGTCATTTGCGCCAATACCGATGCCTACGAGGCCATCCATCACTTTTTGGAGACCCCGCTGTATGTGGGTCTGGGCAACCTTACGGCCGGTCTCACCGTTGAGCTATTCGTCAACGACTTCCTCATGGCGATTTTCTTTTTGTTGGTGGGCATTGAGCTCAAGTACGAGATGACAGTTGGCGAGCTCAAAAACCCGCGCCAGGCTATGCTTCCCATGCTGGCGGCCGTGGGCGGCGTCGTCGTTCCCGCCTGCATCTATCTGATCTTTAACCATGCCGGCGCGCACAACGGCTGGGCCATTCCCATGGCAACCGATATTGCCTTTGCGCTGGGCGTGCTGTCGCTTTTGGGCAACCGCGTGCCCAACGGCGTGCGCGTGTTCTTCTCGACGCTCGCCATCGCCGACGACCTCATCTCCATCGCCGCCATCGCCATCTTCTACGGTCAGAGCCCCAATCCGTTTTGGTTGGGCGCCGCCGCGCTTGTGACCTGTGCGCTCGTGTGGCTCAACAAGACGCAGCATTACCGCCTTGCCCCGTATTCGGTACTGGGCCTGCTGTTGTGGTTCTGCATGTTCAAGAGCGGCGTGCACGCTACGCTTGCTGGCGTCATCCTGGCCTTCACCATCCCGGCCAAGTGCGGTGTTAAGCTTGATAGCCTCACCGATTGGCTGGGCGAGTGCTTGCCGCTGCTCGATGACCGCTACGACGACGAGGCGCACATCCTGGGCCAGCATGACTTTACCGTCTCGACCACCAAAGTCGAGCGCGTCATGCACCGCGTGACCCCGCCGCTCATCCGCATGGAGCGCCTGATCTCCACGCCGGTCAACTTTGTGATCCTGCCGATCTTTGCGTTCGTCAACGCACAGGTTCGCCTAGTGGGCGTGGACATGAGCACGCTGCTCACCGACCCGGTGACGCTCGGCGTGTACTTTGGCATGCTGCTGGGTAAGCCGATCGGTATCTTTGGCATGACGTTCGCCTTGGTCAAGCTCAAGGCCTGCGAGCTGCCGCACAATGTCAACTGGCATATGATTGCCGGCGTGGGCATTCTGGGCGGTATCGGCTTTACCATGTCGATTCTCATCAGCGGCCTCGCCTTCCCGACGGCCCAGTTTGAGGTTCTGGCTGCCAAGGCCGCTATTCTCGCCGGCTCTGTCACCGCGGCCGTACTTGGCATGATCTACATGAGTGTGATCTGCAAGCACCCCGCGCCCAAGGACAAGTAAAAGCACATACAAGTTTGAAAACGCCGCCTGTGAACACCATCACAAGCGGCGTTTTAGTCATTGGGGACGTTCTTAAATGACTAGGTTTATTCCACGGTGCCGTAGACGGCGCCCCAGCCGTGGGCGGCCAAGGCGGAGTTGAGCTGGTCGCAAAGCGATTGGCGGTCGTAGTAGCCGGGCGGCAAAAGGTTCACGATTTCCATGAGGTCGGGCGCCAGGTCCAAGATTTCTGCCTGTACGATGAGATCCAGGCGGTCGATGGCGTGGTGGTCGTAAAACAGCCCATCGACCAGGCGCTGTAGGTCGCCGAATTCCTCGGCTTGGAACGATCCGTACTCCATAGTGCCTCCTTGGGCGCCCCACGCCGGCATGCGCGGCGATTCGTAATTCATTGCGATGGACTTAATCTATCACGGCTTCATAACGTTGCGACGGTGGCGGTCTATACTTAGAAGAATTGCAACGTACCGCTTCGTGAAAGGTCGCACCCATGCAGACGATCTACCAGAAGATGGAAACCACCGAACTCGATGCCGCCATCGAGGCGCTCAAGGCCGAGGTCGCCGAGGTCAAGGCCAAGGGCCTGGCGCTCGATATGGCCCGCGGCAAGCCATCGCCCGCCCAGGTGGACATCTCGCGCCCCATGCTCGATATCCTCAACGCCGACGCCGATTTGCACGACGGCAACGTCGACTGCTCCAACTACGGCTGCTTTGAGGGCATTCCCTCGGCACGCAAGCTAGCGGGGGAGTTCCTGGGTTGCCCCGCCGAGCAGACGCTCGTGCTGGGCTCGTCGAGCTTGCTGATCGAGCACGATATCGCCGGTATGTTCTGGCGTTGCGGCTCATGTGGTAGCGACCCTTGGGAGGCTTACGAGGCCGCGCACGACGGCAAGAAGGTCAAGTTCCTGTGCCCGGTTCCCGGCTACGACCGCCACTTTGGCATCACCGCCGATCTGGGTATCGAGAACGTCCCCGTCGCGATGACCGACAACGGCCCCGACATGGACGAGGTCGAGCGCCTCGTCGCCGCCGACGATTCCATCAAGGGCATCTGGTGCGTACCCAAGTATTCCAACCCCACGGGCATCACCTTTAGCGAGGACACTGTGCGCCGCCTGATTGAGATGCCCACGGCCGCACCCGATTTCCGCATCTTCTGGGACAACGCCTACTGCGTGCACGACCTGTACGACGAGACCGACGAGCTCGCCAACATCTTCGATCTTGCCCGCACGGCGGGCACCGAGGACCGCGTGGTGGCATTCGCCTCGACGTCCAAGATCACTTTCCCGGGTGCCGGTATCGGCTTTATCGGTGCGAGCCCCGCGGTTATCGCGGAGTTCTCCAAGCGCCTGAAGGCCGGCCTCATCAGCGCCGATAAGCTCAACCAACTGCGTCACGTGCGTTTCCTTCCCACCATCGAGGCGGTCAAGGAGCACATGAAAAAGCATGCCGAGTTTTTGCGTCCGCGCTTTGAGGCCGTTGAGCGCAAGCTCACCGAGGGCCTGGGCGGCACGGGCTGCGCCACCTGGACGCATCCCCGCGGCGGCTACTTTGTAAGCTTCGATGGTCCCGAGGGCTCGGCCCAAAAGGTCGCCGCGCTGTGCGCCGACCTGGGCGTCAAGCTCACGCCGGCCGGTGCTACCTGGCCCTATGGCAAGGATCCGCGCGATACCAACATCCGCATCGCGCCGAGCTATCCCACGGTCGAGGACCTGGAGGCCGCGCTCGATGTGCTGGTGCTGGCCGTCAAGCTCGTCGCTGCCGAGCTTGCGCGTGCCGAGCGCGCCTAACGCGCGGCTTCCAGTACTATCCGCACTTTCGATACGTAAAGGAGCGTATACATGGATTTGGGTATTTCCACCAACCCCACGCCAGAGCTCTACACCATTAAGGTAACCGGCGAGATCGATATCTCTAACGCCGATAGCCTGCGTAATGCCATCGACCTGGCGCTCGAGCAGCCCACTGAGGCCGTTGAGCTCGATTTTGCCCAGGTGAGCTACATCGATTCGACGGGCATTGGCGTGCTCGTGGGCGCCGCGCACCACGCGGTCGACCACGGCAAGCGCTTTAGCTGCACCAATGTGCAGCCCCCGGTGATGCGCGTGGTCCAGCTGTTGGGTGTCGACCAGGAGATTTCGATCACCGCTGCATAATCTTTGCCCCCAAAAGGGCGTGCCGTTTGGCATATGTTTGTGATGCGCTCGGACGTTTTGGCGTCCGGGCGCTATACTTGACCGAATGAATAGACGAGTTCCGGCCGAATGGCGCGGTGCGGGCTCGACTCACATCGAGCCTTGGAGGTATGTGTGTTTGGTATTGGAGAGGGTGAGCTCGCGATCATCGTGGTCTTCGGCTTTTTGCTGTTTGGCCCGGATAAGCTCCCACAGATGGGCCGCACGATCGGCCGTGCCATCCGTCAGTTCCGCGAGACGCAGGAAAAGATGACGGCCGTTGTTCAGTCCGAGATAATCGATCCGGTGAGCGAGGCCGCGTCGGCCCCGGTCAAGCCCAAGAAGGCTGCCGTCGATGACGATTCCGATGCAGACGAGGATGCCGTTGAGACGGCTGCGCCCGCAAAGAAGGAGACCTTTGCCGAGCGTCGCGCCCGTCTTGCTGCCGAGAAGGCCGCGAGTGAGGCTGCCGCCGAGGGCGAGGGTGCTGCTGAGGAGTCCGAGGCCGAGGGTGCCGAGTCTGCCGCTGCCGCCGAGCTTGTCGTCGAGCCCGAGCCTGCTGCAGAGCCGGAGCCCGAGCCGGCAGAGCCCACGACGGCTGACCTCTACGCCCGTCGTCCCCGCAAGCGCAAGGCCGTCGTCGACCAGCTCGCTCGCGAACTCGAGGCCGAGGACGACGCCGCTGCCGCCGACGCCCCGAAGGGAGGCGATGAGTAATGCCTATCGGACCTGCGCGTATGCCGCTCTTCGATCACCTGGGAGAGCTCCGTCGCCGCCTGACTATCGTGGTCGTGTCGGTGTTTGCCGCCGCCATCGTGCTGTATTTCGCCACGCCCGTGGTGCTCGACATCCTGGAAGACCCCATCCGCTCCTTTGTGCCGGACGGTAAGTTCTACATCACCACCACGCTCGGCGGCTTTGGCCTGCGCTTCTCGCTGGCCATCAAGATGGCCGTGGTCATGTGCACGCCCATGATCATCTGGCAGATTCTAGCATTTTTCCTGCCGGCGCTGCGTCCCAACGAGCGCAAATGGGTCGTGCCCACGGTGCTCGCCTCGACGGTGCTGTTCTTCCTGGGCGCCATCTTCTGCTATTTCATCATCATCCCGGCGGGCTTTGAGTGGCTTATCGGCGAGACCTCGGCCGTCGCCACGGCGCTGCCCGACCTGGAGAACTACGTCAACATGGAGCTGCTCTTTATGATCGGCTTTGGCGTGGCGTTTGAGCTGCCGCTTATCATCTTCTACCTGTCCGTCTTCCACATCGTGTCCTACGCGGCCTTCCGCGGCGCCTGGCGCTACGTGTACGTGGGCCTGCTTGTGGGCTCGGCTGTGATTACGCCCGACGGCTCGCCCGTTACGCTGGGCCTCATGTATGGTGCCCTGCTCTCGCTCTACGAGATTTCGCTCGCCATTGCCCGCGTGGTCATTACCGCGCGCGAGGGCAAGGAGGGCTTGTTTGTGAGCCGTCTGGACCTGTTCTCGGACGATGAGGACGACGAGGAGTAAATCGGTATGCACGAGGTTGGCATTGTCAACGGCATACTCGATACAGTGATTCGCGCGGCGCGTGGGGCGGGGGCCTCGCGCGCCGTTTTGGTAACGCTGCGTATCGGGGATATGACCGAAGTTGTGCGCGAGGCGCTCGACTTTGCGTGGGAGACATTTCGCGATGAGGACCCGCTCACGCGAGGCTGCGAGCTTGCCGTGGAGGAAGTCCATCCACAAAGCGAGTGTCTGGACTGCGGGGAGGTCTTTGAGCACGATCGCTTCCATTGCCGCTGTCCCCAATGTGGCGGCGCCAACGTGCGTCTGCTGCACGGCCGCGAGCTCGACATCGCAAGTATCGAAATCGAAACCCCCGACGATTAGCCCGCTAGCCATCTGGTGATGGGGTATAAAGGGGCCAAAGTAAGGAGTGCCGAGTATGGCTGAGAAAACGATTGATATCGCGTCGCCGATTCTGTCGCGCAACGAGCGCCTGGCAGATCAGCTGCGACAGCGATTTAAAGAGACAAACACCTATGTGATCAATGTGCTGTCGAGCCCCGGTTCGGGCAAGACCACCACGATCCTGGGCACCAACGAGCGCCTGCGCGACAAGGCTGGCCTGCGCTGTGCCGTCATCGAGGGCGATATTGCCTCGGATGTCGACGCCATCACCATGAAGGAAGCCGGCATGCCCGCCATCCAGATCAACACGGGTGGCCTGTGCCACCTCGAGGGCAACATGATCATGGAGGCCGTTGACGCGTTCGACCAGGCGGTGGGTCTTCAAAATATCGACGTCATCTTTATCGAAAACGTGGGCAACCTGGTCTGCCCGGTCGACTTTGACCTGGGCGAGAACCTGTCCATCATGATTCTCTCGGTGCCCGAGGGCGACGACAAGCCCATCAAGTACCCGGGCATCTTCCAGCACGCCGGCGCGCAGCTGCTCAATAAGGTCGACGTGGCCCCGGCTTTCGATTTTGACATGGATAGGTATACTAGGACACTCGATGACCTCAATCCGCAGGCGCCGCGGTTTGCCGTGAGCGCGCGCAAGGGCGAGGGCATGGATGCCTGGTGCGATTGGCTCATCGGGCAGATCGAGCAAGCAAGGGCGTAAATCGGCCGCCATACGGGCGGGCGTAGCCGCAGAGACACGAGATAGGAGCCTCTTTTGAAGCTCATCATCGCAGAGAAAAACGACGCCGCGCGTCAGATTGCCGAGCGTCTGTCCACGGGCAAACCCAAAAAGGACAAGGTGTACAACACCGCAATCTACCGTTTTGAGTGGAAGGGCGAGGAGTGCGTGACCATCGGCCTGGCCGGTCACATCCTTGCGCCCGATTTTTGCGACAGCGTGCTGTTCGATAAAAAGCTGGGCTGGTATTCGGTTACCGAGGACGGCGAGATGCTACCGGCCGACATGCCCGATGGCCTGGCACGCCCGCCCTACGACACCAAACGCAAGCCGTTTCTTGCCGACGGCATCTCCATCAAGGGCTGGAAGCTCGAGAGTCTGCCGTATCTCACCTGGGCACCCGTCATTAAGCTGCCGGCCGAGAAGGAACTCATCCGCTCGCTTAAGAACCTCGCCAAAAAGTCCGACAGCGTCATCATCGCCACGGACTTCGATCGCGAGGGCGAGCTGATCGGTTCGGACGCCCTCAACAAGGTGCGCGAGGTGGCGCCCGACTTGCCGGTCGCCCGCGCCCAGTATTCTTCGTTTACCAAGGCCGAGATCACGCAGGCCTTCGATAACCTTGTCTCGCTCGACCAGAACCTGGCCGACGCCGGCGAGAGCCGTCAGCACATCGACCTCATTTGGGGTGCGGTGCTCACGCGCTACCTGACGCTCGCCAAGTTTGGCGGCTTTGGCAACGTGCGTTCCGCCGGCCGCGTGCAGACGCCGACGCTTGCCCTGGTGGTCGAGCGCGAACGCGAGCGCATGGCGTTTGTGCCCGAGGACTATTGGCAGATTCGCGGCATGGGCGCCGCGCAAGGCGCTGCCGAGGACGATCGCTTTAAGATCGCGCACAAGACGGCGCGCTTTACCGACAAGGATGCTGCTGAGACGGCGTACGGTCACGTTGACGGTGCCAAGACGGCAACCGTCGCCGCGGTGACCAAGCGCTCGCGCAAGCAGCAGCCGCCCACGCCGTTTGCGACCACCTCGCTGCAGGCTGCCGCCGCAGCCGAGGGTATCTCGCCTGCGCGTACCATGCGCATCGCCGAGTCCCTCTACATGGCGGGCCTCATCAGCTACCCGCGTGTCGACAATACCGTATACCCCGCGACGCTTGATCTGGGCGCTGTGGTGAGTGACCTTGCAAAGATCAACCCGGCGCTGGCGCCCGTGTGCAAAAAGGTCCTCGCCGGCCCCATGAAGCCCACGCGCGGCAAGGTCGAGACCACCGACCACCCGCCTATCTATCCCACGGGCGAGGGCGATCCGTCCACGCTCGACGGCGGCCAGCGCAAGCTCTACGACCTCATCGCCCGCCGCTTCCTAGCGACGCTTATGGGTCCCGCGACCATCGAAAACACTAAGCTCGAGCTCGACGTGAACGGCGAGTCGTTCGTGGCTTCGGGCGATGTGCTCGTGACCCCGGGTTTCCGCGAGGCGTACCCGTACGGACTCAAGCGCGACGAGCAGATGCCGCCGCTGGAGCAGGGCGATACGGTCGACGTGTTCGACATTAAGCTCGAGGCCAAGCAGACCGAGCCGCCCGCGCGCTACAGCCAGGGCAAGCTCGTGCAGGAGATGGAAAAGCGCGGCCTGGGCACCAAGTCCACGCGCGCGAGCATCATCGAGCGCCTGTACGCCGTGCGCTATCTCAAAAACGATCCCGTGGAGCCGAGTCAGCTGGGCATCGCCATTATCGATGCACTGTCGCAGTTTGCCCCGCGCATCACGAGCCCCGATATGACCAGCGAGCTCGATGGCGACATGACCCGTGTGGAGCGCGGCGAGGATACCGAAGAGCATGTCGTGACGCACTCGCGCGCGCTGCTGGCTGGCGTGCTCGACGAGCTGCTCAAGCACACGCAGGAGCTGGGCGACGCCATCAGCGACGCCGTCACGGCCGATGCGCGCGTGGGCGCTTGCCCCAAGTGCGGCAAGGACCTGGTTATGAAGACGAGCGCCAAGACCCGCGGCAGCTTTATCGGCTGCATGGGCTGGCCCGACTGCGATGTGACCTATCCGGTGCCGAGCGGCGTCAAGGTAAGCCCGCTCGAGGGCGAGGCGGCCGTGTGCCCCGAGTGCGGCGCGCCGCGCATTAAGTGCCAGCCGTTCCGCCAGAAGGCCTTCGAGATTTGCGTGAACCCCACGTGCCCCACCAACTACGAGCCCGACCTTAAGGTGGGCGAGTGCAAGGTGTGCGCCGAGGCCGGACGCCATGGCGACCTGATCGCGCACAAGAGCGAGAAGAGTGGCAAGCGCTTTATCCGCTGCACCAACTACGATGACTGCGGCGTGAGCTATCCTCTGCCGGCGCGCGGTAAGCTCGAGGCGACGGGTGAGACCTGCCCCGAGTGCGGCGCCCCCATCGTGGTGGTCAACACGGCGCGCGGCCCGTGGCGCATCTGCGTGAACATGGACTGCCCGACCAAGGAGAAGAAGCCCGCCCGCGGCCGCAAGACCACGACCAAGGCGAGCACGGCCAAGAAGACGACGGCGGCCAAGAAGACGACGGCCAAGAAAGCAACTGCCGCCAAGAAGACGACCGCGAAGAAGTCGACTACCAAGAAAGCAGCCGCCGACAAGTAACGGCGCAGTCGAAACATTGCCCAAAAAAACGAGCGAGGACCCCACGATCCTCGCTCGTTTTTTGACCGGCAGTTAGGGACGTTCCTTTTAATATGAGCAGGACATTGTCAAGAGGCAAAATCGGGCCTGGCCCCAACGATATGGGGTCAGGC
>NZ_JADNNH010000016.1:0-57286 GCF_015556945.1 Collinsella aerofaciens | reverse complement strand
CCAAGCGGGGGCGCCAGGCGCCCGGATGCGTCATGCCGAAATGGCGCGAAGCACGCGGTTGACAAAACTATAGAGACGTCCCAGAAAAATCATCCCGCGAGGCTTGTGGCTCACGCGGGATGATGACGTCTCACTTTCTCTTGTCCTGCTCCAGCAGTTCGGACGGTGTGCGATCGGGCTTGCCGCCGCGGAAAATCTCGCGGCCATGCAGACGATGTTCCAGGTCACGCTCGGCCTTTTCCTCGTCAATCTTGGTCTGGCTCACCACCGGGTCCTCAATCAACGACGACACCGAGTTCACCTGCTTCTGAATGCGCTCGGCGATGGTGTCATCCATACTCACGATGCGCATCTTCCAGTCGATACTCGTGGCGTTGGATGAGCTCTTGGTCCACACGAACGTCAAAATGGCGCTCTGGTGGCCCCGCGCGGGGAACATGCCAAAGAAGGAATCGTGCTGAATGTTGCTATCCTCGTCGATATAGGCGTGAACGTTATACACCACGCGGTCGATCTTGTCGTTGAGCAGCGCGTTGGTCGCAAGCGCCGCGGCCTGGATCTGCCCGTTGGACAGCAGCTCGAGCTCGTTGGCAGACGATGTGTCCAACACCGTCACCTCGACCGTGCCCGTACGCTCATCGGCTTCATCGACGGTAAAGTCGAGCGGGAACTGCGTAAAGCCGTTGCCCCACTCGAGTCCACCCTTGAGTGCGGTCGAAACGGTATCAACCGAAACGCTCTCGGACAGGTTGGCGGTATTCAGACGGCGCATCACGCCGTAGCCGATCTGCATGCCCACGATCAGCACCAAAATACCGATGACCACGGCCATCGCGGTCTTCGTAATGGTATGGCTCACCTGCGAGCCCGAAGGATCGTCCTCGGACAGCGGGTCGATATGTTTTGCCTGGCTCGCGCGGTCCTCGCTGCGCAGCTGTGCTAGCGCCGCTTTGTCACCGCGCTTGGCCGCAGCCTCCTTCTCACGCATGCGCTCGGTACGCTTTTTGGCGAGCGTGGGATCCAAGACGCCGGATGCATCGATTTCGGAGAATAACTCCGTCACTTCTTCCGGAGTCAAAGGGTTCTTGTCAGCCATAAACTTCCTGTCATATCAATCAGTCGAGCTCGTGCGCACGCGCACCTTCGAACTGCATTCGATAGTAACGGGCATAGGTGCCGCCACGGGCGAGAAGCTCCTCGTGCGTGCCACGCTCCACAACGCGACCATGCTCAACGGTCGCAATCTCATCGGCATGCTTAATGGTCGAAAGACGGTGGGCGATAATAATCGTGGTGCGGCCGCGTGCCAGCTCTTCGAGTGACTCCTGCACCGCCTCCTCGCTCTCGTTATCCAAAGCACTCGTCGCCTCGTCCAAAATCAGGATCTTGGGGTTCTTGAGAAACACGCGCGCGATGGCAACGCGCTGCTTCTGTCCGCCCGAAAGACGGCTGCCGCGCTCGCCCACCACGGTGTCGTAGCCCTGCGGAAGCGACTCGATAAAGGCATCGATGTTGGCGCGACGGGCGGCCTCGGCGATCTCTTCTGCCGTGGCGCCCGGCTTGCCGTAGGCGATGTTCTCGCCAATCGTACCGTCAAATAGATAGACATCCTGCTGCACCAGGCCGATGGCGCGGCGCAGGCTCTGCTGCGTCACATCGCGCACGTCCTGGCCGTCGATGCTAATGGATCCGGCAGCCACGTCATAAAAGCGCGGCAGCAGCGAACAGGTCGTGGACTTGCCACCGCCCGAAGGGCCAACCAGCGCGATGGTCTGCCCGGGCTTGATGGACAGATTCATATGGTCGATAACGGGACGCTCGTCGGCATAGCCCTCGCCCAGCTCGACATCCTCGTAGTTAAAGCACACGTCGTGATACTCCACGGCGCCGGCAGTCACCTGCAGATCCGTAGCGCCCGGCTTGTCCTGGATATCCGGCGCGGTCGAGAGCACCTCGTCCATACGTTTAAAGCCGGCGATAGCCTTCTGATACGTTTCGGCCGAATTGACGAGTGTCTCGAGCGGCGTGCAGAACAGCGAAATATAGAGTGCAAAGGTCGCCATATCGACCGCCTGCAGCTGTCCCTGGGCGACCAGCCAGCCGCCCAGCAGCACCACGATCACATAGAGCACACCCGAGAGCAGGCCATACGTCGCGGTATAGACGCCCATGGCGTGATACATGTTCTCCTTGGACGAAAGGTAGCGATCGTTAGAGGCACGGAACTTGGCGCGCTCGGTCTCCTCGTTGGCAAAGCTCTTGACTACGCGCATGCCCGCAAGCGAATCCTGCAGCTGCGCATTGATGCCGCTGATCTTTTTGCGGTTGTCGCTAAAAACCTCGCGCATACGCATGTTCTGCCAAAACATGATGACCGCAAACGCCGCCGTCACCACGGCCATGGCGAGCGCCAGCACCGGGGCAATGGTAAAGAGGATCACAAACGAGCCGATGATCTCGATGCCGCAGATGATGATCCACTCGGGCACGTGGTGCGCCGCCTCGCAGATATCGAACAGGTCGTTGACCACGCGGCTCATCATGTCGCCCGAGCTGTTGCGGTCGAAGTATGCAAAGCTAAAGCGCTCATACTGGTCAAACAGGTCCTCGCGCATTTTGGACTCCATACGCGCGCCCATCACGTGACCCCAATAGCTCACAAAATAGCGGCAGGCGCAGCGGACGGCATACATCAGCACCAAGCCCACCGCGATCATGCCGAGCGCCTGCATAATAGCAGCCTGACCCTGAGTAAACAGCCCACCGGTCAAATTGCGCAGGATAATGGGGAACGCCAGGTCAATGGCGGCAAGCACCAGAGCACAAACAGTATCAGCAACAAAAAGCCCCATCTGGGGCTCGTAATACGAAAGAAACCTCTTAAACATGTGATCCTCAAAGAAATATCAGCAACATAAGGCCCTGGGACAAAGTAATCAGTAGTTCTTGTCCCAGGGCTATTCCCGCTCGTTACAGCTCGGCCCCACCTAAGCGGTGCGCGATGCTATCGCAGGCCAAGGCGCCCACGACGGTCTTGGCGTCTTCGATCTTGCCGTCGAGCACGGCGTCGATCAGCTCGTGCAGCGGCACCAGGTCCACGTTGACAAACTCGTCATCATCGGGGTTGGGCGCATCAAACTCGAGCTTGGTGGCCAAGTAGATGTGGATGATCTCATCGCAAAAACCGCAGGACGTGACAATCGACGTCAAAAAGCGAATACGACCAGCCCTAAAGCCCGTCTCCTCGTGCAGTTCGCGCTTGGCGCAATCGAGCGGGTCCTCGCCTGGATCGAGCTTGCCGGCGGGAATCTCGACCGTCACGCGGTCGATGGCGGTGCGGTACTGACGCACCAGTACGATCTTGCCGCTCTCGGTCAGTGCCACAACGGCCGCCGCACCCGGATGGCGAACGATATCGCGGGCGCTGCGGTGACCGTTGGGCAGCTCAACCTCAAGACGGTGGACGTCAAGGATCTTGCCCTTCCAGGCGCACTCCTCCGAAAGAATCTTCTCGTGCAGCTCGGCATCGTGCGGGTCGTCGTCGCCCAGCACCAGTGCCGGCTCGTCAGCGACCTCGCCACCAGGCTCGCCCTCGGCGTGCCCATACATGCGGCTGTCCTCTTCGACGATCTGCGCGTCCACGAGCTCTTCGTTCTTCTCGTCCATCCGTCTCATTCCTCTCGGATTTTAGGCATCCCAGGCGTCGCGGCCGCGCAGCGCGCGCAGGCCGATGTCGTGACGCAGGGTCTTGCCCTCAAAATCAATCTTCTCGCAGGCCTCGTAGGCAAGGTTGCGAGCGTTCTCGAACGTGTCGCCCAGAGCGGTCACGGCAAGCACGCGGCCACCATTGGTCACGAGCTGGCCGTCCACCACGGCAGTGCCCGCGTGGTACACGGTCACGTTCTCCATGGCCTCGGCATCGGCGATACCGGTGATGACCTTGCCCTTCTCGTAGCTGCCGGGATAACCCGCGCTCGTCAGGACAACGGCCACGGCCCACTCGTCACGCCAGTCGAGCTCAATCTGATCGAGCTCGCAGTTGGCACAAGCCAGCATGACCTCGACCAGGTCATTCTTAAGGCGCGGCAGCACGACCTGCGTCTCGGGGTCGCCAAAGCGGGCATTGAACTCCAGTACCTTGGGACCGGCAGGCGTGAGCATAAAGCCGCCGTACAGGCAGCCGCGGTAGTCGATACCCTCGGCAGCAAGCTCGGCCACGGTCTGCTCCATGACCTTCACCATGGTGGCGTGCTCCTCGTCGGTCACGATGGGCACCGGGCTGTAGACGCCCATGCCGCCGGTGTTGGGGCCCTTGTCGCCCTCGAGCGCGCGCTTGTGGTCCTGCGAGGTGGCCATGGGGCGCACGGTCTTGCCGTCGGTAAAGGCCAACAGCGAGCACTCGGGGCCGGTCAGCATCTCCTCGATGACCACGGTATTGCCGGCATCGCCAAAGGTGCCGCCAAAGCACTCGCGCACGGCCTCCTCGGCCTGCTCAAGTTCGGTCGCCACGATAACGCCCTTGCCCGCGGCAAGGCCGTCGGCCTTCACGACCAGCGGGGCGCCCTGCTCGCGCACGTAGGCGAGAGCCGAAGCCTCGTCGGTAAACGAACCATAGGCTGCCGTCGGAATGCCCGCACGTTCCATGAGCTGCTTGGAGAACAGCTTGGAGCCCTCCATCTGGGCGCCCTCGGCACCCGGGCCAAAGCAGGGAATACCCGCCGCGCGCACGGCGTCGGCCACGCCCGCCACGAGCGGAGCCTCGGGGCCAATTACCACGAGTCCGCATCCGTGGCTCTGCGCAAACGCCGCCACGGCCGCAGGATCGCAGTCGTCGAGAACAACGTTCTCGCCGCAGCTCGCGGTGCCGCCGTTACCCGGCGCGATGTAGAGCTTGCCGGCGCGCGGTGATGCTGCGAGCTTAGCTGCCAAAGCATGCTCACGGCCGCCGCTGCCCAACAACAGGATGTCGATGGTTTGAGTGTCCGCCTTCAAGGGTGCCTCCTCTATGGATGAACGGCCCGCTCCGCGCGAGCCCTTTGCAAGCAAATATACCCCTCGGCCGCCCGTCCGGGCTGCAAAGGGGTATATCGCAATAACCAAATAGTCCCGATTACTTCCAGAATCGGTTGATGATCTGCTCGCGACCAGCGCCAACGCCAATGAACGTCACGCGGGTGTGTGCCAGATCCTCGATAAACGCCACGTAGTCCTGAGCCTCCTGCGGCAGCTCGTCAAAGCTGCGGCAACCGGTGATGTCGCACTTCCAGCCAGGAAGCTCCTCGTAGATGGGCTTGGCATGCTCAAAGCGCACCTGGTGCTCGGGCACGCTCGTGTAACGCTCGCCATCGACGTCGTAGGCCACGCACACCTTAATGGTGTCGAAGGCCGAAAGCACGTCGAGCTTGGTCATGGCGATGTCGGTGAGGCCGTTGACGCGCGAGGCATAGTTGGCGATAGGGCCGTCAAACCAGCCGCAACGACGACGGCGACCGGTGGTCACGCCGTACTCATAGCCCTCCTCGGTCAGCGTGTGGCCGGCCTCGGACTCATAGGAAAGCTCGGTGGGCATGGGGCCCGAACCGACGCGGGTGATATAGGCCTTCATGACGCCCAGCACGCGGTCGACGTTCTTCATGCCCACGCCAGAGCCGGTGATGGCACCGCCGGCGGTGCAGTTGGAAGACGTCACGTACGGATAGGTGCCGTGGTCGATGTCGAGCAGCGTCGCCTGGGCGCCCTCAAACAGCAGGTTCTTGCCCTCATCGATCATGTTGTTGAGCAGCAGGCTCGTCTCGGTGATGTAGGGACGCAGGCGCTCGGCCATCGGCAGGTACTCGTCGCAAATCTGGTCCACGGTGTAGGTGGGCAGGTTGTAGATGAGCTCGAGCTCGGGGTTCACGCGGGCGAGAGCGGTCTCCAGCTTGTCGCGGAACAGTGCCTCGTCCAGCATGTCCTGCATGCGCAGGCCAATGCGCGCCATCTTGTCCTGATAGCACGGACCGATGCCGCGCTTGGTGGTACCGATGTTCTTCTTGCCGAGCTTCTGCTCAAAGGCGCCATCCAGATCGATGTGGTACGGCATGATGACATGCGCGTTGCCGCTAATCTTGAGGTTCTTGGTGGTGATGCCGTCGGCCTCGAACATATCGATCTCCTCAAGGACAACCTTGGGGTTGACGACGCAGCCGTTACCGATCACCGACACGTGATCGGAATACATGATGCCGGAGGGCACCTGGTGCAGGCCGTACTTCTTGCCGTTGACGACGATGGTGTGGCCGGCGTTGTTGCCTCCCGAGTAGCGCACGACGGCATCGAAGTCGCCGGCGACCAGGTCGCAAATCTTACCTTTGCCCTCATCGCCCCACTGGGCACCGACCAAAACGGTTGACGGCATGTTTACTCCTTACATTCATGGACTGTCTACGCGCCACGCCGGCACGCAGAAGCACAAAACATTCCCAGTATACCCGTGCAACGGGCGCCTGTCCTACTCCTCGGCATGTGCCCCATCAAGCTCATAGAACTTGGTGGATGCCGGCAGGAACATCAGATCGACGTCGCCGATCGGGCCCGAACGGTTCTTGGCCACGACGATACGCGTAACGCCCTCGTCGGGTCGATCGTCGCGCGAGGCCTCGGCCTCGTCGGCGGAGCGGTCCAAGAACATAACGATATCGGCGTCCTGCTCGATGGAGCCCGATTCACGAAGGTCGGAAAGCTGCGGGCGCTTGCCGGTACGGGATTCGACCTGACGCGAGAGCTGCGACAGCGCGATGAGCGGGATCTTGAGCTCCTTGGCCATGATCTTCAGACCACGCGACATCTCCGAAACCTCGACGGTACGGCTCTCGGAGCGGCGTCCCGGCGGAGGACTCACCAGCTGCAGGTAGTCCAGGATGATGATTGCCTTCTCCTTGTTATGGAGCATGCGGCGGCTCTTGGCGCGAATCTCGGTCACTGTGGTGCCGGGCGTATCGTCAATCAGAATATCGAGCTTGGACAAGGTCTGCGTGGCCTCGTTGATATTGGCCCACTGCTCGGGGCTAATGCGGCCCATGCGGAAGTCACTGATCGAGATCATGGCGTAGGCGCAAATCAGACGCTGGGCAATTTCTTTGCCCGACATCTCCAGCGAGAAGAAGCCGACGGTATAACCGGCAGCGGCAGCGTTGAGCGCCAGATTCAGGGCGAACGACGTCTTACCCACAGCAGGGCGGGCGCCGATAATGATGAGCTGGCCCTCGCGGAAGCCCATGAGCATGCGGTCGAGTGACGGGAAGCCCGTGGGCACGCCCGCAGCCTGACCACCGGCCTGACACACTTCCTCGGCCTCGTTATAGGCCTCAACCATAAACTCGGTCAGCGTCTTGTAGCTCGACTTGACCTCGCGTGCCGTGACCTTGAGCAGCTTGCTCTCGGCTAGCTCCACGACCTCTTTGGTGTCGGTGGGGGCGTTATATGCCAGCGCGTTGATCTCGTTGGTGGCGCCGATCAGCTCGCGCAGCATCGAATCGCGACGAACGATGGCGGCATGGTGCTGCCAGTTCACGAGCGACAGAGTCTGACCCATCAGCTCCAAAATGTAGGCCTCGCCGCCCACGGCATCGAGCTTGTTGATGCTTCGCAGGTAATCGATCAGCGAGATGGAGTCGATGGGAATGCGGCTGTTGTACATATCGACCATCGCGGTGTAGATGGTCTTATGAATGGGCCGGTAGAAATCATCGGGCTGCAGCTCGACCTGGGCCTCTTCGACCACCTCGGGCGATAGCAGCATAGCGGCCAGTACATTGGCCTCTGCATCTTGGTTTTGGGGAAGACCCAACTTTGAGCCGCGGTCCTCGACCGTCAGCCCCGTCTCCCTATCGTCATATGCCATGAGCATCCTCATTCATATCGCTTGCGAGCATCCATAGTATCAGCCACGGTCCCAAAACGCGCCGCGCGCCGCCAATCATCACCGAACCAAACGGATGAACGGTCCTGTATATAGGACTTCGACGCAACGTTCACCATGACACTCACTCAGCGCAAAAAACAAAAGGGCGCCCTGGTTTCCCAGAGCGCCCTTCTTAGAACAAGATTGTTGCGTTGCAGCAAATGCTACTCGGCAGCAGCCTCAGTCTCGACCTCGGCGGTCTCGGCCTCGGCGACCTCAGCGGCCTCCTCGACCTCAGCCTCGGCAGCGAGCTCCTCGGCGGTAACGCCGACGAGAACGACAACCTCGGCCTTGATCTCGCGGTACAGCGAGATGGCAACGGTGTGGGCACCGGCAACCTTGATGGGCTTACCGAGCTCGACGCGCTTGCGGTCGATGTCCATACCGAGCTGAGCCTTGATGGCGTCAGCGACCATAGCGGCGGTAACGGAGCCAAAGAGGATGCCCTCGTCGCCGACCTTGACGTCAACGGTGACCGTCTTGCCCTCGAAGGCAGCCTTGGTCTCGTTGGCGGTAGCCAGACGGACGGCCTCGCGCTTGGCGATGTTGTTGCGACGCTCGTCAAGCTGCTTGAGGTTGCCCTTGGTGGCGGCAACAGCGAGCTTCTTGGGGAACAGGAAGTTCTCAGCGTAACCCTGAGCGACCTCTACGACGTCACCCTCGCCGCCCTTGCCCTTGATCTCATCGAGAAGAATAACCTTCATGATGCGTCTCCCTTCTTAGCCGCGGTCGCGGTTGCCACGAGAGGAAACCACGGGGACGGTGTACGGCAGGAGAGCCATCTCGCGGGCGCGCTTGATGGCGTTGGCGATGTCATGCTGATGCTGCGTGCAAGCGCCAGTGACGCGACGGGGCTTGATCTTGCCACGGTCGGTCATGTACTTACGGAGAAGCTGAGTGTCCTTATAGTCGATGAACTCAGTGTTCTCCTTGCAGAACTGGCAGTACTTACGACGCGGCTGACGTGCAGAAAAATCATTAGCCATGTCAAAATACCTTTCATTTGGCAACTTCGGCGAACCGAAGCCGCCTCTCACTCAAAAATAGGTGAACAACCCTTAGAACGGGATGTCCTCATCGTAGACGTCGACCGCGGGCGGCGTAGCCACCGGCGCGGCAGGACGTGCTGCGGGCGCGGGAGCTGCGGGGGCGTAACCGCCCTGATCGTAGCCACCCTGGCCACCACGGGAGCTCATAAACTCGATCTCATCGACGATGACCTCAAGCTTGCTCCGGCGCTGGCCGTCGCGCTCCCAAGAGCTGTAGCGCAGCTTGCCCTCGATCGCGACCTTGTTTCCCTTTGCCAGGAAACGGCTCACGGCCTCGGCGCGGGTGCCGAACATGGTGCAGTCGACAAAGTTGGGATAGTCCTCCCACTCGCCAGTCTGCGCGTTGCGGCGACGATCGTTCACGGCAACGCCAAAGGACAGAACCTGGGTTCCGCCGGCGGTGGCGCGCAGCTCGGGATCGCGGGTGAGGTTACCGGTGATGTTCACTCGATTGATGCTCATAACTCACTACTTCCTCTTGGGGCACAAGCCCAGTCCAAAACGACAGTCTTACTCCTGGTCGTCGCGACGGACGATCATGTGGCGGACCACAGCGTCGGTGATGCGCAGGACGCGATCAAGCTCGGCGATCTGGGTAGGATCTGCGTGGAAGTTGATGAGGGTGTAGTCACCATCGGTGAGGTCGTTGATCTCGTAGGCGAGCTTGCGCTTGCCCCACTCGTCAACGGAGTCGACCTTGCCAGCGCCCTCAGCGATCGTGGTATCGATACGCTTCATAACAGCGAGACGAGTCTCGGGGTCGAGCGACGGGTCAACAAAGAACAGCAGTTCATAAGCCTTCATATTGTCACCTCCTCTGGGCAAATGTGGCTTCAGGTCGTGAAGGTGCGCCTGAAGCAGGAAAAGACTTGGTAATAATATCTTTCAACCTCCTAGGCTGCAAGAATATGCAGCTACAACCTCATGACCTCCACATATGCCCATACTCGCACGACGTTTCATGCGCATTCCAACCAAATGCTGACCAAAAGCTTGACGGATCTGTGGACAAGATACGGTGCCGTGAGGACAAGCTGAGCCAAGTCGCAGGTCAACGGGCGCATGGTTGTGGTCGCAAAATGCATACCAGTGGCCCACAGCACCACCCAAAGATTTTTAAATTCATTGCCAAATCGCTTATAAATACCCCTTTTGAACAATTGAGTTGATCAACTACGCTGGTCGGAAGCCGTTTTTTGGCATCTCAAACCCCGCTGCAACGCCAAACGCGGCCAAGCGTTTTAAAAAATGCCAACTTTTCTGTTTGCACTTTGCGATTCCTCGTGTATACTGACTTTCGCATTTAACGGAGAGTTGTCCGAGTGGCCGAAGGAGCACGATTGGAAATCGTGTAGGCGTCAAAAGCGTCTCCAGGGTTCAAATCCCTGACTCTCCGCCAGTTAATTCCAAAGCAGGCCTTCGAGCCTGCTTTGTTTTTATCCCACGCGGAGGGGTGGCAGAGTGGTTGAATGCGGCGGTCTCGAAAACCGTTTGGCCTGTATAAGGTCACGAGGGTTCGAATCCCTCCTCCTCCGCCATTTTGGTTGAGAAAGCTCCCAGATCGGGGGCTTTTTTCTTTTAAGTCCCTTACAAGCAAATACGGCGGAGGAGGAGGGATTCGAACCCGCCAGGGCGCAAAGCGTAAAGAAAACGCGCCAGTGGCGCGTTTTTAGCGCAGCGCGGTCGGCGTAAGCCGACCGGATAAATTTTGAGCAAAGCTCAAAATTTGGACATCCCTCCTATTCGACCACGCCCCCATCGCGTTCAGCATCAACCCGGATCCCCAAACATGGAACCTATGACCGTACCCAGTCCCGACCGTTTGCCGAGCAATAGGGTCGCAATCGGCGCCGAACATGTACTATGTACGGGCATTGTCTAAACCCGTAACTCAAAGGACCCCATCTTGCCCGTTGCCGCCGCTATGATCGTTACCGCACACGCCTCGGATGCCATGGTTGCCATCCCGTTTTGGCTCGAGATGTTCGCCGTCGTCGCGGCATCGATCTCGGGCGTGTTGGTCGCACGCGAGCACAAACTCGACCTGGTGGGCGCCGTCGCGCTCGCCGTGGTCTGTGGACTGGGCGGCGGTCTTTTGCGCGATATGACGCTGCAGGTGGGCAACGTCTACATCCTCAACCAACCGATGGCGCTCCCGCTCTCCATCGCCACCGCGGCCATCATCTACATCTTCCCGGCAATCGTCGACAAGCCCGAAAAGCTCATTCCCCTGCTCGATATCATCTCGGTGGGTATTTATGCGGCAACCGGCGCAGACAAGGCGCTGGTCTACGGCTTTGCGCCGGCGGTGTGCATCATGATGGGCTTTTTTACCGCGGTGGGCGGCGGCATGCTGCGAGATGGTTTTATGGGTGTGGTGCCGGGTATCTTCCAGCGCACCAACTTCTATGCCATCGCGGCCATCGCCGGATCGGCAAGCTATGTTTGCCTTGTCATGAGCGGCTTGGTCAGCAATGTCGTCGCACTGGTCGTTTGCGTCGTGGTGACCATGGGACTACGCTGGCTGTCGCTGCGCTTTGATATCAAAAGCCCCACCGAGGATGACATCGCACGCTTTTTGCATCGCAAAAAGTAGGTAGCGCGGGCTCATCCTTCGAAATGCAACCGAGAGGTTCTTTTAGAGCGCCCACGCGTTGGGTACCCTGTTAGGTATATGCCGAGTATCTAACGAAGGATTCACTATGCCCTGCAATCAACTCCCGTTGACCCAGCGCCGTAAAGCATGGGGCCGCATCACCATCCTATTCGCGCTCATCGCGCTGGCGATCACCGTGCTTCCCACGGCGTCGTTCGCCGGCACGGACACCGCAGGAAACGTACTTGCGACCGACAATGACGCCAATCCGTCCGGCGTCGAAGGTGACCTGTACTGGGCAGGTCAGGCCCTCAACTTGGATGATGTGTCCATCGGCCGCGATATCATCGCCGCGGGCGATACCCTCTCGATCCGTGACTGCACAGTGGGCGGCGCCGTCCGTCTGGCGGCACGCACCATCGACATTGCCAAGACCACGGTTGATGGCAGCGTGACCGTCGCTGGCCAGCATGTCGTGCTCAATTCCGACAGCACCGCCAACTGTTTCTACGCGATAGGCGAGACGGTTGCCCTGCGAGGCTCCACCAAGTCGGCAGCGCTTGCGGGCGACACGGTGACCATCGATGGCACCGTCAAGGGCGATGTCGAGGTTTGGGCCGACAAGCTCATCCTGGGCAAGAACGCCCACATCACCGGCACCGTGAACGCGCACGTCTCCGAGGACCCCGAGCGCGCCGCGGGAGCCGAGGTCGGTGCGCTCAAGATCGACCGCACCGAGAACGAGGATACTTCCACCGTTAACGATGTCATCGGCGGTATCGTCGCCGCGGCACTCTCGACCTGCTTTGTCGCTCTGCTGCTCGAGCTCATCTTTCCGCGCGCGACCGCCAGCGCCGCCGGCATGCTCCACCAGCGCTCCATGCCCCTGTGGGTGAGCGGTCTTCTGGGCACGATTGCTATCGTCCCCGCCGTCCTACTGCTGATTATCTCTATCGCTGGTCTGTCGCTTGCCGGAACCCTCTTGTGCGGCGTTATCGGCATCGCGTTGATGTCGAGTGCCTTTGCGGGGTGCGCGATCGCCCGCATGGTTGGACACAACCAAAACCGCTACGCCATGGCAGCCGTGGGCGGCGTAATCGCAGGCGCCCTCACGGGGCTTCCCCTCGTAGGTGACTTCATCAGCGGCGTGGCCTTTGTCTTTATGCTCGGTTACATCATCCAAATCATCTGGCGCAACGCCCGCGTCAAGCCGCAGCAGCCGGCTAACACGCCAGGACTCCCCACCGCTTAGCCGCCAACCACCACAAAGGGACCAGGCACCTTTGTGGTGGTGCAGACCAGCTCAGTCCCTATGCACAAAAAGGGCGCCGACCATTACGGTCGACGCCCTTTCTTGTTAGACGCTATAAAGTCCAGCGCTTATTTGTTGACCTGGCCGGCGCGGACGGCGGCCTTCTTGCGGTCGGTGGCGTTGAGCAGGCGCTTGCGCAGGCGGATGTTCTTGGGGGTAATCTCAACCAGCTCGTCGTCGGCGATGTACTCCAGCGCCTCCTCCAGCGAGAAGGTGCGGGGCGGCACCAGCTGAACGGAGATATCGGAGGTCGAGGAACGCTGGTTGCCCAGGTTCTTGGTACGGGCGATGTTGACGACCATGTCGCCAGCCTTGCTGCGCTCGCCCACGATCATGCCCTCGTAGCACTCGGTGCCCGGCTCAACAAAAAGCTGGCCGCGCTCCTGCAGCGTACCCAGAGCATAGGCAACGGCCTTCTCGGTGGTCATGGAGATCATTGCGCCGTTCTGACGGTTGCCGATCTCGCCGGCGTAGGGACCGTACTCCAGGAAGGTGTGGTAGAACACGCCCTCGCCGTGGGTGACGTTCATGATGCGGTTCTTAAGGCCCATGATGCCGCGGGTCGGGATCTTAAACTCGAGGTGCGTCACGATACCCGAGGTATCCATGCTCGTCATGATGCCACCGGAGGTACCGAAGACCTCAACGACCTTGCCCGAGTACTCGTCCGGGCACTCAACGACGGCCTGCTCGACAGGCTCCATCTTGTTGCCGTTCTCGTCCTTCTTAAACAGAACGCGGGGACGGCCGACCTGGAACTCAAAGCCCTCGCGGCGCATGGACTCCATCAGAACGGACAGGTGCAGAATGCCGCGGCCCGAGACCTCGACGCCGCTCTTGTCCTCGAGCTCCTCGATCTTCATGGTCACGTTGTTCTCGGCCTCGTTGAACAGGCGCTCCTTGAGCTGACGGGCGCCCACGATGTCTCCGTCGCGACCGACGAGCGGGGAGGTCGAAGCCTCGAAGACGATGGACAGGGTCGGCGGGTCGATCTCGATGGGCTCGAGCTCGACGGGGTTCTCGGGATCGGTGTAGACATCGCCGATATCGGTGCGGTCGATGCCCACGACGGCGGCGATGTCGCCGGCGCCGACTTCCTGGCACTCGGTGCGGCCCAGGTAGTCGAAGGTAAAGAGCTGCTTGACGGTAGCGGTGGCGCTGGAGCCGTCGTTCTTCACAACCAGAATCTGGTCGCCCTGATGGATGGCGCCGGAATACACGCGACCGATGCCGATACGGCCAACGAAGTTGGAGTGGTCGATGGTCACGCACTGCATGGCCAGCGGAGCGTTCTCGTCAACCTCGGGCGCGGGCATGTCGTCGATGATCATATCGAGCAGCGGATACATGTCCATGTTGCCGTCGTTGGGATCAAGGCGGGCAAAGCCATTCATGGCGCTGGCGTAGACCACGTGCTCCATGGCGAACTCAAGCTGGTCGTCGGTGGCGCCCAGGTCGGCCATGAGGTCCAGGCAGTCGTTGTAGGCCTTCTCGGGGTTGGCGCCCGGACGGTCGATCTTGTTGATGACGATCATGATCTTAAGGCCGGTGTCGATAGCGTGACGCAGCACGAAGCGGGTCTGGGGCATGGGGCCCTCAAAAGCATCGACCAGCAGCAGGGCGCCGTCGGCCATACGCAGCACGCGCTCGACCTCGCCGCCGAAGTCGGCGTGGCCCGGGGTGTCGATGACGTTGATCTTGACGTCCTTATACTCGATAGAGATGTTCTTGGCGAGAATCGTAATGCCGCGCTCGCGCTCCTGGTCGTTGGAATCCAGGACGCGGTCCTCGACCTGCTGGTTGGCACGGAAGGCGTCCGTGGCACGCAGGAGCTTGTCGACCATCGTCGTCTTGCCGTGGTCGACGTGGGCGATGATGGCGATGTTCCTCAGATTGTCTACGCGCATGTAGTTCCCCTATCTTCTATCCATATACAAACGGCACGCGTATGCGGCCCGCCCAGCGATACAACGCTCAGCGGGAATATTGAGCCTTTTACCGAAAACTCGTTTATTTTAGCGATTTTAGATAAGAGGGGTTTCCTCACCTGCAGGTTCAGGGTCGCTCCACATAAAACCATCGCCGGCGCCCATGCCCTCATACAGCACATATGCCGAAAAACCGCTCTCGAGCGTAGTCTCAAAGAAGCTCACGAGCAGAGCATCGTGATAGCCGCCGTCAATCTCGACGCAGCCGGTGTAGCCGATGGCATAGCGGACGATACGGCCCAGGCCCTCGTCCTTAAGACCCATCTTGTGCTCGGAGATAAAGTTGGTGGCCGCCTCCAGGCACGCCTCTTCGCCGTCCTCGTCGAGCGCCGCCAGATAACGGTTGGAGGCAGCATCCTCAATTGCCACGACCACGCCAGGGTTTTCACCGGCGGCAAGGTCGTCCAAGAACGCGCCGACCAGATCGCACACCATGGCGTCGAGCTCGGCGGAGACGTTACCGGCATCCTGCATATCCTGTGCCATCTTTAGACCTTCCCATCGAGTCTGACGTCGTTACAGTTCTTGTGCCTCGGCGGCGATCTTGGCGGCAGCGTCACGGGTGCGCATCATGTCCGCCGCGCGCTTGTCGAGCACCTTGATCTGACTGGTCAGCATGACTGCATCGACCACGCCCCAGATCACCAGGCCCGTAGAGATCGAAAACCCAAGCGCACCAACTGTACCACGAAGGCGTGAGCAGATTGCCGCGACAAGGGCGGAGACGACAACCATCTTGATAAACGAGCCGCGGCGCTCGCGGAGCGTGCGGGCCTGCGTCACATAGGCAATGCGAGCCGCCTCAGAAGCCTCCGAGCGCATCTGGGCCTCGCGGGCGATCGCAGCCGCCTCAGCCGACATACCGCCGGCCATCAGCGAACGCTCCGCATCCTGGCCGCCCCGCATTTAGAAGTCATCGGGCGAGAGCGTATGGACGAACTCGTCGAACTTCTCGAACTCCTGCTCGTCGTCAACTTCCTCGGTATGGGCAGAAACAGTGCCCAGGCGATTCATGATGTCGTCCTCCACAAACATGGGGGCATTGCTGCGCACGGCAAGGGCAATGGCATCACTGGGACGGGCATCGATCTTGCGCTCGTCACCATCGGCCAGTACGACAATCGTCGCGTAGAACACCGGCGGCTCGGCGCGAACGATCTCGATGCGCTCGAGCTTGGCGCCCAGGGCGCCAACAGTATCGAGCAACAGGTCATGGGTAATCGGGCGATCGGCGCGTCCGCTGTCGATGCCGCGGCTGATTGCCGCAGCCTCAAACGAGCCAGTCTGGATGGAGAGGGAGCGCAGCGGCGCGGGGGAATCCGACTTGCTGCAGCGTTCGCGAAGCACGATAAGCGATGGCACGGGACCGGCGGCCATGACGATGGTCTCTATGTCGACACGAACCATGGAACACCTCCGGTACGTAGCGGTTAACACGCGGCGGCCCGCCGCGTTGAATAGCTATACTACCCAAACTTTCGCGTAGCACACAAAATCAAAGTAGTTAATTTGGGACAGAGCTTTTTTGACTACCTTCTGTGGCTAAGAAAAAAGCCTCGAGGCAATTGCCCCGAGGCTTTTAACAGTTTTGATGGTGGACCTGACAAGATTCGAACTTGTGACCTCCCGGTTATCAGCCGGACGCTCTAACCAACTGAGCTACAGGTCCATCGCGCAAGGGATATATTAGACGAGTCGTTACGCGCGCGTCAACAACTTTTTTGAAAATCTTTGGGAGGGGTGGTCGCTGGGCTGGCGAGATGGTTTTGGTTTGCTGCTCGGACAGTCCTGCGCAAGACGAAGGCCACATTAAGTGGCCTTCTTTGCGTGCGGAACTCGCGACAAACCAAAACCACCTCGCCAGCCCAGCGACCATGGGGTCCCAAGGTTTTCAAAAAAGCGGTCGGCGCGCAGTGTGCCGACTGCCGATATATGGGGTCTGATGATTTTTACCAGCTAGAGCCTCTTACTCGTCGAGGAGATCTTCTGGCATGTCGTTGCCGTCGCCTAGATCGACTGGGGCTTCTTCGGGGGCAGAACCGTCTTCTGTTGCTTCGCCTTCGGGCTTCTCTTTGGCTGCCGTCATGCGGGCTACGGCGCATACGCGGTCGTTGTCGTCGACGGTCATCATCTTGACGCCCTGGGTGGCGCGGCCGGTCTGGCTGATCTCGTCGGTCTTGACGCGAATGACCGTCGCGCCCTCCGTCACGATGAACAGCTCGTGCTGCGGGCCCACCGTCTTCATGGCCGCGAGGTTACCCTTACGCTCGGTCATTTGAATGGTGTAGACGCCCTGACCGCCGCGATTCTGCTCCGGGTAGTCCGCGACCGGCGTGCGCTTGCCGTAGCCGCGCTCGGTGATGACGAATAGATCGCCGTTGCCGTTAGTGACTTCCATGCCCAGAACGCTCACGCCGTCCTTCAGACCGATACCGCGAACGCCGCTGGTATCGCGGCCGGTGGCGCGCACCTGCTCCTCGGAGAACATGATCGCCTTGCCCGCGGTGGTGGCCAGGATAATCTTGTCGCCCTCGCGCACGCGGCGCACGTTCAGCAGCGCGTCGTCGTCACGCAGGTTGATAGCGATCAGGCCGTCGCGACGGCTGCGGTCATATGCGCTCATCACGGTCTTTTTGACCATGCCGCTCTTGGTGGCAAACATCAGGTACTCGTCGGCCGGGAACTCGCGGCAGCTGATGACGCTCGCGATCTTCTCGCCTTCCTCGAAGGGCAGCAGGTTGACGATCGCGGTACCGCGCGCCTGGCGCGTACCCACCGGCAGCTCGTGCACCTTCAGGCGATAGACCTTGCCCTTGCTCGAGAAGAACAGCACGTACTCGTGCGTGGACGCGATGAACATCTCATCGATAACGTCGTCCTCTTTGAGGTTGACGCCCGACACGCCCTTGCCACCGCGCTTCTGGGCACGGTAGGCAGCCACTGGGATACGCTTAACGTAGCCGGTGTGGGTGATGGTCACGACCATATCCTCGTCGGCGATGAGGTCCTCGACATCCAGGTCCTTCTCAACCTGGCTGATTTCGGTACGGCGCTTGTCGCCAAACTTCTTGGAGATCTCGCGCATCTCTTCCTTGATGACGCCCAGAATCTTCTCCTCGTGCGCCAGCAGGTCCTCGTAGTAGGCGATGGCGCGGCGCAAGCCGTCCAACTCTTCTTGGATCTTGTCGCGCTCCAGGCCGGTCAGGCGGCGCAGCTTCATCTCGAGGATGGCCGTGGTCTGCTCGGGCGTAAAGCCAAAGCGTTCGATCAGTCGGCTGCTGGCCTCGGAGTCGGTCTGCGAGGAGCGGATGATGCTGATGACCTCGTCGATATGGTCAAGGGCCATCAGGTAGCCCTCGAGGATATGCGCGCGGGCCTGGGCCTTCTTAAGGTCGAAGCGGGTGCGGCGGGTGACGACGTCGACCTGGTGGTCGATGTAGTGCTGCAGCATCTCGCGCAGGCTCAGGCATTTGGGAACGCCGTTGACGAGTGCCAGGTTGTTGGCGCCAAAGGTCGTCTGCAGCGAGGTGTACTTATACAGGTTGTTGAGCACGACCTGCGGAATGACGCCCTTCTTGAGCTCGATGACCAGACGGATGCCCTTCTGGTTGGACTCATCGCGCATATCCGAGATGCCCTCAATGCGCTTGTCGTTGACGAGTTGGGCGATCTTCTCCTGCAGGGTGCCCTTGTTGACCATGTAGGGAATCTCGGTAAAGACCAGGCGGCTGCGGCCGGTCTTGGTGGACTCCACATGTGCCTTGGCACGCACGGTAATGGAGCCGCGGCCGGTCTCGTAGCTCTGCTTAATGCCGGCGCTGCCCATGATGATGGCGCCGGTGGGGAAGTCCGGACCGGGCATGATCTGCATGAGCTCGTCGACGGTGGCGTCGGGGTTGTCGATCAGGTAGCAGGTGGCCTCGATCGCCTCGGTGAGGTTATGCGGGGCGATGTTGGTGGCCATGCCGACGGCGATGCCCTGGCTGCCGTTGACCAGCAGGTTGGGGAAGCGCGCAGGCAGTGCCACGGGCTCGGCGAGCGATTCGTCGTAGTTGGGCTGCCAGTCGACGGTATCCTTCTGCAAGTCACGCAGCAGTTCCATGGCGGGCTTGGCCAGGCGGCTCTCGGTGTAACGCATGGCCGCCGCGCCGTCGCCATCGATGTTGCCGAAGTTGCCGTGACCGTCGATGAGCGGCGTGCGCATGGAGAACCACTGCGCCAGGCGGACCATGGCCTCGTAGACCGCAGAGTCACCGTGCGGGTGGTACTTACCGATAACTTCGCCGACCGTCCAGGCCGACTTTTTGTGTGGGCGGTTGGGGTAGATGCCGCTCTCGTTCATCGCGTACAGGATGCGGCGGTGTACCGGCTTTAAGCCGTCGCGCACGTCCGGCAGGGCACGCGCTGTGATAACCGACATCGAATACTCGATGAACGACTGCTTCATCTCGCGACCGAACTCCGAAATCTGGAGCTGGCCGCCGTTGATGTCCTCGCCGGCCGAGACGCCACGATCGACTTCGCCAAAGCTCTCCTCGAGCTCACCGTCGTCGTCCTCTTCCTCATCATCATCGGCATCGGGGTTATAGGCGTCCGGATCGCCGTCCTCGCCCTGCTCAGCACGGGCAAGCAGGCGCTTCAGATCATCGGGCATACCGGCATCGCCGGCCTCGTCCATACCCTCGTTATTGTTGATATCGTCTGCCACGTTACCTCCTCTTAAGCGTCAAGGAATCGTGCATCATGTGCATGCTTCTCGATGTACTCGCGGCGATAGCCGACCTCGGAACCCATCAGCTCGCGCACGGCGCGGTCCGCCACCACGGCGTCCTCGATCGACACACGCTGCAGAATGCGGGTCTTTGGGTCCATCGTCGTCGAGGCAAGCTGTTTGGGGTCCATCTCGCCCAGGCCCTTGTAGCGCTGGACGGTATAGCCCTTGCGCTTTTTGGTGATCTTGCCGTCCTTGGCCTTGCCGTCCTCGTCGTTATCATCGGGGTTCAGGCCCAGACTCTGGATGGTATCGCGCAGGATCTCGTCTTCGGGCTGGCGGCCGTTGGGATACACGTAGTGGATCTTGTTGCGCACCTTAATGCCAAAGATGGGCGGGCAGGCAACATAGACGTAGCCGGCATCGATCAGCGGACGCATGTACTTGTAGAAGAACGTCAGCAGCAGGATGCGGATATGCGCGCCGTCGACGTCTGCATCGGTCATGATGATGATCTTGTGGTAGCGCGCCTTGGTGATATCGAAATCGCCGCCGTCGCCGGCACTCGTCGTGACGCCGCAGCCGATCGCGGTAATCAGCGACTGGATGGTGTCACTCGAGAACGCGCGATGGTCACCAACGCGCTCGACGTTCAAAATCTTGCCGCGCAGGGGCAGAATCGCCTGGATGTCTCGGCGACGGCCGTCCTTGGCCGAACCGCCTGCCGAGTCGCCCTCTACGATGAAGAGCTCGGTCAGCTCGGCATCGCGCACCGAGCAGTCGGCGAGCTTACCGGGCAGGGACGCCGTCTCGAGCAGGCTCTTGCGGCGGGTCGCCTCGCGCGCCTTGCGGGCGGCATTGCGCGCCTTGCAGGCCTGCTGCGCCTTCTTGACGATCTCGCGAGCGGGCTTAGGGTGCTCCTCGAGGTAATCGGCAAGGCCGTCGGTCACGATCTTGAGCGTCAGCGCGCGCATATAGGAGCTGCCGAGCTTGGCCTTGGTCTGGCCCTCAAACTGCGGATCGGGCAGCTTGACCGAGATAACGGCCGAAAGGCCCTCGCGCACATCGTCGCCGGTCAGATTGGCGTCTTTTTCCTTGAGCAGGTTCTGCTTGCGCGCATAGTCGTTGATCACGCGGGTGAGCGCGGTGCGGAAGCCCTCAAGGTGCATGCCGCCCTCGGGGGTGTAGATGTCGTTGGCAAACGACATGACGTTCTCGCCGTAGCCGCTATTCCACTGCAGGGAAACCTCAACCTCGCCCATCTTGGCCACAGGTGCGTCCGGGTCCGATTTGCCCTCGATGTAGATAGGCTCCTTAAAGGCCTCGGGGACGTCCTTGCCCTCGTTAAGGAACTTGACGAAGTCGATGATGCCGCCCTCGTAGCAAAACTCCTCCACGTGGGGAGTAGACTCGCGCTCGTCAGTCAGCACGATTTTGAGGTTCTTATTGAGGAACGCCGTCTCCTGCAGACGGTTGTGCAGCGTATCGAAATCGTAAATGCAGGTCTCGAAGATCTCGTCGTCGGGCCAGAAGGTGACGGTGGTGCCCGTCGAATCCGAGGTGCCCACGACCTCCATCTTCTTGACGGTCTTGCCGCGCGAGAACTCCATCTCGTAGGTGTTGCCGTCGCGACGAACCTGAACGACCACGCGCTTGGACAGTGCGTTGACGACGGAGATGCCAACGCCGTGCAGGCCGCCCGAGACCTTATAGGCCGAATTATCGAACTTACCGCCGGCGTGCAAAATCGTCATGACGACCTCGAGCGTCGGGATCTTTTTAACAGGGTGCTCGTCGACGGGGATACCGCGCCCGTTGTCGACGACCGTGATGGAGTTGTCGGCGTGGACCGTCACCTGGATCTCGGTGCAGAAACCGGCCATGGCCTCGTCGACGGAGTTGTCAACGATCTCCCACACCAGGTGATGCAGACCGCTGGCGCTCGTCGAGCCGATATACATGCCCGGGCGCTTACGAACGGCCTCGAGACCTTCGAGAATCTTAATCTCGCCGCCATCGTAATCGTTTTCGTTTGCCACACGTCCTCCTTCAGTCAAGAAAATGTGTACAGCCTTACTAGTTTATCGTAAAAAAATACCCTCGGGAACGAGGGTATTTGGCTCTACAAGGCCACCAGATGCGATTTAAGGCTCTTTTTTGCTTTCTACGCCCTTGGCCCACTCGGCACTGGCTCTCATGGCATTCTCGAGGGCCTCGCGCAGTTTTTGGTCTTCGATGGGCGCCACTTGGCGCTCAATCTCGGTGCGCTCGGCCTCACTTAGGTCGGCGTGCGGGGCCGGCGGGCGCTCGGTCGTCGCCGGGCGCAGGCGCTGCTTGGCGGCGGGCGGCGTGTGACCCGGCGCGGTGGTTTTGAACACCAGGCCGTCCACATGCGCACCGGCGCGCTCCATGCGCGCGCGGATGATCTCGCGCAACAGCGTCATTTCCTGCGTCCACGAGGGCGAATCGAGATATACCAGCAGCTCATTGGACTCGGGCAGGTAGCGCAAGCCCGTCACATGCCGCCCCTCGCGCGTGCCCGAGCACACCGCGTTCCACGCGCGATAGACCGCGCGCGACTCCTCGGCAGCCTCCATCTGCGCGCGGCGCTCAGGTGTCGCGGCCGCCAGGATGCGCTGACGCTCTGCGTTCAAAAATCCACTGAAGGCAACCGTTTCGCTCTCGCGCTCGTAATTAGCACGTCTCACCCATGCTCACCACCTTGGCTCGATCAAGCAGGTCATCGGTAAAATACCCCAGGTTGGTCGTGGTTATGACCGTCTGGATATCATCGCCGATCAGCCGCAGAAAAGCACCGCGGCGTTCGCCGTCGAGTTCGCTCATCACGTCGTCCAAAAGCAGCAACGGGGCGGTGCCCAGGACATCGCGAGCCACGGCCACCTCCGCCACCTTCCAGGCCAGAACCAACGTTCGCTGCTGACCTTGGCTGGCAAATGAACGGGCGGAGCGACCCGCCACGGTAAACTCAATCTCATCGCGATGCGGTCCCACCAACGTCACGCCGCGGCGAATTTCCTCGTCGGCGTGCTCATCAAGGGCAGCCAGCATGCGCTCGTACGCCCAGCCCTTCAGCTCTTCGCGATCATCGACCTGGGGCAAATCCCCCAGCGTGGACGTATAGGTCACGTTGGCAGCCTCACCGGATGCCACTTGCCCGTAGGCAGTGTGCACATGGCCCGCCAGCCGGTCGAGCAGGGCCAACCGGTGCACAAGCAGGGCCGAGCCCGCGCGGGCAATCGAATCGTTCCACGCGCCGAGCATCTCGCGACAGCACCAGGTCTCCTT
Organism: Collinsella aerofaciens; assembly: GCF_015556945.1. Classification (GTDB taxonomy): domain Bacteria; phylum Actinomycetota; class Coriobacteriia; order Coriobacteriales; family Coriobacteriaceae; genus Collinsella; species Collinsella aerofaciens_AO. The sequence goes on along the minus strand of NZ_JADNNH010000016.1, from coordinate 34,382 downwards.
GAGCAGGGCGTTACGCTGGGTCACGCAGCGTCCATAGGTGCTCGCAAGATCGGCATAACGTGCGCTCAGCTGCATGCCAAAGTCATCGAGGGCGGCGCGGCGCACACTGGCGCCTCGCTTAACCATGTCCAGATGGTCGGGGCAAAACAGCACGCTCGGCAGAGCCCCGCGCACACCGGCGGCAGAGCATCTCTTGCCGTTGCGGCTAAACGAGCGCTTACCGTCCTCCGCGCTCAATCCCATATCAAGCACGCGGCCGTCGCCCTCGAGCCTCAGCTCGACCTTGCACAAGCCCGCGCCGTCATGGACGAGCTCGGCGGCGGTCGGATGCCTAAACGAGGCGCCGCTCGTCAGCAGCTGCAGCGCCTCTATGAGATTGGTCTTTCCCGCCGCGTTGGGTCCCGCAAGTATCGTCACGCCCTCGTCCAGGGCAAGGCGATAGCTATCGAAGCTGCGGTAGTGCGCGACGGAAAGATCGCGGGCGAACATGGTCATGGCGCAGCGCTAGATGCGGACCGGCATGACCAGGTACAGGTAGTTGATCTTGTCGTAGGACTTGAAGATACCCGCCTGCGAGTAGCTCTTGAGCTCCAGCGTGATCTCCTTCTCCTTGGACAGGGCGTTGAGGCAGCCGAAGATGTAGTGGTAGTTGAAGGCGATGGTACCCGACTCGCCCTCGGCCTCGACATCGATCGTCTCCTGCGCAAGGTCCTGGTCATTAGAAATGGAGGACAGGCCCATCTGCCCGTTCTCGACATCAATCTCGAACTTGACAGCGGGGTTGGCGCTCGCGATAACGGCCACGCGCTTGAGGGCGGCGTTAAAGGCGGCGACGTCGATCTTGACGCTCGTCACGCATGAATCGGGGATGAGCTGCTTGTAGTTGGGGTACACGCCCTCGATGCGGCGCGACACGTAGGTGGTGTTGCCGGCCTCGAAGACAACCTGGGTGTCGGTAGCCCCGATCATGATGGTCGCCTGGCTGGCCATGATGTTCAGCGCGTCGTTAAAGGCGTCGGCCGGAACGTTGAGCTCAAAGGAGCCCTCGAGGGTCGAGGTCTCGACCTGCGTATCGCACACGGCCAAGCGGAAGGAATCGGTCGCCACCAGGCGCACGGTGTTGTTCTCGACCTTCATGTGCACGCCACCCAGGATGGGGCGGGCCTTGTCGGTCGAGGTGACGCGCCACACGCGGCCGACCATCTCGGACAAGATATCGGTCGGCAGCTCCACGGCACTCTCGATGGCATAGGCCGGAAACTCGGGGAAGTCATTGGCATCGAGCGTGTTCAGGCGGAAAGAGCTCTTCTCGCAACCGATCAGCACCTGGCGCTCGGACAGCTCAAAGGTGACCGGGGCATCGGGGAGGGTCTTGGTGATATTGGAGAGCATCTTACAGGGGATAACCATCTCGCCCTCTTCTTCGACATGTGCCGCGATGCGATGACGGATCGAGATGGTGTAGTTAGAGGTCTGGAATTCCAAGATGCCGTCTTGCGCCTTAACGAGCACGCCCGACAGGATGGGAAGGGTGGATGCCGAAGCGACACCCTTCATAACGACGCCGATGGCTTGTGTAAGCGAGCTCTGGCTGACGGTGAACTTCATCTTTTAATACCTTTCTATAGATATAAATATCTTAATAATAGTAATAGCACTGACGAAACTGTTGATTACTCCCAAAGACGCAGGTCAGACCCAGAAAGAGAATCGACAGCAACCTGTGTGCAACAGGGGTGGTTTTCCACGTTCAAAACCTGCGCAAAACTTTTCATCAACGCGGGTTGGGTTTTAGACACCTTATGCCCGTGGTTTCGACAAGTTTTCAACAGGTGTCTCTATTTCCCTACGAGCGCAGTGTAATTTTATCGCGCAGCGACTTAAGGTCTTCGGTGACGGTGCGGTCTTCCTGGATCATCTTCTGGACCTTTTTGTAGCTCGTGCTGACGGTCGAGTGGTTGCGGTTGCCAAATTCGGCGCCCACCGCCGTGGTCGTCATCTCGCACATCTCGATGGCCAGGTAGATGGCAATGTGGCGTGCTTTGGCGATATTGGCGTTGCGACGCGGGCCGATGAGCTCCTCGTGCGTCACGCCGTACTGCTCTTCAATGACGGACTGAACCGTCTGGACGTTGATCTTTTTGGCCGACGTATCGAAGTACTGGCTGGCGATGGCGTCGATATCGTCAAAGGTGAGCTCCCCGCCCTCGCGCTCGCGGTCCCCCGCCTCGCCGGCGCAGCGCTCGCAAAAGCTCTCGAGTTCGCGGATGTTGGTGCCCGAGACCTCGGCCATGTGTTTGAAGTGCTCGTCGGTCAGGTGTCCGCCGTCGCCCCCATAGGCCGCCAGCAGCGAGTCGTCGCCTGCTTCGGGAGCGGCGACGATGGTGTTCTCGTAATAGCGCTGCAAGATCTTGTATTTCATCTCGTAGCTGGGCTCTGCGACCAGGCAGAGCATGCCGGCGTTGAAGCGGCTGGTCAGACGCTCGTCCATGCTCAGGTCCTTGGGGGCGCGATCTGCCGCGATGACGACCTTCTTGTTATTGCGGATGAACTCGTCCATGAGCTGGAAAAAGTAGTCCACGCTCGCTCGCTTGCCGATGATGTTTTGGATGTCATCGATGATGAGTACGTCCACGCCGTGGTACGCCTGCATGATGGGAGCGTTGCTCTTCTTTTGGCGGTCGAACTCGGTCATCAGGTCGTCCAGATATGCCTGGGAGTTGGCATACTTGACCTTGATCTCGGGCGACTTCTCGGCGAGCTCGTTTTTGATGGCAAGCAGCAGGTGCGTCTTGCCCAGGCCCGATTTGCCGTAGATGAACAGTGATGTGCACGTGCCGCGTTCGTCCGCGAGGGCGGCAAACTTGAGTGCCGAGCGATAGGCGTGGCTGTTCTCGGGGCCGTAGACAAAGTTCTCAAAGGTAAATTTTGAGTTCGCGGCGAGTGGGGCTCCATCCGTATTCTGCTCGGCCGGCACGGTCGGCGCTGGCATGGGTGAAGCGGGGGCCACAGCTTGCGTGGATTTAGTCGGCGCTCCGCCCTTCATCTGGTTCATCATGCGACGAAAATCATCGGCCGAGAGCGTGTTCTTGATTGCAATGCCCGAATCCGCGCCCGCCGCTGCGTCGTGAGCGATGGGCATGTGCGTGACGGGTGCGTTCGTTGACGTCGCCGCCGCGGTCGGCAACGGTGCCATGGTTTCACGGGAAACATCGCTGTGCTGGTGCTCGATTGTCGTCACGTCGCCTGCGGAGGCCGGCGCCGCCGGGGAAACAGCGGGAGCCGTGGCGGATTCCGTCGCGGCAACGGATTCCGTCGCGGCGCCTTGCGGCGCCACGATGTCGAGCGCAATCGGTGCAAAGGCGATTTCTTCCAGATAGGCCTCAATAGTCGGCTGATGCTTTTTGAGCTGCGCGATGGCAAAGCGCGAGGGGGCCTCGATCGTGAGCGTATCTTCGGTCAGGTTTATGGCGCGCGATTGCCCCAGCATGTTGATGAGGCGTGCATCTTGGCCGTCGCGCTGGCAAAAGGCGATAGCATCCCCCAGGATGATGCTTGCTTCCTCGTCCACTGTCTCTCCCGTTCTTTAGCTCTGAGCTCGCACGCGAGCGGCGCCGAGTTCGGTCAGATGGTATTTCTGGCCATGCTTGATGACCAAGCCGGCCTGCGCCAAGTCATTGAGCGTGCGTGACCAAGTGGGGGCCGAGTTTCCAAACGCCCTCGCCAGATCGGTTGCACCGCACGCTTGATTTTGCGCCAGATAGCCCAGCGCGGCGTTGCCGCGATCGCTTACGAACACGTCCGGTTGTGGCTGCGCATACTGATTTGCTGCATTAGGATACATCATTTGAGCTGCTGGTTGTTGAGAACTCTGCGTCGGCGGCATTTGCTGTTGAAAACTTTGAGGCCATTGTTGGTAAGGCTGCGGAGGCGTCTGCTGGACCCAGGGGTTGTACTGCTGCTGCGGCATCTGCTGGTACGGCTGCTGATATCCCTGCTGGTACTGCTGCGGGAACTGCTGGCCATACCCCAGTGGCGGCATCTGCTGATATGGATATCCCTGTTGGTACGGCTGATAGCCCATTTGCTGGCCACCCGGCGCCCCCGTCGCCTGCTGCATTGCTGCTGCATCCTGATCCACCACCGGCATGGCCTCTGGCATGCTTGGCGGCATCGACATCGATGCCGCTTGGGGTTCTTGTGTAGGAGGCATTCCGGGCTGCTGCATCTGTCCCACGGTGGGCTGCATCTGCTGCGTTGCCATGGGCTGCTGCGCAAAAGCTCCCGGCAGGGGATATGTGGGCTGCTCCGTCTCGGGCCGCACGGCAGCGCCGCGTCCGCCGGCACGCTCGATTTCCTGCACGCGTTTAGGGTTCAGGCTTACCGTAACCACGGTGCCGTTGCCCATGTTGTCCTCGATGGATACGGCACCGCCGGCGTTTTCCAAATACTCCTGCACCATGGGAAACCCTGCTCCGGTTCCACGGATATAGCGCTTCATCTTGCTGTTTGCGCTGGTAACGCCAAAGTCGAAAGCACGTTCCTTGTCGTCGATGCCGGGTCCTTGGTCAGCAAAGCGGATGGTGTCTCCGCCGTCCAGAATCGAGATGATGGGCTCGGCAAAGTGTGCGTGGATAAAGTTTTCGACAATCTCGCGGATGACCATGAGCGAGATATGGCCACCTTGTTCTTTCATGCACTGGTAGACGGTGTTGGTCGTCTCTTCCAAATACGTGCGGACATCTTGCGGATCAATGACGATCACCCGCGGTGTCGACAGCATGTCGTCATAGACGGCGATGCGCGCGGCGTACATGGCTTTTGGCGCCTGCGTGGTCGTCTGCTCGCCTTCCGCACGCTCTTCGCGCACGCCGGTGATGTGCTCGTTGTCGGGTGCCGGGTCTCCGGAATCGACCATGGTGTAAAAGTCGTCAGACATGCCGCTCGCAATCTTTCAAAAGGTTCCGAACAAATAGTAGCTCACCGTGCAACGTTTCTCATCTTTCGACAACTTTTCAAAACTTGTTGAAAACTTTGGAAAATGGGCGAAAAGTTCTCAACATTGCCAACATGACCTGTTGAAAACTCGATGAAATATCGTGAAAAGTTGCCATGCACCGCTAAATCGAGCTTGGCTTATGGGGGAACCGTGTGAACTGCGCAACCTTTTACCTTTGATTTCTTGACATTTGAACATTGATTTCCCTACAATCTTCAAGCTCACGTGTCTATATCTGCGTCCGCGTCCCCGCGGACACTCGAAATGCAGCAGGAGGAACTTAAGATGAAGCGTACGTATCAGCCTAATAAGCGTAAGCGTGCCAAGACCCATGGCTTCCGTGCCCGTATGGCCACTAAGGGTGGTCGTGCCGTGCTCGCCCGTCGTCGCGCCAAGGGCCGCAAGCGTCTCACTGTCTAGCAGCGATACACACATCTCGCATGAAGACTATTAAGTCTCGGCAAGATTTCGAGCATGTGTTCAGTCAGGGGCGTCGTTTCAATCACCCTCTGATTCGAATGACCATATGTGAATCGGTTGGCGAAGGCGACTCCGGAAGGGTCGCCTTCGTTGGTGCTAAGCGACTCGGTTGTGCCGTCGTGCGCAACCGATCTAAGCGTGTGATGCGCGAGGCCGCCCGCAGCTGCGGATTTCCCGTTACGGGTTATGACATCATCTTGTTTGCAACTCCCAAGACGAGGGTTTCCTCGCCGCAGGAGATGGACAAGGCGTTGCGTTCGCTTATGAAGCGCGCCGGCGTTGCCGGGGAGGAGCGATGAGCAATCACGTTTTGCGACGTGTTGCCATCGCTCCTATTCGCATATATCAACAGGTTATTTCGCCCTTATTGCCTGACGCCTGCATTTATTACCCAACGTGCTCGCAATACGCCATCCAGGCGATTGAGAAGCACGGTATTTTGAGAGGCTGCTGGCTTGCCGTGAGGCGCATCGCTCGCTGCAATCCCCTGCACGTCGGCGGTTATGACCCTGTGCCCTAGCGGGCACTCGCTATCGGAGGAAAACTTACATGTGGGATTGGATCGTTAACATCCTTTTCGAGCTGCTCAAGCTCATCCAGACCTTTGCGGTCGACTGGGGCCTGTCCATCATCATCCTGGTGGTCATCATCCGTCTGCTGCTAACGCCGCTCATGCTCAAGTCGACCAAGTCGACGGCTCGCATGCAGGTGCTGCAGCCCAAGATGCTCGAGATCCAGGAGCGCTATGCCGACGATCCCCAGCGTCAGGCCGAGGAGATGCAGAAGTTCTACAGCGAGAACAAGTTCAACCCCATGGCTGGCTGTCTGCCGCTGCTGATTCAGATGCCTATCCTGTTCGCCCTGTTTACATTGCTGCGCAACCTGCCGCAGTACTTTAACGACGGCACGTTCTCGTTCTTCAACATTCTGCCCGACCTGACCACCACGCCGAGTGCTTCCTTTGCCGGTGGCTTTATGGTTGCACTGCCTGCGCTGGTTTGCCTGATCCTGTTCGCCGTCCTGACCCTGATTCCGCAGCTCTATATGTCGCGCAACCAGACCGGCCAGCAGGCTCAGAGCATGCGTATGATGGCCGTTGTCATGACGGTCATGATGCTTTGGATGGGCTGGAGCCTTCCCGTTGGTGTTCTGCTGTACTACGACGTCTCGTCTGCTTGGCAGGTTATCCAGCAGATTTTTGTGACGCAGAAGGTCATCGACAAGGCGAAGGCCGATGAGGAGGAGCGTCTTAAGAACGCTCCGCTGCAGGTTGAGGTCACTCGTCGAGAGAAGAAGCCGCGCCCGCACAAGAAGAAGTAGTGGGATATCAATCTTATTTAGGTACCTAACTTTTGGAGTACGTTATGTCTGAAGAGATCATCGAGGATATGCTTGAGGAGGTTGCCCCGCAGGTCGCGGGCGATTATCCCGAGATTGCACAGCGCTACAAGGCTGGTGAAGAGCTGACCGATGAGGAGCTCGACACCATTGCCGATGTTGCTATTTCCATCCTGCGTTCCATCCTTTCGCACTTCGATGCCGCCAACTCTCCTATCGATGAGTATGAGGGCGACGAAGGTGAGCTGATTTTGGATGTAACGGCTCCCGACCTTGCTGTTCTCATTGGCCGTCATGGTCGCACCCTTGATGCCCTTCAGGTTATGTTCTCTTTGCTGGTGAGCCGCAAACTTGGCTTTAGGTATCCGGTTGTAGTGGACGTCGAGGGATACAAGAGCCGCCGTCAGGACAAGGTTGCCTCCATGGCTCAGTCTGCTGCCGAGCGTGCCATTCGCACTCATAAGAGTGTTTCGCTTCCGCCCATGAATGCCTACGAGCGTCGACTGGTTCACATTGCACTTCGTGGCAATGATGCCGTCGATACTCATTCTGAGGGTTCTGACCCTGATCGCCATGTGGTGATTGTTGCTCGATAATCTACTCGAGTTTATGCTAAGGGGACGTGGTTTCCACGTCCCCTTTTTTTGTCAAAAGTTCTCGATACGCTGATTTTTGTCAGAAAGGAGCTTTCGTTGTTAGTACTTACTGATCAGCAAGCTGACGAGATGTTGAGTCGTCTAGCTTTCTATTGCAAAGAGTATTCCTTGAACGTAACTGATGTTGAGCTGAGGAAATGTATTCAGCATTTGGATTTGGTTCTAGAAACAAATAAGACAACCAATCTCACCCGTATTCTTAACGTAGAAGATGCTGCAGTACTTCATATCCTCGACTCACTTGTTTTGCTCCCCTATATCAACAAGGCTCCTGAGGGAGCTTTGCTCGATCTGGGAACAGGTGCGGGCTTCCCTGGTATTCCATTAACCATAACCACGCATCGTAAAGCTACTTATATTGACTCTGTTGGCAAGAAGGTTGATGCGGTAAATTCCTTTGTCCATGCTCTTGGATTGAAACATGCCCATGCGGTTCATGATCGTCTTGAAGAATATGCTCGGAGCCATAAGAAGCAGTTCTCTGTTGTAACCGCCCGCGCACTGGCTCCTCTACCGATTCTTGTTGAGTATGCGGCTCCGTATCTGAAGGATGGAGGGCTATTTGTTATAACCAAGGGCAATCCTTCGGATGAGGAGCTTGCTTCCGGCATGTCAGCAGCTAAGATTTGCGGCTTCACTTTGCTTCTGAATGACGCAATTGATTTGCCTGAAGGCTTGGGTCACAGGGAGTTCATTGTTCTTAAGAAGAGTCATCCAGCATCCGTTTCATTGCCTCGTGCAAATGGCGTGGCAAAGAAGAATCCGCTTGCCTAGATGTTTCACGTGAAACATAATGGATACTAACAACTTGCAGTGTTTCACGTGAAACATGGCGGTTGATATCGATTCGGAATGTTTCACGTGAAACATCCTCCGTTTGACAGCTTTAATACACACCAGGAGGGACCGTGGGATTTCACGACGTTAAGCGTTCAAAGAGCGCAAAAGACACGCGTATCATTGCAATCATCAATCAAAAAGGCGGCGTCGGTAAGTCAACGACGGCTGTAAACCTTGCAGCAGCACTGGGTGAGCAGGGTCGTAAGACACTGATTGTCGATTTTGATCCGCAGGGAAACAGCACCAGTGGATTCGGAATTGAAAAAGAAGACCTTGATCACTGCATCTATGATGCATTGTTGAATGATGTGCCGGCAGAATCACTTGTTCTTGATACAAATTGCAAAAAGGTATTCGTAATTCCAGCTACAATTCAGCTTGCAGGCGCCGAAATTGAGCTCGTAAGCGCAATTGCACGTGAAACCCGCCTCAAAGATTTGCTTGAGCCGATTCAGGACGAGTTCGATTTTATTTTCATTGACTGTCCTCCTTCGCTCGGCCTGCTTACTATCAACGCTTTGACCGCAGCAGACAGCGTTTTGATTCCGATCCAGTGCGAATATTACGCACTCGAGGGCGTTACGAAGCTGCTTGAGTCAATGAAGATGGTCAAATCAAGGCTGAACAAGGACTTAGACACTTATGGTGTGCTTATGACCATGTATGACTCGCGTACTTCACTATCGAATCAGGTTGTTGAGGAGGTTCAATCGTACTTTGGTGATAAGGCGTTTAAGACGCTAATCCCCCGTACGGTTAAAATCTCCGAAGCTCCGTCTTTTGGAGAACCAGTAATTACCTATGCACCTCAAAATAAGGGTGCAAAAGCATATATGAACCTTGCAAAAGAGGTGATCAAGCGTGCCTAGTGTAAAGAAACGTGGCGGATTGGGACGTGGACTGAATGCTTTGGTTTCAGAGGCCGAGTATGAGACAGGCGGTTCGGCTGCATCGGCTTCTAATGCTGCATCTGAAACAAAACTACCTATTGAGGATATCGTTCCCAACCCTAATCAGCCGCGAATTCACTTTAACGAAACTGAACTTCGCGAGTTGAGCGAGTCAATCCAAGAACATGGCGTTTTGCAGCCGCTTTTGGTTCGCAAGCATGGAAACGGCTATGAGATCATCGCTGGTGAGCGTCGTTACCAGGCGTCAAAGCTTGCTGGCCTTGAAGAATTGCCAGTCATCATTAAAGAGGTAAATGATGAAGAGATGCTGGCTCTTGCTCTTATCGAAAACCTTCAACGTTCAGATCTGAATCCCGTCGAAGAGGCTAAGGGCTATCGACAGCTCATCGATGCCAGCGGTATGACCCAGGAGGCATTGTCGAAGGCAGTAAGCAAGTCACGCTCTGCAATTACAAACTCACTGCGTCTTCTCGATCTCCCCGAAGTAGTTCAGCAGATGATTTTTGAGGGTAAACTTACTGCTGGTCATGCACGTGCGATTCTTGCAGTTCCCTATGAGGATGCTCGAATTCGACTTGCAGAGAAGGTTGTTGCAGAGGGCCTTTCCGTAAGAGCGACAGAAAATCTTGCTCCGTTGTTTTCTGCCGGAGAGACACCTAAGACGCCGAGGCCTGCAACCCCTCAGTCTTTTAAAAAGGCAGCCCGCGTGCTTCGTCAGGTTTTTAATACCAACGTGCGTGTGAAGAGCTCGCGTGGAAAGAATAAGATTGAGATTGAGTTTAAAGACGAGGAAGAGCTCTCTCGTATTCTTGGCGAAATGATTCAGTTTGATCAAGGAGGCCAAGATGAGGAATAGAATTTTAACTGCGATTGCATTGGCGACGACTGTCGCGGCTGGTGCCTTTGCTGGCTATAAGATCGCGACAGACGATGAACTTCGAGGTCGTTTGCTTCGTAGTGTGCAAGATATTATCGATACATCCAAGAAGAAAATGGATGTTATGACAGAAGATGTTGCAATGCGTACTGCTCAGGTAACGAAGAATCCCAAGATTAATCAGGGTTGGGTCAGCAACCAATGGGAAAATGTAGGCTATTAGGTACCTAACAATTACTTAGCATATTGTGATGGGTCCTTGTCTGATTCACGAGACAAGGACCCCTTATTTTGGCCGTAAAAATGGGACCAGTAGCAGCTGATTCAAAATTAAGGTCAATAAATGAAACGACCCCGGTTGCATATCCTGCAACCGGGGTCGTTCGATGTTTCACATGAAACGTTTTGGGTGCGACTCCCCTATGCGTTCTTCTGAACTTTGAAGCGCTGCTTCAGCTGTCCGCAAGCGGCGTCAATATCGTTACCACGGGAGTTACGAATCGTTGTCTCGATGCCACGGGACTCAAGGCGACGCTGAAGATCCTCAACCTTATGAATCGGCGAAGGCTTGAGCGGGCTACCCTCGATGTCGTTAAGCTGAATGAGGTTAACGTGGCACAGCGTTCCCTCGCAGAAGTCGCAGAGCGCCTGCATTTCCGGATTCGTATCGTTGACGCCTTCGATCATGGCATACTCATAGGTTGGGCGGCGGCCGGTCTTCTCGGTGTAGAGCTGAAGCGCTTCGTGAAGGCGAAGCAGCGTGTACTTCTTAACACCGGGCATGAGCTTATTGCGCGTCGACTGGATGGCAGAATGCAGTGAAACAGCAAGCGTGAACTGCTCGGGGATGTCGGCAAATTTGCGAATACCGGGAATAACGCCACTGGTAGAGACGGTGAGGTGACGAGCGCCGATACCGATGCCATCGGGGTCGTTGAGGATTCGCAGCGCCTTGAGAACCTCGTCGTAGTTGGCAAACGGCTCGCCCTGGCCCATGAAGACAACGCTCGTGGCGCGCTCGCCAAAGTCGTTGGATACATGAAGTACCTGGTCGACGATCTCTTGAGCGGTCAGAGAGCGCTTGAGGCCGTTGAGACCGGTAGCGCAAAAGGCACAGCCCATGCCGCAGCCTGCCTGGGTGGAAACGCAGACGGAAAGCTTGTTACGACGGGGCATGCCGACAGTCTCGACGGAAACGCCGTCGTGGTATTCGAGCAGATACTTGCGCGAGCCATCTTTGGAAACCTGCTTGGTGAGTTCAGTGGGCGTGTCAAAGGCAAAAGCCTCTTTAAGCTGCTCGCGGAAAGCCTTGGGAATGTTGGTCATATCGTCAAACGAACAAACGTTCTTCTCGAAGACCCATTCAATGAGCTGCTTCGCGCGGAACGCGGGCTGGCCAAGTTCGGCCACGAGCTCGCGAATATCGTTTTGGCTCAAGTCGCGAATGTCCTGAGATTTAGTCCTGGGATTCATGGAAGCCTTTCGATTTTGGGGAAACGTAGAGGGTATCGCTACAATATGATATCAGCTGCAGAAATTATAGAGGAGGAGTCTGCCCATGCCGGGTAAAAGCCTAGAGAACATGCACGTAGCGGTCTTGGCGGGCGGTCATTCCGCTGAGCGCGAGATCTCGCTCAATTCGGGAAAGAACGTTGTGGTGGCACTGAAGGAAGCCGGCTACACCTCGGTGGAGCTGCTCGATACGGCCGCTGATGACTTTATGGTAACCATGGCAACCGGCGGCTTTGACGTGGCGTTTATCGCCATGCACGGTGCCGGCGGCGAGGATGGTGCCATGCAGGGCGCCATGGAGACCCTGGGTATCCCCTACACGGCCTCGGGCGTGCTTGCTAGCGCCTGCGGTGCCGACAAAGAGGTCTCTAAGCTCCTGTACGCCAAGGCGGGCATTCCCATTGCCCCCGGCCTTGCGCTCGAGGTGGGCGATGAAGTCGATATCGATCATATCGTCGAGGTTTGTGGCGAGCGCAGCTTTGTGAAGCCGGCCGTCAACGGTTCCAGCTATGGCATTTCCCTGGTCCATGAGCCCTCCGAGCTGCCCGCGGCAATTGCCAAGGCGTTTGAGTACGGCGACAAAGTGCTGGTCGAGAAGTGCATCGAGGGTACCGAGATCACCGTCGGCGTGTACGGCGAGGACGACGTGCGCGCCCTGCCGATTGTCGAGATTCGCAAGCCCGAGGACTGTGAGTTCTACGATCTGGACGTGAAGTATGTCGACCCTACGGACATCCATCGTATTCCGGCGCAGATTTCACCCGAGAATTACGCTCGCGCCCAGGAGCTTGCCTGTGCTGCTCACAAGGCCCTCGGTTGCCTGGGCATCTCGCGCAGCGATTTTATCGTGAGCGAGGACGGCCCCGTCATCCTCGAGACCAACACCATTCCCGGCATGACCGATACGTCGCTGTATCCGGATGAGATTCGCCACACAGACGACATGACGTTCCCGCAGGTCTGTGACAGCCTGATCCGTATGGGCCTTCGTCGAGCGGGCATTGCATGCTAATCGAGGACGCGGTTTCGTCAGGAACGCCGCAGTTTGTCATCGACTCCTATGCCACGCTTGCCGAACGCGCCAAAACGCAGTCCTTCGGCCTTATCGAGGAAGATGTGATTGTCCTCGATACCGAGACCACAGGTCTTTCGGTGCAGGACAACGAGCTGATCGAGATCTCGGCGGCCCGTCTTTCGGGCCGCGAGATCGTCGACCGCTTCGATACCTTCGTGCATCCCAAGCAGCTGATTCCCGCCGAGATTACCGAGCTCACGAGCATTACAAATGCCGATGTGGCAGATGCCCCGTCGGCCGTTGAGGCCATAGCCGCTCTCGCCGATTTTGTCGGTGGTTGCCCGGTAATCGCACATAACGCCACGTTCGACCGCTCGTTTATCGAGTCGGTCAAAGGCGGCGTCAACGTGAGCGATATCTGGATCGATTCGCTGGCGCTGTCGCGCATCGCGCTTCCGCGCCTGGCCTCGCACAAGCTGTCTTTTATGGCCGATCTGTTTGGCTGTGACTCGGTATCACACCGTGCCAATGCCGACGTCGACGCCCTGTGTGGCGTATGGCGCGTGTTGCTCGTGGCGCTCACCGACTTGCCCCAGGGCCTCATGGCGCGCCTAGCCGACATGCATCCGGACGTGCCTTGGTCCTATCGTCCAATCTTCTCATTATTGGCGGGGCAGAACCCTGGTTCTATCTTCTCTCTCAGCGCCGCTCGTGCTGACGTTCTCAAGGCCGATCGCGCCGACGATCGGGTGGACGCCGACGAACTGCCGGTACTCAAGATGCCGAGTCGTGAGGAGATTGAGGCAGACTATGCGCCAGGTGGCCTGGTCAATCGCATGTATCCCACCTACGAGCCGCGTGATGAGCAGATCGCGATGGCGCTCGAGGTCCGCGATGCGCTGGTCACGGGCACTCATCGTGTAATTGAGGCGGGCACGGGCGTCGGCAAATCGATGGCCTATCTGGTGCCTTTTGCCGAGGCAGCACGCCGCAACAACATCACGGTTGGTATTGCGACCAAATCGAACAATCTTGCCGACCAGCTCATGTACCATGAGCTGCCAAAACTTGCCGAGCAACTGGACGGTGGCCTGTCATTTTGCGCTCTCAAGGGCTATGACCACTATCCGTGCCTGCGCAAGCTTGAGCGCATGAGCCGCGGCCAGGTCGAGATTACCACCAAGCGCGATCCGGCGGACACGCTCACGGCGGTCGCGGTCATTATGGCGTACGTCTGCCAATCAGCCGATGGCGACCTCGACTCGCTCGGCATTCGGTGGCGCAGCGTCAACCGCCCCGACTTTACGACGGCCTCGCGCGAGTGTGCTCGTCGCCTCTGCCCGTTTTTCCCTGATAAATGTTTGGTCCACGGCGCTCGTCGTCGTGCAGGGCATGCCGACGTGGTGGTCACCAACCATTCCCTGCTGTTCCGCAATGTCGCGGCCGAGGGCAGGATTTTACCTCCGATTCGTCATTGGGTAATCGACGAGGCCCATTCCATCGAGCGCGAGGCGCGCCGTCAGTGGGCGCGCGTGGTGTCGGCGGACGAATCACGCGTTCTGTTTGAGCGCCTGGGTGGCTCGAGCACCGGTGCGCTAAGCCAGGTTTCCCGTGATTTGGCAACCTCCGATGGCTCTACGCTCTATCTGGGCCTTACTGCCAAGGCGACGTCGACGGTTGCGCGCGCGAGCATGGCAATCGCCGACGTGTTCGATGGCGTTCGCGAGCTCGGCCGCCGTGCCCGTGGGGGTTATGACAATGCCAATCTATGGATTGGCCCCGAGCTGCGCGAATCTGACGACTGGCATGATTTCTTACAGTCGGCCTACGCTGCCATCGATGCATTGGAACAAGCTGACAAGTGCGTCGACGCGCTGGTGCAGGCCGTCGCCGCCGACAAGCCCGAGGTTGTTGTCGACTTGGGCGATATCTCGCGCCGCCTGCACGAGCTGGCCGAGAACCTCAAACTCATCATCGACGGCACCGATGAACACTACGTGTATTCGCTGCAGGTCAATCGCAGGTTGCGTGCCGGCGGAGAGTCAATGACCGCAGAGCGCATCGACATTGGCGAGGCCTTGGCAACCGAGTGGCTGCCCGAGGTTCACACGGCTATCTTTGCCTCGGCGACCATGACGGTGTCCAAAAGCTTTGAACACTTTAACCACGCGGTCGGCCTCGATCGCATCGGTGCTTCAACATCCTCATCGCTGCACTTGGACTCGAGCTACGACTTTGATTCGAACATGGCTGTAGTCGTTGCGGGCGATATACCCGATCCGCGCGATCGTGAGAGTTATCTTACGGCGCTCGAGCGCGTGCTGGTCGACGCCCATCTTGCCATGGGCGGATCGGTGCTCACGCTGTTCACCAATCGGCGCGACATGGAAGACCTGTACACCCGCGTTGAGCCCAAGATGGCCCGTGCGGGTCTGGAACTCAACTGCCAGCAGCGCAACTCATCTCCTCGTCGCCTGCGCGACCGGTTTATCAACGAGCCGACCTCGTCGCTTTTTGCGCTTAAGGCCTTCTGGGAGGGATTCGACGCCAGCGGCGAGACGCTGCGCTGCGTCATCATTCCCAAGCTGCCGTTCTCGAGCCCCACGGACCCGCTCTCGTGCGAGCGCAACTTGCGCGAAGACCGCGCTTGGGCGCGCTATTCGCTGCCCGAGGCGGTGCTCGAGGTCAAGCAGGCGGCCGGCCGCCTTATTCGCTCGTCGACCGATTGCGGCGTGCTGATTCTGGCCGACCCGCGCCTGGTGACGAAGGGCTACGGAAAGAAGTTCTTAACGTCGCTGCCCACGAGCTCCTACCAGCGCATCGAATCGGCGCAGATCGGGCACTATCTGCAACTGTGGCGCGCACGCCACGAGCGGCGGCGCTAAAGCGGACAGACGAGGGTTTTTGCCATATCGCACAGACGCTTTGACAGGGCGGGGTCATCCAAGATGCGGATGGCTCCGCCCGCTGCGATTATCTGGCTCAGTAGCCAACGCTCGGAGCCGTAATGCACGGTTACCGTTGCCGTGTCTGTCCCGCTGCGCTCGATTAGGGTGATGCCGGCCCAGTCCAGATGCTCCGCCATATCGAATGGCATCAGGAGCTTTGCGCTATGCTGCGTCCGGGCAAGGGAATCGTGGAGGGATGCGACGTCCGGTGCGTGAGACACGACGGAGTCTTCCGTCAAGGTGAGTCCCTCGATTTTATCCATGCGATAGGTGCGCTGCTCATCGATTGCGATGTCCCAGGCAATCAAGTATGTTTGGTCGCCGTTTGCCGTAATGCGCAAGGGGTCGACCAGACGCTCGCGTGGCCGTGCATCGTCCATCGAGCGATACGAGATGCGGCAGCGAACGCCGTCCTGAATGGCGCAGCTCAGCTGCTGCCAGTGCGACCCGTGGTTGACGGTGTCAAAGACGCGCTGGTTATAGCCGAGCTCTTCGGGTAGAAGAGCATGCCGAATCCGGGCTGCCGTCTGTGGCTCGATCCCCAACGATTCAAGTTCGTGGTTGAGCACAGCGCCCTCGGCGGCACTCAGGCGCAACGGTAGAACACGCCCGGCGTCGCCGGTGAGGACCACACGCTCGCCGTGGCATTCGCAGATGATGCGCGCGCCCGATTCTCGGTCCGCGAGCGTCGAGACGATCTCGAGAATCTCGTCGAGCGACACCCCCGTGATGTCAAAGCGACTGCAAATCTCGGCTCGTGTCATGCCGCTCTCGCCGGCGGCGTAGAGGGCCTCCATGATGTCGATGGCGCGCGAGAGTCTCTGCTCGCTGGTGAGTTTACGCACGGGCATACTCGTGCACCGTCCTTTCGATGAGGTGGTTCCACGCCTGCTTGAGCGATTTGGGGGCCATGGGCCTCATGCCGTCCATGGCGTGGGCCATGCAAAATGAGGCGGCGGCTTCAAGATCGCGCACGTCAACGGTCCAGGTCCATCCCACATCGGTGTGTGCGAGCTCACCTCGCCCGCGCGTGAGGCCGTTGATCATATCGATCTGCGTCTGAGGGGCGAACGAGAACGTGGCTGCAACGGGCGGTCGGTCGGCAAAATCGAATTCAAAGAACAGATAGTCGTTGAGATTGAAGTTCGCGGGGATGACGTAGGCCTTCGAAGGACGCCAAGCGCGTACGATACGGTCGCAGCGGAATGTCCTGATGTCGTCGGTGACGTTGTCGAGGCCACAGAAGTACGCCACGCCCTCGCGCTCGAACATGCCGTAGACGCAGACGGTACGTTCTTTCTGCTCGCCGCGTCCGTTCTGATATAAAAATCGCAGCGCACAACGCTCGGCAAAGGCGCTCCAAACCGCATCGACGGTGGGAGAGCGGCTGATCGGCGCCTCGTCTACCGTCGTCCTGCCGGTGAGATAGGCAATCTTGGAGCGAATATCGGCAAGCGGTGCGGCAAAAGTGGATGAGCCGGCCGCTAGTGTCTGGTCGATGGCGTTGAGCAGGATATCGGCGTCGTCTGCGGTAATGAGGCCGCCTGCCGCAAACGTGTGCTCGCGGTCGATTGTCCACGAGCTTTCCTCGGTCTCCTGCGCGCCGGTGGGGCGAACCTCCTTGATTAAGATGCCGCGTTCGAGCAGTTTGTCACGATCGCGTCGAAACTTGCGCTTATCCGAGTCGATATTGCCCGAGCCATATCCCAGGTCAGAATCCAAGACGATCTGCTCGGTCGTCAGCGGTTCGGGGGAGCTATTGAGCACAAAGAAAAGATTGAGGATGCGCTGAGCCGTTTTATCGAAACTGGGCTCCGAATTTCCCTTTTTAATTGTCTCGGTCGTGTCGCTTGCCGTCATAGAGTCCTCGCATGAGAAGGTGGTTTGCTGCCATGATTTTAGTCCGATATGGAGATTAGGCTATATCCTTGTCCGCTCAGGGCGTTAAGATGGCCCGAATTCGGTCGTTTGCGCTCGCTCGGGGTATACTTTCGACTATATACGGTTCTAATGTGCATGCATTGGGCCTATTTGTCGGATTATGGATGTGGAGCGCACATGGCGAACACCCAGAACTATATTAACCACCTGCTGCAGAACACCGGCATTACGCCGGCATGCAGCGAAGAAGAGCGCTTGGCTGCCGAGGATATCGCTCAGATCTTCCGCAACCACGGCTTTGACCCCGAGGTTCAGGAGTTCAATGCCCCGGCGCCCAGTAGGTTGGCATTTGCCGTTACCGGTATTCTTGCGTTTGCCGGCGCCCTGCTGATGGGCATCGGCGGCGGTATCGGCTTGGTCGGCACCTTGCTGGCCATTGTCGGTGCCGTGCTCTACGTGCTCGAGCGCACAGGGCATCCCGTGGTTTCGCGCCTGGGCAAGACGGGCGTGAGCCAAAATGTCATCGCCTACCACAAGGCCTCGGGCCCGCTCGCGTCTCCGCGCAACCGCCCGGTGGTCGTTGTCGCACACTACGACTCTCCCCGTGCTGAGCTGCTCGCCCGCGAGCCCTATGCTTCGTATCGTGCGCTCATCGCCAAGCTGTTGCCCGTTGCCACGGTTGCCCCCGCTGCCGTTGCCATCCTGCGCATCCTGCCGCTCCCCGGCGCGCTCAAGGTTCTGCTGTGGATTGTCGCGATCCTCGCTTCCCTCGTTGCGCTCGCCAACGCGGCAAACATCATCTCTAACCGCCACATTCTTCCCTATACGTCCGGCGCGGTGTGCAACAAGTCTTCTGTCGCCGCTATGCTCGGCGTTATGGACAACGTTGCTCCCTTCCAGGGCGAAAACGAGTTTCCCGACGATGTTCCGTTCGATACCTATTTTGGGGAGCAAAAGCGCCGTGCCGAGGAAATGGCGCGTGCAGCGGCGGAATATGCCGCGGCCCAGCAGCAAAACGACTACGGCAACACCATCGAGTACGAAGAGCCTACCTACGCCGAGGACGAGTTCGGTCAGCCGATTGCTCCCGACACTCAGACCGAGCCCGAACAGGGTGAGGCTTTCGACGAGCAGATCGAGGGCTTTGAGGGTGCGTCTGCCGACGAGACGCTGATCGGCGCCATCGTGCCCGAGGATCAGAATCAGGCTGTCCAGGCTGAAGAGTTCAATGACGAGGTTTCCGCTGCCGAGCCGGTGGAGGAGCCTGTCGCGGCCGAGCCCGAGCCCAAGCTCTATCGCAATGCCGCCGGCAACATCCGCTTTGGTTCGGATGCCATCCGTGCGCTCGGAATGCTTCCCGAGTCCTGCACGCTCGATTACGAGGAGGGCGAGGAGCCGACGTTTGAGCCCGAGCCTGCCCCCGTCGTGACTGCACCTGCGCCCGCTGTCACCGTGGATGATGAGTCTGCCGCGGTTGCCGCTGCCGTTGCCGAGCCCGAGGCGGTGTCCGCGATCGATCCCGCGGCAGGACTGGACGTTTTGGCTCCCGCCGCGCTGGCACAAGACGTTGCATCCGCGTTCTCGTCGATTGGCGCCAGCGCTTCCAACTTCTTTAAGGGTGCGCTTGCAAAGGGCAAGAAATTTGTCGACGATTTCGAGGAGAAGCGCGCTGCCGCACGCGAGGCTGCCGAGCAGGAGGCTATCGCTCAGCAACAGGCAGCCGAGGCGGCACGTGAGCACGCGGCGCAAGAGTTCGAGCAGAACGAGGCTATGCAGTCCGCGCCCGTCGACGCCGCCGAAGCAACAACGTCCTTTGAGTCCCAGCAACCGGCGTCCGCGGATGTTGTTGAGGCGACGACGTCTTTCGAGGCTCAGCAGCACGTCGATAGCACCATGTCGTTTGATGCCGCGCAGTTCGATTCCACGATAACGTTTGAAAAGCAAGGCACCGCGATTGCCGAGCCCCTTCCTGTTTCCGATGAGCAGGGCGACGCGGCAGACGATGACGAGCCTATTGATGCTGCCGAAATTCAGGATGCCGCCGAGGACGAGCCCGTCGAGGCCAACTCTGGCGAAGAGCAATACGCGGCAGCCGATCAAGGTGATTCGACCGAGGCCGAGCAGGAGGAAGTGTCTGTGGTTTCCGAGACTCTCGAAACGGATGAGTCGAGGCCTTACTCCACGCAGATTTTCACCATGCCGACCCCGAGTGGTTCCGGTGCCACGGTTGCCGATGTCGCTCCCACCCAGGACGAAACGGTCGATTCCCTTATGGCCCAGATTTCCTCCCAAGCATCGCCGCGTCCGCAGATGAATGTTCCCGATCCGGCGTCGGCACCGTCGCCTGCACCTTCCTCGTCTCCGCTGGCTTCGGTCCCCGATCCGTCGCTGCCGTCTATGAAGCAGGCAAACGTTGCGTCTCGCACGTCGCTGTTCGACCTTCCCGATCCCTCTGCCCAGGTCAACGACCCCTTTGCTACCGCCCAAGGTCCCGAACCCACATCGGCACCCGTTGCGCCTCCTATGCCCGTTGCGTCGGCCGCGCAGCCGATTGAGACCATTTCGGCTCCCGCCCCGGCGGCACCCAAGTCTCGTAAGCGCGGCCTGGGTGGCCTGTTCGGCCGTAAAAAGAAAAACGAGCAGGACAGCATGAGTGACTGGCTGGGCGTCGAAGACGATTACGATGCCAAGAAGTCCGGTCGCGGTATCGGTTCGTGGGATAACTTCGAGGACGATAACGATGGCTGGAAGGGTGGCGCTACGTCTTCCGATGGCGCTTCTTCCGAAGATATGCTCGCGGCTGTCGCCTCTATGGGCGATGATGAGCTGCTCGGTCACGATATCTGGTTTGTGGCAACGGGCGCCTCGGATTGTGATGGCGCCGGCATGAAGGCCTTCTTGGCTTCGCATCGCGATAAGCTCCGCGGCGTATTCTTTATCAATCTTGAATCCGTCGGCGCCGGTAGGCTTTCGGTTGTGACGGTCGAGGGCGAACAACAACTGCTCAAGGGCGATCGCCGCATCATGAACCTGGTCAGCAAGGTCTGGAAGTCGTTCCATGTCGATTGTGGCGCGCTCGAGATGCCCTATGCCAAGACCGATGCCTATGCCGCGCTCGAGGCGAGCCGCCGAGCCCTCACCATCGCCGGCGTGGACGGCACGCGTCTGGCTTGCGCTCGTACCGAGGACGACCTGCCCCACAATGTCAACCCGACGAACATTGCTACGGTATCCGAGGTCGTGACCGAGGTTATCCGCCGTTCGTAGACGGAGCTCTAAGGAGTCAACGTGTTTTCGTATATTAAGCGCCATTGGCCTGTCTACGTGATTTTGACCTTGATTGCCATTGCGTTAGGATTTGGGGCTGCCTATATCGTGGGTGCGAAGGGCTCGACCCCCGCCTCCGCAATCAGCGAAGAGGTGGAGCAAGAACAGAGCACGGGTGCCGATGGGATTCCTGAGTCCGAGCAGGCAATCGTTGATGGTGGATCTTCGTCTGCAGAGTAGATACGGCGATTCAAATGATTGAAAGCGGGCGAGCCGGGGGACTGGCTCGCCCGCTTTTTCATCGTGCTAGCGGTTCTTTGGGATCGACCTAAGGCGAGCGAACCATAGGGCTGCGGCACCCGAGGTCAGGAGCGCGGTGATGCAAGCGGCGATGGGAACTGATCCTGTTGCCGGTAGGTCCTGCGGTAGGGTACAGCGTTGAATGACACGGTCCTCGTCATGTGACTCAAGTTTATCGCCGCCGCCGTTGCGGCAAAGATCGACGCGCGCGCTGTTGGTGAGTGCGGTTTGGGGCGTATAAGCCGACGTTGCCTGCATGTGCACGACTGCGCCCCGAGCGTCTGTGCCAAGGATTGCTTTGGCATCGTCAAGGTCGTCGTGCTCATCTTTGAGATCATCGCGAGTCCAAGAATCCGCATCGCTTCGAGTCGTAAAGTCGGCAGCTACCGCACCGTATTCAATTCGAATGCTCGTTATGACGGTATTGGATGCAAGGTCGAGCTCTTCCGCCTCGAGTGTGGTGGATTCCGTGGTCGAGACATCCGCCTTCCAGAGGCGCCAGCCGTCGTAATCGACGAGGCGACAGTCCTCACCAAGGCTCTCTTTTACTTCGTCGGACTCAAGCCAAGGATTTTCGTGCCCATCGTCAAGTGTCGCGTTCGCCGGTTCATCGACGTCTGTCGAGTCCAACGGCGTCGTGCGATACCACACGTTGCACAGACCGTTGAGGTCGCCGATGGCGACGGGGGTTTCGATTGAGATGAATCTCGCCGTGCCGTCTTTGGCGCACTCAAGATCATCGGTAATCGTAAACTCATCAACCCAAGTAGTGGAATCGTTTCGAGCATCGATGGTATAGGAGAAAAGCCCATCACTATTGGTTTGCGTCGTGGCGCGGTTTTTACCATCGCCGTTAGCCAACAGGCCCTTTTCGATAGGTTGGACAAGTTCCTGACGCTTGTCGACCTGCCCCTTGATCTCGATGGGCGCATCCTTCATCGCGACGGATTGGACTTCTCCCGTATCTTTTATTTCAAACGTTATCTCCTCGGCAAGGTCATAGGTCCGCGGAGACATCATTTCGCGCAACGAGTAGGTGCCAGGTGCAAGATGTTCGACGCGGTGCGGCTTGTCGGATGAGGTCCAGGAGTCTATTTCGGTTTTATCGGGACCATATAAGGTGAGCTGTGCGCCTTCCACTTCCTGCTCACCGCTTGCATCGACCTTGGAGATATCAACCTTGGTGTAATCGTCGGATACGTTAAGCCGTGCTTCTACAACGGGTGTTTTCTGGTCGGCATAAGTAAGGTCGACAATATGGGTTGTCCGATCGAGCAAGAAGCCTGCCGGCGCTTGAGTCTCGACAACCTCGTAGCGTGCGGTGCCAGATCCCAGCGGGAGGTTGTCCGCGCGTGCTTCTCCAGTTTCATCCGTCGTGACGGTAGCGACAGTCTCACCGTCGAGCGCGGCAATGCTACCGTCGGGGCGCACGATATCACCCGAGGCACGGATCTCAAAGACGGCGCCCGCGAGGCTGCTGCCGTCTACGGCATCGGTTTTAACGATCCTGATGTTTCCGGTCGCGGCGTGGTCATAATACGAGGCGATTGCAACGGGCGTTAGGTTCATGTCGGCGGGTATGTTTACCTCGATCTCCTCGCCGACAAGATAGGGCTCTTTGGCCGAGGTTTCGCGTACATAATAGGTGCCCGGCACGAGCGATTCGGGCAGTGTGACGGTCCCGGTCGCGTCAGTCGTAAAGGTGTCCATTACGTTATGTGCTGGATACCAGCAAATTTGTGAGACAGGTTCGTGATTGCTGTCTAGGAGTTGGAAGGTGAATCCGGCTAGTGGAACAGAAGCGCCTGTTTGGGCATCGCGTTTTACAATCTGGAGATGCGTCGACAGCGCGTGGTTGTCCACGATATATTGAAGCTCGGCGCCGTTGGAAATCTGATTGGCCCCGACGGTCCATTCCCCTGCACGTTTAAAACCCTCGGGGACGGTTTCCGGAACCTCGCGAACCGTGTAGCCGGCACGGTCGTATGGGACGGCTCCGTGGACACCGGCGGGTCGCTTACCTGTGCCGAACCATGCTTCGGGCTGGTCTTTGGTGGAGGCAAAGCCATAGATGTTTGTGGTCAGTGTGCCAACAACCTGCTGAGAGCTGTTGCTGACAACCTCAAAGACAACACCACCCGCCGGCTGCTCCAGGCCGGATTGGTCGCTATTGCCGTAATCCTTGAATTTGGAAATCTCAAGGTCAAAAGCAATGGGGATATCGGAAATGCGAGATTCGATCTCGACCACGCCTGAATCGCCGAGCTGGTCGGCTCCAACGGTATAGGTCCAGCTGTCGTTGGATGGCAGGTAGCCCTCGGGGGCTTTTGATTCGTAGATGGTAAAGGTTCCTAAGGGGACATCGGCGAGGGTGGCCCGACCGCTTTCGTCGGTCGTGAGGATTTGTGCCCATCCAGGGGTTGATTGCGACACACACGTGAACTCTGCTCCTGCGAGCGAAGCTCCCACCTGGTGGCCGGCATTCGTCGCGGCATCGAGTTTTACGATACGCAGGTTGATGGTGCCGGGCTGTTCATCAATGGCGACCCGCCCGCCGTCATTCCCCGTGGTAAAGGCAATACGATCGTGGCGGGGGACATAGCCGGCCGGCGCCTTCGTTTCAACTAGGTAGTATGCCGTGTTGGGCAGAAGTGTTGCTTGCGCTCGACCGTTGCTGTCCATCTGGACGGTGCCGACATGCGCGCCGCTGGCGCTCTCAAAAATATCGAATGTTGCCCCGTCAAACTGATAAGTATTGTTTCCGCTGGTAATGGCGGCGTTTGCAGACTGTTTTTTGAAGGAAACAGAGACTGCCGGCAGTACATAGAGCATGTCTTGACGTTTGCTGCCGCCCGATACGGCTCCTAGATAGCGCCGCGCGCGGTGCGGAGCGGCTTTGATGCTTTCTGATTTTGCGTTGTCGTGGAGCCACCGCGCAGCCGCCACGACTTCATTGTCGGCGGTAAAGTGCCCGCTCTTGGTTTTGCCCTGAGCGGTCGTGTAGGAATAGGTACCGTCGACATGGGTAGTGTCGTTGAGCATCCATACGGCAAGCTGGGTTGCGGCGCGGGCGCGATCGGGTGAAAGATGGTAACCGCCAAACGACGTGGCGGTAGGATATCCGTGACAAACGATTGCCGCGAACTCGTCGTCGAGCCACACCCAGCCTTGATCAAAGTTGAGCCATGGGCCGCCCGGCTTGGTGGGGCCGGGGCGCTCCTGGTTCATGCAGTAGGCAATCGAGGCGTCTTGAGCTTCATACTTGCCGATGAAGAAGGGCCCACAATCATCGCTAATAGTGCGGAAGCCGAGTTGGTCGTAGCCATCGACGGCAAATGCGGCTCTCGGTGCCAGGCAGCCGAAAAGCAGGAAGAGGAGCAGGAGCAGCGGACCTGTTGCGATTGCGCTGTGGACAGAGTGCGTGGGTGCGTTGGACATGGCTGCTCCTTATCCCTCGTGCGCCGCATGGGGAGGCTGCGACGCGTAGGATGAGGCTACCCCCGAGGTTCATGCGGGTAAGTACCGGAGCCTGACCAAAAGCTTGCCCAATTCCTGACAAATTGAGCTCAAATACAACAATCAAGCAAAAGCGCAGGTAGAAGATAGGGAGAACAGGAGGTCAAAGGTCCTCATCTCCACAATTGACGCGATTTTCAAACGAATCTCCACAGCTAAAACAAGCATCGCCACCCTTGTATCGAACAAGACAACCGCGTTATACTAGCCAACACACAAGCGGGCATCGCCAAGTGGTAAGGCATCAGCTTCCCAAGCTGACACTCGCGGGTTCGAGTCCCGTTGCCCGCTCCAGTAAAAAGCACAAGCACGGCAGCGTTACGTTGCCGTGCTTTTTACTACCAAGCGCCGGGACTCGAACCCGCCAGGGTGCGAGCGTTAAGCAAACGCGAAGCGTTTGTAGCGAGCAGGCGAAGGCGCCGACAGGCGCCTGAAGCCGGTGCGTATTTGCGAAGCAAATACGCGGATGTCCCGTTGCCCGCTCCATCGAGTACGGGGGACCTCGGGAACGTCGGGTCCAACCCGCTGTGCCCGTGCGTGTGCGCGGACCGGGTCTGCCGACCGCAGCCGGTGCGTATTTGCGAAGCAAATGCGCGGACGTCCCCATGCTCGTTCCAATTCCAAAATGTTAGGTTAATGCCTGCTGCCCATACTTGCACCTGCGCACGGTACAATGGTTGGGTTACGACCAACGTGCCAATAACCAAAAAGGAGCCGCTATGATCGATCGCTATACCCGCCCGGAGATGGGACACATCTTCTCCCTCGAGAACAAGTACGCCATTTGGCAGGAAATCGAGGTTCTGGCCTGCGAGGCCCAGGCGGAGCTCGGCAAGATCGGTATTTCCAAAGACGAGGCCCAGTGGATCCGCGACCATGCCAACTTTGAGAAGGCGAAGGTCGATGAGATCGAGGAAGTCACGCGCCACGACGTCATTGCCTTCCTGACCAACATGAAGGAATACATCGATGCCGATGTTCCCGAGGGCGACCTCAAGCCCAGCCGCTGGGTTCACTATGGCATGACCAGCTCGGATCTGGGCGACACGGCCCTGTGCTACCAGCTCACCCAGGCCTGCGACCTGATCATCGAGGACGTCAAGAAGCTCGGCGAGATTTGCAAGCGTCGCGCCTTCGAGGAGCGCAACACGCTCTGCGCCGGCCGCACTCATGGCATCCATGCCGAGCCGATGACCTTTGGCATGAAGTTTGGCTCTTGGGCCTGGGAGCTCAAGCGCGATCTGGACCGTCTTGAGGATGCCCGCAAGAACGTTGCCTTTGGTGCCATCTCGGGCGCTGTCGGCACGTACAGCTCCATCGAGCCGTTTGTCGAGGAATATGTCTGCGAGCACCTGGGCCTGGTTCACGACCCGCTGTCCACGCAGGTTATCAGCCGCGATCATCACGCCTACCTCGCCGGCGTTCTCGCCACCACCGCGGCCACCTGTGAGCGCATCGCTACCGAGGTTCGCAATCTGCAGAAGACCGATACACTCGAGGCCGAGGAACCGTTCCGTAAGGGTCAAAAGGGCAGCTCCGCCATGCCGCACAAGCGCAACCCCATCACCATGGAGAAGGTCTGCGGCCTGTCGCGCGTCGTGAAGGCCAACGCGCAGGTTGCCTTCGACAACGTCGCCCTGTGGCACGAGCGTGACATTTCGCACTCCTCTGCCGAGCGCGTCGCCCAGGCCGACAGCTTCATCGCCCTCGACCACATGTTCCAGTGCCTCATTCGCGTTATCGACGGCCTGCAACTGTATCCCGCCCGCATGATGGCCAACCTCAATAAGACCCGCGGCCTCATCTTCTCTTCCAAGGTACTGCTCGCCCTCGTCGACACGGGCATCACCCGCGAGGACGCGTACGCCATTGTGCAGGAGAACGCTATGGCAACCTGGCACGAGGTACAGGATTGTGTCTCCGGCCCCACCTTTAAGGAGCGTCTCGAGGCCGACCCGCGCTGCACCGTCAGTCAGGAGAAGCTCGACGAGATCTTTGATCCGTGGGACTTCCTCACCCGTATCGACACGGTCTTTGATCGTCTGGAGCAGCTGAGCTTCGAGTAGGTTCGGGCATAACGTTAGCTTTTTAGGGCGCTTTGCTGGTAATGTGTGTTGCCGGCAAAGCGCCTCGTTGCATTTAGGGAAAGACGGGGATAATAGTCGTCTCGAATAACATTCTGAGAGGGGATCGCATGATTTCGTTTGATTACAAGCCTCAGGGCGTGTGTGCTCGCAATATTCACCTTGATCTTTCCGATGACGGCAACAAGGTGATGGGCGTTGAGTTTACCGGCGGCTGCGACGGCAATCTCAAGGCTATCTCCAAGCTGGTCGAGGGCGCTCCTGCCGATCGCGTAATCGAGGTTCTCGCCGGTAATACCTGCGGTATGAAAAAGACCTCCTGCGCCGACCAGCTTACACGCGCTATCGAGGCCGCTCGCACCGAGATCGCCTAATGGGTATCGCCGATCACATCAAGAACGGAATATCGCGTCGCGGCTTTGTACTCGGTGGGGCTGCCGCGGGCGCTGCCACGGTGCTTGCCGGATGCTCGAAAAAAACGGGCACCAGCGATGATGCCGCCGGCGAGCCGCAGGTTATCAAGGATGATTCCAAAATCATCTCGATTACGGATGAGTACGAGGCAGTCGACATCGATCTTGAGCCGGCGGCGTCGTGGACGCTGCCTCTGGGTACGCTGCTGTACTACTGCGACGGCGATTACGCCGCGGCAATGATGGCGCCCGCATCGGCACTGCACGCCAACACGCTCGGTGTGCTCAACCTGGGCGATGGCTCGCTTACCACATTAATCGAGGATCCTATCGAGGGCACGGGATATGCATTCTACGATGTCCGTGCCGGCGACGGCGTATTCGCGTGGGTTGAGATGAACTTTGCCAATTCATCGTGGAAGCTCTACGCTCAAAATCTGTCGGGCGCTTCGCTCTCTGGCGACGTGGTTGAGCTCGATCGAGGTGGCAAGGACTACGATCCGCCGCTGTTTACGGCGTTCGGGGCATCAGTCATCTGGTATAAAATGCCTTCGGCAGGCGGCAATAAAACGAGTAGTGATTCGTTTTGCTATCGTCGCTCGCTTGATGAATCCAAGGCCGAGGTAATTTGGAAATCGACGGGCCGCTTTGCATCGGCCCCGCGCGCGAGCGACGGCATTTTGACCATCTCGCCGCGTGTCCGCAACGACGAGGGCGTCTACTACGGCATAACGGCAATCGATCTGACCGACGGCAACAACACCAAACGTGCCCAGCTAGTCCTTCCCTCGTCAGTCTCGCCTTTCGAGGCCGTATATATGGGCGATACCTTCGTGTTTTCTATCGAGGCGGCCTATAGTGGCGTGGGCAGCCTGGGCAATATGGGCACATATATCGGTAATGAGGGAGGGCCGTACCTCTTCCTGTCCCGCGAGCCGCTCGCATGTGCGGCTGGCAAGAAGAATAAATACCTTGTTAAGGTACAGGCGTCGCATTTCCTGATCGACACCTCTGCCAAGACCTATGGCTCGCTGCTGTCGCCCGACCGCGCTTTGGAGTATGGCGATTATCCAGCTACGGCGGGAAAATCGGACTCATTCCTTACGTACGCCACGGTGCGCAACAGCCAGGGTATACCAGAGACGGTCACTGCACGTCTATTCTCTCTTTAAGCTTAGAGGGGTTAAAAAGGCGCCAACAGGGGAATAAACGCGTTGTAATTGTGAGTACCGCCCGCCGAGCTGCCGCGTCATAGCGGCATCCGGCGGGCTCAGGTGCGTTAAAATGGGCTTGTTCTTAGCTAATTGAGACAGGGGGGCCGTGTTATGGCTTCAGATGCAAAAAAGATTCTGCTGGTCGAGGATGAGAAGGCAATCCGTGACGCCGTCGCTGCCTATCTCGAGCGCGAAGGCTACTGGGTTGTGGGCGTCGGCGACGGCCAGTCCGCGATCGAGGAGTTCGAGAAGCATCAGTTCGACCTGGTCGTGCTCGACCTTATGCTCCCCAAGATCCCCGGCGAGCGCGTTTGCCGCACCATTCGCGATACCTCGGATGTCCCCATCATCATGCTGACGGCTAAGGGCGAGATCGAGGACCGTATTATCGGTCTTGAGCTCGGCGCCGACGACTATCTGATTAAGCCGTTCTCGCCGCGCGAGCTCGTCGCCCGCGTTCGCGCTCTGTTCCGCCGTGCCCATCAGGCCGACGAGCCCGCCGTCGAGGTACTCGACTTCGGCGATCTGGTCATCGATATCTCGGGCCACAAGATCTTGGTCGAGGGCAAGGAAGTCGATCTGACGGCTTCCGAGTTCAAGCTGCTCACCACGCTTGCCCGTCATCCCGGCCGTGTGTATAACCGCATGGAGCTGGTCGAGAAAGTGCTCGGGTATGACTTTGAGGGCTATGAGCGCACCATCGATAGCCACGTGAAGAATCTTCGCGCCAAGCTGGGCGATGATCCCAAGAAGCCCAAGTGGCTCTACACCGTCCATGGTGTCGGCTATCGCTTCGAGGCTCCGGCCAAGACCGATAAGTCGGACGAGAAATAGGGAAATCACATATGACACCTGCGCGCTTTGAAATCGGACAAAAGCACAAGCAGGAGAGCGAGGCGGGTTCCAAGGCTAGTTGGAACACGCCTCGTTCCGATTCACGGCCAACGATGAGCTATCCCTCGCGCATGGCACTTGCTTTTGCTCTGACATCGCTCATGACAGTATTGGTGCTGGTGGGCGTTGTCTCTGTTGTGTGGGGCACGGTCTTTTCGGATTACACACGCTCCAATATCGTCGAAATCGCAAATTCCGCTGCCGAGAAGTTGGCGACCTCATATGAGGAAAACGGCTCTTGGACCGCGGGAGAACTGCGCACGGTCGCAACGTCGAGTTTGGTTTCCGACGATCTGGGCATGCAGGTCGTCAATAAAAAGGGCGTGATCGTTTATGACGATTCCTGGCCCTCGGCAAGCGCCACCGCCGATGTACGCGAAAACCAGGCTACGACCGACGACACGAGCGGCAAGAGGGCATCGCATAGCCCGGTCTCGTCTGCTCCAACCGACTCCGATAGCGTTGCTAACGTCGAGATTGTAACGTCTTCCGGCGAGCATGTCGGACAGGTAAAGCTGTGGGCCATCGGCTCCGACGCTCTGCTCACCAAGGCGGACTCTGCGTTTAGGGAGAAGACCTTTAACGCCATGGCCCTCGCCGCGGTTGTTGCAATCTGCATTTCGGTCGTTATCGGATCGCTCGTGTCGCGCATGCTCACCAAGCCGATTCATCGCATCACCAGTACCGCAAAGCAAATCCGTGACGGCGACCTGTCGGCTCGCACGGGACTGCGCGGTGATGACGAGATCGATCAGCTGGGTGAGACCTTCGATGAGATGGCCACTTCGCTCGAGAAGGATATGAAACACGAGAAGCGCCTGACCTCAGACGTTGCACACGAGCTTCGCACGCCGCTTATGGCCATGCTCGCAACGGTCGAGGCCATGCAGGATGGCGTGTATCCCACCGACGATGAGCATTTGGAGACCGTTGCTTCCGAGACGCGTCGCCTGGCTCGTCTGGTGCAGCAGATGCTCGACCTATCGCGTATGGAAAACAGCACGGCTCCGCTCAATCTAGAACCGGTGGACATGGTTCCGTTCGTGCGATCGATTGTGAATGGCCAGGAGCGCCTGTTTGCCGACCGTGACCTGCGTTTGCGCTTTGCAGATGAGACGCAGGGCCACGATGACGTTGTCGAGGCAGATCCCGACATGATCACGCAATGTGTTATCAACCTCATGAGCAACGCCATGCGCTACACCCCCGAGGGCGGTTGGGTCGTGGTGTCGGTGCTCAGTGACCGCAAGCACGTCAGCATTGCCGTTTCTGATACCGGCATCGGTATTGCCAAGGACGATCTGTCGCGCATTTTCGGGCGGTTTTGGCGCGCCGATGCCAGCCGCGCCCGCGAAGCTGGCGGCCTGGGCGTCGGCCTCGCCGTGACCAAGCAGATTGTCGAGCGTCACCATGGCTACATATCCGTGGAGTCGGAGCTTGGAAAGGGTACGACTTTTACAATTCATCTGCCCCGCGAGCACACGGCAGACGCGGCATCTACTACAATGGAGCACTAGCTTTTCGCTATTCGGTGAAGGAGGGGCCGCGTCCCTGCCGCTCCGAGTTTGCGAAAACATGCGGGAAAGAACCCGCATTTCTGTCGTATTTAGGTAAGGAGTGACTCACGTGACAACGATGGAGCGTCGTCCGGATTCCCGTGGCAAGGTTCGTGATATTTACGATGCCGGTGAAAACCTGCTGATGGTCGCCACCGACCGCATTTCTGCGTTCGACTTCATTCTTCCCGACGAGATTCCGTTTAAGGGAGAGGTGCTCAATCGCATCTCGGCATTCTGGTTCGATAAGTTTGCCGACATCGTCCCCAACCATCTCGTTTCCATCGACCCGGCGGATTTCCCCGAGGAGTTTGCTGAGTATCGTGACTACCTCGCTGGCCGCGCCATGCTGGTTAAGAAGGCCCAGACGATTCCTATCGAGTGCATCGTCCGCGGCTATCTGACCGGTTCGGGCAAGAAGACCTACGACGAGAACGGCACCGTCTGCGGCATCCAGCTGCCTGAGGGCCTGACCGAGGCTTCCAAGCTTCCCGAGCCGTTGTTCACGCCGTCCACGAAGGCCGAGATCGGTGACCACGACGAGAACATCTCGTTCGAGCGTTGCTGCGAGATCGTGGGCGAGGACATCGCCACGCAGATTCGTGACCTTTCCCTCAAGATCTACAAAGCCGCTGCCGAGTACGCCGCGACCCGTGGCATCATCATTGCCGACACCAAGTTCGAGTTTGGTGTTATTGATGGCAAGGTCACGCTGATCGACGAGTGCCTCACGCCCGACTCCAGCCGTTTCTGGCCTGCTGCCAGCTACGAGGAGGGCAAGATCCAGCCTAGCTACGACAAGCAATTCGTCCGCAATTGGCTCAAGGCCAACTGGGATATGACGGGGGAGACCCCGCACCTGCCCGCCGAGGTCATCGATGGCACGTCCGAGCGCTATCGCGAGGCCTTCCAGATCATCACCGGCTCCCAGTTCACAAGCATGAAGGAGAACGCATAAGTGAGTACCCGTAGCGCCACGAACAAGCGCACGCAATCCCACGAAGTTACCGGGGTTGCGCGCAAGTCTGCCGCATCTGCTAAGCCCGCCCGCCAAGCAGCGAGCTCCGTTCGCATCGTGCCGGCTTCGTCTAAGGCACGCCGCAAAGAGCTCGAGAAGGGCGAGAACCTCGAGGGCCTCTCTAAAGAGGAGAAGCGCGCCCGCAAGGCCAAGCAGCGCGCCAAGGAGGACCGCATCTATACGGTGTCGAATATCCTCCTCAAGCAGGACGAGGACTACACCAAGCGCCGTCGCATCTGGTGGATTGTGCTCGCCATTGGCATGGTGCTCGTCGTGGCAATTTGGGCCTCGCTGTACTTCGCTCCCGCTGGCATGGTGTCCAGCCCTGTCCAGATGGTCGGCATCGTTTTGTCCTATGTCATCATCCTAGGTGACTTTATCTACGACTTCGCTCGTATTCGTCCCTTGCGCAACATGTACCGCGCGCAGGCCGAGGGCATGTCCGAGAACAAGCTCAACGCTCTTATTGAGCGCGCGGCTGCCGAGGAGGACCAGAAGGACTCCAAGAAGAAGTAGCGTTTGCATACATACTTATCGCTAAGATATAAGGCGCGTCGTTTTTGCGGCGCGCCTTTTTACTGTTCTATAGATAGATGGAGTGGCACATGATTCGAGCTGCCCTGACGGTCGAAGAGGCTCTGGAGGGCATGAAGGCCCTGGAGCCCAAGATTAAAAACTACGCGCGCCTGGTCGTCCGCAAGGGCGTAAACGTCAAGCCCGGCCAGGAGGTCGTCGTTCAGTCTCCGGTCGAGTGCGCGCCGTTTGCGCGCGTGGTGGTCGCGGAGGCCTATGCTGCCGCCGCCGGCCACGTGACGGTCATTTGGGCCGATGATGCCGTGACGAGGCTCACGTACGAGCATGTCGAGAAAAGCTATTTTGAGCAGACACCCGAGTGGAAGCGCATGCAGCTGGATTCCTTGGCCCAGGATGGTGCCTGCTT
Source organism: Collinsella aerofaciens (assembly GCF_015556945.1). Lineage (GTDB taxonomy): Bacteria > Actinomycetota > Coriobacteriia > Coriobacteriales > Coriobacteriaceae > Collinsella > Collinsella aerofaciens_AO. The sequence continues at coordinate 1,723 of NZ_JADNNH010000016.1, read as the reverse complement.
TGTCTTTATCGAAGGTGCGGATCCTGCGGCCCTCAAGGGCATCGATCCAGCCAAGCCGGCCGCGGCATCAAAGGCGAGGAATACGCAGTGCAAAGTTTTCCGCCGTGGACTGGATTACAACATCAATCCGTGGTGCATCGCCGGCGCTCCGGTCGTGGCTTGGGCGCACGAGGTGTTCCCAGGAGACGCCGATGAGGTTGCAATCTATAAACTGTGGAATGCGATTCTGCACACCGCGCGCGCCGATGGCCAGGACCCGGAGAGCGACTGGGAACTCCATGACGCCGCATTCGAAAAGAACCTGCGTTTCCTGAACGACAATCGTTTCGACTACTTGCATTACACCGCGGCAAATGGAACCGATCTGACGATTGGCATGACGAAGGGTCACGAGTGGGCCGGCGGCAAGGGCAAGACGCCCGATGGACACCCCTTCTTCCCCAACATTCCCACCGAGGAAGTCTTCACCTCGCCCGATCGCATGCGCGCCGACGGTATCGTGTACTCGGCCATGCCGCTCATCCACCACGGCAATAAAGTCGAAGATTTTTGGATTAAGTTCGAGGGCGGCCGCGTGGTGGACTACGACGCCCGCGTGGGCAAGGCAACGCTTGCGAGCATTATTGACACCGATGAAGGTGCCGCTCATCTGGGCGAGGTCGCGCTCATTTCCAAGAACACTCCGATCCGCGAAAGCGGCGTTCTGTTCTATGACACGCTCTATGACGAGAACGCTAGCTGCCATCTCGCGCTAGGTGTCGGTTTCCCCGAATGCATCGAGGGTGGGTATGACATGTCCAAGGAGGAGCTCCTGGAGCATGGCGTTAACGTCTCGAGCACGCACGTCGATTTTATGATCGGCACGGACGACATCGATATTGTGGGCATTACGCCTGATGGACGTGAAGTTGTGATTTTTCAGAACGGCCAATGGAGTTGGGAATAGTCCCAGACCGTGGTACAATGCCACCCGCGGGCCGTTAGCTCAGCTGGCAGAGCAGGGGACTTTTAATCCCAAGGTCCAGGGTTCGAACCCCTGACGGCCCACCCAAAGATTGTTGAGACGGTCAACTTCGGTTGGCCGTCTTTTTTGTCGCCCTTTCATGGGTTCGAACCCGTCGGGGCGCGGAGCTGAGTAAACGCGTGAGCGTTTGCCAGCGCAGCGCGCAAGGCGCGAAAGCGCCGCAGCGGCCGCCTGCGAAGCAGGCTGAACCCCTGACGGCCCACCCAAAGATTGTTGAGACGGTCAACTCCGGTTGATCGCTTTTTTGTTGCCGGTGCATGGGTTCGAACCCGAACTTCTCTATATATAAGAACGCTTGGCGAACAAAACCTGCCTTTTACCGACGGGAAACAAATAGCTGATGCTTTTGGAGTAAAGTGGCGCTCCAGAGATGACCGATGCCTTAACACCTATAAACCAGCTGGTCATCGCCAATATCAGAAGCCAATGCTTCAGTTATAACCTCAGGGACGCGACTGAGGGACATATTCATTTGTGAACAAAATATGGAGTGCCAGATTCCCGCCCGCGGGGCCCCTCCGGTCTGGCAATATATCTCCTTGCCGCGCGGCCCGGTCGGACCGGATCAGCCGCGGGGCGTGCACCTTGAGAACCGGATACTGCGAGGATGGACACTCACTTCAGTGTCGCATCCGGGCAGACATCGAACCATTTGAAATGGTCTAACTTGGATTTGTTTTTCGCAAGGCCGCCGAGAGG
>NZ_JADNNH010000015.1:0-58720 GCF_015556945.1 Collinsella aerofaciens | reverse complement strand
CCAGATTCTAGGACAGGGGCCGCTTGCGTTTGGCGGTCAGCCGTCGGCGCGCTTACACCAACATTTCCGACGCGATCTAAAAGTGTTCGCCCGGTGGCAAACCCACACCTCACACAGGGCTGATAAATCGTTTTAGCAAGAACCAAATCGACCTGGTTTTCGGAAGTATGCGGCAAATTCTGGAACCTCCGAGCACACCCTGTTTTTTCGCAACAAAATGCCTGATAAACTAGCCTCAAAAGCCAGGTCCGCTCATAGGGTTCAGATTTTGCCGCATACTTCCGGATTGACGCTGGCATCACTCGCTTCAAAGAGATGATTTCGGCCAGGAGGGCATTATGGACCTGACGCTTTGTGGGCAATCCGCCTTTAACTACTACCGCATCCCGCCGCAGGTATTAGGCCTTTACCCTGCCATTAGCCTTGGCAATATGGATCGCAGATGTTGCGGCCTCGGAAGTCATGCAGTTGTAAAAGACCTGCTTCACGCACCGCTTCACAGGATTGTATTCACTCGGGCACAATCCGGGTCGCGAAGCCTGTTTAAATCGCACCTCCTGACCCAAGAGCCGCCTCCCGGGTCGTTTAGGCAAACCGAGCATGGGTTTGATGTCACATCGCCCGAGTTCACACTGCTCAACCTTGCTACGCAGGTCTCACGCAACCAGCTGCTTATGGCGTGTTATGAGATGTGCAGCTCGTTTGCTGTGTATACACCCTGCAAACGAGCGCAACGGCAACTTGATGAAGCTATTTCGCTTAAGCTCATTCCACCCAACTGCGGCTGGGAGCGGGTTATCGACGTCAACGGCAAGGATACCAACCTGTGGAAGCGCACGCCGCTTCTTTCCGCAGCGGATATCGCCGCGTTCGCCAAGCAGGCCGCAGGCCTGCGCGGTGTTAAGCAGCTCCGCTGGGCCGCCGAACGCATGACAGGACAGACCGCCTCGCCCTTCGAAGTACAGACCTCCATGCTTATCTCGCTCCCCCGCGACGAGGGCGGCATGGGCATCAACATCGCAAACAACGTGCGCATCCCACTCAGCGACGCCGCGCGCTCGCTGTATGACAAAACCTGCTGCTACGCCGATATCCTCATCGAAAGCGCCACCGACAGCATGGGTGTCATCCTTGAATGCCAAGGCCGCTCCGCCCACGACAGCGAAGCCGCGAGCCTCTCCGATGCCGAGTGCGCCACCGCGCTCACAAGCATGGGCTACGACGTCATCCAAATTACCTTTGGCCAGATTAAGGATAAGAAGAGCTTCGACCACATAGCCGAGCTCATCCATAAAAAGGCTGGACTTTCCTACACCCCAAAGACCAAACAGGAGCGCGCCGCCGAAGTCACCCTGCGGCAAGAGCTACTTGTCAATTGGGTTGAGCTATTCACCGCCAAGCCGGCCAGCTAGCAGCTAGCAATCAGGGGAAGCGCAGGCATATCGGGCGATTCGACGCGAGCCGCAAATCCCGCCTCGGTTAGCTCGATGACCTCGGTAAACGTTGTATCGAAAAACTCCTCGGTTAGCAGGCGATACGGCGGATGATCGGACTCGCCGGGGTTTTCGCGTACAATCTCGTGCATAACGCCGATGGTCTTGAGCACATACTCCTTATGGATGGGATACTGACCAAAACGGGTCGCCGCAGTATACAGGCGATCGGTCGCGCGCGGTATCGAAACGATGCCGAGTGTCTTGCCAAACCAGTCAAAGTCGCCTTGCTTTTTAATGCGGAATTCCTCGCACGGCTTGCCGCCGTGCGCCTCCAGGTACTGATTCACACGCGTATTCCATACGGTATCGGCCACCAGATGCGACCAAACGCCCAGCGTCAGATCGAGCAGCGACTGCGCCACGTCATCGGGCGCGAGCGAAAGCTCGCTAGCACCGGGACCGGCGACCGGCTCGGCGTCCTTGTAACGTTGGGGATAATGCACCCGATTGAGTCGCTCGCGCTCCTCGACAATCGAGGTCGCGGCAGCTGGCGCACCGGTGGGCGAACTTTTAAGCAACGGTGCCACATAGGTATCCCAGAACTCATGCTCACGAGGCTTAGGGATAGGCTCGGGCTTTGCAAAGTGCGTAATGCGGTACGGGATGGGATCGGCGATGCCAGGGACCATATAGCCCACGAAGATATCCGGAACCACGCAGCCAAACAAAAAGGCATTGCGGTCGCGCACGCTATTGGCAAGCGCACCGGTGCGCTCCAGCAAACGCTCCGTCTGAGCGATATGAATGTTCCAGCTTGGCATAGCCACCCCCATAAAAACCTGGATAACTATACCATCACGGCAAAGCCGCGCGGGCGGCTACGCACGCTCCACGCAGCAACTATTCCACAACGCCGCTCTCGGTTCCATACGACGATACCGGCGCCTCGACCACATGGTGATATCGATCGATAAAGATTGCACGGGCACCCAGGCGTCGTACCAAATCCTGATGGTGCGTGCTCATCAAGACCGTCTTACCGGCAGCAACATAGGCCAGTAGAAAGTTGACCACGATGTCGCAAGAGTCCTCGTCAAGTCCGTTGGTAGGCTCGTCGAGCACCAGGATATCCGGGTTCATCGACACGACGGCAGCCAGCGCCACGCGCTTCTTTTGCCCGCCCGAAAGCTGATAGGGCGAGGCATCGACCAGATCGGCAACCTGGAACAGCTCCATGGCGTCGCGGACGCGACGCTCGAGCTCGTCTGCCGGCAGCCCCATTTGAGCCGGGCCAAACGCGACCTCCTCGCCCACCGTGGCGCAAAAGAGCTGCGCATCGGCATTCTGGAACACAAAGCCCACGCGCTGATGGAACCGCTGGGCCGTCGCGGAATCCTTGAGATATGCCGCATCGACCGCATGCCCGTCAAACAGATACGCACCCGCGTCCACAAGTTCAAGGCCGTTGATAAGGCGCATGATCGTCGTCTTGCCGCAGCCGTTGGGACCGAGCAGAGCAACGAGCTCCCCACGGTTCACCTGCAATGAAATGCCGTCGATCACCGTATGACCCGCATAGGAAAACAGCACGTCGCGAAACTCGATGATCGGCGTGACCTCGGTGCCGGCAGCACCGCTCGCACCCATCGCGTTATTCGTATCGTTTGCCAAAACGTCGCCCTTCCCTACTCACATCGACGGTTCGACCGTCCGCGCTACAGCACCGCGCACAACACGGCGAGCAACGCAACGCCGGCCGCGTAAACCGCATCGCGCCAGCCAAAGCCGCTCCGTGCAGGCGCCGGATACACGCCGGCGAAGCCGCGGCACAGCATGGCCTCGTCCATCGCGCGGCTGCATTCCATCGCCTTGATAAACGTCATGCCCATGATACCCGCCAGCGAGTCGGTACGCGAAAAACCCGCGGGCGCGGAACCGACGCTGCGCAGCATGACCGATTCGCACAGATCGTGCGCCGTGCGTCCCAGCACCTCGATATGCTTGAGTGCCATATCAAACGTAAAGATAACCTCGTCGGGCAGGTGCAGCATTTTGAGCGCCGCCGACATGCGGCTCCAGGTAAGCGTCCACGAAACACCCAGCACCAGCGACACATTAATAAACGTCTTGAGCGCGATCTTGAGCATGGCGCCCGTGGCAGACGCGCCCAGCAGCAGGGCAGGCAGTGCCAGAACCACGGCAAGCCCCGTGGCGCCGAGCGCCGGTACAAAGGTCGCACGCAGCCCGCGTGCGGGGCGCACCGCGACCAGCACCAACGCGATTGCCGCCATCAGCATCAGGTACAGCGGACTCTGCGTCAGGCACACGCACAGGACGCAGACGAACATCCCCACCAGGCGCACCGGAGCCGAAACGCAAGAAAGGGCGCGGTCGACCATCGACCCGCCCTCGTGCGCGCCTCCACCCAGGCGAACCCGCTCAAGCAGGCTCGCCAGGTGCAGGACATTCTTTTGCATCACACGATGCCGAGCCCCCGCGGGCTCGTAACGCTGCTCGGTCGCAAGCCAGCTAGGCAGCTCGGCTATTGCCATGAGCACCGCTTTCCTTGACCGTCAGCGAGATCAGACGGAATGCGATGGTGAGCACCGCCACGCCAATCACGCCGGACAGGATATACATGGCAGCCTGACCGGCAAAGCCAAGACCCTGCTCCTCGGAATAAGCCTGCAGGTAATCACCCGTGGGCAGCGCGTCGGCAAAGGTCGGGGTATCGAGGCCGACCGAAGCCTGCAGGCTGTCGTCGCCAGCCTCCTGAACGGCGGTCGCGGCGCCCTCGGCGTCCCACTCACCCCAGGCGTCACCGGTGGCAAGCAAGCCCAGCGGCGTGGCCACCACGAGCACGGCGACCAAAATGAGCGTGGGGACCAGCGAGGTCTTCTTGGCAGCAGCGCCCTCGGCAGCAAGCTGGCCATCGACGGCCTCGGGCCCGACGATAATGCTCGGCGCCGTCTTCTTAATGAAACCGTAGATGGCGGCCGTCGCCACGCCCTCGATCACACCGGCAACCAGCATATGCGGGATCAACATGGCCGGAATAGCCACGGACAGCGGGAAGGGGCAGTACAGCGGAGCGCCCGAAGCGTTGGTGAAGAGCATCGGCTGAATACCGAACTCGACCGCCGCGCACAGGGCCGCCAGGCACAGGCCAACCCAGCCGCTCACGATGGCAGAAACCGAGGTGCCCCAGCTCTTGTCGTGCAGACGGCTGTTGAGCGCACGAAACACGATAGCAGCGACAAACGGCAGCACAAAGGCCATGTTAAAGCAGTTGGCGCCAAACGACAGAACGCCGCCGTCGCCAAATAGCAGCGCCTGCAGCGCCAGCGCGACCGAGACAGCGATAGCCGCGGCCTCGGGGCCCAGCAGCAGCGCGATGAGCGCGCCGCCGACGGCGTGACCTGTGGTGCCGCCGGGCAGCGGCACGTTGAACATCATGAGCAAGAAGGAGAATGCGGCGCAGATGCCCAGGAACGCCATATGCTCGCGATCGAGCGTGGCACGCACCTTCTTGATGCAGTGAACCCAAACGGGCACCATCGCCACCGCCATGACGGCATCGGTCTGCGGGGACAGATAGTTATCTGGAATGTGCATGTACGCCTCCCGGTTGTCGGCGCACAGAATTGCAACGCCGCTTAAATCACCTTGACAGTGTTACGTATTGTCAAATTCGTAACACGACGCGGGCTATCATAGCAAAACGGCGCACTGCCGACAAAGCAGCACGCCGTTATGTAATGCGCGTGTCATATATACAGGCTCAACGGTGCCTCATACCGAGCATAGCGGTCACGTAGGACTCGGCGGCAGCCACCGCCGACCCATATCCCAGTGCAGGACCTACCCGCGGACCTCGCCGTTTACGCCCTTGCACACCTTGGTGACGATCTTCTGGTGTGCTTTTTCGACCTCTTCGCTGGTGAGTGTGTGGTCGTCGGAGCGATACGTAAGCGCAAAGGCCATGGACTTCTTGCCCACGCCCACGCGGACCGGGTCGCGGTAGACGTCGAACAGGCGCACGCCCTCGAGCAGCTTGCCACCGGCGCTGGTAATGCGGCGCTCAAGATCCTCGCAGGTCACGGAGTTATCGACCACGATAGCCAGGTCGTGCTCAACAGCCGGATACTGCGAGAACTCACGGTAGTTCTCCTGGTTGCGAGCGCCCTTGATCAGCTTGTCCAGATCGAGCTCAAAGGCAACGACGACCTCATCGATGCCCATCGCCTCGCGCGCCTCGGGGTGAATCTCGCCGACCCAGCCCAGCACGGTGCCGCCGGACAGGACCTCGGCGGCGCGACCCGGCTGCAGGAAGGCATAGCCCTCGCCCTCGACGGGACGGAAGCGAACCTTCTCGATGCGCAGCTGGGCGAGCAGCTCCTCGACGATGCCCTTGCCAAAGAAGAAACGCAGCTTACGGTACTTCATGCTCCAAGACTGCTCGCTCCACTGGCCCGAGAGCACACCCGCCACGGACTTGGTCTCCTTGGGTAGGCTGGCGTTCTCGCGGCCGTGGAACAGGCTGCCGACCTCGTACAGGTGCACGTTGGGCGTGCCGTGGGCCTCGTTATAGGCCACAGACTGCAGCAGGCCCGGCAGCAGCGAGCGGCGCATCTCGGTCTGCTCGGCCACCAGCGGGTTCATGAGCACCACGGGGCAGCCGCGGCCCTCGGTGGACATGCCGATCTTCTCCAGGTCGCCCGGGGCGGCAAAGCCAAAGGTCGTGGTCTCGTTGAGGCCACAGGCGCGCAGGATCTCGCCGACCTTGCGGGTAAGCTTCTGCTCGCGCGTCAGACCGCCGATGTGGTTCTTGGCAGCCGGGATGGTCGCCGTGACGCGACCCATGCCCCACAGGCGCAGGACCTCCTCGATCAGGTCAATCTCGCGCGGCAGGTCGGGACGGAAGCTCGGCGGGGTGACCATAAAGTCCTCGCCGTCGCGCTCGACGGTGCAGCCCAGGCGGGTGAGCGAGCGCTCGATAAAGTCGGGCTCGATATCGGCACCGCAAATAGCGTGCACGCGGGCCAGGCGCAGCTTGATGCTGTCGATGGTCTTAGGCGCGGGGAAAACGTCGACGTAGCCGGGAGCGACCTCGCCGCCGGCGATCTCCTCGATGAGCGCGCACGTGACGTTGGCGACATCCACGCAGCCGGTCTCGTCGACCTGGCGCTCAAAGCGAATGGAGGCGTCGGAGATCAGCGACAGGTCGCGGCTGGTGTGCGAGGTGCGGCCGGCGTTGAAGCAGGCGCTCTCGACCATCACGTCGACGGTGTCGTCCTCGATCTCGGAATCCATGCCGCCCATAACGCCGGCCAGCGCCACAGGACGCTCGCCGTCGGTAATGAGGCCCATGCCGGCGTCGAGCGTGCGCTCCTCGCCGTCGAGGGTCGTAAACTTCTCGTCCTGTTGGGCGGCGCGAACCACCACGTGACGCCTGCCATCGCGCTCGGCAAAGGTGTCCAGGTCAAAGGCGTGCAGCGGCTGACCGGTGAGCATCATCACGTAATTGGTGATGTCGACGATGTTGTTGTGCGGACGCACGCCCAGGGCGTTGAGGCGCTTGACCATCCAGTCGGGCGAGGGGCCGACCTTCACGTTGCGCACGATGCGGGCGACGTAGCGGTCGCACAGGCCCTCGTCGGCAATCTCGACCGAAAGCTCGTCGTCGGTCGCGCGGCCGGTCTCGGCCTTGATGGCGGGCAGCTCAACGTGGAAATCGCGGTCGAAGATGGCGCCGGTCTCGCGGGCCATGCCGATCATGGACAGGCAATCGGGACGGTTGGGCGTGATCTCGCAGTCGAGCACGGTGTCGCTCGAGCCCACGTACTCGGCAAACGGCATGCCGCAGGGCGTATCCTCGGGCAGGATCATGATGCCGGAGTGGTCGCCGCCCAAGCCGAGCTCGCGCGCGGAGCAGTTCATGCCCATGGACACGACGCCGCGAAGCTTGCTCTTCTTGATCTTGACGTCGCCGGGCAGGACAGCGCCGATCATGGCCGTGACGATGTGGTCACCGGCCTCGAAGTTCTGCGCGCCGCAGACGATCTGCAGCGGAGCGGGGTTGCCGTCGGCGTCGAGGTTCTTGTCACCCACGTCGACCGAGCACACATACATGTGGTCGCTATCGGGGTGCGGGGTCTTGGTGAGCACCTTGGCAGTCACCACGTGGTCGAAGGATTCTCCCACGGTGTCGATCGCCTCGACCTCGGTGCCGGTGCGGATATATTCGTCCGAAAGGGTCTTGGGATCCTCCGGAATATCGATCATGGTCTTGAGCCAGTCGTAAGAAACACGCATCTAGCTCTCCTTTCATACTGAAAGCCTGCGAAGAGATGCAGGTGGAAACTTCAACTTTGTGAACATTCCTTACAAAGCGAGGGTTGTCCAAGTGCGGCAGATCGGCCCGAAAGAGGAGCGCCGCGTACTTTGGTACGCAAGCGACGAATGAGCGCCGAGGTGCCGTGCTTGGGCAAGCCGCAGCCTAGAACTGATTCAAGAAACGCATATCGCCCGTCATGAGCGTTCTGAGGTCGGGCAGGTCGTAGCGCAGGGCAGCGACGCGCTCGGCACCAATGCCAAAGGCGAAGCCGGTGTACTTCTCGGGATCGATGCCGCAGTTGATCAGGACGTTGGGGTCGACCATGCCGCAGCCCAGGATCTCGATCCAGCCGCTGTGCTTGCAGAAGTTGCAGCCCTTGCCGCCGCACACGTGGCAGCTCACGTCCACCTCGCAGCTGGGCTCGGTGAAGGGGAAGAAGTGCGGGCGGTAGCGCGTCTTGCGGTCCTCGCCAAACATGCACTTAACAAAGTAGTCGAGCGTGCCCTTAAGGTCGCCAAAGGTGATGCCCTCGTCGACGACCAGGCCCTCGATTTGGTTGAACTGCGGCAGGTGGCAGGCGTCGGCCGTGTCGGGACGGTAGACGGTGCCCGGGCAGATCATGTAGATGGGCGGCTTCTGCGACTCCATGGTGTGGATCTGCACGCCCGAGGTCTGGGTGCGCAGCAGTACGTCGGACTCGCCATGGGCATGCGCCTCGGGGTGCGCGACGCTGCCGGGGTTGTTGTCGACCACGTAGAAGGTGTCGCGGGCCGAGCGGCTCGGGTGATCCATGGGGGCGTTGAGCGCGGTGAAGTTGTAGTAGGAGGTGTCGACCATGGGACCGGACTCGACAGTATAGCCGATGCCGCTAAAGATGTCCTCGGCTTCCTCGATGATCTGCTTGATCAGGTGCTGGTGACCGATCTGCGGACGGATGCCCGGCAGCGTGATGTCGACGGCCTCGTGCTCGAGTGCGTGCTTGAGGGCGGCGGCCTTCATCTCGGTGGTGCGCTCGTCGAGCATGCCCTCAATCAGCTGGCGCATCTCGTTGGCGCGTTTGCCCATCATGGGACGATCCTCGGGAGCGAGCTTGCCCATCATGCGCATCAGGCCGGTGATACGGCCCTTGCGGCCGAGCAGCTCAACGCGCGCGGCCTCGAGCTTGGCGGCGTCGTCAGCGCTAGTGACGAGCTCCTTGGCCTCTTCCTCGAGTTTGACCAGATCATCAATCAGACTCATGTCTTCCCTTTCGTCTCTCGCACATCCGCGCTCCGGGACGGCTGACGCCGCCCGATGTTGCGGATGCGCGGCCCGGTTCGGTAACAAAAAAACCGCCCTCGGGCATGTACATTGCCCAAGGACGGTTGAATTCCGCGGTACCACCTTGTTTGACCCAGCGGATGTCTGGCCCGCCGCGCCCACTCTGTGCCTCTTGTCGCGAGGCTCACGGCTTCCCTACTGGGACTTTGCTGCCACTGGCCGCGTGCCCGTTGAGGTCGCTGCTCGGGAGTGAACGCTTGGCCCTTGCCACCGCAGGAAGGCTTGCAGCCCATGACCTTCCCTCTCTTGCCGGCGACGCGGCGGGCAAAACCCTCTCCGTCAACGCATTGGGCTATAGGATAACACATTTCGCGAGCGCATCGCCGCGTTCCGTTTTATTCGCGCTGGGTACAAGGCAGGAAGCCGTGCAAACTGGCCGCGCACCCGCCTGCGGCGCTCGGCCTGCGAGATTAAGGATACGGTATGGGAAAGAAACTCGATAAGAAGGCCAAGGCCGCCGTGGCAAAGGCCGCCAAGGGCGTCAAGGCCGCTAAAGTCGATAAGGCCGTCAAAAAATTCCGCAAGCTCGAGGGCAAGCTGTGGACTCGCGAGTACCTGCTCAAGATTGCCGAGTTCGATGGAGCGACGATTGCTCCCGCCAACGGTGCCGCCGCCCGTGCCGACGCCATGGGCACCCTTGCCGGCGAGCACCATAAGCTCCTGACCAGCGAAAAGTCTGTCGAACTCGTGCACTCGCTGGCACGCGAGACCGTCGCCGGCGGCAAGATCGACGACCCGCAGCTGCTTGACGAGATCCGCGTGCTCGGCCGCGATCAACGCGAGGCAAGCGTTATTCCTACCGAGGAGGCCGAGGCCTGGACCAGGCTCACCTGCGAGGCCGACGCCGTGTGGCACAAAGCCAAGACGGCCAACGACTGGGCGAGCTTTGAGCCCTATGTGGATAGAATCGTCGCCCAACTTAAGCATCAGGCAGAGCTCATGGATCCCAAGCGCGACCCCTACGATGTTTGGCTCGACCAGTACGAGCGCGGCCTTTCCGCCAAGAGCTTCGACGCGTTTTGCGAGGAGGTCAAGGCCACGGTCGTGCCGCTCGTGCACGCCATCGGCGAGCGCGGCCAGCAGCCCGCTGCCGACTTTTTGCATGCCCGCGTGCCCGAGGCTGCCCAGCGTGCCATGAGCTTCGATCTGATGAAGCTTGTCGGCCTGAACCTGGACGACACCACACTCGCCTTTACCGAGCACCCGTTTAGCGAGGGCTTTGCCGTGGGTGATGCGCGCATCGCGACGCACATCTACGAGAACGACTGCATCTCCAACGTCTTCAGCATCATCCACGAGGCAGGACACGCCATGTACGAGCTGGGCGTCAATCCTGTCTATGCGCGCACCTGTCTTGAGGGTGGTACCTCCATGGGCATCCACGAGAGCCAGAGCCGCTTCTTTGAGAACACCGTGGGTCGCAGCCGCGCCTTTATGGGACCGCTGCTCGAGGTGCTGCGCCGACACGCACCCGAGGTCTACGGCGGCGTCGACGAGGACACGCTCTACCACGCCGTGAACATCGCGCAGCCTTCGCTGATCCGCACCGAGGCCGACGAGCTCACCTATCCGCTGCACGTTATGGTGCGCTACGAGATCGAGCGCATGCTGTTTGCCGGCGAGGCCACGGCCAAGGACATCCCCGCGCTTTGGAATCGCTTCATGGATGAGTACCTGGGCATTCCCGTTCCCGACGACACGCACGGCTGTCTACAGGATACGCACTGGAGCGGCGGCTCGTTTGGCTACTTCCCCACCTATGCGCTGGGCAGTGCCTACGATGCCATGTTTGTGCCGGCCATGTGCCGCGACGGTGTCGACCTCAACGGCGCCTGCGCGAGCGGCGACCTGACACCCGTCCGCGCCTGGCTGGGCGAGCACATTTGGCAGTGGGGCCGCGCCAAGGACGCGCCGGAGCTCATCAAGGGCGCGTGCGGCATGGCGTTCGATGCCCGCTACTACTGCAGCTACCTGCAGGACAAGTTCACCACGCTCTACGAGCTGTAAGGCATAACCGACACGCCAACGCAAAGGGGACGCCGCGAAACCAATCCGCAGCGTCCCCTTTTTTCGCCCAATAACTAGGTACCCAATGACTAGTTCGTTGACGCTAATGACTTGGCAATGTCAGCGAAAACGGCCCCAAGCGAGCAAGGTGACGTGAAATGAAAGGGCGCTGACCTTCTGGTCGCACCCTTGAAATTGAACGTCAGATTGCCGCTTGGGGCCGTTTGCAGCGTCGAGCAGTTACGCGGTTTGGTAAAACCGCGTAACTAAAGAGCCTCGAGCGCGTTGGCGATGCGCTTCATGGCGGCATCGGCGGATGCTTGGCCGGGCGCCTCGGCCAGCACGCGGATAACCGACTCGGTTCCGCTCTTGCGCACGAGCACGCGGCCCTCGCCTGCCAGCGCAGCCTCGGCCTCGGCGATGGCGTTCTGCACGCCCATGTTCTCGAGCGCGGCGTCCTTGTCCGCCACGTGCACGGCCACCTGCGCCTGCGGCAGCAGCTTGCACGGAGCCGTGAGCTGCGAGAGCGTCTCGCGCTCGGCACGAATCACTTCCATCACGCGCAGCGAAGTCATAATGCCGTCGCCCGTGCGCTCGATATCGCCAAAGATCGTATGGCCCGTCTGCTCGCCGCCCAAGCTGTAACCGCCCTCGCGCATCTTGGCATACACGTGACGGTCACCCACGCCGCTGGTCACGGCACTCAGACCGGCAAGCTCCAACGACTTGATCAGGCCAAAGTTGCTGGCGATCGTCGGCACCACGGTACCGCCCGAAAGGCGACCGTGCTTGTTCAGATACACGCCGCACACGTACAGGATCTGGTCGCCGTCTACCACGCGACCGCGCTCATCCACGGCCAGGCAGCGGTCGGCATCGCCATCGTAGGCAAAACCCACGTCCAGGCCCTGCTCCACCACATGGCGCTGCAGGCGCTCCATATGCGTGGAGCCGCAATCGACGTTGATGTTAAAGCCATCGGGCGCGGCATTGATCACGCGCACGTCGGCACCGAGCGCGTCAAACACCGGCTTGGCCACCGAGGAAGCCGAGCCGTTGGCGCAGTCGATACCGATCTTGACGCCCTGCAGCGAAAAGTTCGCACTTGCAATGAGCGAAGCAATGTAGCGGTTGCGGCCCTGCATGTAGTCCACCGTGGCACCGATGTGGTTGCCCGTGGCCAGCGGAACTTCGCTCTTGCCATCGATGTAGTCCTCGATGAGCTCCAGTACGTCCTCGTCCATCTTAAAACCGTCGCTATTGACGAGCTTAATGCCGTTATCGCAAAACGGGTTGTGGCTTGCGCTGATCATGATGCCGCAATCGAAGCAGCCTTCCACAGTCTGATGCGCTACGCCTGGCGTGGGGATCACGTGCAGCATATAGGCGTCCGCACCGCTCGCGACCAGGCCGCTCACCAGCGCCGCCTCAAACATATAACTCGAGCGACGTGTGTCCTTGCCCACGATAACGCGCGCCTTAGCACTGCGGTTGGCGCCGTAATACCAGCCCACAAAACGGCCAATCTTATAAGCGTGCTCTACCGTCAGCCCAACGTTGGCCTCACCGCGAAAGCCGTCGGTGCCAAAGTACTTCATGCGCTCTCCTTACAAAATAGGGGCGAACAGATTGCCTGTCCGCCCCAAAATGGTACTCGATTATCTGCGCTACCAGAAAAACCCTACGCCGACGCGCTGTCGCGAGCCGCCTGGCATGTAGGAGTCTGACGCAGCGTAAGCGGCTTGTCCCCCGCCTCGGCCGACGTGGTCAGCGTATACGTGATCGTCGTCGTCTCGCCAGCATGCAGGTCAACGGTGCCCGAATAGAAGGGGATTCCATGCCACATAGCGGCGCCAAGACCAAACTGGGTGCCCTCGACGGTCAGATCAGTAATGTTGCCGCCCGTCGGGGCAAACAACGAGACATTCAGACGCTCGTCGTCACGCGCGGCATCGGGTGCGCTCGCCGCAACGTAGTCGGGCAGCTTGCCAGCCTCCTCCTGCGTCATGATGTTCGTCAGGGTAACGGTGATGCGATAGGAGCACGTGCCGTCGCCGTTCTTCACGCCCTGACCAATCTGAGTGTCGGCGTTCAGATACCAGTCGAGCTTGGAGAAGCTCAGGTTGTTAAAGTAAACGCCGGCAACGGGATCGGCACTCGGATCATCCGGATCGGGCAGCGAAGCGTCAATGCCCGTCTCTTTGATGGCATTCTGCTCATCATCGTTTCTCATCCACGCGATCAGGCGGCCCTCTTCGGCACCGCGCTCAACGGCGCTGACAAGCTTCGTAACATCGACATCGCCGATACCGCCAAGGATCTTGTCGAAGGCAGCGCTGGCGACGGATGCAAAGATGCCGTCCGACTCCTCGACCGGATAGTTCCAGTACACATCGTGCATGAGGACCTTTGCGGCGTTGGTGCCGTCGACAACCGTTCCGTCGGGCAGTGACACGTTACCGACCAGGCCCAGCAGATACTGCAGGAACACCGGGTCGATACCGATGACGCCATCAACGTCCTGTCCATACTGGGACTTCCACAGCGCGGCGACACGCTGCGAGTTGCGGGGCCAATCAGGCGAATAGGTATTGCCCGAGTTGTACAGGTTGCTGTGGTTGCCGAACAGCGCCTCATCCTCTTCGTCGACGCTCTCGACCGCCTCATCCTCGCTGAGTCCAATGCGGGGAACAAACTCGCCAATCGACATCTGACCGTCGGTGACCGAAATCAGGCCCTGCGAACCGCCAAAGCCGCCGCAGGCACGAATCTCGACGTTGTTCATGGCGTACATAAGGTAGTTGCGCGTCTGGCCGTTGGCGCCGAGCATCTGGGGAAGGACGGGGGCGACCTTCTCCGCCGCGTCAACCGCACCGTTGAGGGTGGCAAAGCCGTCCTTGGCCTTATCGACCAGCTCGGTCACCTGGGAAATATGAGTATCGCCAATGCCCTGGACCTTCTCGTTGGCGCTCTTGAACACCTTCGAGCTGCTGGAAAGCGAATCGGCGACCGCCTGCAGCGCGGACACGTTAATCATGCCGTCCTGGAACAGCTTGCCGGGCGTGGCCTGCGAAAGGTTGTCGGCCATGGGAACCAGCGCGTTGCTCGAGACATCGGACAGGGCGTCGATCATGGTGCGGGCTGCGTTGATGTCACTGCCATACACCGGGATAAACGATGCCGCCGTCCACAGCGGGCTCGAGGTCTCCGCCTTCATGCTGTCGCAGAGCTCATCGATCTTCTTCGCGTCGTCAGGCAGCGTCGAAAAATCGCCCGACGTGACCTTGTCCTTAAGGCCACCGACAATCTCGACAGCCTCCTTCGCTTCGCTCTTTACGGTCTTTGCCGAGTTAAGCAGCATAAAGCCGCTTGCGCCAAGCGCAACGAGAAGCACCGCGACTACAACGGCAATAATGGCGCCGGTGTGACGCTTTTTGCGCTCGCCCTTGCGATGGCGATGACGGACCAGACCGTCAGAGGTCGAACTCGACGAAGCGTCGCTACCGTAGTTCAAGCCAAAATCGTAATAATCTTCCTTGGAACCCGAGCCCGCAAACTCGGCACCGCTATCATCCAGGCGGGCGAACGTGCCAGTCTCGGAGGCGCCGGTGTAAATCGTGCCAAGGTTACCCGTAAGCCCCGCGCCACCAGCAGAGGGAGTATTGTTGGCGGCCTTGCCGGCATTAACGTTGCCGGCAGCATTCGCGGCGTTGGCAGCACCTGCGTTGTTCGCAGGCACCGAAGGAGCCCCGCTCGGCTGCGACGCGGAGGTTGCACCGCCCGCAAAGACATTCCCTCTTGCACGGCCGGTCTTTTTTGCCTTTTGAGACTGCTCGTACAGAGCGGTAAACATCGCCGTCTCGCCCGGGGACACGCGCTTACCGGAACCGCCCTGTCCAGCGCCGCCCGGCGTGCCGGCCTTACCAGCCCCGTTCGGACGCGGCGGAACTGCAGGGCGGCCGCTATCGCTGCCCTTAAAGTGATTACCAGCCATAAAGAAATCCTCGCAATTGAGTCGCAATGAAAAAGTCCATAACGTTGCTAGTTTATGGCATTTTGAGCATCGACAGCTAAACTCCAGACACGGACATCAATTGGCGAAAATGCGGCACAACACCTTTTCCGTCTTGGCGGCGGCGCTAGCTACACCGTAAGGAACATCATCACGATGATCATGACAAAGCCGATAAGGTCGGTCGGCAAAAACACCGTCCCCAGCATAACGGCGCTGGTGATGGTCGCCGAAACCGGCTCCACAGTTCCGATGAGGCTCGCGCGCACCGAGCCGATGTCCTTAACGCCCTGCATATAAAGCATGTAAGCAAAAAACGAGCCGATAACCACGAACACCGCGAGCGCCTCGATGCCGGCAGCGTCGAGCGCCGGCATATGCGCCCAGGGCTGCACGAAGACGCACGAGACCACGCCCGCCGTGAGCATTGCCGAGCCCGTGACGATGGGGCTGCCGTATTCGGGCAGGATCTTGGCGGGAATCACCGCCATACACGCGGCGCTGACCGCACACATAAGACCTGCTGCCAGGCCAAGCGGCGAGATATTCAGGCTGGTGGGGTCGCCGCCGGTGGCGATTAAAAAGGTTCCACCCAGAGCCAGGCCAATGCCGATGACTTCGCGAGTACGCGGCATACGGCGATCGGTCACGCAGGCGTAGCCCATGATGATAACGAGCTGCAGGCACTGGAGCACCGTCGCGGTTCCGGCGTTCGTCAGGCGCACGGCCGAAAGATAGCAAAACTGGTTGAACAGCAGGCCAAAAGCGGTAAAGAGCAGCAGCTGCTTGCGATCAGCGGGCGTCGTCCAAAGCTTGACCAGGCGTGCGCGGTCGCGCGTGACAACCACAGCCATAAAGAGCAGGCCGGCGAGAATCTGACGCACGCTCATAAGCCACAGCGTATCGACATGGTAGGTATCGAACAAAAAACTCGCGCTGGTGCCCGAGAAGCCCCAAAACGAACCGCCCACCAGCGTAGCCAAGACGCCCGTGATCATCTTGCGCGTCGAAGCGCTGTTCAGGCGGTCGCGCCATGCGCGACGGGTGTTGCGGCTGAGCTCGTCGGTGCCCTCGGGCACATCAATGTTCGATATATCGGTCATCGGCACCGAAGCCCCTGCGCCTTCGACCTGCTCGACACACTCTTTGCTCATTCCACTCCCCCGAAACAGTCTGGAAGCAATTCGGCTTACCTTACCACGGCAAAGGCACCAGCTGGAGGCTTGTCCGTTTATCGGTAGGACAATTCCGCAGACGTCTTTCCATAGCTCGATACCACAATGGGCTTGCATTATGCAACAGCCAAATCGCGGCAGCAGGCTCTTTTGAAATGGATATGACAAAGCCCCCGAATTCCACAATGTAAGCGATTTTTAAAAATGTTCTTGCCACCGAGTTCAGGCTCCGTTATATTATCCCTTGCGCGCTTGCGCACCCTTGATCGGGCGTTTAGCTCAGGGGGAGAGCGCTTCCCTGACACGGAAGAGGTCAGAAGTTCAAATCTTCTAACGCCCACCAAATGTTCACAGCTCAGAGGCTATGTCTCTGAGCTGTTTTGTTTTATGTCGCCAAATCAGCTGGCAGCTCCAACCGCCCAACTAGCCAAAAGCCGACCATCTACTTGCCGATCTATTCATCGGCATAACCAATCAGTCCGCACCGCAACTTCTCAGCAAAACGCCGCGATGTCTGCGCCCTGCGGTATCCTTGAGCCACTTGCACCTGCAGCACCAAGGAGCCGCCATGCGCACCGAGCTCGATGTCCCCTTTTCGCACAAAGAAGAAGCCAAGGCGCTGGGCGCCAAATGGGACCGGACCAAGAAGATCTGGTATGTACCCAGCGGCGTCAACCCCGAGCCCTTTGCCGAGTGGCTGCCCGGTGTTGACCGATCCGACCCCTCAGCGCCGTATATATATCTAGTACTGGGCAAGCGCGAGTGCTGGAAGTGTCACAAAGAGACCTCGGTCGCAGCCTTCGGCATTCCCTATCGAACCGATAACGACGAGAGCATCGCCATCGCGCACGCGCCCAACGAAGCCGGGTACATTGCCATCGACACGGCCAACGCCAACGCACTCGCCATCGTGCCCGCTCTTGGCTGCGTACCGGGCGAGATCCGCGACTACCTTCATAAGCGCTGCGGCTACAAGCCCGTAGGCGCGCGAGCCTCCAAAGCCCCGTCGCTCGGCAACACGTGCACCAGTTGCGACGCGCTGCAAGGCAGCCGCTATCTGTTCGAGGAGCCCTCGTCCCCGTTTGCCCTCACTGCCATCAACAAGCTGCCGGCACTGGAGTTTATACGCGTCGAAGTTGCCGGCGTCTTTGGCGTCCCGGTCACGCGTACCGACTTTGACCAGGCGCTCTTTACCTGGGCACGCGACCATCACGCCGAGTTCCACAAGCAACTCGGTGAGGGGATTTATTTGTAGAGGCAAAAGACACTCACAGCCAACTCCTCCGCATCACCTATCCCTCGTCGCCGGCGTCGTACACGATATCGAGGCCACAAACAGGGCATTTCTCCGGATACACCGGCATATGAACGCCTGTCCGTTTTCTCACTTCGTCGCTGAGTCTGTCGCGCGCATCGATAAACCGAATGTCGAGACACGGTATTTGCGAGCCGCAGCAAGGGCAGGTGACGACAAACGACGCGCAATCAACCTCTACGCTCGGAAACATATTGTTGTCTATAAGGGCACACGGCAGTTTTCCGTACTTCCCCATCGCAATATCGCCTCGCCAGCTCATATACGCTCCCCTCTCGCTATACAAATCAGGAAGAGCATGCACCGGCGGGCGTGCGCGAGATTGCATCGCCACGCGATCCGATCAAACAACACGATCGTCAAAGAATGCCAAAGCCAAATACGCTAATACGGCAGAAGCCCCGCCTTTTCACGCTTCTTTTCCGAGCGATCGAACTCAATGCGATGGGCCTCAAGAAACACCGTATCGGGTCGCCACTGACGCTCATCCGGCTGCCTTAGCGTCGCACCCGCAAAGGAAGCGTAGTCGGTCTTATCCAGCAGGTACGATCCGCACAGCCGATATTCGCCGCAAACAGGCTCAAACGAAATCAGGTGAGCATCAAATAGGGAATGAAGATCGCGCCGAAGCAGAATACCGTTGCTGGCAACCTGCGATTTGGGTCCCGAGTAATTCTCGATATGTGCAGCCTCCAGAGCTTCACTGACGCCGCAGTCCGACACCGCGCAACGGCCATCATAGGCGGCAACGAGCTGCTTGCGGAACCATTGCTGCCCCAATCGCTCGC
Source organism: Collinsella aerofaciens (assembly GCF_015556945.1). Taxonomy (GTDB): domain Bacteria; phylum Actinomycetota; class Coriobacteriia; order Coriobacteriales; family Coriobacteriaceae; genus Collinsella; species Collinsella aerofaciens_AO. The sequence continues at coordinate 40,330 of NZ_JADNNH010000015.1, read as the reverse complement.
GCCTTAACGCATAGCGGACCTTTTCGTCGTCGGTCGCACCCTGTCCGGCAAACTCAATATCGACGGGTATGTGCTTCAGATAACTCATGTCGGGCGCAAAACGAGGGTCCGGTCCGCCTTTATGAACAGGACCGTGCAGAACAAACCATCCATTTTCGGGCTCGAACCGCTCAACAAACGCAAGGCCGAGCACCTTATAGCCCACCTCGGTTGCAAATATGACTCCGACTGGGACGCCACATTCCATGCAGTTGAGCATTTTACGGTTGTAATTCTGGTCTCGAGAACCAACGGCTCCTGGCGCTTGGACCGAATACTTAATGACCCACGTACCGTCATCCAAATAGAGCGGAGGCACATCGGTGTAGAAGCTCTTTTTAGAGTTATGGACCGAAAGCGCAAAGATCTTATTGGGATCTTGCTTCACCCGATCCTGGCCCGGCCAGAAGATCCCTGAATCCCGCGTTACGGGAAAGAAGTCCGAGCCAATTCTCAAACGGTACTGATACTGAGGACTATCTTCCTTGGTGTGGTGCGGAAGGCTGGTCCAAACGCCGCCGCGCTGTTCCTCACCCAGAAACCACTCCCATGCCTCAACGTATTCGGAAGGCACGAGACTGCAGGCGCGGTCATAGCTTGGTCCATCCATCAACGGAACAGCAAGGTCAATGTCGTTCATCGCCAGCACCTACAACCATACGAACGCGAGTCATGCCCCTCAATAATATGGCCGAGAGTCAATTATTACGAGATCTCATTCCGCGATCGGCACATCGTTGATGCTCTCGGTTTGCCGCTGGCGCGCTTGTACCCCGCTACCCCACTTCCCTGTATACTGATGTAGCACGTGTTTCATCCGGGCTTGTTGGGCCGGGTCGTTCATGGGAGGTTCTTGTGGCTGTTTCGAATCCGCCTAAGGGGAGCGTTTCTTCTTCGTCCATCAAGCCGGTTACGCGCAAGGCCGTGCGTTGCCAGCGCGAGGTCGCTTGGCTTGTCACGCAGGCAGCGGGCAGGCTTGTGGCGACCACTCAGGACGTCAATGCGCCTACGCCGAGCTTTGTGTTAGCGGCGGCGCTAGATTTTGTGCGCCAATTGGAGCTTGCCGCACAGGATGCCAGCGGCCACCTCGACTACCAGAATGTTATGGAGCCCGACCTGCAAACGTTCTGCCACATGGCCAAGTTGCCCGCCGCGCCCAATGCGCTTTCGGACGCAGGCTACATGTTTACGCTTTCGGGCGCGGACCTTATCCGCGACATCTATGCATACTGCAGCGAGCTCGCCGAGCGACACGTCTTTGACGCGGCAGAAGTCAAACCGGGAAATGTCATCAAGCTGGTTCTTAGGCTGTTCTTGATAGACGGGTTCGGGGCCATGCCGGCGTAAGCCGAGTCTTTAGCATCACCGTCGATTGGGCAACAACCGCTTTACCTTAATGGACGCCAATCGAGGGTCGATTATTGGGTCGCCTCGTCCACTAACGCATCTATCCCACGCGCTCCGACAGTCGATACTTGCGGTTGCGGCTCGTCGCCGGCGCCGTGGGCTCAAGCTCGCCTTGAGCAATGAGCGCGTTGACGCGCGACCTAACCTGGGAAATTGTGAGCCCTGTGCGCTCTGCCAGCTCGCGCGTCCCCAGCTCGCCGTAGTGTTTGAGTGCCGTCACAATTAAGCCCCCGCCATGATCGACCGGCTCGATCTTTGAACGGTAAAGTACGACCTTGAACCGATCGAATCCCGGGCAGAACAGGGGCTCGGCCAGACCATGCGCGCGCATGGCATCGATCATCATCGGGATGCCCGAGCCATTGCCCTCAGCCGGCGAACCTGCGCCATCCGGCAGCGGGACAATCGACATGAGCTTCACAAGCGTCGCGTTACGGCATCGGGAGCTGCCGTCAAACAAGTTCTCGCGAGTCTTTCCCCCGTAAAGGCCGCCAGGATTCGTCACCTCGACACGATCGTCAAAGACGTCGACGGCAATCGATTGTCCACAGAACCGATCCCCGTATTCTCGATGGATTACGGCGTTGGCGATTGCCTCGCGCAGAACCTCCTCGGGAATCTCAAGCGAGTCGACACGCGAGACGCCTTGGACGGTCGAGGTTCGCCGCAAATTCTTGGCGACGGCTGCGACGGCATCCGAGATCATCTCGCCCAACGTTCCCTCACAGATTGTGCGGTCCATGAACCTCAGCGACCCCGCCATGCCCTTCTGAGTTCCCGCATGGACAGCCACGTCAATGAAGAGCTTGGGATAGAACTGCTGAGGGTAGGTGCCCACAACTAGGAGTCCAGCCTTGGTGACATTGCCCTGGGAATCAAGGATATTTAGGCGCTCCAGCTTCGTTTGTTTGTCCGGCGCGCCGCGCATTGCCCGGGGCGTCAACGAGAAAGCCCGATCTATCGTACGGTCGACCAGCGTCTCGTCGAGATTGTCCGCGCCCGCACCCGCCACCGCGTCGCGATCGCTCGGAGTCGCTCGACCGTATGACGCCAATGCGAGCACCTCAGTCGATGAAAGCGGCACATCTTTGTCATCGATGCGCTTGTAGCTGCCGCCCTGGGCGCCCCGCTCTATGACATAGCAGGGCTTGCTCGACGGATCGAGCTCCTCAATCGTAATGACGAGAACGATGACGCCCTGAAGCTCCACTCGCTCGATCGTGTATTTAGGCGGATTGGCCAGCTTTCCTCGACCGCCCGCATCACCCATGCCTGACACAAATTGGTTGAGCACTTTCTCGGTCTCGAAGTTCTCAACCGGGACAAAACCTGCGCGCTCACTCACTCCGAGCACGATGATTCCGCCGGCAGTGTTCGCGAATGCGCTCACCGTTTCCCATACGTCGCGGGAAAGCGTCGTGGCGCTCTCCTTCACTTCGACGTTAAGATCATCCGAGCCCATACGCCTTAAAGACTCAAGCAGACCGGTCAGCTCGTTTTCGTTCATCTGCACGTCCTTTCGCTCGGTCCTGCGGAGAATGCCGCGGATAGATTTCCCTCGTCTCTCAGTTATCTCTCGTAATTATCTCTCATTTATCTCTCTATCTCTCGGCTTAGAGATAAGAGATAGATAGAGATGGAATGTCTACCATTTGCTTCATTTATACATATTTTTGCTGGTAGAACAATCGGTATTGAGACAATACCATGATTGCCTACCTCTTTGCTGCTCAGTTATCTCTCATATTTTTCTCTCATCTTCCTGTCATCTCTCATATTAGAGACGAATGAGAGACGAGAGATACGCGAGTGATGGACGAGCGAGGATTTTCGGACGGTCGGATATCGAGAGTGGATATTTGGACGGTTTTTGGGGCTTTTGCGGCAGATTCCGTCCAAATATCCACTCTCGTTCGATAGGTGTCCGGAAATCCTCGCTCGTCCGTCCGAATATCCACTCTCGTTTGGCGTGTGTCCGAATTTCCACGCTCGCGCGGCGGTCACGCGGGGCCTTTACCCATTCCGCCGGCATCGTCTTCAGTTCGCCGCAGAGCCGCGGCCCCATATGGGTATACTTTCGAGGATTCGACTCGATTCGCCCCCGCTGGGGCGTCAAAGGAGACTGCATATGCCCACCACCTCAACCGACCCGCGCGCCGCTGCCGCCGCGCTGCTGGTACCCGGCACCACCTGCCACGGCTTTGCCGTCGAGCGCTGTGAGACCGTGCCCGAGCTCGACTCGGACGCTTACGTGCTGCGCCACACCGCCTCGGGCGCTCGCCTGCTGTACCTGGCGTGCGACGACGAAAACAAGGCCTTTGCCATTGGCTTTAAGACGCCGCCGGCCGATTCCACCGGCGTGTTCCATATTCTTGAGCACTCGGTGCTGTGCGGATCGGCTAAGTTCCCCGTCAAGGAGCCGTTTGTCGACCTGATCAAGAGCTCCATGCAGACGTTTCTCAACGCCATGACCTACCCCGACAAGACCATCTACCCCGTTGCCACCACCAACGAGCAGGATCTGTACAACCTGATGGACGTGTACCTGGACGCGGTGTTCAACCCGGCCATCTATACCAAGCCGACCATTTTTGAGCAGGAGGGCTGGCACTACGAGCTGGACCTGCCGGAGAGCGTCGAGGGCGAGGGCGACGGCGGCTCCGCGAGCCTGCGCGAGGGCACGCTGCGCTATAACGGCGTGGTGTTCAACGAGATGAAGGGTGCGCTGTCCGACCCCATGAGTGTGCTGGACGACGCCGTCAACGCCGCGCTCTACCCCGACACCGCCTATGCACACGAGAGCGGTGGCGACCCGCGCGCGATTCCCGCGCTCACCTACGAGCAGTTCCTGGACACGCACGCGCGCCACTACAATCCTTCCAACTCTTATATAACGCTCTACGGCGACCTGGACGTGGACCGCGCCCTGGCCTTTTTGGACGAGCGCTATCTGTCGCAGCCGAGTGCCGCGAGCCGCCGCATGGACGCTGCCGTCGCCGCCGGCGAGGACCCGTCCACGATGGCGCCCAATCCGCTGGGCGTGCAGGCGCCCGTGACCTGCGAGTACAAGCGCGTCGAGATGGCCACCACACCCGAGAACGCCCTGGTGGGCCTGGGCCTGGTGCTGGGCAACGCGCTCGACCGCAAACGCACGATCGCGGCGGATATCCTGTTTGAAGCACTGCTGGGCTCCAACGAAGCGCCGGTTAAGAAGGCCATTCTGTCCGCCGACCTGGGCGGCAACGTGGTGAGCTACACGGCGGCCGAGAGCCTGCAGCCCTACGAGCTCATCATGCTGCAAAACGCGCAGCCCGGCGTGGCGCGCGAGCTGCGCCGCGTGTTCCAGGACGCCTGCCGCGACTTATGCGAACATGGCGTTCCGCGCGAGCGCCTGGAAGCCATCATCAGCAGCAACGAATACGACCTGCGCCAGCGCGACTACGGTATCGCCGACGGCGTGGCCATTGCGTGCGACGCGCTGAGCACGTGGCTCTACGATGACGACGCCGCGACGCTGGCGCTCAAGTACGGCCCGGTGTACGAGGAGCTGCGTAGCGAGCTGGACGGCAGCTATTTTGAGGACCTGCTGCGCGAGCTGGTGCTGCAGAACGATCACATGGCGCTGGTCGAGCTGGTGCCGGTGGACGCCGCCGAGGGTTCGGAGGGCGCCGAAGCTGCCGAGCTGGCTGCCGAGCGCGACGCCATGACCGATGCCGAGCTGGCCGACGTGGTCGAGCGCACGGCTGCGCTGCGCACCGCGCAGGAGGCGGAAGACACACCCGAGGCCAAGGCCACGCTGCCGCGCCTGCGCGTGTCCGACATTGGCGAGGCGCGCCCCGAGCCGCCGCTGATCGTGGACACGATCGCGCCCATCCCCTGCCTGCGCCACGGCATCCCCACCAACCGTCTGGCCTACGCCATGCAGTATTTCGACCTGAGCTGCGTCGCGTTTGAGGACCTGCCCTATGTGACGCTACTCTGCCGCCTGCTTAAGCAGCTGCCCACGCGCGAGCACTCGGCCGAGGAACTCGACAACTTGCTCGCTGGCAAGCTCGGCTTTTTGAGCTTTACGACCGAGGTCATGACGCAGCCCGAAGTGGACGGCGTGCGCCCCTACCTGCTGGTGAGCGCCGGCGCCCTGTCCGAGAAGATCGATGCGCTGGCGAGTCTGCCGCGCGAGGTATGGTCGAGCACGCTTTTGGCAGATGCCGACGCCGACCGCGTGCGCGACGTGCTCACGCAGATTCGCATTGGGCTTGAGCAGGGCTTTATCAACAACGGTCACTCGGCGGCGCTCGGTCGCGCGATGAGCTACAGCTCGCCTTCGGCCGTGGTGCGTGAGCAGCTCTCGGGCGTGGATTTCTATCTGTTCCTGCGCGATCTGCTCGACCACTTTGACGAGCGCCTGGACGGCCTGCGCGCCAAGCTTACCGAGCTGGCAGGCCGCATCTTTGTGGCCGACGGCTGCATGGCGAGCTTTACCGGCAGCGACGAGGACTTTGACGCGTACTGGGATACCGCGGGTGACCTGGGGCTGGGTGCGGGCGATGGTGCCGACCGCGGCGCGCTCGCGGTGCCGACGCCGTGCGACCGCCACGAGGCTTTCGTGATCCCCAGCGACATCTGCTTTGCCGCGCGTGCGTGCGATCCGCGTCGCTTGGGCATTGACGTGACAGGCGCTTGGGCCGTGGCTGCCAACGCGCTCTCCTACGATTACCTGTGGAACGAGATTCGTGTGAAGGGCGGTGCGTACGGCTGCGGATTCCGCGCAGCCGGCGAGCGCCAGACGGCGTTCTACACCTACCGCGACCCGGCGATCGATCCTTCGATTGAGCGCGTGGAGCGCGCGGGCGCATGGCTTGGCAGCTTTGAGCCCGACGAGGCCGCCTTTGAGGGCTTTATTGTGAGCTGCGTGAGCGGCATGGACGCGCCGGTGAAGCCGTACGCGCTCACCAAGCGCCGCAACACGACCTACCTGGCCGGGCTCGATCCGCATGCGCGCGAGGAGCGTCGCGCCCAGATGCTCGCCGCCACGCCCGGTGAGCTGCGCTCGCTCGGCGCCGACGTGACGCGCATCGCAGCCGAGTCGCCCACCTGCGTCTTTGGCGGCCGAGACGTCATCGCCAAGAGCAACGCCGGCTTTAACGTCATCGACCTGCTGGGCTAATGCACAAAGGTAGATTTTTAGGACATGCCTGAAAATCTACCTTTTTCTGCGGCTTGGGCGAGGCGGCGCAGCCCACCGCGGCGGTTTGTCTCGATCTGTAACATCTAGACGGCAATATCGGCTCCAGATGTTACAGATCGAGACGTTCCCGAACGGCACCAGTTCTTTGTCTCAATCTGTAACATCTAAGTCCAATTTTGCCGAGTTACTGTTACAGATCGAGACAAACCGCCGCAGACGCCCATCACAGCACAGACCGCCACGAAGGTGCATGTGTCCCCTTCGTGGTTGTTTTTGCTGTTTACCCAGATAAAGCCTGCCAAAATAAACCTGTCCCTTTTTGGTAGGTTTGGGAGAGAGGGCCGGGATGGACAAGGCTGAGTTGCGGCGGGCGGTGATTGCTCGGCGCGATGCTCTTGATTTGGACTTGCAGGCGGCGAAGTCTGCTGATATCTGTGCGCGGCTGGTTGAGCTGCTGGGCCGCTCGGATGCCGCGGCGCCGCGCACCGTTGCCGTCTACGCCGCGATGGGTTCCGAGGCAGACCCTGCCGCGTTTGCCGCTGCGGCCGCCGTGCGCGGCCGGCGCGTAGCCTATCCGTGCATGCTCTCGGCAGCCGAAGCCACAGCTTGTGGCCAGCGCATGTGCATGCGGGCAGTTGCTGTCGACGATGCGTCCGCGGCTCCGTTTATCGCCCACCCCACGCGGGCCTTCACGGCCATGGACATCGACAGCGACCGCTTCCCTATCGTGCCTGCCGATGTTCTCGACATGATCGTCGTGCCGCTCGTGGCCTTCGACCAAACCGGCGCGCGCCTGGGCTACGGCGGCGGTTGCTATGACCGCTATCTGCCCATGCTCTCGCCCGCATGCCAAATCATCGGCATCGCCTTTGACGAGCAGCGTGTCGACCGCGTTCCCACCGACGCTCACGACCTGCCGCTACCCCACATCATCAGCGCCTAATCGCCGCCATATCAGCCACGGCTACAGCAGTACCATCGCAGCCTAGTGCTCCTCGCCGGCGCGGGCTAGGTCGTAGGGCGTGGTCTGGTAGACGTAGTAGTTGAGCCAGTTGGTGTAGAGCAGCTGAGCCTGGCTGCGCCAGACGTTGCGCGGCTCGGCGGTGGGGTCGTCACCTGGGAAGTAATGCGCCGGCACCTGGGGGTTGAGCCCGCGCTTCACGTCGCGCTCGTACTCCAGGCGCAACGTGTCGGTATCGTACTCGGGATGGCCAAAGACAAAGAAGCGGCGGCTGTCGGTCGACTTGACGATGTACAAGCCCACCTCGTCGGACACGGCCACGACCTCAAGCTGCGGCTCGGCCTCCACGTCCTCGCGGCGCACATCGGTGTTGCGCGAATGCACGGCATAGAAACGGTCGTCAAAGCCGCGCACCAGCGGGCTTTGAGGCTTCACCAGATAATGCTCGAACACGCCGCTCGCCTTTGCCGGCAGGTCGTGCTTCTGAATACCGTAGTGGTGATACAGGCCCGCCTGCGCGCCCCAACAAATGTGCAGCGTAGAGTGCACGTGTGTGGTGGACCAATCCATGATCTGGCAGAGTTCGGGCCAGTAGTCGACCTCCTCGAAGGGCAACTGCTCAACCGGCGCGCCCGTGATGATCAGGCCGTCGTAGTGGATGTCGCGGATGTCGTCGAACGTGCGGTAGAACGTCTCCAGGTGGCCAGCGCTCACGTGCGTGGCCTCGTGCGTCTTGGTGCGCAGCAGGTCCACCTCCACCTGCAGCGGCGTGTTGGAGAGCTTGCGCATGATTTGCGTCTCGGTGGCGATCTTGGTGGGCATGAGGTTGAGGATGAGCACGCGCAGCGGGCGGATGTCCTGGTGCAGCGCGCGGTACTCGGTCATGACGAAGATGTTCTCGCTCTCGAGCTGCGCGGCGGCAGGGAGGGCGTCGGGAATGCGAATGGGCATGGATGCTCCTTACGAGTCAGTTGCAGCTATGGTACAACGAGCAGCCCTATCCGCGCGAGCACATCGCCCAGCGATGCCGTCAGCGGCCCAAATCACTCCAAAAGTAGAGATTAAGGCATGTGCCAAAAATCTACGGCGCTTTAGTCTAGCAAAGTGGCAGCTGGACGCTACAATGGTTCGACGCGAAAAACTCGGCCGAAAGGATACATATATGTACCAGACGCGTAAGATCGGTGTGGTCGGCCAGGGCCACGTAGGAGCACATGTCGCCAACAGCCTGCTTATGCAGGGCATTGCCGACGAGCTGTACCTGTGCGATATCAACGAGGCCAAGGTGACGTCCGAGGTCCAGGACCTGCGCGACTCCCTTTCGTTTGTCCCGTATAACACCAAGATCGTCAACTGCTACGACCACTACGAGGAGCTGGCCTGCTGCGACGTCATCGTCAACGCCGCCGGCAAGGTCGCGCTGGCCGCCGGCAACCGCGACGGCGAGCTGTTCTTTACCACCGACGCCGCCCGCACCTTTGCCAAGCGCATCGTCGACGCCGGCTTCGACGGCATCTTCGTAAGCATCTCCAACCCCTGCGACGTCGTGTGCACCGAGCTGTGGCACCTGACCGGCTACGATCCCAAGAAGATCATCGGCTCGGGCTGCGGCCTGGATTCCGCCCGCCTGCGCACCGAGATCTCCAAGAAGGTCGGCGTAAGCCCCAAGTCCATCGACGCCTACATGATTGGCGAGCACGGCTTTAGCCAGCTGGCTGCCTTTAAGGCCGCGACCATCGCCGGCAAGAGCCTCAACGAGCTTCAGGCCGAGAACCCCGACAAGTACGCCTTTGACCACATGGAGGTCGAGGAGCTCGCGCGCAAGGGCGGCTATGTGACCTACCAGGGCAAGCAGTGCACCGAGTACGCTGTCGCCAACTCCGCCGCGCGCGTCTGCGCCGCCGTGCTGCACAACGAGCACGCCGTGCTTTCCGCCTCCACGCTCATAACCGGCCAGTATGGCGAGGAGGGCATCTTTACCTCCCTGCCGTGCGTGATCGGCGCCGGGGGCGTCGAGGAGGTCTACACGCTCGACCTGTCCGAGTACGAGCTCGAGGGCTTCCACAAGAGCTGCCAGCACATCCGCGACAACATCGCCCAGCTCGACTGGTGGGACGCCGAGGCCTACGACGCAAAGTAGGCCGCTGGCTGCCGCAACCTTGCGAATCTAAACGCGATGCCAAGCGGGCCGCGCCGGAAATCCCCGGCGCGGCCCGCTTTTTTGACTCACGCAGTGCCCTTGCGAATCGAAGGTGAATACTTTTCCGCGAAGTGAACGAGTAAAAACGAGCCCCCGAAGCATCGACACTTTTCGGACGCCGTTTCCTGCGGTTTCGTCGAGTTTTCCCTGCAGTTTTGGCGTCAAAAAGTGTGGATGCTTCGGGGGTCCAAAATAGGTCGTTCACTTCGCGGAAAAGTATTCACCTTCGTTTTCGCGCAGACACGAATCCGGCTGCCACAACGCAAAACGGGGCCCGCGCGCAGCGCAGACCCCGTCGTGAGAGGTTATTCCCGGTATATTAGTACTGCTCGATGCCCATGTAGCGACGAACCTCGGGGCTGTGGTCGAAGACCTTGCCGCGGGCGGCGCGCAGCTCGCAGCTCATGTTGTAGAAGAAGATCGGCTCTAGGTACGAACGCACGCTGGCGGGCACGTCGCCCACGCCGTACTCAAGCGCGTCGAGCACCATAATCGTATCGGTGTGCGTGTTGAGGAACGCAAGGGCGCGCTCCTCCATGGGGCGGCACTCGCCCGCGCCAAGCTGCACAAAGTAGAACACACCGGGCTCGGTGGCCTCGAACGGGCCGTGGAAGTACTCGCCGGAGTGGATGTAGCAGCAGTGCTGCCACTGCATCTCCATGAGCGAACAGATGGCCATGGCGTAGGTCTGGCTAAAGTTGGGGCCGGAGCCCAGGATATAGAAGAACTTGTGCTGCTGGCAGAGCTCGGCAAAGCGGGCGCCCAGCTCGGCGTTGACCTTCTCGCGGGCGGCGGGCAGTAGCGCATCCATCTGCTTGAGGCCCTCGTACATGTCGGCGAGTGCCTCGTAGCCTTCCTGCTGGTCGAGCAGCTCGGCGGCGATCAGAGCGCCGATACCCTGAGGCACCTCGGCCTGCGGCACGCCTTCGCCCCACGGATAGACCCAGGTGATCCACTTGCCGTTGTCGATCTTGGAGCCCTCGCAGTCGGTGAGGGCGACGACCTCGGCGCCGGCAGCCAACGCCATCTCGCAGCCGTCGACGACCTCCTGCGTGTTGCCGCTGTGGCTGCAGGCAATAACGAGCGACTTCGGCCCTAGGCTCTTGGGGGCCATCAGGCAAAACTCGCGTGCCGTGTAGACCGTCGAGGTAAACGTGGTGGCCTCGCGCTTGAGCAGCTCGTTGGCCGGCATCAGGTCGATCATCGAACCGCCACAAGCGATCCAAAAGACGTTCTCGATCTTGCCCTTGCGCTCGATGATTTCCTGAATCAGATCGTGTGCGTTCATCCTGATGTTCCTCCTTGTGCGGCGGCTTTGAGCGACGACGGCTCGTACCTGCTGTCGTTCTATGTTGTCCTATTTATAACACGCACGGCAACGCCCGTGAAGTCATTTCACCAAAGTTGTTCTATGTTGTTCTATCTGTGGATGTTAGATGTCGAAGACGTAGCGCGAGCCCACGATCTTTTGGCGGCCGAGCAGTAGAGGGCGCCCGCCGGCGTCGGTAAAGTAGGCCTCCATATAGAAGAGCGGCTCGCCGACCGGCACCTCCAGCAGCGGGGCCGCCTGGGCATCCGCCAGCGCAATCTCCACGGTGCAGGGGTCGGACTTGAGCGGCGCGCGACCCGAATGCTCGGCGACGAGCGCAAAGATTGAGTTATCGGTGAGGTCCTCATCGGCCAGCGTCTGCAGGTAGGGATGGTCGGCGAGCACAAAGGCGTTGTTCTCAAGCATGACGGGGATGCCGTCTGCCGTACGCACGCGCTCGACAACGATGAGCTCGCAGCCGGGTTCCACCCCAAAAAACGCCGCATCTTCGTGCGTCGCCGCGACCACCGTGCGCGACACCAGACGCGCACCCGGCACCATGTCGTTGGCAGCACAACCCTCAGTAAAGCTCTGGACGTCACCCTTCTGGCGAATCTTGCGCTTGAGCTTGGGCGCACACACAAACGTGCCCCTCCCCTGCTGGCGGTTGAGATATCCCGCACGCGACAGCTCCTCGATGGCGCGGCGCACGGTGACGCGCCCCACGCCGTAGGACTTCGCGAGCTCCATCTCGGAAGGAATGCGCGAGCCGGCCACGTACACGCCGCGCGCGATCTCGCCCTTTAGGTCGTCCATGACCTGCTGGTACAGTGGCACAGCGGACACCTCGGCGCGCTCGGAACGTTCGGTCTTGCTATCGGCTACCATCGTTACGCTCCATCCCGCGCATGCTCGGACTCAAACTCTTCAATCGCCGCCATAAACTGCTCGCCAAAGGCGTCGGCCTTTTTCTCGCCAATGCCGTTGACCTGGATCAGCTCGTCGCGTGTCTGTGGGCGCAGGCGGCACAGGCCGCGCAGGGCCTTGTCGGAAAAGACCATGTACGGCGCCATCTCCAGCTCGGTCGAAATCTCCTTGCGCAGGGCACGCAGGCGCTCGAACAGCTCGGCATCGTCACCCACGCGCGGGCGCTGATCCAGCTCGGCCTCCTCGCGCAGCAGATCCACCGCACGGCGGGCGCGGGCCGAGGCCTTGCGCTTGGACGCGCGACGCTTAACGGTAAAGGCGAACGCCTCGTCCTCGACCTCGCCGGCACGCGGACCCAGTCCCACGACCGGGTACTGCCCCTGCGAGGTGGCCAAATAACCGCGACCGCACAGCTGCCCGATGATGTCCTTGATGCGCCCGACCGATTCGCTCGACAGCTCACCATAGCCGCGGTCCTCGTCCAGATGCATCTGGCGAATGCGCTCGGTGTTGCCTCCGTGGAGTACATCGGCGATCAGCGACTTGCCAAAGCGCATGGGTCGCGTGGCCACATAGCGCACGGCGGCGCGGGCCATATCGGTGACGTCCTCAACCTCGAACTGCGTGAGGCAGTTGCTGCAGTTGCCGCAGCCCTCGGCATCGTCCGTGGCGGCGCTGCCCGCACCGGCCGCAGCCGCATGCTCGGCCGCGGCCTCGTCGCCAAAGTAGCGCAGCATGTATTCGCGCAGACAGCCGGTGGTATTGCAGTAGCCCTCCATCTGGCTGAGCAGGCGATAACGGTTCTGAAGCGCCCACGCGCGCTGCTCGTCGTCAAGCGCCTCGTCGGCCGCATCGCCACGGTCGATCAAAAAGCGCCGCATACGGAAATCGTTGCCGTTCCACAGCAAGTGACAGCTGGCAGGATCGCCATCGCGGCCAGCGCGGCCCGCCTCTTGGTAGTATGCCTCGATGCTCTCGGGCACGTTGTTGTGGATCACGTAGCGCACGTTGGGCTTGTCGATGCCCATGCCAAATGCGTTGGTGGCGACCATCACCTGAATGTCGTCGTCGATAAAAGCGCGCTGGCTTTGGCGACGGGCGTCGTTGCCCATGCCGGCATGGTAGCGGCCAACGCGAATGCCGCTGGGTCCCAGCGCTTCGGCAAGCTCGCCTGCCAGTGCGTCGACCGTCTTGCGGGTGGAGCAATACACGATACCGCTCTCGCTCGAATGCGCGATCACATAGTCGCGCACCCAGGCAGTCTTGGCCTTGTCGCCCATCTCCTCGCAACCAAAGTAGAGGTTCTTGCGATCGAAGCCCATCACCACCGTCGCAGGATTTTGCAGGCCGAGCATCTGCTGAATGTCCGCACGCACGCGCTCGGTCGCCGTGGCGGTAAACGCCGCCACGATCGGGCGCCGCGGCAACGAATCGATGAACTCACGAATCTGCAGATAGGCGGGGCGGAAATCCTGGCCCCATTGGCTCACGCAGTGGGCCTCGTCAATGGCCACGAGCGGCACGCCAATGCCGCCGTCCGCCGCGGCTTCCTGCGCAAAGGCTAAAAAACGCGGCTCGAGCAAGCGCTCGGGCGCCACGTACATAAGCTGGTAGCGGCCCTCGCGCGCCCGCTTGAGCACGGTGTTTTGCTGGGCCGGAGTAAGGCTGGAGTTGAGATAGCTGGGTCGCGCACCCGCCGCGAGCAACGCACGGGTCTGGTCCTCCATAAGCGACAGCAGCGGACTCACCACAAAGGTGATGCCGGGCAGCATGAGCGCGGGCACCTGGTAGCAAATGGACTTGCCGGCGCCCGTGGGCATAACACCCAGCGCATCGCGGCCTGCAAGAATCGCATCCACCATGCGGTCCTGCCCCGGGCGAAACGAGGTGTAGCCAAAATAGGCGCCGAGCGTGTCAAGCGCCATCTGCTGCATGCTATCGGTCATGGTTTCCTAACGTCCAAGTCATCTGCCGCCGATTATACGCCGCCACGCGGACAGCAGCACACGGCCGCCGCCCAGACTAGTCGTTTAAGAACGCCCCCAACGGCTAAGGAGTGTCCCCAGGTGCCGACAGAAAAGGAACGTCCCCAAGTGCCGGCCCGGCAACGCCGATGTTTTGGCGCGGACAGCGAAAGCCCGCCAGAGCGAGCAAGGTGCCTTGAAACGAGGCGGCATTGACCTTCTGGTCATGCCGCCGAAGTTGAAAGGCAGATTGCCGCTCTGGCGGGCTTGCAGCGTCGACCGGTCCGTCGCTCGTTAGAACGGCGGAACCAAAGGCGCAACGTCGGCCCGTTACGCGGTTTGGTAAAACCGCGTAACTTACATGACCATAACGTAGCGCGATCCCACGTAGTACTGCTTACCCATCAAAACCGGCTCGTCATCGGGACCGGTAAAGCCGGCACGCAGGTTGAGCAGCGGATCGTGCGGAGCAATGCCCAGCTCGGCCGCCTGCTCGGCGTTAGCTCGAACGGCCTCGACCGTACGGTAGCCAACCGAGACAATCGGCGTTCCGCCAACACGCTCGACCTCGGCAAAAATCGACTTGTCCTCAAGATCGGCCGTCAACAGCTCACGGTAGGCGTCAAACGGCACAAAGATGTTCTCCTCAAAGATGGGCTCGCCGTCGGCCGTACGCACGCGCTTGATATGCAGCAGCAGCGCGTCCTTCTGCAGGCCAAAGAACTCCATCTCGTTTTGACGTGCCGGCACAATCTGGCGATCGACCACATGTGCGCCCGCCTTCATGTCATTATCGGCACACAGCGCGGTAAACGTCTGCAGCGTCGAAGCGTGGAACTGGCGGTTGATGTGCGGCGTGGAGACAAAGGTGCCACGGCCCTGCTGCTTAACCAGGTAGCCATCGGAGCACAGCTCCTCGACGGCGCGGCGCACCGTAATGCGGCTCACGTCGTACTGCTCGGCTAGCTCAAGCTCGGACGGAATACGCTCCTTGGGTGCATAAACACCTTTCTCGATCGCATCCTTGATTTCGTCGTAAATCTGCTGGTAAAGCGGTGCATTTTTGGGCGTAGGCATATCTAATCACTCTTATCGAAATATCGAAATAACTAATACGTATATAACGTCTAGTTTCATGTTACCTCATAATGATAAAACGATACACCCTCCCTACCAAAAAGCGACAGCTTCATTTTGGTAGGTTTTATCTGGGCAAACGAGAGCCTCCCGAAAGCAACGAGGCTTTCGGGAGGTTCAAGTGGACAGGATTGCGCCAGGCCGGCAAAATGCCAAAACCCTACTTGCCGTCGTCCTGCTGCAGGCTATCCTGCTCGCTGAGGCGCGCCTGCCTGCTGGCCATGCGCGCGGGCTTGTCGGGATCGGGTACGGCCGTGGGCATGGGCTCGTCGACATGACCGCCCCACCAGCCGCCCACAAAGTTGAGCGTGTGGAACACATTGATCACGGCACCGGGATCAATGTCGCACACCAGCTTGATAATGTCCTGGCTCTCATAGGTCGAGACAACGGCGTGCAGCAGGTACATCTTTTCGCGGCTGTATCCGCCGATGACCTCGGCACAGCTAATGCCGTGCTGAAAATGGTCAACATAGGCGGTCATGACTTCGTCTGCCTTGCGCGTCGTGATCTGCAACGTCACACGGTCGTAGCGGCGGTAGAAGCTGTCGATGGTCTTGGTCGAAATAAACTGGAACACGATGGAGTACGCCGCGTTGTCCCAGCCAAACATAAAGCCAAAGATCGCCAGGATAAAGCAATTGAAACCAAAGATAACGCCCCAGATGGTCTTGCCCGTGTGGTTGGAGACCCACAGCGCGATAAAGTCGGTGCCGCCGGTAGATGCGCCGGACTTTAGCGCGATGGCAGCGCCCAGACCCGAGACCACGCCGCCAAAAATGATGAGCATAAGCTTGTCGCCCAAAAATGGAGCGAAGTGAAAGATGTTGAGAAAGAGCGATGAGAGCACGACCTGCATCATCGAGAAGATGACGAAGCGCTTGCTAATGCCGCTCCAGCATAGGAGCGCCACGGGAATGTTGAGCGCAAGCATGCCGAGCGAGATGTCGATGTGAACGCCGCCCAGCGAGGTAACGCGATCGAGCAGGACCGCGACGCCGGTGAGACCGCTCGGAAGCAGGTCGGCGGGCTGAATGAACGCCTGGATCAGGAATGTTTGGAGGACGGCAGAAATTGTGACCGCCACGGCAGTAATGGCGCGGCGGACGATGGTGAGGCGGCCGAGCATGAGCACGCGGTCCGTGAGCTGATCGATGGCGTTCGCCACGTAGGCTCCTTTCGAAGGCAGATGTGGTTGTGGGGCATGCCCGCGATTGTAGCATGGAGCGTGCGGGGGCGCTTCAATTCAACCTCCCTCGACAACCAAAACGGGACCAGCAACCCCCACGACCAAAGGGCAAAATTCCAAGTGAGTAGACTTTTTACGATCTGCCGAGCACACCCAAAACCGCCACTCCTGTGACCTGCGGTTTTACAAAGGAAGATATGCATTGTGCTCGGCCTGCGCCAAAAAGTCTACTCACTTAGCCCAAATCGAAGCCAAACGGATCAAAATCGAAATCAAATTGAGCCAGTCCACCGCAAAAAACGTTTGAACCAGTGCTTTTCGCGGCGGATTGACACTACAAAGCGGGCAAAATGTCGGTCAGATTGTCGATGACAACGTCGGCGGCGGACTGATCCAGGTTGACGCCCTCGTGCGGACGCAGCGCCAGGACGCGAGCACCGGAGCGCTTGCCAGCCTCGATGCCCAAAGGCGAGTCCTCGATAACCAGGCACTCGGCCGGCTCCACACCCAGCGCCTCCATGGCGCGCAGGTAGATCTCGGGGTCGGGCTTAAACGCGCTGCACTCATGGCCGCTGATGGTGTAGTCCAGCACGTCGGCGATACCGGCAATCTCCACCAGTTCGTCGATCAGCTCACGATAGGACGAGCTCGCGATAGCACACTTCAAGCCGCGCTCGTGCAGCTCACGCATCACCGGCTCCGTCTGCTCGTTGAGCAGCTCGGCATACGGAACGGGATGGTCCGGGCTGTAGACCTGCTTGTACTCCACGCGCAGGCGCTCGCGCAGCTCAACATCGTCGGGCACCAGCGCCTCCCAAATGGCGGGCTCGTTAGACCCCGAAAGATCGGGGATCTCGTCAAAGTGGAACCCCTTCTCCTCCATAAACGCCACGCGGCGGCGGTTGTAGAACCACTCGGTATCGACCAGCACACCGTCCATATCAAACAGCACTGCCTTGATCATACGCATCTCCTCTCAAAAGCAAAAAAGGGGACGGGGCGCAAACCCCATCCCCTCTCAATCAACCCGTAAGGTCTACTTACTTGTGATTAGTAGGAAAGCTTCCACATGTAGCGACGCATGGTCAGCGGGTGCTGGCGGGCCTCGGCGATCTGGTTGCCGTACTCACGCATAACGGCGAGGTGCAGCAGCGGGTTGAAGTAGGTGACAACGCTCGCGGGCACGGCGTCAGCCAGGCCGTAGTCCTTGGAGTCGATCAGAGCGACCTTGGCGCCCATGCGCTTAAGGAAGGTGAGGGCGCGGGCGTCCATCGGACGGGTAGCGCCATCGGACATGAAGAAGACGTAGGGCTTACCCTCGGTGGAAACCTCGAACGGGCCGTGGAAGTACTCGCCGGTGTTGTAGGCGGCGGCGTCGATCCACTGCATCTCGGTGAACAGGAAGGCGGCGTGAGAATAAGCCATCTTCTCGGAGGCACCGGAAGCCATGAAGTAGATCATCTTGTCGTCCTTGAAGTCCTCGGCGAACTTCTTGGCGAGCTTCTTGCAGGACTGAGCGGCGTTCTCGCAGAGCTCGAAGACGTTGGTGAGGCCGGTGATCATGTCCTCGTAGTGGTCATAACCCTCGGTCTGCTGAAGGATCTCGACAGCAAGAGCGATGGCGTAGCCGGGCTTCTCGCACTTGGCAGCGAAGTTGGCGTGGAAGCCGTGAACGATGACGTAGTCAGCGTCGACGGTCAGAGCGGAGCCAGCCTTGTTGGTGAGGGAGACGACCGGGCAGTTGTGCTTCTTGGCGGTCTTGTTGGCCTCGACGGTCTCGGGCGTGGAGCCACCGAGGGAGCAGGTGATCACGAAGGTGTGCTCGTTGACCCAGGAAGGCGTGTCGTAGTTGAACTCGTTAGCAGTGAAGATCTGAACGTTCAGCTTGTCCGTGTTGTTGGCCAGGAAGTACTTGGCGGGGTAAAGGTCGGACATGGAAGCACCGCAGCCGACGAAAGCGACGCTGTGGATCTCGTGGTTGGACAGGACGTCAGCGACGATCTGCTTAGGGAGGTTAAGGTCGATCTCGTACATCTGACACATTCCTTTCAATTTTTGCGGCGCCACATTGCCGGGCGCTCGCAGGGTTACCGTGGTTTGGACCGAGTCGCCGGCCCGTTGAGGATGCGACAAAGGGACTGTCCCATTGTCGCATTTTGGGGATGGAAGCCTGCCTGGGGTATGGGATGCCAGGCAGGCCCCCGGGGGAAAGCGGTTAGACGCTTGGTCGCGACTAGGCCAGGATGCCGGCCGCGGAGAGGGCGATGCCGCCCACGATGGCGATCACGAGAAGCCAACCGGTGTTGACGTTCTTCTTGATGAGCCAGTACATAAGGCCGGTGAGGCCAAGGGAGATCATCTGGGGCATCATGCCGTCCAGGATGTCCTGGATAACGACGGTGCCCTCAGCGAACTGCAGCGGGGTGGTGGCGCCGATCAGCGTGGCGATCATGCCGCCTACGGACATAAGACCCACGATGCCGCAGACATACATGAGCTTCTCCATGAGGTCGCCGCCCTGAAGCTTGCTCAGGTACTCGTGGCCGCCCTGATAGCCCATCTTGGCTGCGAACCAAGTGATCAGCACAGAGGGGACGATGGAGATGAGCATGGCCAGGATCGGGCCCATGATGGAGCCCTGCTGAGCCAGCTGAACGCCCAGACCAAAGGCGATAACACGAATGGTGCCCTGGAAGAAGGAGTCACCGATGCCGGAAAGCGGGCCCATAAGGGAGGTCTTGACCGCGTTAATCGAATCGGGGTTGAAGTTCTCGGGATCCTTGGCGTACTCCTCCTCCATGGAGGCGGTGAGGCCCAGGATAAAGGCGCTCGTCTGCGGGGTGCAGTTGTAGAACGCCATGTGACGGTGGTAAGCCTCTTTCTTAGCAGCGAGCTGCTTGGGGTCGGACTCGTCCGGATAGAGGCGGTCGAGCGTGGGAACCATGCCGTAGAGGAAGCCCATGTTCATCTGACGCTCGTAGTTCCAAGAGGCCTGGATGGCCCAGGAGCGCCAGAAGAACTGGCTGACCTTCTTGTTCAGGGACACGTCCTTGGTTGCGGTTGCCATAGTGTGTTCCTCCTTAGTCTTCGTCGTCTTCGAGCGGATCGTAGTCGGAATCGACACCGGCGGCTGCATGGGACCCGTTGAACTTGAAGCCCATGAAGACGACAGCCAGGCACACACCGATCAGAGCGACCGCGATGACGGACAGGTTGAGGTAAGCGGCGAGCAGGAAACCGATGAACAGGAACGGAGTCATACCCTTCTTGATCATCATGGTGAGCAGCAGGGCCAAGCCGTAGGCGGTCATGATCTTGGTCGAAACGTTAAGACCAGTGGACAGCCACTCGGGAACCATGTTGACGATGGCCTGAACCAGGTCGGTGCCAACAAAGACGGCGAGGAAGATCGGCAGGAAGTACATGATGGCGTACAGACCGGAGCCGGCGCAGATGTGCATACGATAGGCGGTCTTGAACTTTCCGTTATCGATCGCGCTATCTGCCACATGGGTGAGGGCGGCGATGATGGAACGGAACACGATGCCGAGGAGCTGACCCAGGACGGCGACCGGGATGGCGATCGTCATGGCGGTCTCGGCAGAAGCATCGGTCAGGCACGCAAAGGCAGCGGCCACGATGCCGCCCAGGACCATATCGGGCGGAACGGCGGCGCCGACCTGCACCAGGCCCATGGACACGAGCTCGACGGCGGCACCGACGGCAAGGCCGGTGGGCACATCGCCCAGCAGCAGACCGACGAGCGTAGCGCCAACGAGGGGCTGCTCGAAGTTAAGACGACCGAGCAGGCGGGAGTCCCACATGCAGAACACGCCGACGAGGCCGACGAGCACCGCACTGATGAACGTATTCATACCCTTCTCCTTTCAGTCAGGCAAAAGCCTGGTTGATTACAGCTTGGCGTCGATGTCGACGCTCTGATACGTAGGGGTCTGCTGGACATAGAGCTTGATGCCCATGTCGAGCAGCTGGTTGACGTCGGCCTTCTGGGTGGCGTCGAGGAAGACGGAGCTGTCCTTGCCGCCGACCTGATCGGCACCGTCGTGGTTGGCGGTGGCGCCCAGGTTGATGGCGTCGAGCTTGTAGCCCTGACAGAACTGCAGCATCTCGGCAGTGTTGCCAAAGACGAACATGACGCGCTCGCCGAGGGTGTTGAGCTTATCCATCTTGGCGAGGGCACGCTCGACGGTGAAGACGTTCAGGCGCACGCCCTGGGGCTTGGCCAGCTTAAGAGCGCCCTTCTTGATGTCATCGTTGGCGGCAGCGTTGTCGACGACGATGATGCGCTCGGCCTGAACCTTGGTGGTCCAAGTAAAGACGACCTGGCCGTGCAGCAGACGGTAGTCAAGACGTGCGAGGACGATCTTGGCGGGACCGGAGCTGTGACGGGACGCCTTGGCCTTCTTGGCGGGAGCCGCGGCGGCCTCGACCGGTGCGTTGGGGTTGGTCAGACCGGTGCGGGCCTCATTGATGAGGGCCGCGAGCTCGGCGCCCTTGACGGGGGCGGGGCTCATAGCAAGCGTGAGCGCCAACGGGATGTTGAAACCGCTGACAACCGTGAACTTCGTGCCGTTCTTGGAAAGCTCGACCATGTTGTTGTTGACCGAGCTGCCGAGCATATCGGTCAGCACATAGACGGTGTCGTCCGCGTTGAACGTGGCGATCATAGCCTCAACCTTATTGGTGATGGGCTCCTTGTCGTCACGAGCAAGCGACACGACGTGGACGTTCGACACGTCGCCGAGAACCATCTCGAGCGTGTCTTTGGCGCCTGCGGCCAGGCCGCCATGAGATGCGAGAATGATCTGATTCATCTTGCCTCCTCCTTTTCGTTATGGTCATTATAACGTCTTATACGTTGCTTATATTGCTAATTAGTATAAAGACCGTTCGCGGGTGAAAATCGACCGTTGACGGGTTTAACGTACTCGAAACGTTGGACTGGGTAGGCCGGCGCTAGCTGGATAACCCCAGGTCAGACCCTGCGCGCAATCCCCTATCGCACGAAGTACCAGGGGCTTTCCTGTACGGTGGGTTCCAGCGCAATGCCGGTGCGTTCCTTAAACAGATCCATGTCCTGAGATTTTTCGGTCCACCACGCGTTGGGCTTAAAGGTCATGCTCTCAATGACATGACCGACAAACACACTGTTGCGCAGCTTGGAGAAGTCGGTGTTCATAATCAGGATGGACGCGAGCACCAACACGATGCCCAGGACCTTAATCGCGCCGGCGGGCTCGGCGTAGACACCAATGCCCACCAGTACGGTGACGACCGTCTCGAAAGACATTACGACGGGAACTTTCGATGTCTCGAGCCCCATGGACAGACCCTGCATATATAAGATGTAAGCCACGGCTGTGGGGATGAGTCCAAAGCCAAGGAACAACAGCAGCAGCTGTGGCGACATTGCCGCGGCGACATCCGGCCACGGAGCCGCGATAGCTGCCATAACCGCACCGCCAAATACAAAGCCCCAAAACGTGACAGCAAGCGGGTGGACCGTCTTGGTTGCTATCCGGCTAAACACCGCGAGCGACGCACCACAAAGGCCTGCAATCACGCCCGATGTGACGCCCCAAACCGAAAAATGAAAACCGGAAAGGTCGCCATTGGTCACTGCAAGCACGCAGCCAACGATGTTAAAGACAATGGCAACGAGCTTGTTGGGGGTCACGTCCTCGCGATAAAGCACGCGGCCGAGCATGACGCCAAACACCGGTGAGGTGTAGAGCAGCACCGAGGCCGTGGACATGCCCACCTCGCCCATGCACTCGTAATAACAGGTGTTGGCGGCGGCCAGACCGACGATACCGACAAGCGCGCAGGGAACAAGCTCTTTAGGGCTTGCCTTGAACAGGGCCAGCGGACCCTGAGCCACGGTGGACCCCTCACCCGGACGGCAGCCCATAAACATCAGGACCGGCGCCAAGATAAGCGCTCCGACCAACAAGCGAAAGGCAGCCATGCTCTGGGACGAAACGCCCATGGCCGAGATGCCGTTTACAAAGATTCCGATGCTGCCCCACATAAGCGCGGCGATCAGCACCAGCACATAGCCCAGATTGCTTTTCTTCAACGCAGCCTCCTCGGTATTGTTTCCAATATGTTTCATACTACGTTATAGTCGTTATATACATTTTTCAAGACACAAATCGGCGAGCGGATAAGTGATCCGTTTTCCTCCGCCCCCAGCGGATTACTGGGCGGTTGCGGTGAAATAGTTCCTAAATAGAGGCTTCAAGCCCCCAAGCAGGAACTATTCCACCGCAACTTATGAGGACATCGAGCTGTTAGGCCGCTCTATCCCCTAGTAGTCCAGCTTCCACATGTAGCGGCGCGTCATGTAGTCCTTGTGGGTGACGGCAGAGAGCGCACGCATGTACACGTTGTTGAGGATCGGGGCAAAGATCAGGTGATTGAAGTACTCGCTCACGCTGTCCTTGATGTCGTTGAGGCCGAGCTCCTTGGCGTCGAGCTGATAGACGCGCTCGCCACCGTACTGGTTGACGAAGCGGATGCCGCGCTCGTCGTTGCAGCGGCTGCGGCCGACGCTGATGAGCTGGAACAGCGAGGTGCGCTTGTCCAGGATCTCGAAGGGGCCGTGGAAGAAGTCGCAGGTGTTGATGGTGCAGGAGTCGATCTGCAGCATCTCCTGCACGTTGCAGATGCTAAAGACGTAGGCGGCACCAAAGAGCGGACCCTGAGCCATCACGTTGATGCAGGGCTTGTCGGCGTTTTGCTCGGCCCACTTGGCGGCGAGCGGACGGGTGTACTCGACGGCCTTGCGATAGATGGGGTCAACCAGGTCGAAGGCGGCCATAGCGGTCTCATACTCGGCATAGCCCTCGGTCTGCTGCGTAAGCTCCATGGCGATCATGGTCACGACGGCGGAGTTGGTACGGCCCATGCAAGACTCGTCGACGGCCAGGCTGTCATACTGAATCTTGTAGTCGCAGACCTCGGTGAGGCCGGACTCATCGACATAGATGGCGATGGTGCTGGCGCCGTGGTCCTTGGCGACCTGGGCGGCGACGATGGTCTCCTTGGTGCCGCGCATGGACACGACGACGGCCAGGGTGTTCTCGTTGACATAGGCGGGCGTGGCGTGCACGAACTCATTGCTGGTGTAGCTGGAGCTCACGACCTGCGTGGCCTCGTGCTCCATAAAGTACTGGGCAGGATAGTTGCCGCCGTTGGATCCGCCGGCGCCAATCCACACGACGCGCTTGATGCCGCCCTTGTCTGCCTTGTCGGCCAAAACCTGGGAGACGACGTCCTTAACCTGTTCCTGAGTAGTCATCGTGCATCAGCCTTTCTTCTCGTTTGATGCTCTCGATGGCATACAAGTTACATACATGTTTTGGTTATGTCGACTAGTTGTATGCTATATTTGTCTTAGAAATTTTATTGGTAAGGTTTTCGGCAATCCATTACCAGCGGTTTTGTTGTCATGTTGGATACATGCTTTGTTCGGTAAGTATACAAGTTAGATACAGGTTGATCGCATGAACGCTTCATCTAAAAAGAAACTGAGCCAATACGAGCGCTTGGCGGGTACGCTTCGCGACCGCATCGCCGCCGGCATCTACGCACGCGGAGACAAGCTGCCGTCCGAGATGGAGCTCATGGACGAATCGGGGCTGTCGCGCAGCACCGTGCGCCACGCCCTTAAGGTGCTCGTTGATGAGGGCCTAATTCGTACCGAGCGCGGGCGCGGCGCCTTTGTGGCCGACACGCCCGCGCTCCACGAGAACAACCTAGTGTTTTCGAGCTATACCAAGCAGGTCGAAGGTCAGGGCATGAAGCCCACCACACGCACCGTGGACTCGGGCTTTGCCAAGGCGGCCGGCAGCATAGCTAAGTTCTTTGACGCCGCCGTGGGCAGCAAGCTCGTCAAACTTGTCCGTCTGCGTTATCTGGACGATGCGCCGCTGTGCCTGGAGACCACCTATCTACCACCGAGCTTTGAGGCACTCATCGATCGCGATATCAACGGTTCGCTCTACGCCACGCTGCGACAGGAGTTCCATCGCGCACCGGCACAGGGGCATAAGACCTTTGAGGTGTGCTACGCCTCGCAAAACGAGGCGTTTTTGCTCAACGTTGAGCGCGGGCAGGCGCTGATCCTGATCACCGACTACGTCTACGACACCGACGGCCGCCCGCTCCATGTCTCCAAGCGCATCCAGCGCACCGACCGCGCCAAATACACCGAGCCCATCGGCTAACCTGCCAAAATAAACCTGTCCCTAAATGGTAGGTTTGGGAAGGTCGGGAAACCAGATTGGTTTGGGTTGGTTGGGTGTGCGCTCGGCTAGGACCAGCTCCATCCAACACATATCGTACCAGCGGCCGAACTTTTGGGCGCAGCGGTCAAAGGCACCCACCAGGCGATATCCCATATGGGCATGGAAATCCTGGCTGTTGTGCGTCAGGTACTCGTCGTCCTTGTCGTGCGGCACGGCAATGAGGGCGCACATGTTGGTGATGCCCATCGCGATCAGGCATTGCTTGAGCGCATCGTGCAGCTTGCGACCCAGCCCGCCATGGCGCGCATCGCGCGCCATGTAAATCGACGTCTCGACCGACCAGTCGTATGCCTCGCGGCTGTTAAGCGGACTCACATAGGCATAGCCTACCGGACGCCCGTCCAACTCCATCACCAAATACGGATAGCGCTTGAGCGTACGCTCAATGCGCCCGGCGAACTCTTCAACGCTCGGCACCTCGTATTCGCAGGTAATCGCCGTCTGGCGCACATACGGCTCATAGATGGCAAGCAACGCCGGCGCATCATCGGGCGTCGCCAGGCGAATTGTCGGCTCGGACATCTCGGTCATACAACCCTTCTCCCCCAAAAGCAAAGGCCGCCCTGCGCCAAGCTCAGGCACAGGGCGGCCCCTTGTCATTACGTCAGGCTACAGGACAGCCGCCAACGCGTCGATATCCTCCTGCGTCGTGGCCCAGCTGGTGCAAAAACGCACCACCGTGTGGGTATCGTCGTACTTTTCCCAGTACTCGATCGCCGCATGCTCGCGAATGCGGGCCATGTCCTCGTTGGGCAGAATCACGAACTGCTGGTTGGTCGGCGTCTCCAAGAAGAACTGGTAGCCGCGCTCGTGCAGCACGCGACGCAGCGCCTGAGCGGTCTCAATCGCCTGGCGACCAATCTCAAAATACAGGCCATCGGTAAAAAGAGCCTCGAACTGCACGCCCGTCAGGCGGCCCTTGGCAAGCAGTGCGCCATGCTGCTTAATACGCGGAATGGGATGCGCCGGGGCGTGCATGCCGCAAAACACCACGGCCTCGCCGCACAGAGCGCCGCACTTGGTGCCGCCGATGTAGAACACGTCGCACAGCTGCGCCAGCTCGGGCAGGGTAATGTCGCACTCATCGGCCGCCAGCGCATAGGCCAGGCGGGCGCCATCCACAAACAGCGGAATCTGGCGCTTCTGGCACACCGCGTGAATCGCCGCGAGCTCGGCCTTGGAGTACAGCGTGCCGTACTCGGTCGATAGGCTCACGTACACGGCACCCGGGAACACCGTGTGCTCGTAGCTCTCGTTTTCGTAGAACACCTGGATATAGTTCTCGAGGTCCTCGGCGTGCATCTTGCCCTCGTAGCCGGGGATGGTGAGCACCTTGTGGCCGCCAAACTCGATGGCGCCCGCCTCGTGGCAGGCAACGTGGCCAGTCTCGGCAGCAACGACGCCCTCGTACGGCGCAAGCAGCATGTCGATCACCGTCGCGTTAGCCTGCGTGCCGCCCACCAGGAAAAACACGTCGGCGTCAGGCGCCTGGCAGGCCTCGCGAATAAGTTGCTTGGCACGCTCGGTATGTGCATCGGTACCGTAGCCGGGCTGCGGCTCCATATTGGTGTCGACGAGCGCCTGCAGCACCGCTGGGTGTGCGCCGTGGGAATAGTCGTTGTTGAACGCGAGCATGGCAATCCTCTCTTACCGGGTATCGGCCAGATGATTCAAACGGAGCTATTGTACGCCGCTGGGATAGGCAATGCGCGCGGCAAGGCACTCAAGTGCCAGTACCAGAGCAAAACCGCAGCTCACGTCACTCAAAAAGTGCGCTCCGATCACGATGCGCCCAAAGGCGACGAACGCTGCAACAACAACCGCCGCCCAAAAGATCACGCGGCGACGCGAAGGTTTTTCCTTAAAGGCTGCCGCGGGAAGCCCGGCGAGCATAAGGCCGATCGCCGCATGCGCCGTGTGTCCGCTCGCAAACGACTTGAACCCGTCCTTGATCACGCCGGCGGCGATATAGGCCCACTTGTCGGGGTTGCCGATCACCCACCACGGCTGAAAATTGAGCCCCGGCGTGACCTCGATCACGCGCATGCGCGGGCGCGACCATAACGGCTTAACAATGACGTTGAGGATGATGGCCTGAGCGACCCACACGGCCAGCACCATCAACGCCCAGCGCGTAAGCTCGTCGGGCTCGGTCGTGCGCGTGAGGCGGTAGGCGATGAAGTTGGCTGCGATGACCAACGCAAACGTCAGAACCAGCTGAAACGCAATAAGCTTGCCGCCGACGCGCAGCGATCCGATAATCTCGTAGCCGACCAGACCCACGTTGATCAAAACGCCCAGCGCAGCGAGCCACTTGCTCGCCTTGGAGTCGGAACGCACCGCGCGCACGAGCATAACGCCCGCGACGCTCGCCGTCAGCTCGAACGGTAGCTCGCCGGCCGCCTCGACAAAGCGACCGTACATGCTGCCGATGTTGAACAGCGCACTCGAGATCTGATAATCAAAGAAGCTGCCCACGCCCAGACAAAGGCACAGGACGGCCGCGATAATAGCGACATCTTTCTTATAGATGTATCCGAACATGCTTTCCTTTCGATGGGGCTGGAATCAACCTGCGAGGTGGCGGGGCAAAGAACAACTGGTAGCTATGCCCCGCCACGCCCCTACTTGTTAGTCATCGTCGCTCGTGCCTAATTGCTGCAGCAGCATGAGTGCCGCGGCCACGGGGCCGGTGCCGTCGCTGGCGTCGAGACCGCGACCCAGGCCGCTGCCCGCGCCGGCACCCGCCTTGTAGGGCACCGACAGTTTGCGGCTCTTGGGAAAGTTCACCGCGCCATAGCGGGTCTTAAGCTCAAAGGCCACCTTCTTGGGAACGTCAACCCCCAGGAAGGTAATGCGTCCACCGCTGAGCGTGACGCTCTCGAGCCCCAAGCGCTCGCCGCGAATGCGGATGCGAGCGCGGTTGAACAAGTTAAGCCCCGCCAACGGCAGCTCACCGTGCGCGGCCTCGGTCTCCTCCTGCACCTCGTCGATACTCTCCAGGTCCTCGGCCGCCGCGAGCTTGCGGTACACGAGCACGCGCTGGTCCACCGCCGGCATGTACTCCTCGGACAAGAAGTAGTCGGCCGGCAGGTTGATGCCCACGCTCGCCGCCTCCACGCCGGCATCGTCATCGCCGCGCGCCTCGGCCACGGCCTGTCCCAGCATCTGCGTAAACAGGTCAAAGCCCACGCTCGACAGGTTACCGTGCTGCTCGGCGCCCATAAGCGAACCGGCGCCGCGGATCTCCAGGTCGCGCATGGCGATGCGCATGCCGCTGCCCAGGTCCTGGAACTCGGAAAGCGCGGTCAGGCGTGCCGTGGCCTCCTCGGTGAGCGGCAGCTCGCCGGGGAACATAAAGTACGCGTATGCCTGCGTGGCCGAGCGGCCCACGCGGCCCTTAAGCTGGTAGAGCTGTGCCAGACCCAGACGCTGCGAGTCCTCAATGATGAGCGTGTTGGCCGTTGCGTTGTCGATGCCGCTCTCCACGATGGTCGTGGCGATAAGCACGTCGATCTTCTTGGTCGCGAACTCGATCATCACGTCCTCGACCTCGCGCGGGCTCATCTTGCCGTGCGCCACGCCCACGCGCGCCTCGGGCGCGGCCTCGTGCACGCGCGCCACGGCATCGTCGATGGTCTTGACGCGGTTGGACACGTAATACACCTGACCGCCGCGACCCACCTCCAGGCGAATCGCCGCGCTCACCACGTCGGGGTCGTACTCCCCCACGTGCACGATCACGGGACGACGCCCAGTCGGCGGCGTGGTGATCAGGCTCATGTCGCGCACGCCGCTCGTGGCCATCTGCATGGTTCGCGGAATAGGCGTTGCCGAAAGCGTGAGCACGTCGATTTGCTCGCGCAGGTTTTTGAGCTGCTCCTTGTGCTGCACACCAAAGCGCTGCTCTTCGTCGATGATCACCATACCCAGGTTCTTGGGGTTCACGTCGGCCGAAAGCAGACGGTGCGTGCCGATGAGCACATCAATCGTGCCCTCGGCAAACGCCTTGAGCGCGCGCTTTTGCTGCGCCGGCGTGCGGAAGCGGCTGAGTACCTCGACCTCCAAGCCAAACGGGGCAAAACGCTCAAAGAATGTCTCGTAGTGCTGTTGGGCCAGAATGGTCGTGGGGCAGAGCACCATGACCTGGCGGCCGGAGTCCACGCACTTAAAGGCTGCGCGCAGGGCGACCTCGGTCTTGCCGAAACCCACGTCGCCGCACAGCAGGCGGTCCATGGGCTTGGGCGCCTCCATGTCGGCCTTGATGTCGGCGATAGCCTCCAGCTGGTCGCGTGTCTCGTCGTAGGGGAAGCTCTCCTCCATCTCGATCTGCTCAGGCGTATCGGGCGGGCAGGCGATACCGGTAATCGACGAGCGGCGCGTATACAGATCGACCAGGTCAAACGCCAGCTTTTTGGCGTTCTTGCGCGCCTTGTTGGTGGCACGCGTCCAGTCGGCGGTGTTGAGTCTAGTCAGACGCGGCTTGTCGCCATCGGGGCCAACATAGCGCGTGATGCGGTCGACCTGCTCGAGCGGCACGTAGAGCTTGTCGCCGTCGGCATATTCCAGCAAAAAGTAGTCGCGCTCCTTGCCGCCCACTTCCTGGCGCGCGATCTCGCTAAAGAGCGCGATGCCGTGGGTGGCGTGCACCACGTAATCGCCCGGCTTAAACGGGAACGTGATCTGCGTAATGTCCACCTTGCGGCGGCTGCGCGCGCGGTTGGCGTCCATGCGGGCGTTGAGGTCGGCGATCGAGAACACGGCCAGGTTGGCACCGGGCACCACCACGCCCTGCGGCAAGGCGGCATCGACAAAGGTCACACGTCCGCGCGAAATAGTGGGCACGGCGGCGCCGGCGGCAGCCTGCGCGGCGCCCGCCTCGAGCGAGCGGGCGTTGAGCGCGTCGGCCTTACGCTCGCGAATGGAAGCATGGGCCTCCTGGCGTGCGGCACGGTCGGCGGAATCCGCCGCTGCCACGCGAACGCGGTCGCCGATAGCGCCGACATTTTCGGGCGCCGCGGTCAGCGATTCCTCAAAGGTAATGCCCTCGTCGCCAAAGGTGAGCTCCATCGACTCGCGCGCACCGCGGTCGGGGATGGCAAACACGCAGGCATAGCGCTTGCCCACGACCTCCTGGATGCGCGTCATAAAACGGTTGTCCGAGCCTGCGATGGCCGGCTGCTCAATCTTGAGCTCTGCCGTCACCGCGCCGCCGGCACGAATGAGGCTCACGTAGTTCAGGCGCTGCTGGGCACCAAAATCGAGCTGTTGGGCGCGCACGTACAGACCATCCAGGCGGTCAATCCCTGCCTCGCCGGCACGGGCCTCAATATCCTCGTAGGCGCGCAGGCAGTCGTCGAACAGCGAGCGCGGCTCGGACAGAACCACGAGTGCCTTGCCGCTCACGTGCGCCAACGGGCTTACGGTCTGGCCGTACATCACCGGCAAAAAGCGGTCGAGCTCGGGCGTGACGATGCGCGCATCCACCATCTCGAGCAGCGCCGCCAGCTTGCTGTCGTCCTGGCTGGCACGGTAGAGCGCCACGTGCATGTTGTGGACGGCATCGTCGGTAAGCGCCAGCTCGCGGCAGGGGAAGATCTCGATACTGTCCTCGTTGCCGATGGTCTGCCCCGTGGAGCTCACCATGCGGCGGATGCGGTCAATCTCGTCGCCGAAGAACTCGATGCGCACGGGCGCCTTTTCCTGTGCGGGGAACACCTCTACGGTGTCGCCGTGCACGCGGAACAGGCCGGGCGCGTCGGCGGCACCGGCATTGGTGTAGCCCATGCCCACCAGGCGCTGCGGCACCTCGTCAAAAGGAATCTCCTCGCCCACCGCAAAGGTCGTGGACTCCCAATAGCGGCTCTCGACCGGCGGCACGCAGCGCAGCAGCGCGCGGGCCGAGGCAACCATGATGCAGTTGTCCCCGCGCACGATGCGCCCCAGAGCCTCGCAGCGCTGCGCCACCACGGCATCGTCGGGCGCCTGCTCGCGCCACGGATAGTCCTTGCGCTCGGGAAAACGGCACACGTGCGCCAGGCCCACGTAGGCGGCAAGGCTGCGCGCGGCGCGATCGGCCGCATCCTCGCCACTCACAATGTAGACCGTCGGGCGCGGACGGCGCGCAAACTGGGCCGCCGCCATAAGCGTGCGACCCGACTGCGACACGGCCAGCGTCACGTCCTCGCCGGCATCGAGTCCCGCCTCGACGGTCTGCAGCGCCTCGGCAGTGTAGAGCTGCGCGGCTATACGGTGAATGAGCATGCTGTTCCTCCGGCATCGCAACGCCAAAAGCCCGCCGGGGCAAGCTCGGCGGGTCGTACGTCAAATACATTGTCTGTCATGGTAGCGCATGGAGAGGACTCCGGCTCAAGGGCAAACCCAGCCCCGCAAAAAACGCCAGACGAAGATGCGTTCCGCCCTACCCCGCTACGCGCACGCTGGGGCACAAATCTGCCAGCGGACACTCGTCACACTTGGGTTTGCGGGCGTCGCAGATCTCGCGACCGAAGGTGATCCACTGATGGTTAACCGACTCCCAATACTCGTGCGGCAAAATCTTGAGCAGATCCTGCTCGGTCTTGAGCGGCTCCTTGGCATGCGTCTTGGGACTCAGCATCAGGCGGTGCGCAATGCGGTTGACGTGCGTGTCCACCGCAATGCCTTCCACGATGCCATACCCCACGTTGAGCACGATGTTCGCCGTCTTGCGTCCCACGCCCGGCAGCTTCACGAGTTCCTTCATGTCGGCCGGCACCTCGCCGCCATAGTCGGCGACGATCATCTGCGCGGCCTCGACGGCATGTTTGGCTTTGCTCTTGTAGAAGCCGAGTGACTTGATGGTGTCTGCCACGTCAGCCACGCTCGCCCCGGCCATGGCCTCGAGCGTGGGCCACTGGGCAAACAGCTTCGGCGTCACCTTGTTGACCTGCGCGTCGGTCGTTTGCGCCGAGAGCAACACCGCGATCAGCAGGCGGAAGGGATTCTCGTGGTCCAAAAAGCACTCGACCGGGCCATAGCGACGGTTGAGGCGCTCACACACCTCAACGGCGCGCTCGCGTTTGGCGGCATTGGTCTCGCGTGGCATAACGACTCCTCGGCTCAACGGCACAATAAACTTATGGGCACAATTGTCCCACGTCCGAGTCGCTTACGCCTCCAAGAATGCGCCGGTCTGACGGCTCCACAGGCTCGCGTACTCGCCACCCGCCTCGACGAGCTGCGCATGCGTGCCGTCCTCGACGATCTCGCCATCGGCCAGCACCACAATGCGGTCGAGCGCCGCCACGGTAGACAGGCGGTGCGCCACCACAATGGAGGTATGTCCACGCATCAGGTTTTCGAGCGCCTCCTGCACCAGCGCCTCGGACTCGCTGTCGAGGGCAGAGGTCGCCTCGTCGAGCACCAGAATCGGCGCGTCGGTTAGGATGGCACGGGCGATGGCCACGCGCTGACGCTGGCCGCCCGAGAGCTTGACGCCGCGCTCGCCCACCATGGTGTCAAAGCCATTGGGCAGGCGGTCGATAAACTCAGTCGCGTTGGCCAGGCGCGCAGCCTCGCGAATCTGCTCGTCGGTAGCGTTGGGGCGGCCGTAGGCGATATTCTCGCGAATGGAGCGATGGAACAGCAACGCCTCCTGCGGCACGTAGGCAACCTGGCGGCGCAGACTCTGCTGCGTACAGCGCGAGACGTCCTGGCCGTCCACGAGCACGCGGCCGCCCTGTACGTCGTCCAGGCGCAGCAACAACTTGGTGAGCGTCGTCTTGCCCGAGCCCGATTTGCCCACCAGGCCCACGCGCTGGCCCGCTGCCACATGGAGCGTCAGGTCGTCGAACACGCTCTCGCCCGCCGCGGCGTCACGGTATGCAAAGCTCAGGTGCTCAAAATCAATCGCACCTTTGGTCACTTTAAGCTCGGGAGCGTTCTCGTCGTCTGCCACCAGACGCGGCTCGTCCAGCACGCGCGTCATCTCGGCCGCATCGCCCAGCGCGCGGTTGATGCGCTGCATCATGGAGCTTACGTAGTTCAGACGCATGGTGAGGTTGTACGTATAGGTAAAGATCATGACGAGCGCGCCGGCCGAAATGCCAAACCACGCGTTGCCACCCGCGACGAACACGCTCACCACGGCCATGGTGATGACGATAAGGCCCGAGGTCGTAAAGTTGCGCTGCATCATGGCGTGCATCGAAACCGTCTCGGCGTCGCGCGCGGCGCGGTCGGCGGCATCGAACAGGTCGCGCTCAAAGTCCTCGCGCCCACAGGTCTTGACGGCCAGGATATTCGTGACCGCGTCGGACAGCACACCCGACAATTTGTTCTGCGCGGCAGACGTCGCGGCCGAAAGCGGCATGATGCGCTTGTACATAAGCCAGACAAACGCGATGTAGACGACCATAATGCCCACCAGGATCACGGTAAACGTCGGCACCACCGGAGCGAGCGCCGCCACCGTGCAGACAACCGAGGTGATGGTGGGAATGAGCGAATACACCGTCACGTCTACCAGCCCCGTGTAGCCGCTCATAAAACGGCTCGTCTGGCTCACGAGCGATCCGCCAAAGCGGCTGGTGTGAAATGTCATGGATTGATTGGAGAGCGTGTCAAAGCACAGGCGCGCCAGGTGATAGTTGCCCGCAATCTCGAGCTTGTAGACGGTGTAGTCCTGCAGCTTGGAGAGGATTTGGCCTACCAGGTTAACGAGCACGAGCGCCAGAATGTAGGGACCAAATACCTCGAATACTTGATCGCCCGTCACAGGACCCGCTTGGACGCGGTCGACGATAAGGGCCATCACGTAGGTGTTGGCAAACGTGAGCAAAAAGATGTAGCCCGCCGACGAGAACACCGAGAGAAAGACAATCAGCGACTGCGTGCGTGTGACGTCCCAAAAACGCTGCAGCGTGCGGCGAACGGTGGAGCGTTTGAGCGGGCTGGTGCTTCTCTGAGACATGGTCTTCCTTTCACGTCTGATAGGGCGAAACGCCATTGTTGCACACTAAAGCGCACTTCAGGCAAGCACGATGCGAAAAGCGCCCGCGCCGTGCTTACACCGGCGCCCCACCGTCAGATGCAGCTAGTCCTCGTCTTTTTGGTCTGCGAGCAGCTCCGCGGATGTGAGCCCTAAGATCTCGTCGGCCTCCCGCGCGTCTTCCAGCGCGTCGATATCCTTGAGCTTGCGCTCCATAACGTTGGTGCGCGTGGTGATGATGCCCTCGACCGTCTTTCCTGCGGTCTCGATCTGCTGTTGGGCACGGCGCAGCGCCGTCTGATAACGCGGCAGCTCGGCCTTGACGGCGGAAAGCACGCGCAGCACGTCGTCGGTACGTTTTTGCAATTTAAACGTCTGGTAGCTCATCTGCAGACTGTTGAGGATGGCCGCCATGGTGCTGGGGCCGGCAACGTTGACGTGATAGTCGCGGCCCAGGGTCTCGATAAGCCCGGGACGGCTGACGACCTCGGCGTACAGCCCCTCAAACGGAACGAACAGAATGCCAAAATTGGTCGTCGCGGGCACGCTCAGGTACTTTTCGCAGATGTCCTTAGCCTCGCGCTTCACCATGGCGTCGAGCGTCTTGCGCGCAGTGGCCACAGCCTCGGCATCACCCGACTCCTGTGCGTCGAGCAGATGCTCGTATGCGTCGCCTGGGAACTTGGAGTCGATCGGCAGCAGCACGGGGTCGCCCTCGTCCACCGGCAGCTTGACGGCAAATTCGACGCGCTCCGAGGCGCCGGGCTTGGTGGCGACGTTTTCCAAGTACTGGTCGGGCGTGAGGATGTCCGCCAGGATCGCGCCCAGCTGCACCTCGCCCAAAATGCCGCGCGCTTTCACATTGCCCAGCACGCGCTTGAGGTCGCCCACGCCCGTGGCAATGGATTGCATGTCGCCCAAGCCCTTGTACACGGCCTCGAGCTGATCGCTCACCTGCTTAAACGATGCCGACAAGCGGTCGTTGAGCGTACGGGAGAGCTTCTCGTCCACCGTCGCGCGCATCTGATCGAGCTGCACGTTGTTGTCCTTGCGGATGGCGCCCAGCTGGGCATCGACCGTCTCGCGCACCTTGTCCAGGCGGTGCTCGATACCCTCGCGGTTGGCACCGAGTTGCTGGGCCGTCTCGCGACGCAGGTCATCCATGCGGTCGCCGGCCTGCGAGAACTCGCGCGCGATGGTCAGGTAACGCTGCTGCTCTACGGCGGCGTCGGTCGTCTGCTGCTGCGCGATGGCATTTGCCGTGCGGCGAGTTTCGGCCAACGCGACGTTGAGGGTGTCGAGCGCGTTGTTGGCCTGCTCGAGCGCAGCCAGCATCTCTGCCCCGCTATCACCGCGCTCCCGCAGCTCGGCGCGAAGGCCCTTGAGCTGCAGGGCACAAGCCACAGCAACCCCCACCGCCACCAAGGCGATCACAACAAGCACGATATCAATAGCAGACATAGTCTCCGCCCAACAAACCCAATCGATCATCAATCAAAACCGCGATCAATCTTACCCTGCCACACGCACCGGACGCCCGGCCCCTTCTTGGGCGCCCCTCTCCTCCGCATATTCCATAATGCGGCGCGCCGTCTCCCTGCTCACCTTTGAGTCATCGCCGGCTAAGTATGCGTATACGTTTCCCTTATTCAGATTCAAATCGCGGCAGAGGCCATAGCGCGTTACACCCGATTCCTCTAGCGCTCCCAACGTTCTTTTTCGCATCAGAGCGTTGATCCTTCTGTCCGCCACTGGCTTTTCCTTCACCGCTCTATACGCACGCCAAACGTTGGCATAACGGTTAGGGAGCTTGTCTTCGGCGCATAGAGATACCAGGCTACCCGTTTGGCCGTACAAGGACAAAACGCCTCGGTAACCCTCTTCCATCCACGAGCCCTCGGATAAACCCAGAACGTATTCTGCTTTGCCCTGCGCCAAAGCGAGCAAAAACAGAGGCTCCGCCACGCGCGGCGCAACCGTCATCGCCTGCTCAACCAGTTTTCTAAAACTCAGTGACTGCTGTCCGGTTAGCTCTCGGCAATAGCCTTTTAAGAATCCCTCAAAGGTCAGATTCAACCGAGCACCTCCGTTCATTTGCTATGATTATTCATCTTCAATAATACTATTCAGTCGCATGACGGGACCCACAGGATGCAAGGATTCTACTCGTGGCGACAATCCCTACACCCTCGAAGTCCTGATGCGACAAACGCTAACTCTCCCAGCCGGCGCAGATGGTTGTTACGACATCGCCTAGGCGCTGGCCGAGAGCTGCCAAGTGCTCAAGCACCTCGCTGGGCGAGGCGCCGTTGAGAATGCATGTGAGGGCATATGAGGCCAAGAAGATTGCCGCGAGCCCCAACGGGATCAGCACGATCATCGCCAGCGTACGCAGGCGCTGGGCCCAGCGACGGCGACGCGCACGACGCTTGTCGAACGCAAGCTCCTGCGCATATGAATCTTGCTGTACGGAATAGGCCTCTGGAGCCGCCTCGCCCGCAGGTGCGGCGTTTTGCGCAGGAGGCTGGACGGCCGCCCCTTGCATTTGCATCTCCATAAGCCGTTGCTGTTGGCGCAACATGCGCTCGGCTTGTTGCTGCGGGGTCTCAAGAAACAGATCCATGTTGGCCTCCTCAATCGGAGCATTCGACGCTTGCGCCCAGCATCCCGCACGATCGAAGCCGCGGCAACGAAATCATCGGCAATAGCCGTAAAGATTCTTTTGTCAGAAAACTGTCGAAAAGCTCAACAACTCCCCTACCAGCACTTTCTTTGAGCTTTTTTATCGAATGATCTTTCGCCCTTCCGCCCTTACGCCATCCGACCAAAACCTAACCAAAAGCTTGACGGAAATTGTGAAGACAGGGACCCCACACAAAAAGTGCCGCCCCAAAGGGGCGGCACACAAACCAATCTATTAGCCAAAACTCGTTGGCAAGCCCGCGTCGTCAGACCCGCGGCGCATGCCTTTGCCTCGCGTGACTCTGCGAAGCCGTGAGCGAGAGGGAAAGGGATGCGCCGCGGGTCTGACGTCCGGAGCGGTGAAACCAGCAGTTGCCCTGCGCTCCGTGGTCGGTGAGGACAGACTACATGCCCGCGAGACCGCGGGCGGCGGTGGCGCACATAAACGCCAAGGCTAAAATCACGAGCGAGCCCGCAATGTCTGCCAGCACGCCCATTGCACGACGCTCAAACAACCAGCTCTCAAAGTGCGGGGCGACGTTGCGCCAGACACGCCACAACAAGATGCCCATACCGATGACGCCCGGGATATTGAGCAGTAGGATCTCGGAGCACAAAAGACCGATCAGGTTGCCGGCAACAAAACCAGCGTCGCCCTCGCAGTATTTGCGATAAATCATGTACAACATGTACGCCACAAACGGCTGCAGGCACGCAGAGATAAACGTAACCACCATCGAGGGGTCCTGAGAAAAGACATCGGTGAGTTTATCGACACTCGTGGCATCTTTCGAAGCCAAGAACAAGCCAATGACCACCACGGGCACCACGCCCAAGATAACCTCGACCAGAGTAAACAACTTAGCAGTCAGATCCTCGCTAGCCGTATTGAGGTGAGGCGCCCACTCAGGATGAGTATGCGCGCCAACCTTCTTGTCCTTCTCGACACGATCGACCTTTTAACCCTCGGCAACCCGACGACCAGGATCCTTGCGAGTTCCCGCCACAGCAACCCGAGCCCGAGACTTCTTACCCATACAAAAACACCCCATCAGGTAGTAGATAAACTAAAAGTCGCCACCCAGTGTACCCCACCCATGAACGGTGCCGTCCCAACCAGTCCCCATACAAAAACGTGCCGCCCCGATAGGGGCGGCACACAAACTTAGTTATCAGCTTTTCTGTAGCGAGCACGCAACGAACCAAAGCGGGCCGGGAGGGCCGGACTACCTTCCCTCAACGCGACCCTGCGAAGCCGTGAGCGAGGAGGGAAGGTAGTCCGGCCCTCCCGGCCCAGCTCACGCCAGCGCCAAGCGCTAGTAGTTCACCACCTGCTCCTCAAAGTACGCCTTCGGGTGGTTGCACACCGGGCACACCTCGGGCGCCTCGGCACCAACATGCAGGTGCCCGCAGTTCAGGCACTTCCACACCTTTACGCCCTCGCGCTCAAACACCTCGCCCGACTCAATGCGCTCGACGAGCTTGTTGTAGCGCTCCTCATGAGCCTTCTCCACGGCGCCGACACCACGGAACTTCTCGGCGATCTCGGCAAAGCCCTCCTCCTCGGCGGTCTTGGCAAACTCGTCATACATCGTGGTCCACTCGTAGTTCTCGCCCGCGGCGGCGTCGCGCAGGTTGTCCAGAGTGCCCGGAACGGCGCCGTCGTGCAGATACTTAAACCACAGCTTGGCATGCTCGGACTCGTTGCCCGCCGTCTCGGCAAAGATATTCGAGATCTGAACGTAGTCGTCCTTTTTGGCCTTGGATGCATAGTAGCGATACTTGGTGTGTGCCTGGGACTCACCGGCAAAAGCAGTCTCGAGGTTCTTCTTGGTCTGAGAGTTCTCAAAATCCATAGGTGTACTTCCCTTCAACACGTGCCGCCCATAGGCTTTGAGCGGCCCTGTCTTTAGGATGCCCTCAAGCCGAGAATTTAAACCTTACAATCCCGTTCTTCAGATTTGAGCGGGCTACACGCTCAACCAACGATCGCCCTCGGAGCGGCAAAAGCCCTCGCGCTCCAGATCGGCAAGAATACTTGCGACCAGCTCGCGCTCGACCGGCTCACGGCCGGCTACCGTCTCCATCTCGTTAACGCCTGCAACAGCTTCATCAAGCGTAATACCTGCCGGCTGCCCATCGCGCGCTGCCAGCAGCATGCGCACAATGTGGGCGCGCTTTTGGCGGCGCGAGCCCTCAAACTTGGACTGACGACTATAGCCCGCCGACCGCCTGGACGGATTGGGCAGCGTCTTTTTAAGATACGCGCCGTAATCCAGCAACGCGTAATACCACGCGCGCGGCGTGTCGGCATCGTCTTGAGGCGCGGCAAAGGGCGCAATCTCATCCGCCGCCGCACCGGGGGCCGCCGGACAGGCAGCTT
The DNA here is from genome assembly GCF_015556945.1 of Collinsella aerofaciens. Classification (GTDB taxonomy): domain Bacteria; phylum Actinomycetota; class Coriobacteriia; order Coriobacteriales; family Coriobacteriaceae; genus Collinsella; species Collinsella aerofaciens_AO. The sequence goes on along the minus strand of NZ_JADNNH010000015.1, from coordinate 1,640 downwards.
GAATCAGCGGCACCAGCTCGCGATCGGGAACGGCCGGCACATCGGGAAAGAAATGATGCAAAAAGACCGTGCGCACGTTGGTCTCCAGATACACGCCCGGAAGATCGAATGCAAACGAACGGATGCCCTGCGCCGTTGCCGGGCCAATGCCGGGCAACGCGACCAGATCGTGCGTCTCACGCGGAAACTCCCCATCCCAGTCCTCCACAACGCACTGTGCAGCCCTGTGAAGCGCCAGGGCGCGGCGATTGTAGCCCATCCCCTGCCACGCATCCAAGACATCGGAAGGGGCGGCCTGAGCAAGCGCCCGGACAGTCGGAAAGCGATCGAGCCACGCCGGCATGCGCGTCTCCACGCGCGGCACCTGCGTCTGCTGCAGCATGACCTCGGAAAGCCAGATGATATACGGGTCGCGCGTGCGGCGCCACGGAAGGTCGCGATAACGCAGGACCCCTTCCGAACGAATCATCGAACGAAAGGGGTCCTGAATCATGACAATGCTCCTTATGCGGCGCTATTCCTCCCGGCAAGCATACGCGCAAGCGGCGTACTCGGGAAACGCATCGCGGTCGGCGAACTTGGGATCGACAGCCGGAAACTGGCGATGGGCGACGATATCGCCGAGCGAAACGGAATCGAGATAGTCGCGCATCAGCGCCTGGGCTCCGGCCCACAGGGGATGATAGCAGCACGTGCCCATGCGCGCACAGTCGCCATCGGGCGCGGTGCAATCGTTCATAACCATGGGGCCCTGAACGGCCTCTACGACCTGACGGATCGTGACATCGTCGGGGCTCACCTTAAGGCGCATGCCGCCATGAACACCACGCAGGCTCTCCACAATGCCGGCCTGAACCAAGCCGTGCTGAATCGAACGGGCAAACGAATACGGAACATTGACCTCTTCGGCAGCAGTGCGAACAGAAAGCAACCGCTCCGGCTCCTCGGCAAGCATCGCAAGCATGCGAAGGGCATAATCAGTCTTCCTCGATATGTCCATGTTTCCCCTTTCAAGGAATACGAACAGCTCGAACGAGTTCCGGGGCCGAGCTTGTGTCGAGACGCCAAATGACCGCCTGAACAACCAAATTATAAAATGGGTGTTCACTGAATGCCGCACTTGAAGACTAGCTGAATCAGGTACGGCCTAAAGTGCAATTTAGTATAACCGAACCCCCTGCTTCATTGAACAGATGTTGCGCAACAAACCCCCTGTTTGAACACATATATCAGTAGAGGCTGGCTCGCTCGTTGCAAATGCGGTGACTTGGATAAAGAGGCATATAAGATCGAGGACCTATTAAACGCAAAAAGCCACGTCTTCGGACGTGGCTTTAATTGCGTTGGCGGGAAGTACGGGGCTCGAACCCGCGACCTCCGACGTGACAGGCCGGCGCTCTAACCAAACTGAGCTAACTCCCCAGGCAGTCGTTCGCGTTTGTTTCCGCTCGCGTGCGCTGCGGGGATTAGTATACACAGAAGTCTGTCCGCCGCGCAACAACTTTTTTGAAAAAGTTTTTCGGTCCCTCCGGGAGGGTCTCCGGGGCCGGCTGGCGCGGGTTGAGTTTGCTGCTCTACAGTCCTGCGCAAGACGGAAAGCACATTAAGTGCTTTCCTTTGCGTGCGGAACTCGCGACAAA
>NZ_JADNNH010000014.1:0-60859 GCF_015556945.1 Collinsella aerofaciens | reverse complement strand
CCAAGCGGGGGCGCCAGGCGCCCGGATGCGTCATGCCGAAATGGCGCGAAGCACGCGGTTGACAAAACTATAGAGACACGTCCCAAAAAGACTGGTTACAATTACGTGCAGCATACAAACACCGGGAGGGATCGTGGCAAAAAAGCCTCAGCACGCTCAGAACAACCAGCGCAGTCAGCAGGGCAAACAGGGCCAGCAGCAAAAGCGCGGCGGTAAGGCCCAGAGCGGCCACACCACTCATGCCCCGGCAGCGCCTGTCCGCCCCTGGCGCCCGGGCCGCGATAAGTTCCTCCCTGTCAGCCGCGCCGACATGGATGCGCGCGGTTGGGACCAGTGCGACTTTGTCTACATCTGCGGCGACGCCTACGTGGACCACCCCAGCTTTGGCATGGCCATTATCAGCCGCGTCCTCGACGCGCACGGCTACAAGGTGGGCATCATCTGCCAGCCCGACTGGACCGACCCCGCCAGCATCAGCGTGCTCGGCGAGCCGCGCCTGGGCTTTTTGGTCAGCGCCGGTAACATGGACTCCATGGTCAACCACTATTCGGTGACCAAGCACCGCCGCCACACCGATGCCTACACGCCCGGCGGCGAGGAAGGTCACCGCCCCAATCGTGCCGTCACGGTCTACGGCAACCTCATCCGCCAGACGTTTAAGGACGCTCCCATCATTATCGGCGGCATCGAGGCAAGCCTGCGCCGCCTGGCCCACTACGACTACTGGCAGGACAAGCTCAAGCGCTCGGTACTACTCGACTCGGGCGCCGACATCCTCATCTACGGCATGGGCGAGCACGCAATCGTCGAGATCGCCGACGCGCTCGACGCGGGACTGCCCGTCGACCAGATTACCTATATCAATGGCACCGTTTACCGCACGGGTTCGCTCGACGAGGTCTACGACTACGACCTGCTGCCCAGCTGGGACGACCTTACCGCCGACAAGCTCAACTACGCACGCAGCTTCAATGTGCAGCAGCAGAATATGGACCCCATCACCGGACACCGCCTGGTAGAGCCCTACCCCAACAGCGTCTATGTGGTGCAGAACCCGCCATCGGCGACGCTCACCACCGATGAGATGGACGAGGTAGCCGAGCTCCCCTACGCACGCGATTGGCATCCCGACTACGACGTGGCAGGCGGCGTGCCGGCCTTTGCCGAGATCAAGTTTTCCATTAGCTCCAACCGTGGCTGTTTTGGTGAGTGCTCATTTTGCGCCCTCACCTTCCACCAGGGGCGCGTGCTGCAGATGCGCAGCCACGATTCGATCATGCGCGAGGCCGAGCTGCTCACGCGCGATCCCGAGTTTAAGGGCTACATCAACGACGTGGGCGGACCGACGGCAAACTTTAGCCGCCCTGCCTGCGACAAGCAGCTCAAGCACGGCGTGTGCAAGAACAAGCGCTGCCTGTGGCCGAGCGTGTGCAAGAACATGGTGGTCGACGAGAGCGGCTACACGCAGTTGCTGCGCGACCTGCGCCAGCTGCCGGGCGTCAAGAAGGTCTTCGTCCGCAGCGGCATCCGCTTTGACTACACCATGGCCGACGCCTCGGACGAGTTTTTGCGCGAGCTGCTGGAGCACCATGTCTCGGGCCAGCTCCGCGTGGCACCCGAGCACGTGAGCGACGCGGTGCTGAGTGTGATGGGCAAGCCGAGCCGAGCCGTCTACGACGCGTTCTGCCGTAAATTTGAACGCCTGAACCGCGAATACGGACTCAAGCAGTACGTGGTGCCGTATCTGATCTCGAGCCACCCCGGCTCGACCATGAAGGAAGCCGTGGACCTTGCCGAAGCCGTGCGCGACATGGGCTACATGCCCGAGCAGGTGCAGGACTTCTACCCCACACCGTCCACCATGTCGACGTGCATGTACTACACCGGCGTGGATCCGCGCACCATGGAGCCGATCTATGTGGCGCGCGACCCGCACGAGAAGGCCATGCAACGCGCGCTCATCCAGTATCGCAAACCCGAGAACTACAAGCTCGTGCGCGAGGCACTGGAAAAGGCCGGGCGTCGTGACCTGATCGGCTACACCAAGCATTGTCTGATTCGCCCCGTGCCACCACGCCCGGGCGAGACATCGGCCAGCGGCGGGCATGGCACCGGCAAGAAGGGCGGCAAGGCCCACGGTGGCGCCGCCGGCAAGGGACCCAAGGGCAGCAAGGGCCACAGCGGCATGTCGCGTGCGCAGAACACCGCAGGCCGCAACCGCGCGGCCCAGGGGCGTCAGGGTGCCAACGGAGGCGGTCGCCGCAACTAGGGCAGCGGTGCGTTCGCTGCATCCACCCCACACGCGTGGCGCAGCGAACGCATTGCCTCAACGAGGATGACGCCGGCGATAGCGACCGTAATTGCCACATCGAGCGGCGTGTTCACAAACCAGAGCAACGTCATGAGATACGACCCGGCATTAAAGGCAAAGTGCAGCAGGATCGTGTAGCGGAGCTTTCCGGTCGTCACGAGCACCCAACCAAAGATGAGGCCGGCGGCACCCGCGTAGCAACCCTGCACCCAATTCATGTGCATAAAACCGAAGATTGCCGCCTGCAGCACAATCGCCGCGGCAATACCCCACGTACTTGGGGCCGCCCAGGGCACCATGGCGCCGTCCTGCGCGCTCGCACGACGCCGGCGCTTCCAAAGTGGGCGGCACTGCGGATTAAACGCTCGGAGCGAAAACTCAAAAATAATGCCGCGCACCAGCAGCTCTTCACAAAATGGGGCGCCGAGCACCGTAGTCAGGACGGCGAGATAGCTGGTGTCGCCCATGCCTGTTTCCTCGATAAGCTCGCTGTAGTCGGCCGCGGCCTCGGGCAACAGCGACAGCGCGGCGTCGGTCACGTAACCAACGACCACCTGCAGGGCAAGGCCAATCACGATAACGCAGGCGATGCGTTTCCACGCCCCACGCGCTCCCCCGCCGAGCGGGTGCTCGCTTTGCCGGCGTGCCATAAACGAACGCGGCCACAGATAACGCCACCACAGCAGCGCCATCAAAAACGACGCCATCTGCGCGGCAGCCTGAAGCAATTGAATGTCGAGGTCATCGATCGAAAAACCCATGAACACTGACGCGACGCCCAGAGCGGAAAACAAAACCACGCTCAGGGCAATATCGGCAGCGACGACGCCAAAACAGGCAAGCGCCCAAATCATCGCATTGAGCATGCCGACCTCCTCCCGACGACTAGTCATTGGGGACGTTCTTCAACGACTAGCTGTTGAGGACACTCTTTGCCAAAGGCCCCGTTGGGCGAGATGTCAAACGGAAAGGTGCCGCAGCGATTGAACGCGGCGATAAACATGCGGATGGCGTTGGACGGCGTGGTGCCCACGAGCTGAGTTGCCGCCGCGAAGGCTGCCTTCTCCTCGGGCAAGACCTTCGCGACTACGGGGGTCATGTGTTCTGCCATGGCGCTTCCTTTTTGAAACGACGGTAGTGCGGATAGATGCGGGCCACGCGGCTGGGCGACGGGCTGTGAAGGCAACCCGATTGGCCCGCATCCGGAGTTTGTTTCTGCGGCGTTGGTATTACTTGGTATTCCTAAGTATTACCCCGCAGATAGAATACCACACCCGACCCCATGGGAACGGAGGAAAACGAATCATTTTGTAGCTGAGTTAGTATTTAGAGCGTGATGATGTCCGAGATATCGAGGGCCTGAGCGTCGGCGACATCGTGCGTGGCGAGCAAGAGCATGCGGCCGTCGAGCAGGTCGAGCACGACCTCGGCGCATGCGTCGCGTGCGGCGGTATCTAGACCGGTAAAGGGCTCGTCCAGAATAACGGCGCCGCCCGGGCACAGCAGGACTCGAGCGATCTCGACGCGACGGCGCTGCCCGCCCGAAAGCTCGGCCACGCGAGCATGCACGTCGATCCCTGGCACCAGCAGGCGCAGCAATGCCGCGGCGCTCGAAGCATCCACGCGCGCATCGGCGCACACCAACACGTTATCCAGCGCCGAGGCGGATTCGACCAAGCGTGCATCCTGAAACACCATCGAGCACGGCGCGGACTCCCCCGCCGCTAGCGCAAGCAGCGTCGACTTGCCCGCACCCGAAGTACCCATCACACAGATACGCCCGCCCGCGGGCACGTTGAGCGCCAGACCGTCCAGTGCCGGAGCCCACGGCGCGCGATCGCCCACGGCAAGCGCAAGCTCCGCCGCAGCGCCATCGCTCGCAGCCCCCGCACGCCCGCGCAGTCCATGCCCATGCGCCCGCACGGCCGCGCGCCACGCCACGGGCCCCGAAACCCGCAGAAGCCACACCAGCACGCGCTCACACGCCCACGAGGCGGCAACGACCAACACGGTCCACGCCAGCAGATCAGCCGTCTCAATCAAAAGCTTTGCCTGATAGATGCGCTCACCCACGGTGCCCACCGCCATGCCGATCAGCTCGGCTGCCACGCCGGCCTTCCAGCTCATGCCGATCACGGCGCGGGCGCACGAAAGCACAAACGGCAGCACCTCGCGCCAGGTATGGACGCAAAACAGGCGCCAGCCGCGCACGCCATGCAGACGGAACATCTGCTCCAGCGGTTTATCCACTTGTGCCAAGCCCTCGGCCAGCGAAAAATACACGCCCGGCAGCGCCATCAAAAAGACCGCGGCGATGCTCACGCGCGCCGACCCCAACCAAATGAGCAGCAGGACCACCACGCAGGCAACCGGTGTCGCCTTAACAAACGAAAGCGCAGGCGCCACCAAGCGGGCAAACGTCAGCGACCGCACCGAGGCTCCCGCCATCACGACGCCGCACACCGCGGCAAGCGCCAGCCCGCCCAAGATACGCGCACCCGAGCCTGCCAGAATCGCCCATGTGCCGGCATCGCATACCAGTCGTAGCAACGCCACCACGACAGCGCCCGGCCCCGGCAAAATCAACGGCTGCGCCACGAGACCCGCCACCAGCACCCACACGGCAAGCCAAAAGGCGGCAACGGCACCTGCTGCCGCCACCGCCTTCATACGCTCTGCCATTTGTCGAGCAAACGCACGCACGGGCTACTCCATGTAGTAGAAATCGTCAGCCGGGAGCTTGCCGCCCACGGCGCTCGCGTCCGCATCGGCCAGCACCTGCAGGTACCCACCGAGCGCCGCCTTCATATCCCTCCCCGTCTGGCACACGAGCATGCACCCGGGAATCGCTTTTTCGGCAATCGCGGCGTTATCCACGATACCCGCATCGACCACGGCCTGAGCCCAGTCCGACGGCGCCGCGTTCACGTCCTCAACGCTCGCAGCATGGCAGCTCAGGAATTCCGCCACGGCCTCGGGATGCTCCTCGGCAAAGGCCCGACGCACCACGGTCACGCCCGTCAGCAAACGGGAGCCCGTGTCGCCCGCCAGCTCATCCCACACATCGGTCAGACTCACCGGCGCCGACAGCTTGCCTTCGCTCTTTGCGATGGCAGCGGTCTTGAACGGCTCGGGCAGCACGCCCACGGCAGACGGATCGGCAAGCAGCACCGAGAGCACCTCGGTGGGCTCGCTCTTAAACTCAAGCGCCACCTGGCCGGTCAGGCCCGCGCGCTCCAACAGGTAGTTCATGACGTACTCCGGCGTGGTGCCCTTGCCCGTCATATAGACAGTATGGCCCGCCAGATCGCCAAACAAAGTAACGTCCGCGTTACCCGTCACCACGTTCAGCACGCCCAGCGTGTTGATGTCGATGACCTGCACCGCACCCTCAGTCTTGTTGTAGAGTACGCTCGCCACGTTGGCGGGCACCAGGGCGATATCGATATCGTCCTGAATGACCTTGGGCACAATCTCATCGGCGGCAGTATTGATCGCAAAGTCGAACTCATTGTCCGTCTCGCCATCGGCTGCCCGGTCCATAAACTGCACCAGACCAATCGAGGTCGGCCCCTTGAGCGAGGCGACGCGCACCTCGACCGGCTCTGCAGCAGCACCGGCGCCGTCCGTGGCAGCCGAGCCCGCGGCGGACCCGGCACCGGCAGCCCCGCCGCCACAGCCCGCGAGTGCAAGCGACAGCGCACCCGCGGCAAGCGCCGAGGCAAACCCCCGGCGCGACAGCTCAAAATCAAACGCGCGCATCGCTAGCACGTCCCCTCGTTAGGCATCGTCCAAGCGTGATGGTCGGTATGCAGCAACTCCTCGGCCAGCGGCGAGAGCGGCTCGCCCAAGAACTCGCGGTAGCACGCCTGGACATCGGGATTCTCGTGCGAGAAGCGAATGTCCGCAGCGGCATCCAGGCCCCACAGCACCTGACCGCGCTCGGCTGCCAGCTCGCAGCCGTCGTGGATGGGCTGACCGCCGCCGCCGACGCAGCCGCCCGGGCACGCCATGACCTCAACGAAGTCATAGTTCACGCGGCCGTCGCGAATCGCGTCGAGCAGGCGGGCGGCGTTGCCCAGCCCGTGTGCCACGGCGACGCGCACCTTGGTGCCATCGATATCGGCCACGGCCTCCTTCCAGCCGTCCAGGCCGCGCACATCGGTAAAGAATTCCGCGTCGGGGTTCTTGCCCGTCACCAGGTAATAGGCCGAGCGCACGGCGGCCTCCATCACACCGCCCGTGGCGCCAAAGATCACACCCGCACCCGTGCCAAAGCCCAGCGGCGTATCGAGCGGCTCCTCAACCAGCGTATCCACGCTCACGTGGCTCGCGCGGATCATGCGCACCATCTCGCGCACCGTCAGCGCAACGTCCACGTCGGGCGTGCCGTCCTCGCCCACCATGCTCGGCAGCGCGCACTCGGCCTTCTTGGCCGTGCACGGCATAACGGACACCACAAACAGGCGCTCGGGCTCCACGCCCAGCACCTTGGCGTAGTAGGTCTTGGCGATGGCGCCGAACATCTGCTGCGGCGACTTTGACGTGGAGAGCCTGTCGACAAACTCCGGATAGCGCGCCTTCACAAAGCGCACCCAACTCGGGCAGCAGCTCGTAAACATGGGCCAGCCGTGGCTGTCGCCTTCGCCCTTAGCGGCGGCGCCCAGGCGCTCGAGCAGCTCAGAGCCCTCCTCCATAATGGTGAGGTCGGCCGAGAAATCAGTATCGAACACGTACTCAAAGCCAACGCGGCGCAGCGCGCACGCCAGGCGCTCGACGGTAGCCTCCTCGCGCGGAATGCCGAGCTCCTCGCCCCAGGCGCTACGCACGGCCGGCGCAATCTGCACCAGCACGATCTCGTCAGGATCGGCGAGAGCGTCGAACACGGTCTCGGTATCGTCGCGCTCGCGCAGGGCGCCCGTCGGGCAATGCGTGATGCACTGACCGCACGCGACGCAATCGGTCTTGCCGATCGGCGCACGCCCACGGGTGCCCACGGCGGTATGCGTGGCGCGGTTGGTCAGATCCCAAATCCCTAAACCCTGCACGCTCTCGCACACCTTGATGCAGCGCATGCATTTGATGCACTTGTCGTTATCGCGGATGATGGGGAAATCGAAATCCCAGCCCTCGCGCGCCAGGTGCTGCTCGTACGGCAGATAGAAGATGCCCAGGTCGTTGGCGATGGTCTGCAGGTTGCAGTTACCACTGCGCACGCAGCTCGTACAGCGCGAGTCGTGCTGGGACAGCAGCAGCTGCACGTTGGTGCGACGCGCCTCGCGGGCCTTGGGGCTGTTAGTGTGGACCACCATGCCGTCGAGCACGTAGTTGTTGCAGGCGGCAACCAGCTGGTCGCAGCCCTCAACCTCGACCACGCACACGCGGCAACCGCCGATCTCGTTTAGATCGCGCAGGTAGCACAGGGTGGGAATCTGGATGCCGGCGGACTTGGCCGCGTCCAGGATCGTGGTGTGCTCGGGTACCATGACCTCGCAATTATCGATAGTGAGCTTGACCATGTTGAGTGCTCCGCTTTCGGTGTTGTCGCTGACAGTGGGGTTGTTGGGCTCTACCATTCCAGGTTCCTCCCTCCGCGGAACGCGCCAAAGCCAAAGTGGTCGCAACGCAGGCAGCGGCTTGCCTCCTGGCGTGCCTCCTCCTCGGTAAGGCCCTGCTCGACCAGATTCCAATCGTGGATGCGCTCGCCGGCCTCGCGCTCGCCCAGCTCGCAGCGGCCGCACTCGTGCTTGCCCTTAAACTGCACGGTCGGCAGCTCAACGTCGAGCTTGATCTTGTTGTCAAAACCCAGATAGCGGTCGATATTTGCCGAAGCAACGCGGCCGGCGTTGATGGCCCGGATGACGGTGGCGGGACCAGTCTGGCAGTCGCCGCCACTAAAGAGGCCATCGAAGTTAGGCACGGCGCCATCCGAATCGGTGACGACGCAGCCCCACTTGCAGGCAACGCCCATCTCCTCAAACGGCTTGGAATCGATGTCCTGGCCAATGGCCACAAACACGCGCTCGCAGGGAATGACGCGCTCGGACGTAGCGGCGGCACGCGGGGCCGGACGCCCACGACGGGGCTCGCCGATAATCTGCGGCTGCACGCGCAGACCGCTCACGCGACCTTCCTCGCCCATCTCGATAGCGAGCGGTGCGGTGAGCTCAAGAACCTCGCAGCCCTCGGCCTGGGCGCCGGCAATCTCGGCATCCTGCGCCGTCATGTCGCAGATGCGACGGCGGTAGACGATGCTTACTTTTTCGGCGCCGCAACGCACGGCAGAGCGAGCCACGTCCATGGCCACGTTGCCGCCGCCGATGACGCACACGCGCTGGCCGCTCAGGTCGGGCAGCTCGTCGTCGCCGATGGCGCGCAGCATCTTGACGGCCGACTCCACACCGAGCGCCTCTTCGCCCGGAAGGCCGAGCTTCTTATCACTGTGGGCACCAATGGCCAGGTAGACGGCATCGAACTCGTCGCGCAGGCGGGCAAGTTCCTCGCCATTGACGGAGTGGTCGAGTTCCACGTCGATGCCGGCGCTCAAAATCCAGTCGATCTCGGCCTGCAGGCGCTCGCGCGGCAGACGGTAGCTGGGAATGCCATAGCGCAGCATGCCGCCCAGGTGGTGACGCTGCTCAAAGATCGTCACCTTATGGCCCATCACGGCCAGGTAGTAGGCGCAGGAAAGGCCGGCCGGGCCGCCGCCAATCACGGCGATGCGCTTGCCGGTGTTGTCAGCCACGCTGGGCTTGTAATCATTGAGGTCGCTGTGCTCAACGGCAAAACGCTTGAGGGCGAGGATGTTCATGGGATCGTCGACCATGCCGCGACGGCAGTGCATCTCGCAGGGATGCTCGCACACCAAACCGCAGACGAGCGGCAGCGGGTTGTTCTTGCGGATGACCTTGACGGCATCGGCATAGCGGCCGGCCTCGACGAGCGAAATGTAACCGGGAATGTCGACGTGCGCCGGGCAGCCCGAGACGCACGGGACGCGGGCCTCGCGGTCAAAGCCACAGGAGTGCTCGCGGATGTGGTGTTCAAAATCGTCGCGAAAACCGCGGATAGCCGTAAGCGCCATGGCACCGGCCTCGTAACCGATGGCGCAGTCGCTCGAAAGATAGATGGTGCGGGCAGTGCGCTCAATCAAGTTGAGCGTGGACTCGTCGGCGCGGCCCTCGAGCACATCGGCGAGCAGGTCGCTCAGCGCGCTCAGGCCCACGCGGCAGGGCGTGCACTTGCCGCAGCTCTGGGTGGAGCACAGGTTGACGAGCGCCGCCGTAAACTCGACGGGGCACGGGGCGAGCGAACTCACCGCCAGACGACGTCCGAGTGCATCGTGCAGGTCGTCCATGACGGCCTGAGCGTGGCTGCGTTCCATTACGTGCAGTCGAGCCATAAGATCCCCTCTCACATGGCAGCCCGGAGGCGAGGCCGGGCGAAATTGCTACACGCACAACACTGACCTAAAAAGTTTTGAGGTCTCCATACGGTTCGGCAGGCGGTATAAAATGTCACCCTCAGCGGTGAAATAGAACATTACCGCAGATAAATGCCATATTTGATAAAACGCGTTACCAAACGACAATGCCCCGCCCACGCAATCACGTGGGCGGGGCATTGCTTCAGGCATGCGGCCAGCGACCCTGTTGCTTTTACTTAAGCTCGGGCCAGTAACCCTTGTTGGCCTCGATCATGTCGTCGAGAACCTCCTTGGCGACCTTCATCGACGGCACGGTCTTGTTGAGCGTAAAGGCCTTGAGCGCCTTCTCGTACGAACCCTCGATCGTAGCCTCGACAATGAGCTTCTCGGAGTTCAGCTGCTGCATCATGAGGCCCTGCTGGAACAGCGGAATGTTGTCGCGGCTGATGACCTCGGGGCCGTTCTTGCCAATGTAGGCAGGCAGCTCGACCATAGCGTCGTAGGGCATGTTGGGGATGGCGCCCTTGTTCTCGCAAATGACCAGGAAGCGCTGCTTGGTGTCGTTCTTCAGAGCGATAGCCAGATCGGCAATCCAGTCGCCGTGGCTGCCCGCATAGAACGTGCTCTCGTCGATCTCGCCCGTCTTCTCGTAATGGTCGATACCATCAAAGAGGTTCTTCTCACGCGTCTCCTCAACCTCGTTAGCACGGGTGCGCTCGGGGTTGGAGTGCTCGACGAACTCCTTCTGCTGCAGGTAGTAGTTCAGATACGTGTTGGGCAGGTACTCCGGGAAGCACTCCATGATCTCGTACTCGCCCTTCCAGACGTAGTACCAGCTGCCCTTGGTGTGGCGGTTCTGCTCGGGGTGCTCGTCGACGGCCTCCTCGGGCTTCTTTGCCATGAGCGAGCCCATGCCCTTGAGGTAAGAGTCGGGCAGCAGAATCTCATGCTCCTTGATGTACTCGCGCAGCTGCGGGAGCACCTCCTCGCCCTTGTGGCGGATCGAGGTGAACCAACCAAAGTGGTTGAGGCCAAAGTAATCGTACTCGACATCCTTCTTGTCGATATCGAGCGCGGCGCAAACCACGTCGATGATCGCGATCGGCATGTCGCAGATGTTGATGATGCGAGCGTTGGGACGCAGCACGCGGCAGCCCTCGGAGACGATGGCGGCAGGGTTGGAGTAGTTGAGAATCCAGTAGTCCTTCTTGGCGTACTTCTCAACGTCATCGATCAGCTCGACCATGGGGAAGATGGTGCGCATGCCGTAGGCAAGGCCGCCGCAACCGCAAGTCTCCTGACCCACGCAGCCGTGACGCAGCGGAATCTTCTCGTCCTGCTCGCGCATGGCGTAGCCGCCCACGCGCATCTGGGCAAACACGAAGCTCGCGTCGGTAAAAGCCGTCTTTTTGTCGGTGGTCACCGTGAGCTTGATGTCCAGGCCGAGGTCCTCGTGCAAAATCCAGTCCACGAGCACGCCGATCTTGCGCTGGCGCTCCTCGTTGATGTCGTACAGACGAATCTCGTCAACGTCGAGCTCGTCCTTGCGCAGGGCGATGGACTTGACGATGCCGGGGGTAAAGGTGGATCCGCCACCACACAGAGTAATGATCATTGTTTACTGCTCCTTCTCAATTGCGTTTTCGACCTTGTCGCGCATCTCGGCGACCTTCATGCCAAAGATGATCTGGATATTATTGCCGTTGCGGTTAATGCCGCTGTTGGGCACGTGGTTGATGAGGTCCTCATTGATGAGGTCCGGGTTCTTAACGTTCACGCGGAGACGCGTAAAGCAGTTCTCGAGCTCCTCGATGTTGTCCTTGCCACCAAGACCTGCAACCAGGTCGGCAATGCCCGCATCGACGCCCTCTGCGGGAGCCGCGGCAACAGCGCCCTGCTTCACCGCGACAGACGCGGCGGCCTCGCCCTCGGCAACGGACTCGGCGAGCTCGGACTCCTCCTCGCGACCAGGCGTGTGGAGGTTGAGCTTCTTGATGAGGAAGGTGAAGAGGAAGAAGTACAGAGCGGCGTTAACGACTCCAAGCACCAGCATAACCGGCCAGTTGGTCTTGTCGACACCGAGGACCAGGTTGGAAACCACGATGTTGATGATGCCGCCTGCAGTCGAAGCGGGCACGGAGAGGACCTTGAGCAGGACCAGGAAGATGCCGGAAAGAACCGAGTGAACGACAAAGAGCACGGGAGCGGCAAAGACAAAGAGGAAGTCCATGGGCTCGGTGACACAGGAGAGCACGGCGGTGATGATCAGCGGGATGATAACGGCCTTGGTCTTATCCTTGTTCCCCTTGTAAGCGGTGACGATAAAGGCGAGACCGATACCGATGTAGGGCCACAGGTTGTTGAAGGTGTAGCTGTTGAAGTAGGTGCTATCGGAGAAGGGCTGGCCCGTCATTGCCATCTCGGCGACACGGATGGGGTAGGCACCGGCGATAACCTGATCGCCCAGCGTCAGGGTGCCACCCACATCGGAGAACTGGAACGGGGTGTAGATGAGGTGGTGCAGACCGGTGGGAACGAGCAGCTTGTTGAGCATGCCGTAGATAAAGAGGCCGATGTTGCCCGACTCCTTAATGATGCCGGCAACTGAGGAGATGGCACCCTGAACCGGAGGCCAAACGATGCAGAAGCCAGCGCCCATGATCCAGGAGATGATGATCATGATCAGGAACGGGAAGCGAACGCCCGAGAACATCGAAAGGGCAATGGGGAACTGCTTGTTCGAGTACTTGTTGAACACGGCACCGGTGATGCAACCGAGAATAATGCCGCCGAACACGCCGGTATCGAGCACCTGAATGCCCATAACGGTGGCCTGGCCGGTTCCGGTAAGACCGAGCATGCCGCTCGCATCGGCAAGAGAGCCGGTGGCGTTGAGCACGATGTTGTTAGCCTGCAGGAACAGGAAGAACGACATCAGGGCAATCAGCGAAGCATGGCCCTTGTTCTTCTTTGCCATGGCGCCGGCGATGCCCACGCAGAACAGAATCGAGAGGTTGTTGATGATAAACATCAGCGACTGATAGACAACGGCGCCCACAAGCTGGAACGGACCGGAGCCCAGTACGGGGACCAAAGCGCAGATGGTCTTGTTGGTCAGAATGATGCCCACGATGAGCAGGATGCCGGCAACCGAGAGATACATCATCGGCTGAACGATCGACTTCGCGAACACCTCCAACGGCGCTTTGAAATTGAACTTCTTTTTTGCGGTCATAGCGGTACTCCCCTTCCTTTTCCGCAAATTAAGACAGATGTGCCCTGGACAAGACCGTGAGCCTTGCCTTATATCAATCGATGTGTGGGCACGTTATGCCTAGAGACCAGGTTCTCCAAGCAGGTTAACAATGTGATATGCGAGATAACTCTTCTCAGCATCGGTAACGACAACGTTATAGGTAGACGACAAGTGGGCGGCTATGGCGTCCGCGCACGAGAATGCGCAGGGATACGCCGTTTCATCGATTCGGAACAGCGCGTCTCCGTTGATTTGCCCTGCCGTAGGATCGAGCGCTCGCTGTGCGAAAAACTGCAGGTGACGAACGAAACGTTCGTAAGGCAGCGAGGTGTCATCGAGGGTCGTAGCATAGCGCTCGGAAACAATCGCGAGCACGTCGCGAACAAGCTGGACCGAAACAATCAAACGGTCGGAGCGTTGCGGCATGGTGGCGTTGACGATATGCAAGGTAATGAAACCCTGCTCTTCTTCGCTCATCTGGATGCCCATATACTCCTTGATAATCTGCAGCGCACGGCCCGCAAGTGCATACTCCTTGCGATAGAACTGCTGGATCTCGAGCAGCAACGGATTCTCACAGGAGACGCCCTTGCGCTCGCGCTCCAAAGCAAGGCTGATATGGTCTGCGAGAGCAATGAGAATCTTGTCGTTGATATCAACATTGAGCTCTCGACGGAGCATCTGAACAATGTCCTCGGCAATCACGAGGTTGACGGTGGGGATGGACTCCAAAAGATGTGCCAAGCGGTCAATCGTACGCGAGTCCTGAGAAGTTCCCTCCTGCAACGCGTAGGTCTTTTCGATCGACGCCTCGTCGATGGCATCGCCGGCATGACGGCCAAAGCAGAGGCCTCGACCGATGACGATGAGCTCGGAGCCATCGTCCGAAGTGACCATTGCGACGTTGTTGTTAAAAACTCGCTTGATAACCACGGTACCCACCACAAAAATTTACTCGGAAAGCCAGATGACAGGCTCTTTAGCAGCAACAGGGCCGGAAGCATGCTCACGAAGAGTCGAGTTCTCCGAGCGCTCGCACACGATAACGAAGACCGTGGGATCGAAGCCGGCGGCGCGGACCGCGTCGAAATCGACCTCGACGAGGGGCTGGCCCGCGTCGACATGGTCACCCTGGGCAACAAGCGCGTGGAAGCCCTTGCCCTCAAGCTTAACAGTATCGATTCCGATATGCAGCATCACCTGAGCAGAGCTGTCGTCGGACATGATGCCCAGCGCGTGCTCAGTCGGAAACAGCGCCGCGACGGTGCCGGAAACAGGAGCGCACACCGTTCCCTCTTGGGGAACCACGGCAACGCCATCGCCCACGGCACGGCTGCTAAAAGCAGGGTCATTGGTATTTTCCAGATGAACAAGCTCGCCGGAAACGGGAGCGAGGATTTCGAACTCGGAAGCCGCAGTCGTCTGCTCATCCGAACCGCCCATCAGGCGAGAAAAGAAACCCATGGTGGCATGTCCCTTCATAAATATAGCCCAACCAAAATCAATCGAATGCGCCCCTTGAGACGCACGCGATCAAAGACTTTGGTTAGGCCCACGTCCAAGGGACTCGGTAACCTTCCGCATTTCTTTTCACTGAGGTTTTTGTAGACAAGCCCAAAGCCGGAACAATCATTATGACCGGCGAACGGTATTTTTTCTCCGATAAACGGTATTTATGCGGCACTTAGGGACGTTCCTTTTCTGCCGGCACCCAGGGACACTCCTCGCTCTGGTGCATTGGGGTCAGGTTACTTTGCACCAACTTGGTGCAGATTAACCTGACCCCAATGCACCAATCTCGCTTGCGTTAGATGAAGATCTCACATTCCCTGCGCTCGACGCAAGCCTTGCTCAGCATCTGGGTAACGGCGGCAAGTTTGTTAGGGTCAAGTTTGCGGGCATTCTGCGGGCATACGGAGACGCAACGCATGCAGGAGATGCACGCCTCGCCATCCACCTGCCTTGGATCGTCCTTGTCGATAGCTCGAACAGGGCACAACGCAGCGCAAGCACCGCAGGAGACGCAATCCTCCGTTGCATGGGGCACCATACTGTGGCCTCCAGCTTGCTTATAAGGACGATTGCCGGGAATAGAGGGCTCGGACGCATCCTCAGCCAACAGCTTTTGCTGAATTTGCTGAGCAAACTCAGCAAGCTGCGCCGCATCCTGCGCATCCGGACGACCGGCAGCAAACTGTCGCGCAATGGAATGTTCTGCAATGGCCGCAACTGCCGCGATCACCCGGAATCCCGCATGCTTCGCAACGTCCTCCAGCTCTACGAGCGTGTCCTCAAACGCGCGGTTTCCGTAGACGCACACCAGAACGGCCCGCGCTCCGTTGCCGTGAACCATGCCCAACCGGTCAGCCACCACAGCCGGGATTCTACCGGCATACGCCGGCACAGAGATTACGGCCACGTCGTCCTCAGTCATCGAGACAGCGCTGAAATCTAGCCCGCTATCGGTCAGATCGACGGTAACGGTATTCTTGTCCAGTGCCCCGGCCACAAGGCCAGACACCTTCTGCGTTCCACCCGTCGGACTAAACACAATTTCGAATACGCTCATCGAGACACCCTCCCCCTACGTCTGGCAACGCGTCAAGCCGTTTTCACATCCAGCCAGAGTATACGGCACGTGGGATCCCCATTTTGGTGCATCAAGCACCCCAATGCACCAACCCTACGCTGTCTGCCTCTTCGTTTTGTATAAATTACGGTACAGATTGTATATATTTACGGGATACCGCCGTGTTCTCCCGAGGTACCCCATCCTGGCCCGTGCAAAAAACGGAGTATTCTGCAACGTGACCGCGCCAGCAATACCCCGAGCGGGCAAACCTTTAGGGCGCTGCGTCATTTTGGGTTCCGACATGGCGAGAATGACGCGCCCCTGCTCCGGAAAACGACGAAATCTGACTCAGAACGCTCGCTAGGGATATCCGAAAGCCACCGTTGGCGACGTCAAATCATATGCAGACAACTCGAACTGCAGAATACTCCAAAAAATGCACGGCGCACCCCATGGGACCCATTGCCGCATGGTAGGAAACAGGCCCACGGCATCCTCTAGATGCATTCCCGAGGAAATCACATTTGAACTAGCGATCGGATACGGCAAACAAAAAGGGCCCCGAGCGTAGTTGCTCGGGGCCCTTGGTTCACCTCGCTCTAGCGGGCGATGCGTATGTTACTTGCGCTTGCCGCCGCCGTCGCCGGGGCGACGGGAGCTGCCACCGCGCTTGCCGCCACGGCTGTTGCCGTAGCTGCCACGGTTATCGCGACCGCCGGCACGGCCGCCACGGGAGCCGGCCTGGTTGCCGCCACGACCACCACGATAGCCGCCGCGACGCTCTTCGCGGGTATCGTCGTAGTTGCGCCAGTCATCGCGACGATCGCGGCTGGCACGCGGGTCACGACGATCACGCGACTCGTTAGAACGACCAGCGCCGCCGCGGCCGCCATTGCCGCGAGCACCCTCGCGACGCTCGCCGCCGCGGCTACCGCGCTCTTCAAAGCGCTTGCCGCCACGGGACTCACCGCCACGGGCAGTACGCTCACCGCGACCCTCGCCGCCGCGACGCTCATCACGGCCGCCGCGCTCGTCATCACGACCGGAACGCCGGCGGTCGCCCTCGCGCTCAACACGGCGACGACCGCCGCGGTCCTCGTCCTCGCGGCGACGGCGATGCGCCTCGCCCTGGAACTGCTTGGCACGGCGCTCGGCACGGTTGCCGCGCGGGGCCTGCTCGACGGCAGCAGCGCCGCCGCGCTCCTCAGCAGCAACCTCGCGGGCCACGCTCTCCACGGCCTCGTCCACGCGAGCCTGAACGCCCTCGCGCACGCGGGTCTTGCCGCCGCGCTTGGGACGGCTCGGACGCTCGCCATCGCCGCGACGCTCGTCGCGACCGCGGTTGGAACGACCAGCCACATCGCCGTAATCGTCGCCGTTGCGCTTGCCGTCGCGACGCGCCTGCTCAAGCTTCTTCTTGCTCTTGGACTTGCCGCGCTTGGTCTTCTTCTTGACCTTAAAGGCCGCAGGGTCGCGCTCGGGGTCAACCGCGGGCGGGTTAGGACCCACGTGCAGGTCGCCGGCCTCGTAGATGTCGGCGGTCTTGTCCATGAGCTTCTCGATCTCGTAGAACTCGTCCACGTCCTGCTCGGTCACAAACGTGATGGCCCAGCCCAGCTCGCCGGCGCGGCCCGTACGGCCAATACGGTGGATGTAGTCGGTCGGCTCGGCCGGCACGTCAAAGTTCACGACGTAGCGCACGTCGCTAATGTCGATGCCGCGGGCAAGCACGTCGGTCGCCACCAACACGTCGACGGTACCGTCGCGGAAGGCCGAAAGCGCACGCTCGCGCTGGGCCTGACTGCGGTTGCCGTGGATCGCGGCGGCCTTGATGCCCTTGCGCTCCAGACGACGGCAGCAGCTGTCGGCACGGTGCTTGGTGCGCATGAAGACGATAGTGCGCTCCGGGCCCTCCTTCTTGAGGAACTCGGGCAGCAGGTTGTTCTTGGCCTCGATGGACACCGGGAACACAAACTGGTCGACGGTGTCGGCGGTCGACGTGGCGGGCGCGATTTCCACGCGAGCCGGGTCGCTCACCAGGTCGGTAATCTCGCCCACGGCCTCCTCGTCGAGAGTCGCCGAGAACAGCAGCGTCTGACGCTCGGCCGGCGTCTCGCGCACAATGCGGCGGACGGCGGGCAAAAAGCCCATGTCGAGCATGCGGTCGGCCTCGTCGAGCACCAGGACCTTAACCTCATCCAGGTGGCAGGCGCCCTGCTCGATCAGATCGACCAGACGGCCCGGCGTGGCGACCAGGATGTCGCAGCCGTACTTGAGGGCAGCGGTCTGGGGCTTGTAGCTCACGCCGCCCACAACGGTCACGGCGACATGGCCGGTGACGTCGGCGATCTTGCTCGCGACCTCGTCGATTTGCTGGGCAAGCTCGCGCGTAGGGGTGATGACGAGCATCACCGGGCCGCGGCCGTTGCCCTCGGGCTTTTTAGCACCGCGACGACGGTTGCGGCCGCCACGCTCGCGCACGGGTTTGGGAGGAGCAATGTGCTCCAGATTGTTCATGGTCGGCAGCAAAAAGGCGGCCGTCTTGCCGGTGCCGGTCTGAGCGGCGGCAAGCAGGTCGCGGCCCTCGAGCACCACGGGGATTGAACCGGCCTGAACGGGCGTCGGCGCCGTGTAGCCCAGGTTCTCGATAGCACGAAGCATCTCGTCGGAAAGGCCCAACTCGTCAAAGGCGGGCAGGCTCTGAGTAGCGGACTCGACGGCCTGGGCGGCATTGGCCTCATCGGCGGCATCGAAGGCAGCCTGGGTCATGGCCTCGCAGGTCTCGTCCAGGATCTCGGCGTCGGTGACGTCGGATACAGAATTACGCATATGTTGTTGTTCCTTATCTGCACGCGCAATGGGCACGGCATGCGGCCGCGCGGGCGTGCTTGGTAGTGCGCTAATACATACAAAAACGGGTGCGCACAGAGAGGACGTTGCTCAGCACGCTGGCGATCGCTTTGGCAGCCCTATCACGCGCCGTCCAGACGCAGCAGCCCTAAGCGATGGAGCAGATTCGCCGCCGGTTAGTATACCCGTGCTTCACATGCCCCCACGTAAACCACAGATGACGAGGCGGACGAGGTGGGCCCGGCTGATTGTCTCAATCTGTAACATCTACAGGGCGAATCTTCCTCTACGTGTTACAGATCGAGACAAACGGTCGACACGGCTCACAAACGTCTCAATCTGTAACAGTTAACGAGTAAAATCGGCCCTAATTGTTATAGATCAAGACAGAGGGGGATTTCCGTCCAGTCCAAACCAAATCTCTCAGTCTTCCTGCAATTTCGAACATGTGGCCTATAATGTTGCTTTGGTTACGCTATATATTGCGCAGCCATTTAATACGTCGCCCACCGGGGGCCATTAATTCCTATCGCCATATTGGCTAGGAAGCAATCAAAGGAGGTATCCGTGGCAGCAGAGACGCCTTGCTCGGTCCTCTATAACGATATTCGCTCGTTCGGCGGTCTTAAACATCTCGAGATCGCCCGAATGCTCATCAATGGAAACTCTTATCTCGGCAGTACCCTGCTCGAGAAATGCTCTTCCAACCGCTCGTATCTCACCCGTTACATCGTCCATCGCAAGCCTGACCAGTGCGCGCCCTCCATCTACAGCGACTTTACCGTCACCACGCTCAACCTTTCC
Organism: Collinsella aerofaciens; assembly: GCF_015556945.1. GTDB lineage: Bacteria > Actinomycetota > Coriobacteriia > Coriobacteriales > Coriobacteriaceae > Collinsella > Collinsella aerofaciens_AO. Next base: position 41,640 of record NZ_JADNNH010000014.1, on the reverse strand, counting down.
TCGGCAATCTGCAGCAAGCTCGGCGGCGGCGAGTCCGCCTATCGGGCAATCGCCGAGCACTATCGCGGTCCGGCCGCCAACGAAATGATGTCGGCTCTCGCCAGCTACAAGCTGGACAGCCGCCTATATGCAAATGCCCTCAATCGCATCGACAACTTTGACGGCAATGCCGTGCGCGAGAAAAGCACGCTTTACCTTATGCTCTTTGTGGCAACGGGGGCGCTCGCCGATCCCGTTCAGGGCGTGGCCACCGTCGAGCGCTTTTGCGACAGCAAGACGGGCGAGCACTTTGGCACCACCGAAACTACCGTCGGACGTGGCTTTATGAGCAGCCTGGAGCAGCCGCGCACCGTCGCCCCCAACCTCGGTCTGCTCAGAACCCATGCCGACAACTGCGCCGGCATGCAAATCCATCCCCTCACACGCGATCCGCGCGGCACCGTGATTGGTTCTTTGCCCAAAACCTCGCCCAGCATCACCGATGTGGGCGCCGACGCATCGCGCGAGCATCTTCGCATTTGGCTTGAGGGTGAGCACTGGTACGCCCAGGGCCTTGGGTCGACCAACGGCACAGTGCTCGAATCGGGCGCGGGTGACGGCGATATTGTGATTGAGCCGCCGCGCGACCAACGCGAACCCGGCAAAGTCTATCCCCCCCGTGGAAATCGCCAACAGCGACAGGCTCCATCTGGGTCTCTACACGACATTCCTTGTCATTGTGGACTAGCACGGACAGCGATCGGAAGACGGTCGCCGTCCGTCTTTCGTCTTCTACCTTCTGCGTCGTAAACGACAATACTCAGCGGTACACGTGAGCAGTGCGGCTATCATGGTACTTTACCGATATCCGCACTGCTCACGTGTACGCGCGGCAACCCATGCCAGACAAAGGAACGCCATGGATACTACCGATAGCGCCTATGGCGACAAACTCATCCGTCTCGATACGTTCGACACCGCCGTGGCGGTCGACCCCAGTGCCGAGGACGACGCCAAGCGTCGGTTTATGACGCTTATTCTCCAGACGGCCCACCGCAACAACGGCAACATCGGGCACGTGCTTCGCGCGACCAACACAAGCGGCGAGGTCTTTGCCGTCAAGCTACTCAAGGACAACGCCTTTCTCTCTGGCCAAGCCCCCGACCGCTCCGCCGAGCAATCGGCAGCGCACCTGGCCAACACCGCTGCGCTGTTCGAGGAGTACCGTCATCTGTGTACCGTCTCGCACCTGCGCGGATTTCCGCGCGTCTATGGCTACGGATCGTGCGAGGACGACCCGCTCATCCTCATGGAGTGGGTCGAGGGCACCTCACTCAAGCAGGCGCTGCCCCTGCTTCCTCACGACGCCTCGGGCGGGCTGACCACCCAGATGGTCGCCGCCGTCGGAAACGCCGTGCTTCGTGCGCTCTTGATGACCCAAGGCCTCGTGAATCCGGTCATCCATCGCGACCTTTCGCCTGCCAATATCATGTTCCGCACCACCAGCCGAACGCTCGAGCAGCAGATTGCCGATTGCTCCTTTGACCCCTGCCTCATCGACATGGGCTCCGCGACCATGGCTCTCGGCGACGACACGATCACCCGGCGCGCCGACATCTGGCGCTTTGCCACGCCCGCATACGCCGCGCCCGAGATGCTCACGCAGGATATCGAAGGCATCGCGGCCCTTCGCCGTTCGCCGGCAATCGACGTCTATGCGCTTTCGAGCATTCTGTACCAGCTCTACAGCGGTCGCAAACCGTTTGACTTTGAGTCGACGGACGCCGCTGCAACCGGCTCGTTCTATCTCGTAAAGACCAAGACCAAGCCGGCACCGCTCGAGCCGCGCTGCGAGGGCGATGAAGCGCTCGTCAAAATCATCATGAAGGGTCTCTCAGTCGAGCAGTGCGATCGTCCCACCGAGCAGCAGATGCTCGAGGTGCTCTCGGCATACCTCACCGATGCCGAATCCGAGGGCCGCGAAGGCGCGGGCAGTGACGCCGCAATCGACATCGACTCCGGTACACACCTTAAGGTCGACGTCGCCGGCGAGCGCGCGCGAGAGATCCTGGAGCAGGCCCGGCACGATGCCATGACCCGCCGCCGCTTTATTATCGGTGGCGTTGTCGCAGCCGTTGCGGGGCTCGGCGTTATCGGGGCGGCAACCCATGGCTTTGGCATCCCCGACTACCTGGACGGCATCCGCAGCTCACTTGACGACTACACTTGGGATCAGCTGCAGGAGATTTCGCTCAAGATTAAGGCCACCGAGACCCGTAGCGAGGCACGCGAGATTGCCAGGCGCTATCATCTGCTCGATGCCGATGGGCATATCCCCTATCCGTGTACCAAGCGCGTCACGCTCACCAACGGGCTGCAGGTTGGCGCGCAGCTTGTGGGCATTCGCCACGATGAGCTTCTGGACGGGACGGGCAAGGCCGGACTGACGTTTATGTTCGACGCGGGTATTGCCGAGCGCAACGCTGCGGCTGAACCGCCGAGCGCCGGCTGGGCAGATTGCGAGCTGCGGGAATGGCTCAACGGCGACGGCCTTAAGCTGCTGCCCAACGAGTTGCGCGCACTCATTAAAGGGGTCAAGAAGGTCTCGAACAATGTGGGCGCCGCCAACAGCGCATCGTGCCTGAGCGAGTTGCCCGCAACCCTTTGGCTGCCCGCCATGGTCGAGCTGTGCGGTACGCAACCGCCCGATTCGTTTGCCGAGGACTATCACTACCTGGCAGACATCTACAACGGCGAGGGCAAGGAGTATCAGCTCTTCCGCGAGCTCAAGGTGAGCCCGTATTCCACGAACGAGACGATGGTCCGCCAGTGGAAGGGCAAGGACACCTGTTGGTGGGAGCGCACGGTGAGCCCCGACACATCGGAGAGCGAAGGCACGCTCTATATGAACCGCGTGGGGCACGACGGCGACGTCTTTACGTACGCAACGCCTGCGGAAAAGCCAAACAAGCTAACCTGTGTGATCCCCGGGTTCTGTATCTAGGCGGCGGGCGTCTTGCCGTGACGGGACCCCTCCCCGGCAAATGTCTCGATCTGTAACACCAGCTCGGCAGATACAGGTCTAGATGTTACAGAACGAGACAAACCCCAACCCCGCGAGACAACATCTCAATCTGTAACAGTAAGGGGTCAAAAACCTCTCTAGATGTTACAGATCAAGACATTTGAGTTGACCGCGGACGGTCCGCCGACCTGGCTATCACCTCGACCAATACCAGAATGTCATACATTTCAATCTCCACTGGACACCCCCAGGGGGTATGGGTGTATAGTATCGGATGGTTAACATTTCCGACACTACGTCACAGAAAGGAGAAGCCATGGCTCAAGATAAGTTCGACGTGGGTGGCATGACATGCGCCGCCTGCCAGGCGCACGTGGACCGCGCCGTGAGCAAGCTCGACGGCGTCGAGAGCGTCGCGGTCAATCTGCTCGCCAGTTCCATGATGGTCGACTACGACCCCGCGCAGGTCTCCCCCGACGACATCTGCACCGCTGTCGACCGCGCGGGCTACTCGGCCTCGCCCGTCAGCACGGGCACCGACGCTGTCCAAAGCGGAAGTGCGCAAGCCAGGTCCGGCGCCGCCCATATGGAGTCGCCCACCAAAAAGTTGGAGGCCGCCGCCTCTGCCATGCGCACCCGCCTCATCGTCTCGATCGTATTCCTCATCCCACTGTTCTACATAGGCATGGGGCACATGCTCGGCTGGCCGCTGCCCGGCATCTTCACCGACCACACCCACAGCATGACGCTCGCGCTCACCGAGCTCGTCCTGCTCATTCCCATCGTCTACGTCAACGACGCGTACTTTATCAACGGGTTTAAATCGCTCGCGCACGGCGCGCCCACCATGGACGCCCTTATTGCCGTGGGCGCCACCGCCTCCATCGCCTGGTCGCTCTACGCCATGTTCATCATGGCCGACCAGCTAGCCGCAGGTCAGGTGCACGAGGCCATGATGACGAGCATGGACAACCTGTATTTTGAGAGCGCTGGCACCATCCTGTCGCTCGTCACCGTGGGCAAATACCTCGAGACGCGCAGCAAGTCCAAGACCGGCGGCGCTATCGAGGCGCTCATCGACTTAGCACCCAAGACCGCGACCGTCGTGGCAGAGGACGGCAGCGAGGCCACCGTCGACGTCGATGCCATTCTGCCCGGCCAGGTGCTGCGTGTGCGCCCCGGCGAGTCCATCCCTGTCGATGGCGTGGTGCTCGAGGGCAGCTCGGCCGTGGACGAGAGCGCGCTCACCGGCGAGTCCATCCCCGTGGAAAAGACCGCCGGCGACACCGTCAACGCCGCCACTGTCAACCGCACCGGCTCGTTTGCCTTCCGTGCCACACGCGTGGGCGCCGACACGTCGCTCGCCAAGATTATCCAGCTCGTCGAGGACGCCAACGCCACCAAGGCGCCCATCGCCCGCATGGCCGACAAGGTCGCCGGCGTGTTCGTGCCCGTGGTATTCGTGATCTCGGCCATGACCTTCGTGGCGTGGATGGCACTGACCGGTAGCGTGAACGAAGCGCTCACCTCCGCCGTCGCTGTGCTGGTGATCAGCTGTCCGTGCGCATTGGGTCTGGCCACGCCCGTCGCTATTATGGTCGGCACCGGCAAGGGCGCCGAGATGGGCATTCTGTTCAAGAGCGCCGAGGCGCTGGAGAATCTGCGCAGCGTGGGCACCGTGGTGTTCGATAAGACGGGAACGGTCACTCGCGGCAAGCCTGCCGTGACCGATATCGTGGTAGCCACGCGCGCCGACGGATCGCCCGCCATGAGCGAAAAGGCGCTACTCAAGCTGGCCGCCGCGCTGGAGCGCTCAAGCGAACACCCGCTGGCCGAGGCGATTATGGCCGAGTGCGAGACGCGAGGGATTGTCGCGCGCGCCGTCGAGGACTTTGCCGCCGTGCCCGGGCGAGGCGTTACGGCGCGCGAGGGGCAAAACGCCATTGCCGCCGGCAATATGCGCCTGATGAACGAGCTGGGCGCGAAGGTGCCCGCGGGTCTTGCCGAACAGTTCGCCGCCGAGGGCAAGACGCCGCTGTTCTTTGCCAAGAACGGCGAGCTCGCCGGCACCATTGCCGTGGCTGACGAGGTCAAGGAAACGAGTGCCGGAGCCATCGCCGCACTGCGCTCGCTTGGCGTCGACGTGCGCATGCTCACCGGCGACAACCGAGTCACCGCCGAAGCAATCGCCCGCCGCGTGGGGCTGAGCAGCGAACAGGTCATCGCCGACGTCCTCCCCGCCGACAAGGAGCACCACGTACGCGAGCTGCAGGATGCGGGCAGCAAGGTCGCCATGGTGGGCGACGGTATCAATGACTCCCCCGCCCTGGCGCGCGCCGACGTGGGCCTTGCTATCGGCACCGGCGCCGACATCGCCAAGGAGGGGGCAGATGTGGTGCTCATGCGCAGCGATCTCATGGACGTCGCCCGCGCCATCGAACTTTCGCGCGCCACGATTCGCAACATCAAGCAAGACCTGTTCTGGGCGCTGTTCTACAACGGCATCGGCATTCCGCTGGCGGCGGGCGTATTTTTCCCGCTCACCGGATGGCAGCTCTCGCCGATGTTTGGCGCCGCAGCGATGAGCCTGTCGAGCGTCTGCGTCGTGTCCAATGCCCTGCGCTTAAAATCCTTTATGCCTAAAGTGGCAAAATAGGATCACTATTACGTTCATTTAGAACGGGTTTTCCAGGTACCTGAGATTGACCTGAAAGAGGAGCGACGCGTACTTTGGTACGCGAGCGACGGTTTGAAGGTCAAGGTCGGGTGCCTGGGAAAGCCGACACAACAGAGAGGAATACCCATGCGTTACACGATCAAGACTTCCGGCCTCATGTGCGGCCATTGCGATGCCACCGTCGAGACCGCGCTGCTCAACGTGGTCGGCGTGACCGATGCCGACGCCGATCACGAGACCCAGACTGTCCAGGTGGAGTGCACCGACACCATGACCGCCGAGCAGCTCGCCGCCGCCGTCGAGGGAGCGGGCGAGAAGTTCCACGCCCTGTCCGTGACCGCCGCGTAGCAGCTGCCGCACCAACAGGCACCACTGCCGGCTGACATAGCCGCTCAGCAACCGCCACTCAACCAACCCTTCAGAAGTTGCGGTGAAATAGTTCCTGTTTTAGCGCTTCAAGCCTGCAAACAAGAACTATTTCACCGCAACTGACGGGGGCATCCGGAAGATCGACCAGAAACGAGGACCCGACATGATGGCAGACCATAAATCGGTGACCCGTATGCTCAAGACAGCGCGCGGCCAGATCGACGGCATCCTGCGGATGGTCGATGAGGACCGCTACTGCGTCGATATTTCCACGCAGCTCATGGCCACGCAGGCGCTCATCGCGCGCATCAACGCCGATGTGTTGAAGGCGCACATCGAGGGCTGCGTCGCCTCGGCCATCGAATCGGGCGACGAGGAGCTCAAAGCCGCCAAGCTCGCCGAGATAGAGCGCGTCGTCGACAAGCTCGCCAAGTAATTGGTGCATTGGGGACAGGTACGTTTGCACCACCTTGGTGCAGATTAACCTGTCCCCAATGCACCAAAAGGGGTATAAAGGCGTGCAGCATATCGAATGAAAGGCAATTCGCATGAATGACTTTATGAAGGGTCGCAACGGCGCCGATGAGCTCACCATCGTGCTGGGCTTCATAGGAATTATTTTCGCGATGGTCGGATCGATGGCCCACCACCAGTGGCTCAGCTGGATCGCCATCGCCGTAATCGTACTCGGCGTGCTGCGTGGCCTGTCCAAAAACATCGACGCCCGCCGCAAGGAAAATGATGACTTCGTTGCCGCGACTGCCAACGTTCCCTGTCTGGGCAAGTTCGTCGCCAGCCTGGGCGGCGGGACCGCGGCTGCCAACGCCTCGCGTGCGGCCGGCACCAGCAAGGAAGACTTTGAGCGCGCCAAGCGAACGGCCAAGAAGATGTGGAAGGGTCGCAAGACCACGGCGTACCTCAAGTGCCCCAACTGCGGTCAGATGCTGTCCGTCCCCAAGGGCAAGGGCAAGATCCGCGTCACCTGCCCCAAGTGCCACGCCAAGATGGAAACCCGCTCCTAGCGCCCGCACATGGGACAAATGCATCAGAAGTGTTTGTCCTGCATCTTACATATTTGTCGATAAAAAAGCCGAGGCCTCATGTTGAGACCTCGGCTTTTTGCATGGGGCGACAGCATGCGACGGTGAAGCTGTCGTTTCCGTCACACCAGCGCTTACGCTACGCCATCGCGGGCAAGCTCCTCGGCCAGCGCCTCAGCGGGCATGGCCATAATCGCATCGAGCTCGGCATCCACCTCGGGAATGCGCTTCACCTTGAGCTTGCGTACCAGATCGCCACGGCACATTACGTGTACCGGCTCACGCAGGGCACACAGATCATCCAGAGGATTCTTACGCGTCACCAGGATATCGGCTGCCTTGCCACACTCGATTGTGCCGGTCTCACCACCCAGGCCCAGTAACTCGGCATTGACCTGCGTAGCCGTATGCAGTGCGAAGGCGTTGCTCACGCCCACGTACTTGGCAAAGTAAGCCACCTCGCGCCACATGTCGTACTGCGTCACGAACGGGCAGCTCGAGTCCGTGCCCAGGCCCACCTTAACGCCGGCTTCCAGCGCCGCGCGAGCGCTCTCGATAATGCCCGAGCACACGATGTCACCGTTCTTCTTTTGCGTGTCGGTCGAATGGGTCTTTTCCGGATCGAGCAGTACAAACGGCAGTGCGGGGCTGATTGTGCAGGTCACGCTCGGCGCGCGTCCCTCGAGCTGTGTTCCCGCGGCGCCGCGGTACAGCTCCAGGATCTCGGGGGTCATCGGAGCGCCGTGCTCGATTGTGTCGACGCCGGCCTGAAGCGCGGCCTTCACACCTTCGGTGCTCTCGACATGGGCCATGACCGGAAGGCCCATATCGTGCGCCGCCTTGCACGCCGCCGCGGCAACCTCCACCGGCATACGCAGCACGCCCGGCTCGCCCACCTCGGTCGCATCGAACACACCGCCCGTTACGAACAGCTTAATGACGTCGGCACCGCGCGCATACAGGTCGCGCACCTGTTCGGCTGCCTCGGCGGGACTGTTTGCCACCTGGGCGAACAAGCCCGCACCATGGCCGCCCGGCACCGTGACGCCCGTTCCCGGCGCCACCAGGCGAGGACCTTGATACTTGCCGGCGTCGATGGCATTACGAACGGCGATGTCGGCAAACAGTGGGTCGCCCGCGCCGCGCACCGTGGTCACGCCGCTTGCCAGTTGTTGTTGGGCGCTGCCCTTAAGAATATGGCGCACGATGGCGCGCCCCACGGGATTATCGAGCTTCTTCATCAGCGCGCCTGCATCGCCCGCCGAAACCGGCTTGCCCGAACCGCACAGATGCACATGCATATTGATGAGGCCTGGCATGAGATACGCACCTGCCAGGTCGATGACCTCGGCACCTGCAGGCGCCTGCGCCACAGCACTCGGCCCCATCCACGTGATGACACCGCGCTCAACGGCCACGGCCATGTCGGGCTGCGGCTCCATATGTTCCGAACCATCTAGGATGGTCGCATTGATAAACAACGTGGAACGATCGGCAGACGCCATATCGAGCTCCTCCCTCACGATTAACTTGAACATTTGTCCATTATCACCTAGTCCCGTTGGATTACTGCAGACGCATCGGTTAACGGAGGGAAGAGGGGATGTGGGGGACGGAATACGTTGCAGTCCCACCCTAGCGACAACAGGGAAATGTCTCGATCTGTAACAGGTACAGGGTTATTGAGCCCCTTGATGTTACAGATCGAGACATTCGGTCGACGTTTCACCGGCTTGTCTCGATCTGTAACAATTACGAGCTCAAATAACCTCTAAACGTTACAGATTGAGACAAAACCTCTCAGCGCCCATACCACTGACGTCTCCACTCCTCAGCCAAATCGGGCCGTCGCGGAATACCCGCCAGCCTCATCTTCTCAACCAGCTTCCCCGGATTCTTGAGCTCATCAAACGTAAACCGAAGCACCTTATGCCCGAGCATTGTCAGATGGGACTCCCGTTGACGCTCTGCCACGAACGGGTCGACCGACTCCCGACCTTCGCCGTTCTGCAAGGCATACTTCCCCTTTCCGTCGAGCTCGCCGATGACACATGTCTCGTCCTCGAGCCTCCAGAAATAATCGACGCGAAACACCTGGCTCGGATCGAGCGGGTCGCGAAACTCCACCTGCAGCTCCGGAACCGGAAAGCCGTACGCAATAAAGAACGCTCGGAACCGAGACTCGCCACCGTTTTCGGACAGCCCGTCCGCATACGACGCAATCACTTGTGCCCTGCGATACCCTCGCCTGCCCTCGCAATCGACGCGGAGGCGCTCGCACAAATCCCCACGTGATACGTCTTTCGCCCGCAGTGCAGAATCGGCAATCGCCAACCCGTAGGAGAACGGTGCACGCAGCAAGCAATCCTCCACCGTGCGCCAAAATGACGTCACCTGCACGCCATCAACACGCTAGAGCGCGCCCGCCATCTGCGGACGCAACAACCTGCGCCCGCTGCTCAACGTCACCGAACAACCCGTCTTAACAAGAAAACGCGGCCCGAGCAGATCATTCGGCACCTCCAAACCCCACAAAAGCGCCGCGTCATAGCCCCAAAACGCCCAATCGGGATGAAATTCCGCAAGCCCTTTGATAGTCCTCAGCGCTCGCTCCGCCGGCGTCAATGCATCCCAATCATGCTGAAAACAGAACAGGTACGGCTCGGGCTCCGCGATATCGTCGGTTCCAACATGGCGTCGCAGCCACATGAGCTCGGTATTGTCATGCGTTGCGAGCAGCGCACCTTGCTTGGCCGTCTCCGTGAGCCGCGCGAGCATCCTATTCCGCGCCAACGTGTTGCGAGTCGCATGTTTGTGTTTGAGAACGGTATTAGACACTTTCATCACCACCACGTCAGACAAATGGACCATCGTCACCGTTGCCTCCGCTGACAAATGTCTTGATCTGTAACAGGAAGACAGTCTTTGAGCCTCTAGTTGTTACAGAACAAGATCTTTCGGCAGCCGCCAACCTTCCGTCTCAATCTGTAACAGGTAGGTCGAATTTGGGCCTGTAGATGTTACAGATTGAGACATTCCCCCAACCAGGTGCCAAACGTCTCGGTCTGTAACAGTTAGACGTTCTCCAGGCCCCCAAACGTTACAGATTTAGACAAACCAGCGGCGCCCAAGCATTCGTCTCGATCTGTAACAGGTAGACCGGTTTTTTTGTCCCTAAACGTTACAGATCGAGACATAAAAGGCAGAAGGCAAGACAGGCGACAGCTGCCCATCCCCTACTCCCACTCCTGCTCGTAGATGTTAAGCGACTTCACGTACCGCCCCTGGGCGCCCATGATGTCGCGGACCAGACGCAAGAAGAAGCTGATGCACGAGGTGTCAAAGCCGTCCTGCAGGTCCTCCGGATGCACCGCGCCCGGCCCGTCGACCGCCGTATCGCTCAGCCGCGCGATGTCATACAGGTAGAGCTGTCCCGCCGTCAGCCAGACATCGTCGACGCAGGCGAGGCGCACCGCAATCGCTCCGTCGCTCCAATGCTCCTTTTGCACGATATGCGGGTCGTAGACATCAAAGCGACAGCCGGTGCGCGTGTCCTTCAGCGCGACCATACCAGTCGCAGGATCCTTGTCCAAAATGCCAAAGCGCGAGAAATACTGCGTGTCGCGTACCTGCTCGAGCCGCTTGAGCGAGGCAGGCGAAAGCGATGCCGGCGGCTCGTCAACATACAGCTCGAGCAGCGTCTTGTCATGGCGATAGGGGCGCTCAAAGAGCAGCCAATCGGTAAATGCCATGTTGTAAGCCATGATTTCGTTTTGCGAAGGTTCCTCGCAATAGCCGAGCCACGGGTCGACGATGATCTCGAACTGCTCGCGCGCCGGCTCCAGGAATTGAAACTTCCGCAGCATCCAAAAGTGAGCCATGTCGGCAATATCGTTGCCGACGGCTTCGGCCAGCTGCGCTCGGTCAAAAACTTGGTCAGTCATGGCATCCTCCTCAAACTGATAGACCTCAATTTGAGCTTACGAGGAGGGTGGTCGGCCACGACCAGCGCGGGCAAAATAGGCCTCCGGCTGCAAACCAGATGCTGACCAAACACTTGACGAAAAGCTTGACCGAAAATGCGCACCGCAACAAAACCGAGGTAAACATAGACGGCCAACCCGCCCTTTTGAGCCAGATACCCACAGCCACCACAGAAACAACAGGTGACCACAGCCCAAGAAGTCGACAAATGAACACCCGTACGTCGACAAACGAGCAAATCGCTCGCAAAGAGTGTCCCCAACGACTAGACAAAAAAATGACTAGTCATTGGGGACGTTCTTAAATGACTACTTTACAGCTCCAGCGCATCGGCGACTTCGGCTGCGCAGGCCAGGGCATCGGCCATGGCGTTCACCACGAGCGAGCTGCCGTTGCGAGCATCACCCGCCACATACACCGGCGCGGCATCCGCGGCGGCGCCGTCGACACGGGCCGCAAGGTGCGAGCCCTCGGCAGCCATCACCGGCAGCGGACGACCAGCGGTGGCAACAGGCACGCTCACTGCATCGAACACACCGTGCTCCGGGCCCGTAAAACCGCAGGCGATGAGCACCAGCTGGGCCGGCACCTCGTGCTCGGAGCCCGCGATGCGCTCGGGCTTGCCAGCCGACCAATCCAGATCGACCACGCGCAGGCCCGCGGCCGCGCCCTTCTTGTCCAACAGTACCTCGATCGTATCCACACCCCAAGCGCGCATCTCGCCGCCCATGGTAGCGATGGCCTCCTGCTGGCCGTAATCGGTCTTCTTCACGTTGGGCCACTGCGGCCAGGGGTTGCTCGCCGCGCGCGCATCAGGCGCCGCCGGCAAGAACTCAAACTGGCGCACGCTGCGCGCACCCTGACGTACCGCGGTGCCCACGCAGTCGTTACCGGTATCGCCGCCGCCAATGACCACAACGTCCAGGCCGCGCGCGTTCACCGCGGGGTCGCCGCCATCGAGCACCGAGACGGTCGAAGCCGTCAGGTAGTCCACGGCATACACCACGCCCGGGGCATCAATGTTCGCAGCCGAAAGCCCACGCGGAGCACGGGCGCCGGCAGCCACCACGACGGCGTCAAAGTCGTCGAGCTTGGCGGTAACCTTGGGATCGCTCACGTCGGCACTCAGCTCGAACACAATGCCCAGCTCGCGCATGAGCGCCACGCGACGCTCGACCACGGACTTCTCGAGCTTCATGTTGGGAATGCCGTACATGAGCAGGCCGCCCGGGCGGTCGTCACGCTCAAACACCGTCACGCGGGCACCGCGACGCGCAAGCTCCCATGCTGCCACCAGACCAGCAGGACCGGAGCCCACCACGGCAACCGTGGGTGCGCCCTCCCCTGCCGGCTCAAAGCGGCGCGGACCGCCGTTGGCCCACTCATGGTCGCTGATCGCGCGCTCATTGTCGTGAATCGTCGTGGGCTGGCCATCGACCGAGCCCAGGTTGCATGCGGCCTCGCACAGCGCCGGGCACACGCGACTCGTGAACTCGGGCATGGGCGAGGTGAGTGACAGGCGCTCGGCAGCCTCGTCCCAACGGCCGCGGTACACCAGCTCGTTCCACTCGGGAATCAGGTTGTGCAGCGGACAGCCGCTCGGACGTGCCTTGCCAAAGCTCGCGCCCATCTGACAAAACGCCACACCGCACATCATGCAGCGACTCGCCTGGGCACGGCGCGCGTCGTCGTCGAGCTCCACGTACAGCGGATCGAAATCGCGGCTGCGCTCCTCCACGGGGCGCAGCTCATGGGTCACGCGATCGATATCAAGAAAAGCACCGGGCTTACCCATGGCACTTACGCCTCCTTCTTGGTCGAAGCAACAGAGCTGGCAGCCACGGACGCAGCACCCGCAGCACCGCCCGCAACATCGAAGCGAGCAACATCCGCGTCACTCGCGCGACCGGTCACAATGTCAAACGCCAGCTCCTCGGCCTGCGCATGCGTCTTGCCGACGTCCTCGGCGGCGGCGACAATCGCCAGCACGCGCTCGTACTCGGTCGGAATGACCTTCACAAAGTGTTTGCTCATCGTCTCAAAGCTGTAGAGCAGCTTAATGCCGCGCGGGCTCTGCGTCACGTCCACGTGCTCCTGGATGAGCTCGCGAATCTGCGCCAGCTCGCCGGCCGTCGGGGCTTTAAGCTCAACGCTCTCGTGGTTCACACGGGCATCGAGCGTGCCGTACTGGTCAAAGACATAGGCCACGCCACCCGTCATGCCGGCGGCGAAGTTCTGCCCGACCTCGCCCAGGATGAGCGCCAGACCACCCGTCATGTACTCGCAGCCATGGTTGCCGCAGCCCTCGACCACCACCGTGGCACCGGAGTTGCGTACGCCAAAGCGCTGGCCTGCCAGGCCGTTAATGAAGCCGCGGCCGCTCGTGGCGCCAAAGAACGCAACGTTGCCCACGATGATGTTCTCATCGAACTTGTAGGTCGCATGCGGGTTGGGGCGCACCGACACCTCGCCGCCCGAAAGGCCCTTGCCAAAGTAGTCGTTGGCGTCGCCGCACACGTTGAGCGTAATGCCGCGCGGCAGGAAGGCGCCAAAGCTCTGACCGGCCGAACCGTCGCAATCGATAGTGATGGAGCCGGCGGGCAGGCCCTCGGGATGCGCCTTGGTCACCGCGTTGCCCAAGATGGTGCCCACGCAGCGGTTGACGTTGGCGATATCGGCGCGGAAGCGAATCGGACGCAGGTGCGCACGGGCATCGGCCGTGTAGGGCACAAACAACGTGGAGTCGAGCGTCTTGTCGAGCTCGCTGTCCGCAGCCATCTGGGGCAGGAAGTGACGGCCGTCGGCACCCGGGATGTGGGCACCAAACTCACAGGTCGCGCTCGCCAGCACGGGCGACAGATCCAGCAGGTTAGCCTTGCGGTTGCCCGGGACCTCGATCTGGCGCAAGCACTCGGGATGGCCGACCATCTCGTCGACCGTGCGGAAGCCCAGGCTCGCCATGACCTCGCGCAGCTGCTCGGCAACAAAGAGCATAAAGTGCTCGACGTGCTCTGGCTTGCCGCGGAAGCCGCGACGCAGGCGGCAGTTTTGCGTAGCGATGCCGGCCGGGCAGGTATCCTGCTGGCAGTCGCGCTGCATGAGGCAGCCCATGGAGATGAGCGGCATGGTCGCAAAGCCAAACTCCTCGGCGCCCAACAGGCAGGCGACAGCGACGTCGGTGCCGTCCATGAGCTTGCCGTCGGCCTCGAGCACTACGCGCGAGCGCAGGCCGTTTTGCAGCAGCGTCTGCTGGGCCTCGGCAAGGCCAAGCTCCAGCGGCAGACCCGCGTGCCAGATAGAGTCGCGCGCAGCGGCACCCGAGCCGCCATTGTGGCCGCTGATCAAGATCTTGTCGGCAGCGCCCTTGGCCACGCCGGTGGCGATGGTGCCGACGCCGGCCTCGCTGACCAGCTTGACCGACACGCGTGCGCCGGGATTGGCGTTCTTAAGATCGAAGATCAGCTCTGCCAGGTCCTCGATGGAGTAAATATCGTGGTGAGGCGGAGGCGAGATCAGGCCGATGCCGGGCGTGGACTGACGGACCTCGGCAATCCAGGGATAGACCTTCTTGCCGGGCAGGTGGCCGCCCTCGCCGGGCTTGGCGCCCTGGGCCATCTTGATCTGAATCTCGAAGGCGCTGCACAGGTAGCGGCTCGTCACGCCAAAGCGCGCGCTTGCCACCTGCTTGATGGCGGAGTTCTTGGAGTCACCGTTAGCCAGCGGGGTCTCGCGACGCGGATCCTCACCGCCCTCGCCGGAGTTGGAACGGCCGTGCAGACGGTTCATAGCGATGGCCATGCACTCGTGCGCCTCTTTGCTGATGGAGCCGTACGACATGGCGCCGGTGTTAAAGCGGCGGACGATGTTGAGCGCGGGCTCCACCTCGTCGAGTGAAACCGGCGTGCGACCGTTGGCATTAAAGTCGAGCAAGTCGCGCAGGCGCACGGCACGGCCGGTGCGGTGCAGGCGGGCGCTGTACTCCTTAAAGGTGTCGTAGCTGTCCTCACGGCAGGCGGTCTGCAGCAAGTAGACAGTCTGCGGATCGATGAGGTGATCCTCGCCGCCGAGCGGGCGCCACTTGGTCAGGCCCAACGTGGGCAGCTGATCGGGAGCCGGGCTCTTAAGGATAGCGAGAGCGGCGTCATAGCGCTCATTTTGCTCGCGTTCGACCTCCTCGACACCCATACCGCCCACACGGCTCACCGTGCCGGCGAAGTACGCGTTGACGAACTCCGGCGTAAAGCCAACGGCCTCGAAGATCTGCGCGGAGTGGTAGCTCTGCACCGTGGAGATGCCCATCTTGGACATGATGGAGACGATGCCCGCCGTCGCGGCCTTGTTGTAATTGGCGATGCCCTGCTCGGCCGTCACGTCCAGGTCGCCGCGTGCCGCCAGATTGCGGATGCACGCATGCGCGTTGTACGGATAGATGCCGCTCGCGGAGTAGCCCACTAGCGCCGCAAAGTCGTGCGGGGACACGGCGTCACCGCACTCCACCACGATGTCGGCAAAGGTACGCACGCCGGCGCGGATCAGGTGGTTGTGCACGCAGCCCACGGCGAGCAGCGACGGCACGGGCACCTCGCCCGCAGCGGCATGATCGCTCAGCACCACGATGTTCACGCCGTCGCGGACCGCAGCCTCGACGTCTTCGGCAAGCTGCTTGAGCGCAGCCTGCAGCGCGCCCTCACCCGCGTCGCGGCGGTACACGGCACGGAACCGGCGGGTCTTAAAGCCAACACGGTCAATCGCGCAAATGCGGTCGAACTCCTCCTCGCTCAGCAGCGGGCGCTCCAGGCGCACCAGCTGGCAGGCCGTACGGGAGTCCTCGAGCAAGTTGCCGTGGTTGCCCAGGTAGAGCGTGGTCGAAGTCACCATGTGCTCGCGCAGGGCATCAATCGGCGGATTCGTGACTTGGGCGAACAGCTGATAGAAGTAATCGAAGAACGAGCGCGTCTTCTTGGACAGGCAGGCCAGCGGCGCATCGATGCCCATCGAGGCAAGCGGTGCCTTGCCCTGCTGGGCCATGGGACGCACGACCTCGTCGACGTCATCCCAGTGGTAGCCGAGCTTGGCCATGCGCACGGCGGCGGGCACCTCGGCATCCTCGGCGGGCGCGGGCGCGGCGGGCTTGTCGAGCGCGTCAACGGTTAGCGTCTCCTCGGCAATCCAATCACGGTAGGGCTTTTCCTTGGCGTAACGGGCACGCAGCTCATCGTTGTAGATGACGCGCCCGCGGGCAAAGTCGACCTCGAGCATCTGGCCCGGTCCCAGGCAGCCGCTCGTCAGGATGTTCTCGGGGCTCACCTCGATGGTGCCCACCTCGCTTGCCAGCATAAAGCGACCGTCGCGCGTCACATAGTAGCGGGCGGGACGCAGGCCGTTACGGTCGAGGGCGGCACCCAGCGTGCGACCGTCGGTAAAGGCGATGGCGGCCGGACCGTCCCACGGCTCCATGAGCATGGACTGGTAAGCGTCGTAGGCGCGGCGCTCCTCACTCAGGCTGTCGTTGTGGTCCCACGGCTCGGGCAGCAGCATGGATGCGGCACGCGTAAGCGGGCGACCGTTCATGACCAGGAACTCGAGCACGTTATCCAGAATCGCGGAGTCGGAACCCTCGCGGTTGATGATGGGCATCACGCGCTCAAGATCGTGCTGCAGCACGGGGCTGTACAGGTTGGGCTCGCGGGCGCGGATCCAGTTGACGTTGCCCTTGAGGGTGTTGATCTCGCCGTTGTGGATGATAAAGCGGTTGGGGTGCGCGCGCTCCCAGCTGGGCGTGGTGTTGGTGGAGTAGCGCGAGTGGACGAGCGCCACGGCCGTCTTGACGGCGGCGTCGTTGAGGTCGATGAAGAAGCGGCGCATCTGCGTGGCGACCAGCATGCCCTTGTACACGATGGTGCGCGAGCTCATGGAGCACACATAGAAGATCTTGTCGCGCAGGGCAAACTCGGCGTCGGCCTTCTTTTCGATGGTGCGGCGGCACACGTACAGGCGACGCTCAAAGGCGTCGCCCGCCGGCGTGTCGTCGGGACGGCCCAGAAAGGCCTGCAGGATGGTAGGCATACAGGCGCGGGCCGTCTCGCCCAGGTCGTGCGGATCGACCGGCACCTCGCGCCAAAAGAGCAGCGGCACGCCGGCCTCGGCACAGCCCTCCTCAAACACGCGGCGGGCATCCTCTACGCCCTTGTCGTCCTGCGGGAAGAACAGCATGGCCACGCCATAGTCGCCCTCTGCCGGCAGAATCTGGCCGCACTTTTGGGCCTCTTTACGGAAAAAGTGATGCGGAACCTGGAACAGGATGCCAGCGCCGTCGCCGGTGTTCTTCTCGAGTCCCGTGCCGCCGCGGTGCTCCAAGTTGACCAGAATGGACAGTGCATCGTCCAGAATCTGGTGATGGCGCTCGCCGTTGATATCGGCAAGTGCGCCGATGCCACATGCATCGTGGTCGAATTCGGGGCGATAAAGGCCCTGCTGCTGAGCGGAATCTGCCTGCATCGCGATCCTCCCCTAGATATTTAGACAGTCAGTTGACTAGGCATACTAGGAGCATCGCCGGCCCGTTGTGTTTCCCACCCGTTTCGAAACAATCGCGTAACGCGCGCCCTACGAGTGGACACCGCCGACCTCAAGGGCGACAACATAGGCCCCAAGTTCGGCCTGCAAACTCACCTCTTCAAACATCTCAATCTGTAACAGTAAGACCCAATTTCGACGACTAACTGTTACAGATTGAGATGTTTTCGAGAGACGGTTCCGAATGTCTCAATCTGTAACACGGAGGGCCGGCTTTTGCAGCCAACTGTTACAGATCGAGATTTTCCATAGGACCATTTCTCCCTGTCTCGATCTGTAACACCTAGGCCCAATTTCCATCCCTAGTTGTTACAAATCAAAACATTTCGCAGCCCCCCTTCATCATCCTAATCAAAACAGCAATTTTGTTAGTACTGGTTAACTTTTTAGCCTAAAACGGGTATCCTTTGCGGCGTCAAGCAAACGGCACGCAGGAGCGCACCATGCTCAACCATCTCAAACAACACTTTGGCTCCCGACGCACCGGTGGTCACGGAGGCCTAGACATTGCGCGGCACATCGGCCCCGGGCTGCTCGTGACCGTCGGCTTTATCGACCCGGGCAACTGGGCCTCCAATATGGCCGCGGGCTCGCAGTTTGGCTACGCGCTGCTGTGGATCGTCACACTGTCCACGATTATGCTCATTGTGCTGCAGCACAATGCGGCGCACCTGGGTATCGCCACGGGCGCCTGTCTTGCCGAGGCCACGACATGTTACCTCCCCCGCTTCGTTGGGCGCACGGTGCTCGCCAGTGCCTATCTCGCGACCATCGCCACCGCCATGGCCGAAGTCCTGGGTGGCGCGATTGCCCTTCAAATGCTCTTTGGGCTGCCCGTGCGTGCGGGCTGCGTCATCGTGGCGGCAGTATCGATGGCGATGCTCATGACGAACTCCTACAAGCGTGCCGAACGCTGGATCATCGCCTTCGTAGGCGTGGTAGGACTCTCGTTTTTGGCCGAGCTTGCACTAGTCAAGGTCGACTGGCCGCAAGCCGCCGCAAGCTGGATCACGCCCAGTATGCCCACTGGCTCTGCCGCGATTATCGTGAGTGTCCTGGGTGCGGTCGTTATGCCCCACAACCTCTTTCTACACTCCGAGGTCATCCAATCCATGCACTTCGAAGGCCAAGGCGGGCAGGTTATCGAAGAGCGTCTGCGCTATGAGCTCTTCGACACGCTCTTTTCGATGGGCGTGGGCTGGGCAATCAACTCGGCCATGGTCATCCTGGCCGCAACGACCTTCTTTGCGCACGGCATTGTCGTAGACGACCTCGCCGTCGCAGCGGACACGCTCTCCCCCATTCTGGGCCCAGCAAGCTCGACAATCTTTGCGGTGGCGCTGCTGTTTGCGGGCCTCTCGAGTAGTGTGACGGCAGGCATGGCGGCAGGCACCATCACCGCGGGCATGTTCGACGAGGAATACGACATCCACGACCGACATTCCTCGATTGGGGTGGCGGCATGTTTCGTCGGCGCAGTGGCGGCGTGTCTGGTCGTCCCAAATCCTTTTGAAGGTCTCATCTGGAGCCAGGCACTGCTGTCGCTTCAGCTGCCGATCACGGTTTTCGTGCTTATACGGCTCACCAGCTCACGCCGCGTCATGGGCAAATACGTCAACTCGCGCCCGCTCAACGCGTTGCTCGTAGGAATCGGCGTCATCGTAACGGTTCTCGACATCGTGCTGCTAACGGGGATGTAATTGGGATGGCGTGACTGTCCAGATATAACGTCTCAATCTGTAACACGTAAGGCCGTTTTAAACCGTCAGACAAATCAAAAGGGCCCCGGCCGAGAATTCGACCGGGGCCCTTGGACAGAGCTCTGTATAGCTAATCGCCGTGTGTCTACGAGTTACTCCTCGACGAGCTCAAACTCATCGGGGCCGACGCCGCAGACCGGGCATACGTAATCCTCGGGCAGCTCGGGCGTGTCGACCTCAACCTCGTAACCGCAAACGGTGCACACGAACTTATACGTCTTCTTCTCCTCAGCCATGATGTTCTCCTCTCGAACGCGACTGGTGATGTACTTCACTTATTAGTATAGATTCTCAATAATATAATGCAAGTATTTTTAGAACATTTCTAGCCTTGATACGACGAAGCCTTGGGCGGCGTCTTGCCCTTCAAGACCTTGTGATAGTAGTCATAGGTCAGCGGGGCCTCGCCGCTCAGGCGCTCGGCGTCCTCCACCTCGCCGATAAAGAGCAGGTGCGTGCCCACATCCACGGTATCAATCAGACGGCAGCTGAACAGCGCCGCCGCGTGCTCGGGCACATAGGGCATGCCCAGAGTGGTCTCGTGAGTCTCGTACTTGGCAAACTTGTCGTAATCGCTGCTGGTGCGGAAGCCAAAGTTGCCAATGTAGAGCATATCGGCCGTCTGATCGATCACGGTCAGCGCAAAGGCCTTAGCCGATACGATTACGCCGGACGTGACATTTTCCTTGTTCACGGCAATCGAGATGCGCGGCGGGGCGGATGTCACCTGCACTGCTGTGTTGATAACGCAGCCGGCACGCAGCCCGTCCGCCGCGGCGCTCACCACGTACAGGCCACTCGGCATCGTAAAGAACGCAGTTTTGTCCATAACGATCACTCCCCTAACCCAGGATTGAACCTCATGGATGTATGTACCCACAAAAAAGGCGACGCCCATAACGGACGCCGCCTTTGAGACATATGTGTCAGAACAGTAAGAAAGATGAGACGTGTCCCACCGATCCACCTGCTAGAAACCTAGCGATTGCGCTCTTTGAGGGCGCGATCGATCTCACGTTGGACATCACGCTTGGCCATGTCCTCGCGCTTGTCGTAGAGCTTCTTGCCGCGACCCAAACCCAGCAGCAGCTTTACGCGGCCGTCGGTATTAAAGTAGAGCTCCAACGGAACCAGCGCATAACCACGGTTGCGAAGTTTGCCGTCAAGAAAGTCGATCTCCTTGCGGTGCAGCAGCAGACGACGCCGACGGTCGGGATCGCGATTCCACACGCCACCATGGCTATAAGGGTGGATATGCAGGCCGACGAGCCAGCACTCCCCGCCGCGGATCAGCGCGAAGGTATCGGTAATCTGGCACGCGCGCTCGCGAATCGACTTGACCTCGGTGCCGCTCAGCTCAATACCGCACTCAAACGTCTCATCGATAAAGTACTCGTGATGTGCCGAGCGATTCTTGGAAATGAGCTTGCGTTCACGCTTACTGGGCATCGCCGGCCTCCTTGGCGCCATCGGAACCCTTGCCCGTAGCTTCGCGCTTTGCCTTGCGCTCGGCATTGAGTTCGGCATCGCTCTCGCGCACCAGTTTGATAATCGCCGCGCAGGCTTCCTCGCCCACCAAGTCACGAGCACGCACCGTCAGGCGCGTCGCCTCCTGCTTGTCGCCGTCGCTTGCAGCATCGGTCGCGCACATAATCAGGCAGATGGCAATCTCGGCCGAAGGCGAGGTCGGAACGCCTTGCAGGGCCAGTTCACCCATCACGTGCTCGTCGCTCTCCTCGGCGGCATCCGGATGGGTAGTATGGATCTTGTTGAGCAGGCGCGTCGTATGCGCATCGTTGGGCGCCAGGCGCAGCGCCAGACGCGCGCAGCCCACGGCAGCCGAAATGTTCTCGGTCTCGGGCTCCAAGAAGTACTGTCCCAGATTGGCGTAAGCGCGGGCGGCGCACTTGCCATCGCTTGCACGCTCCAGCACCGAAAACGAGAGCGATGCCCATTCCTGCTTGTCTTCGAGTGCGCGGAACAGCTCGGCCAAATCCAAGCGATAGTTGCAGTTCATGGGGTCCCAACGCACAGCCTGCATCAGGGCATTGCGAGCGCTCACATAATCCTGCTGGCGAATGTAGGCAAACGCCATGTCAGAGTACAGGCGGTCAAACGGCACCTCGACCTGCACGAGCTCGCGCGGATCCTTCTCCACGCGGCGATAGGCCAAGCGCTCAAACTTGCTATCGAAGCTAAAGTATTGGCGCTTCTCCTCCGTCTTGCACTCGGCGTCGATATACTCCTCGGCGAGCTCCACCAGGCGCTCCAGCAGCGGCGTCGCCGTAGCCAGGTCGCCCTGCGCCAGATAGTTCTCGGCATACGTGATGTCTTGCAAGCTGATGGGCAGGTCCATGACAACTCCTCGGTCCAGGCGGCAGACTCAACGCGCCTTAAACATCGGTCAATACACAAAACCCGGGTCTCTTACGAGGCCCGGGCGTTCAATTTTGGTAGCCCGTACCAGATTCGAACTGGTGATCTCCGCCTTGAGAGGGCGGCGTCCTAAACCGCTAGACGAACGGGCCATATGTAGCAAATGCAATGGCTGGGATGGAGGGAGTCGAACCCCCATTGACGGAACCAGAATCCGCTGTCCTGCCATTAGACGACATCCCAATGACTGCATCGCTGCGCTCGGCTGTGCCTTTGCGCAAGAAAGAAATATACGGGAAGTCCCGTCGTGACGCAAGCCCTAATTTTGACTTTTTTGAAATTCAGTCAAATACGGCCAACACGTGAAGGACCTGTGAAGCACCAGCGACACCTACGGCGTCAAAGCCCGTAAAACATCCCACATCTACCGCTGGTAGATTACAACAATGCAGCACTCACGGCTGATGGCACAATCGAACCGTCATCATTGCACGGATATCGAGGCACCATGGACGAAGAGCTTGATTACCTATGGGAGACCCTGGGCCTCGAGATCACTGCTGACCTTTGGCCCGAACGGGACAAAATCCATCCCACACTGCGCCCCGCCATCACGGTGATGCAGGCAAAATACCGCCGTGCATCCTTTTTGATCATGCGAGTGTCATGGCACGCGGGACTCCCCGACCTTAAGCGAATCCAGGCAAGCCTCGTCGAGCTGTCCGGTATGCCGACCGTCATATCCGAGGCGCACCTGGAGCAGCGCCAGCGCGAGCGACTGCAACAGCAGCGGATTCCCTTTATCTGTCCCGGCGTTCAGGCATATCTGCCCTTTATGGACGAGGAGTACTGGAGCGGCAAGCCCAACAAGCACGTAAAGGTCTACGATCCGCACGAATGGGCACAGCTGGCGGACTGACTGGGGCAGGCCCGCCGGCGGAAAGTGCGTCCCAGATTTCAAGCTCAAACTGGTCCCCACTTTCCCGTTGAGCCCTCAACCGGAAACCGTGTCCCGCAATCGAAGCTCAGAATGGGACGTGCTTTCCGCAACCGGCCACTTTGGGAAAGTGCATCCCATTCTGGAAGCGAATTCCGGGATGCACTTTCCGCAGCCGCTACAGCAACGCCTCGGCCCAAGCCGCTTCCCTAAAGCCGGGAATCGCAAAGTCGTCGCCCACCAGCAGCGGACGCTTGACCAGCATGCCGTCGGTCGCCAGCAGCTCGTAGCACTCCCGATCCGTCATGCCCGCATCCAGACGCGCCTTCAGGCCCAGCTCTCGATATTTCATGCCCGACGAATTAAAGAAGCGCCGCACCGGCAGCCCCGAACGAGCAATCCAGGTCGCAAGCTCATCAGCCGTGGGATTGTCCAAAACGATATCGCGATCGATATACTCTACCCCATGTTCGTCCAGCCATGCCTTGGCCTTCTTACAGGTCGAGCACTTGGGATATCCAACAAACAGTACAGTCATGGGAATCCTCCGAATATAGATCGGCCAACGCAGGCACACGCCACACGAGGCGCCTTCGTATGATGGGCCAATTGTAGCCCGCGGGTCACACGTTAAACGAACCGTACCCCGAATCCGCGCTTGATAAACGGCAGCAGTTCCATTGCCTCGGGCGTGATATGGCCCGCAACGTTCATGCGCTCGTCACCGGGAAGATCGACCCGCGCAATCTCAAGCTCGCCTTCGTAGCGCCCATATCCGCTATTGCTCACAGCGATCGACCCCGCCTTTCGCGGCAGGCCGGCTCCGGCATCCGTCGGCACGGAATCCGGCTTAAGCTTCGTACGTGACTCCTGAGACCTAAAGATGAGGACACTCGAGTCGGGCCGATCGTGATGAATCTGCCCGCGCACATAGGCATAACCGGGCTCAAGCTCGCATTGCAGGTCCACGTATCCGGCGGAAACTTGAGCAAACTGCGCCCAGCCCGCATCGGAAAGATCGGGGTCGCCGACCAACACAATGTCGCAATCGGCGCCATGTGCAAGCTCAAGCATATTGAGAGCAACCTTTGACGCGCGACCGCGCTGCGCCTCGACCGTCGGCAGTCCCTCGAATACCGGCCCGCGAACGTTAGCATCACCCGGCACAAAAGCCATGATTTCGAATCCAAGCGCCGCAAGACGAAGATTCGTCCGAGCAACATCTTCAAGAGCTAAACCGGTATAAGGCTTGGGGTAAAAATTGTGGCAGGCGGCAAAACGAGTCACATCGGCGCCGGCTTCACGCCACGATGCGATTTCATCAGAACTCACCGTCGATGCATTGACCACAATGCGAAATACACCGGACAGCTCCGCGACCCGCTGGGCGCTAAAACCATAGTCCAAACGAAGGTATTCCAACCCCAAATCGCGCAGGTCCTCGATGCGCTCAAGCCCGAGCAAATCGCACGTGCGAGGCCCCACATCGGCAATGAGCGCAATGCCGTGGGCGGAAAGCAGCGACAGAACATGACGGACTTTATCTGCATACGCCGCTCCCCCATCCTCGGGAATATGCAGCGAGGTGAACGCATAGCGCGCACCCGCCGCGGCACCGCGCTCAATCGTCCGCTCAATATCCTGCAGAGGGCTGGAAAGATAAATCGAAATACCCGTCTTCACGCTTCAACGCTCCTTTAAAAAAGGCCGGCGGAGCAGTTAGCCCCGCCGGCACAACCATAGCATCAAGAAATCTGCCGCGCACCGCGAGCCCCGAGCAACACGGCTCGCGATATCAAACTACTCGCCAAAGAACTCGTTGATCTTCTGCTCGTCGACGCCAAAGAACCACGTCAGGACAAAGCCGGCGGCATAGGCAAGCAGCATAGCGGCAACGTAGCCGAGCTGCTGGCCAGGAACAACGATCAGTAGGCCAAACAGACCGGAAACGCCCTGAGAAACCGTGCCGATGTGAAGCAGCGCCGCGAGCGCGCCGCCAAATCCGGCACCCAGGCAGGCCGTCACAAACGGACGAACGAGCGGCAGCGTAACAGCATACATCAGAGGCTCGCCCACACCCAGGATTCCAACGGGAATGGACTCTGCGACGTACTTCTTGAGCTTGGCGTTCTTGGTCTTAAAGTACAGCGCCAAACCGGCACCGACCTGGCCGCCGCCAGCCATCATAAGGATGGGAAGCAGGTAATTGATACCCTTGGTAGCGCCGTCGGGATCGTTGAGCATAGCGTGGATCGGCGTGAGTGCCTGATGCAGGCCGACGGACACCAGCGGCAAGAAGCCTGCCGACAGGATATAGCCGCCCAGGACGCCCAGTTTCTCGAAGATAAAGGTCAAAACGCTAAAGATGGCAGTCGTCAGCCATGCGCCAACCGGCTGGATGACGAGCATCAGAGCAAAGGCGCCGATGATGAGCACCAGCAGCGGGGACAAGAACGTGTCGAGTGCGTTGGGCATAACCTTGCGAATCTGACGCTCCATCCAGGCAAAAAATGCACCAGCGATGAGAGCCGCGATCATGCCACCCGCCGCGGGGTTGTACTGCGCATTGGTGAGCGGCAGCAGAATGGCAGTGGCAGGATCAGCCGCGCCAGGCGCAAGCAGGGGCATGGCACTGTTGGCGATACACATCATGCCGGCGATGCCGCCCAGCGCAGCGGAGCCACCAAACTCACGTGCCGCGTTATAGCCCACCAAGATGGGCAGATAGGCAAACAGGGCCCAGCCCATGGAACGAATGCCCTGGTACCACCACTCGCCTGCAAGCGCGCCTGCCGTCGAGACGTTAATGACGTTGCAGATACCGTTGATGAGGCCAGCCGCAATGATGCCGGGAAGCAGGGCGACGAAGACATTGGAAATCTTCTTGAGGAAGGCCTGAACCGGCTTGGACTCGTACTTGGCTTTCTGCGCGGCCTTGTTTGTGGCCGCAGCGTCAACCACGCTCTCGTCGGCAACGCCTTTCGCAAGGCCGGTGAGCTTGGAGAACTCCTCGAGCACCTTATTCACCTTGCCCGGACCCAGCACGATCTGCATCGTGTCGTCCTCGACCAGGCCCATCACGCCGTCGAGCGCCTTAATACCCTCCGTGTCGACGTTGCCCGTGTCTTTGACGGTCACGCGCAGGCGCGTCATGCACGCCGCGTTTGCGAGCACGTTGTCTTTACCGCCCAAAAGGTCCAGCAGCTTTTGAGCCAGCTCTTTGTTCGTCATAACTCCTCCTTGTATTGGGTATCTCGTCTAGATGTCATATCAGCTCACGCCGTGCACCTATTGGACATCGGCATTGCTCTTCTCATGGCCACTCACCGCAGCACGGACATGGCCTCGCGCCCGCTCAAGAGCTACCGTAGCCTGCTCGGCATCGCAGTCCAGCAGTACCGAGACAATAGCGGTTTTTACGTGGCCGCCGGCATCTGCAAGCGCCTGAACGGCGCGCTCGCGCGTGCAGCCGGTCGCCTCCATCACGATGTTCTGGCCGCGCACCACCAACTTCTCGTTCGTCTGCTGCACATCGACCATCAGGTTTTGGTATACCTTGCCGATCTTGACCATGGCACCGGTCGAAATCATGTTGAGAATGAGCTTTTGAACCGTTCCCGCCTTGAGCCTCGTTGAGCCGGTCAGCACCTCGGGACCGGGCACGGGCTCAATGGCAAGATCTGCGCTCTCCCCGATCTTCGACCCTTGGTTGCAGGCAATTGCAATGGTCTTGCACCCAGTTGCCTTGGCGTACACAAGGCCGCCCACCACATAAGGAGTACGACCGCTTGCCGCCAGGCCAACGACAAGATCCTTGTCCGAGAGTCCACGCTCTCGCAGGTCGTTCGCGCCAAGCTCCTCGCTGTCTTCGGCACCTTCGACAGCCTTGATAAACGCCGTCTCGCCTCCGGCAATGAGCCCGACAATCAGATCGGGTGACACGCCAAACGTGGGCGGACACTCCGAAGCGTCGAGTACGCCCAGACGACCGCTGGTGCCTGCGCCCATGTAAAAGACGCGCCCGCCGCGCTCGAGTGTCTCAGCAGCCCAGTCGATTGCCGTGGCAACCTGGGGCAACACTTTCGTGACCGACTGGACGGCACGAAGATCCTCATCGTTCATCGTCGTGACGATTTGCAGCGATGTCATCGTATCGAGGTCCATTGACCTTTGATTACGCTGTTCGGTCGTGAATTTTGTTAAATCGAGCATTTCATTCACCTCATCTTTCCTGTTTCTCGATGTAGTTTTGCTTTATGACATGCGTCGCCCGTTCGTAGTCGCTGGCAACGTAAGCAGCGTACAGGGCATCGACAACCATAAGCTGGGCCATACGCGAAGCCATGGCACCGCTGCGGACCAAGGGTTCACTCGCGGCGACGCCGAGCACGGCATCGGCCATGGTGGCAAGCTTGGATGATCCATCTACTTTGGTAACGGCCACAACGGGACAGTTGTGACGTTGAGCCTCGGCGGTGCAGTCCAGCACCTCTTGCGTCAAGCCCGAGTAGCTAAAGGCGATTGCCATATCGCCCTCATGCATGTTCTTGGCACACAAGAGCTGATCATGCCAGTCGTCGTACAGATGGCACTCTTTGTCGACACGCATGAGCTTTTGCGCCAGATCGTGTGCGACCAAACGAGAGGCACCGATACCGAACAGATTGACCGCGCGTGCCCGCTTAAGACGGGCCGCGCATCGCTCCAAGACGGTGTAATCGAGCGTTCGCGCCGTCGCCTCGATCGTGCGCACGTTGCTTTTCATCACCTTCCCCACGATACGTTCGACGCTGTCATCCATGGAGATGTCCTCGAGGGCTACGTCTTTCTTGTCGCCTAAGAGCGCCAGCTCGGCAATCAGTTCGCGCTGGAACTCCTTGTAGCCCGCAAAACCCAAACGCTTGCAAAAGCGCAAAATGCTCGAGGGCGAGGAGAACGTGACATCGGCAAGACCGCGGACGGACAGCCCGACCACCTCGTGCGGATGAGCGCTTACATATGCGATGACATTGCGTTCCGCCGGGCTCGCGCTGAGCTCACGCTCGCGAAGCCGCAAAAGCAATCCGTTTGCCATCTCAAACACCTCCGTTGAGAAGAATTAAAGACCAACGAACGATTCGTACCGGATACAAACAGCTGTTGCGGTACATTGTGCCGCATCGTGGCGCACAAAGGGCGAGCGTTCTACCGCTCGCCCCTCAAATCCGACCGCTCGGAAATACGCGCGACACAAAATAATTCAACGAGGTTGCATTATCAGAAACGGGTTTGTTACCGGCTAGCGCCTCGCATGGGCGCCGATCGGCCGAGTCGCATGGCGCACCAACGCCGCTGCCAGCAATACCAACAGCATGGCGGTGACATAGCCCGCAGCATCGAATCCTAAATCGATAACGTCGAAATGCCTGCCGGGAACAAAGATCTTATGCACCTGATCGCCAACGGAGCAGGCGGCGCAAAAGAGCAATGCGGGCACGCAACGGGAGCATACGCTCCACGGATGCCTGGAAAGGCAAACCACGACCACGGAGGCGAATAATCCGACGAAGAAAAACTCTACGGTATGGGCAACGCGACGGACGTTTGTGCCCACCCACATGCGAATGGAAGCAAGTCGGCCAGACCGGACATTCGAGGCAGCCGAATCGGCGCCCCCGGTCATTCCGTTCTCTGTCTGGGCTTCACCTGTGGCATCAGCAGCCTGAACGCCCGTAGCCTGACCCTCCACCACACGCGCGGTGGACTCGCTCAGCAACGACGTCTCCACCGCATTTTGCTCCGTCAGCACCCAGATGCCCGCCAGCGTTGCAACGAACAGAACAATTGCGGTCCATCCGATTATTTGTTTTACGCGCGCCAAGGGCCAACCTCCTTTTTTGAATATCAGCGAGTGTAGCCCCAAATGGCATCGTCACCGTATCAAAATTTGAATCGCAACAGGAAGCGACAAAGCGACGCAAACCCCTACCCCGCCTCGCGCATCCAGCGATCGAACGTCCCCACGCACACGCCCAGGCACTTTGCTGCCTGGCTGCGGGTAATATCGCCTGCCTCATAGCTATCGCGCACCAGCTCAAACTGAGGAGGGCACGGCTTGCGAGGTCGACCGAAACGAACCCCTCGCGCCCGCGCCGCTGCAATTCCCTCCGCCTGGCGCCGATGGATATTCTCGCGCTCCACCTGCGCCACGTAGCTCAGCAGTTGCAGCACAATATCGGCAATCAGGGTGTTGGTCACATCCGGCGCGCCGCTGGCCCTAGCGCGCGTGTCAAGCAATGGCATGTCCAATACCACAATGGCAACCCCGAGCTCCTTGGTAATGCGTCGCCATTCCTCAAGAATCTCGGAGTAATTACGGCCAAGTCGGTCGATAGAAAGCACCACCAGCACGTCCCCGTCTCCCAGGACGTGCAGCAGCTCGCGATAACGCGGTCGATCGAAGTCCTTGCCGCTCGCATGGTCGGCATAAATATTCGCCGAGCCCACGCCATAGGCGCCCAGCGCATCCAGCTGCCGATTAAGATTCTGATCGCGCGAACTCACCCGCGCATAACCGTACACCGTCGCCATCTCATCCCCGCTTTCTTGTAAACCTGCCAAAAGGGACAGGTTTATTTTGGTAGGTTTTACCTCTCAAATAGCAGGTAAGCGGGCGGCCGAGCAGACGGCAAGGTAGCCACGATTCAAATGCGAAGGGCGGTCCCGAAAGGCCGCCCTCCGCTCCCCCACCATGAGTCGGGATTTGGCTAATGGATAAGCTTAAAGTCCAAGTGCCCACGCGTGGTATTGACGCGCGAGACCTCGATAATCACGCGCTGCCCCAGCTCGTAACGGGTGCCCGTGTCGGCACCTGTGAGCGTGAGCGCGTCCTCGTCGAACTCGAACCACTCGTTGCCCAGACTCTTGATCGAAACCAAGCCTTCGACCTGCGTTAGGTCCAAGCGCACAAAAAGGCCCATGCTGCTAACCCACGAGACGGTTCCGGCATAGCGCTCGCCCAGACGGTCCTCATAGTACTGGGCAATCTTGATCTTTTGCGTCGCATGGCTGGCGGCATCTGCCGCGCGCTCGGCATCGCTACATGCGCGGCAGATCTGCGGCAGAATGCGCGGCAGCGACTCGCGCCCCTTACCGATCAGCCGCGGCGTACGGACCAAGGCGTCCTTGCCGCCGAGCTGCTCATAGGCCAACTGCAGTTTGAGCACGCGGTGCACCACCAGATCGGGGTAGCGACGGATGGGACTCGTAAAGTGACAGTAGCACGGCGCGGCGAGCGCAAAGTGGCCCTCGTTGCGCGGCTTGTACAGCGCGCGCTGCATGCTGCGCAGAAGCAGCGTGTTGACGAGCGGTGCGTTGGCCGTACCGGCGGCAGCATCAACTGCAGCCTGCAGCTCATCGGGGCTCCCCAGGGCAATACCGGCAGCACGGCGATCGTCGATGATGCCTAGCTGCGCCAGCGCAACGGCAGCACCGTGCAGGCTATCGGGGCTCGGATCCTCATGCACACGATAGCAGGCCTCGATATCACGGTCTGCCAGCCACTCTGCAACGCACTCGTTGGCGAGCAGCATGGCTTCCTCGATAAGCGACGTGGCACACGAACGCTCACGCGCCACAATCTGCACGGGCACTCCGTCCTCATCCAATAGAGCGCGAATCTCGGCTGTGTCAAAATCGACTGAGCCGCGGGCGCGACGAATACGACGGCGAAGTTCGGCGAGTTCGTTAGCGGCGACAAGGAAATCGCCGAGGTCGATGTTGTAGCCGCGGGCGGCCTCCTCGCACGCAAGACCGCGCTCAAGCGCTTCCTCGCGCGAGGTCTCGGCAGCCGCAACATCCTCGGCTGCACCCTCCAGCACCGAATACTCAACCGCGCCGGCACGCACCAGCAGCGCCTCGGCGCCGTCATAGTCCATACGCACACGCGAGCGAATCACGCTGGAATACGGATCGTAATGCCGCACGCGACCCTGCGCATCGAGCTCGATATCGACGGTAAACGCAAGACGGTCCTCGTCAGGGCGAAGCGAGCACAGGTCACAGGACAGGCGTTCGGGCAGCATGGGAAGCACGCGATCGGCCAGATACACCGATGTCGTACGATGGCGAGCCTCAAGATCGATATGCCCGTCCCAAGCCACATAGTGTGAAACGTCGGCGATATGCACACCCAGCTTGTAGCCACCCTCGGGCGTGCGCTCCAACGAAATGGCATCGTCAAAGTCGCGCGCGTCGACCGGGTCGATCGTGATGACAAAGCGGTCGCGCAGATCGCGGCGGAGCGGGTCCTTAAGCGCCGCGGACACATCGAGCGAAAGCCCCTCGGCCTCGTCCAGCGCGGCCTCGGGATAGCTATCGGTATAGCCGTAACGCGCCATCACATATTGAACGCCCAAATCGGGCGCGTCATCTCCGCCAATGCGGCGTTCGATCGTCACAGTGCCCGATTCCAGGCGCGTCGGGTAGGTCAAAATGCGCGCGACAACGGCATCACCCGGGTGGACACTCAGACGATCCGCCGAGGTATCCTCGGGCAAAATGAAGAAGTCGGCCTTCAAGCGCGAATCGAGCGGCTCGATCACACCGAGCGGACCGGCGGTCTGGTACGTACCCACCACGCTTATGGCTGCGCGCTCAACTACGCCCTCGATCACGGCGCGACGCTCGCCATGCGGGCTATTCTTAATGCTCACGGCAACGGTATCGCCGTCCATGATCTCACGCTTGCCGCGACCCATGACCTTGTAGTCGCCATTCTCGGTTATGACATAGGCACTGTGCTCATGGAGCTGCACGCGCCCGGTCAGGCTCGGACGGCGTTCGCTGCGCACCGGCCCGCGCTTATTGCGAGCTCCACGCTTATGCTTGTTATTGCGCCCCATGGCGCCTCCTAACTATCGATTGCGAACTCCAAAGAGTCTACCCAAATGATTCGCTTTCCTGCCGTCCCCTAGGGATCAAAAAACGGGCCGCCCCATAAGAGACGACCCGTTGGAAGGGATGAATTCCAGGCATGCCTACACGCGCAGGTAGCGACGCATGGCGATGGCAGAACCAAAGAGGCCGATAATCACGCCGACCAGAATCAGCGCAGCATAGGTCACCAGGTAGTACTGCATCGGCAGGGCAAACGACATCCAGCCGATGCTCTCCTGCAAACGCGGAATCATCAGATTGCGCAGCAGCTCCAGAACGCCGATGGAAAGCAGCGAGCCCAAAATGGCCTGCAGTACGCCCTCGGTGATAAACGGGCCACGAATGAAGCCGTTGCTGGCGCCGACCAGACGCATAATCGCAATCTCACGACGACGCGCCGTAATGGACAGGCGAATCGTGTTGTTGATAAAGATGAACGCGATAAAAGTCAGCAGGCCAACGAGCACCACGGCGGCGATGCGGATGTAGTTGGTCACCTGGAACAGGCGGCTCACTTCCTCCTGGCCGTACAGCACGCTCGCGTTGACGTCGCCGTCATCCGCGATCTTCTGGAAATCGGCATCCTTCTTGAGCTTCTTTGCCGTGCTCTCGACCTTGGACGGATCGTCCATCTCAATAGCGAAGGAAGCCGGCAGCGGGTTCTGGCCATCGAGCGCGCTCATGGTGGCGTCGGCGTTGCCCGACATCTTGCTCGTATACTCGGCCAGCGCGTCGTCCTTGTCCTTATAGGTCACGGACTTGACGTTATTCCACGTCTTAAGCTCGGCCTCAAAAGCCTGAACATCAGCCTGATCGGCGTCATCGCTAATGAACGCGTTGATGACAACCTGATCCTCGACGGTGCCGATCACGGAGTTCAGCATCGCAGAGCCCATGATGAACAGGCCGATGATAAACAGCGAAAGGAAGATCGTGATGACGGCGCCGAGCGAGGTAGTCCAGTTACGGAAGAAGTGGCTGATTGCCTCTTTGAAGGAGTAGCCCACGTTAGTTGGTGCCATAGTTGCCGTAACCTCCCCTCTCCTGGTCGCGGATGACGTGGCCGCCCTCGAGGGCGATCACGCGACGGTGCATGCTATCGACCATCTCGCGGTCGTGCGTGGCGACGATCACGGTGGTGCCGGTGCGGTTAATACGCTCAAGCAGTTTCATGATGCCCAGCGAGATCGCCGGGTCGAGGTTGCCCGTGGGCTCGTCGCAGATCAGCAGCGGCGGACGGTTGACCATAGCACGGGCGACGGCAACGCGCTGCTGCTCGCCACCGGAAAGCTGGTCGGGCAGCGAGTCCATCTGATCGGCCAGACCGACCAGGCGCAGCACCTCGGGCACCTGGCTGCGAATGACGCCCTTGGGCTTGCCGATGCACTGCAGGGCAAACGCCACGTTTTCGTAGGCGGTCTTTTGCGGCAGAAGCTTAAAGTCCTGGAACACGGC
Organism: Collinsella aerofaciens; assembly: GCF_015556945.1. Classification (GTDB taxonomy): domain Bacteria; phylum Actinomycetota; class Coriobacteriia; order Coriobacteriales; family Coriobacteriaceae; genus Collinsella; species Collinsella aerofaciens_AO. Next base: position 8,546 of record NZ_JADNNH010000014.1, on the reverse strand, counting down.
GCCAATCTGGCGGCGCAGGAACGGAACCTTGCGGTTCTTGATCTTCATGAGGTCCTGACCGGCAACCAGGATGCGGCCGCTCGTCGGCTTGACGTCGCGGTTGAGCGTCGACAGCAGCGTGGTCTTACCCGAGCCGGAGTGACCGACCAGGAAGACGAACTCGCCCGGATAGATCTCGATGTTGATGTCGTCGAGTGCAGGCTTGTTGGGCTGTGCCGGATAGATCTTGGTGACATGCTCCATAAGGATGACGGGCTCGACACCGGCCTGCTTGGCCATCTTCTTGCGGCTGGCCTGCGGATCGATGGGCGCAAACACCGACGTAAAATCGGGGTTGTTGAGCGCGTTATCGAGGCTTGCGACCTCGGCGGCCTGATCGCTCTCGACCACCGGGGCAGCAGGCTGCGTGGGGTCGGGAATAGCGGCAAAGAGACCGGACTGCGCAGGCTGAGGAGCCGGCGTCGCAGGGGCCATGGGGTCGGGAATAGCGGCCATGGTAGGCTGCGGCGTGGCGGCGCCAGCCTGAGGCTGCTCCACGCGAGCGGTCACGGCCTGAACGGGCTCAAAACCCGCCGCGCCGGAAAGCGCGACATCGCTGGTTGGATTGTAGGCAAAGGGATCGGATGCCGGCTGTGCCTGATCTGCCGGCTGAGCGGGGGCCTGAGCAACAGGCTGGCCCTCTGAATCCGGAGTGGCGAAACGACTGCCCTGGACGCCTGCCTGCGTCTTGGGGGCATCATCGCCCGCACCGGAGGTACGGAAGTGGTTACCCACTGGTGCTCCTTATCGTCGTGCGTTTAAACTACATGAGCGCTTTGTATTTTAGCAGCATTAGCTTTGCTGCACATAAGAAGCATGGCGTGCTTAGGGATCCCGTCGGCCGGACACAGGGTTACTCTCCAAATCGTCCTCGGACATGTCGGAGCCCCCGCTGCGCGCTTCGCGCGGCGGGGGCTCCTCCGTCCTGCGGAAAGATTTGGAGAGTAACCCTGTGCCCGGCCTGCGATAACTAAGGGGTCGCTGCGTTTATCTTGGGGTGCTGCATATACAAAGCTGGAAGGGTCTGAATTGCGCTTTGTCGATATATGTCCTTTTCCCTGATGGGACCGTGCTTGAGGGGCGTCTTCATAAGTTGCGGTGAAATAGGGACTGTTGAGCCTTTAGGCTGGCAAAATAGTCCTTATTTCACCGCAACTGAAACAGGGGCGCCCTCCAAGAGAGCGCCCCTGCCGGGTTTCCATAGTACTGGCGAAGCAGTTTTATAGTTCTGGCGAAGCAGTCCTTGAGATCCACCTTGCCTTATGCCAAGAACTCCTTGGTGGTCGCCACGATATTGGCGGCGTCCAGGCCGTACTTGTGCAGGAGCTCGGCGCCCGGGCCGGACTCGCCGAACGTGTCGTTGACGCCGATCTTCTTGAGCGGCGTCGGGCACTGCTCGCACAGGACGTCGGCAACGGCACTGCCCAGGCCACCGATCACGGAGTGCTCCTCGACGGTCACGACGTGGCCGGTCTTGGTAGCGCTCTTGACGACCAGATCGGCGTCGATGGGCTTGATGGTGTGCATGTTGATGACCTCGGCGTCGATGCCCTCGGCAGCGAGCTGCCCGGCGGCCTCAAGGGCCTCGCCGACCATCAGACCGCAGGCAATGATGGTAACGTCGGCGCCCTCGCGCATGACGATGCCGCGGCCCAACTCGAACTTGTAGGTCTCGGGGTCGTTGATGACCGGCGAGGCCAGACGGGCAAAGCGCATGTAGACGGGGCCGTCGCACTCGTAGGCGGCGCGCGTCACGGCGCGAGCCTCGACGTCATCGGCGGGAACGATGACGGTCATGCCGGGAATGACGCGCATAAGGGCGATATCCTCGCAGCACTGGTGCGTGGCACCGTCCTCGCCCACCGAGATACCGGCGTGCGTGGCGCCAATCTTGACGTTGAGGTGCGGATAACCGATGGAATTACGGACCTGCTCAAAAGCGCGGCCGGCGGCAAACATGGCAAAGGTGCTCGCGAAGGCAACGCGACCGGTGGTTGCGATACCGGCGGCAACACCCATCAGGTTGCTCTCGGCAATGCCCACATCGAAGAAGCGGTCGGGGCAGGCAGCCTTAAACTTGCCGGTCTGCGTGGCGGCGGCCAGGTCGGCGTCGAGGACCACAAAGTCATCGTGCTCGTTGGCGAGCTCGACGAGGGCCTCGCCGTAGCTTACGCGCGTGGCGATTTTCTTGACATCTGCCATCCTAGAGCTCCTCTCCGGCGGCCGTGAGCTCTGCCATGGCCTGCTCAAACTGTTCATCGTTGGGGGCCTTACCGTGCCAACCCACCTGGTTCTCCATAAAGGAGACGCCCTTGCCCTTTGTGGTCTCGGCGATAATGGCGGTAGGCTGACCCTTGGTGGCGCGGGCCTCGGCAAAGGCGGCGCGGATCTGGTCAAAGTCGTTGCCGTCGGCGAGCTCCACCACATGGAACTTGAAGGCGCGGAACTTGTCTGCCAGCGGCATGGGGTCGTTGACCTCCTCGACGGGGCCGTCGATCTGCAGGCCGTTGTGGTCGACGATCACGCAGAGGTTGTCGAGCTGCTGGTTGCCGGCAAACATGGCGGCCTCCCAGACCTGGCCCTCCTCGCTCTCGCCATCGCCCAGCAGGGCGTACGTGCGGTAAGTATCGCCCCAGTGCTTGGCGGCAACGGCCATGCCCACAGCGGTGGAGATGCCCTGGCCGAGCGAGCCGGTGGACATGTCGACGCCCGGGGTGTCGTTCATGTTGGGGTGACCCTGCAGGTGGCTGCCGATATGGCGCAGCGTCTCGAGGTCCTCCTTGGGGAAGAACCCACGCTCGGCGAGCACGGCGTACAGGCCCGGAGCGCAATGGCCCTTGGAGAGCACAAAGCGGTCGCGATCGGCCTTGCGGGGATTAGCTGGGTCGACGTTCATTTCCTCAAAGTACAGATAGGTCATGATGTCGGCGGCGCCGAGCGAACCGCCCGGATGGCCGGACTTGGCAGCGTGCACGCCGGTGACGATGCCCTTCCTTACCTCGTTGGCAACCTTTTTGAGCTCTTCGTCGCTCATTGTGCCTTCCTTTCATCCTCTTAAGACAAGATGCGCACGGCACCGAAGGTAATCCCAACACAGCCGCAATGCACGTACGTCATTCATTATGCTGGAAACTGGAAGCTTTACCAGAGTATTTATCATTATTTGAACAATTGAGCAGGCAGAACCGCTGATGAAACGGTTTATCAATGTGAACGTCTTTTGGATGGAACGCAGTCGACCCTACGCGCTAATGTCCTTGAATCCCTCGCCGAAGGCTTCCGTAACGTCAGCGACCGTCACAATGGCGTGAGGATCGCGCTCGCGCACGATCGTCTTGAGGGTATTGAGCTCTCGACGGCTCACGATGACCATAATCACCGGCTTCTCGGCACCCGAATACATGCCAGTCGCCTTAAACTTGGTACAACCACGACCCAGGCCATACATGATATCGGCAGCGATATCAGGGAACTTGTCCGAGATGATGAGTACCATACGGCGTTTGTTGCCACCATCGACCACGGCATCGATCACGTAGCCGCTAATGACCATCGAAAGGCCTGCATATAGTGCGTTTTCGATTGAAAAGACCGGAGCCGACAGCGCGCATACGGCAACATCGATCGCCATGACGGTCGAGCCCACCGGCAGCGAGGTGTTACGCGAGATGATTTGGCCAATCGTGTCCGAGCCGCCGGTGTTGGCGCCGGCGCGCAACACCATGCCGTAACCGATGCCCGTAATAATGCCGCCCCACATGGCAGGGAGCATCAGGTCCGCATCCGCCAGAGGTGCTACAAACGGGGCGAACAGATCGGTAAAGAAGCCCAGCAGCACAAAGCCCGTCGCGGTCTGCACCACGTAGAACATGCCACCCTCGCGCATAACGACCAACAACAGCAAGGCGTTCATCACGATGGTCTGGATACCGACGGGAAGCGACACGCCTCGCGCCGCGCCGACAGCCTGGATAATAGTCGCAAGGCCCGTAACGCCACCGGCGGCAAGACCGTTGGGAATCAAAAACAAGTCGGTCGCGATGGCGGCCAAGGCACACCCCAACATGATCTGGGGCAGGTCGTGAAAGAAGTTCATCGAAAGAATGCGCTTGATGTCCAGACGATATGCCATGCTGCCTCCCTCAAAAAAGCGCACCCAAACGGATGCGCTTTGAACTTCTTGCTGTATTCGATTCTACCGATTCGCCGAACAAAAACCACCCCTGCGCAGGGTTTGTTCTGGATACAAAACCACCCTGCTCGGAGGGCTTTAATCCATTTCCGCATAAACCGAGCGGTCTATGCGGACGGGGTCTCCGCGTCAGCGTTGCCGGTAGCCCAACGGTGATAGCCAATCACAAACGGATCCAGATCGCCGTCGTCAAGAACGGCCTCGACGTTGCTGGTCTCCACGCCCGTGCGCAGGTCCTTAACCATCTGGTACGGGTAGAGCACGTAGCTGCGGATCTGGTTGCCAAAACCAATTGTGGTCTTGGGTCCGCGAATCTCATCCAGGGCCTCGGCGCGCTTTTCGAGCTCAATCTCGTACAGACGCGCCTTGAGGATCTGCATGCACGCGGCCTTGTTTTGAATCTGGCTGCGCTCGTTTTGACACGTGACCACGATACCGCTGGGGAAATGCGTCACGCGCACGGCGGAGTCGGTGGTGTTGACGCCCTGACCGCCCGGGCCGCTTGCGTGGTATACGTCGACGCGAATGTCATCGGGATTAATCTCGATATCGATATCGTCGGGTAGCACCGGAATGACCTCGACGCCGGCAAACGTGGTCTGGCGGCGCTTCTTGTCGTCGGTGGGGCTAATGCGCACCAGGCGGTGAACTCCGGCCTCGGCGCGAAGCATGCCAAAGGCATCCTTGCCTTCGACGGTAAAGGTCGCGCGATCGATGCCGATGACCTCGGCCGCGGGGCAATCGTTGATGGTGACCTTCCAACCGCGGCGCTGGCAGTACTTCATGTACATCTTAAAGAGCATGAAGGTCCAGTCCTGGGCCTCCAAGCCACCCTGTCCGGGCTTGATGGTCACAATCGCGTCGCCATGGTCGAACTCCCCGGTAAACCAGCTCGCAAGCTCAAGCTCGTCGATGGCGCGGGATAGGCGCTCCGCCGTGGCGGCAGCCTCCTCACGCAGCGCAGCGGCATCGGGGTCATCGCCCATTTCCTCGGCAAGCTCCAACGCGGCGCGAGCATCGGAAAGCTCTCCGCGCGCGGTATCCACGGCGGCGATGTCCTCCTTGGCGCGCGCAATCTCCTCCATCGTGGCGCGAGCTGCATCGGCATCGTCCCAAAAGCCCGGGGCGACGCTTTTGGCCTCGAGCTCCGTTACGCAGGTGCGCTTCTCGTCCAAATGGAGATACGACTCGACCTCGCCGAGTCGGTCCGCAAACGCGTCCAACTCGGCGGGAGTTACCTCTAGAGTCTCGGCCATTAACGATTCCTGCCGTGGCAATACTTAAACTTCTTACCGCTACCGCAAGGGCACGGGTCGTTGCGGCCCACGTTGACATAGGGGTCATCGCTCTCGGACTTGCGGTAGGTCGTCACCTTGCCACCGTTGTTAACGGCAGCCGGACCACCCTGGACGGCGGTGCGGGCCTGCACCTGAGCCTGCTTGCGCAGTACCGAATCGCTGTTGTCGCCATCGACCTCGGCGGGACCAGAGAAGTGCGCGCCCTTAAGGGCGGGGTCCTCCTTGTGCTCCACAGCCTGCGGGGCAGCTTTGAGCTCAATGCGCAGAACAGTGCGCAGGTAATCCTCGTACATGGTATCGACGAGCATCTGGAACGCGCCGTAGGCCTCGGTCTTGTACTCAACCAGCGGGTCGCGCTGGCCAAAGCCGCGCAGGCCGATACCGGTCTTGAGGTAGTCCATTTCCTGCAGGTAGTTCATCCAACGCGTATCGATGACGCGCAGCATGACCTGGGTATTGAGCTCGCGCATCAGGTCCTCGCCCAGGCGCTCGGCCTTCATGTTGTAGCACTTCTCGACGTAGGCCAGGACATCGGCAGCCAGGGCCTCAAAGTCCTCGTCGGGGAACTTGGGCGTATCGATATGCCCGGTCAGCTCCACGACCCACTTACGCAGGCCCTCAAGATCGCGCTCGCCCTCGTGGCTGTCCTTGGTGCAGAACTCCTGAACACAGCGGTACACGGTATCGTGCATGACCTCGGTGATGTGGTCGGTCAGGTCCTTGCCGTCCAGGATCTTGTTGCGCTCGGCGTAGATGACCTGGCGCTGCTTGTTCATAACGTCATCGTACTCAAGGACGCTCTTGCGCATGGAGAAGTTGATGCTCTCGACCTTGTGCTGCGCGCTCTCGACGGCCTTGGAGATGATCTTGTGCTGGATCGGCATGTCGTCGCCCATATCGGCCGTGACCATCATCTTGGAGACGCGGTCCATCTTGTCGCCGCCAAACAGGCGCATCAGATCGTCCTCGAGTGACAGGTAGAACTGGGTCTCGCCCGGATCGCCCTGACGGCCGGAACGGCCGCGCAGCTGGTTGTCGATACGGCGAGATTCATGGCGCTCGGTGCCGATAACGGTCAGGCCGCCGGCGGCAAGCACGCGCTCGCGCTCGGCCTTGCAGGTCTCCTTGGCCTCGGCGTTAAACTGCTCGAGCTGCTCGGGCGTGACATCCTCCATGGTCAGGCCCTCGTACTCCAGGCGCTCGCGCACCAGCTCGTCGGGGTTGCCGCCCAGCAGGATGTCGGTACCACGGCCGGCCATGTTGGTAGCAATGGTCACGGCGCCGTAGCGTCCGGCCTGGGCCACGATATGGGCCTCGCGCTCGTGGTGCTTGGCGTTGAGGACCTCGTGCGCGATGCCGCGCTTGGTGAGGGCGGCAGACAGCTTCTCGGAGCTCTCGATGGAGACGGTGCCCACCAGGACCGGCTGGCCCTTGGCGTGACGACGCTCAACGTCGTCGGCAACGGCGTTGTATTTAGCCTGAATGGTGCGGTAGACCAGGTCCTCGTGGTCAACACGCTGCACGGGCTTGTTGGAGGGGATGACCTCGACGGGCAGCTTGTAGATCTCGCGGAACTCAGCGTCCTCGGTGAGTGCCGTGCCGGTCATACCGGAGAGCTTGTCATACAGACGGAAGTAGTTCTGCAGGGTGATGGTCGCCAGCGTCTGGTTCTCCTCGCGCACGAGCACGCCCTCTTTTGCCTCGATGGCCTGGTGCAGGCCCTCGGAATAGCGGCGGCCTTCCATAATGCGGCCGGTGAACTCGTCTACGATCTTGACCTCGCCGTTGGTGACCACGTACTGCTTGTCGCGATGGAACATGTACTGGGCCTTCAGCGCCTGCTGCAGATGGTTGACCAGCTGGCCCGAAAGGTCGGCGTAGATATCCTCGATCCCTAAGCGGCGCTCGATTTTCTTAAGGCCGCGCTCGGTGGCGGCAATGGTGTGCTTGGCCTCATCCATGACGTAGTCGCCCGTGGGCTCCACGTCCTCGGTGGCGGTGAGCATGTCATGCGACACGTCCTCGCCGCGCTCCAGGCCGCGCACGGCACGCGCAAAATCCTTGTAGGTGCTGGCCGATTTGGTGCCGGCGCCCGAGATGATGAGCGGCGTTCTGGCCTCATCGATCAGGATGGAGTCGACCTCGTCGACGATGGCGTAGTTGTGACCGCGCTGAACACGCTGCTCGGGGCGGGTGACCATGTTGTCGCGCAGGTAGTCAAAGCCAAACTCGGAGTTGGTACCATAGGTGACATCGGCCTGATAGGCCGGGCGCTTAAGCTCGAGCGGCATGTTGTTTTGCAGCAGACCGACGGTCATGCCCAAATACTTATAGATACGACCCATCCACTCGGAGTCGCGCTTGGCCAGGTAGTCATTGACGGTAACGACGTGCACGCCCTTGCCGGAGATGGCATTGAGATAGCCGGCCAGCGTAGAGACGAGCGTCTTGCCCTCGCCGGTCTTCATCTCGGCAATGTGGCCCTCGTGAAGCGCCATGGCGCCGATAAGCTGTACATCAAAGTGACGCATGCCCGTGATGCGCTTTGAAGCCTCGCGCACGGTGGCAAAAGCCTCGGGGAGCATATCGTCGAGCGACTCGCCGTTGGCGTATCGCTCGCGGAACTTATCGGTCTGGGCGCGGAGCTCCTCCTCGGTCATCTTCTCAAACTGGGGCTCAAGACCGTTGATCTCGTCGACGATCTTGTAGTAGCGCTTCAGGTCCTTATCGGATCCAAAGGACAGCAGCTTTGACATGAATCCCATGTGGTTTTCCTTTTTGGCCATCGCCCGCGGCGTGAAACCTTGGGCGAGTTAAACACAGATAATTGTACTTTAGCCAAACAAGGCACCGCCTATGCGGTCGACCTCAACCGCCACGTAATAACTACGACCAACCTGCCAAAAAGGGACTGGTTTATTTTGGCAGCTTTTATCTGGGAAAACGCTGTCTCTCTGCCATTTGGTGCAAACCAACCTGTCCCCTTCGCACCAATCTGGTGCAATGGGGACAGGTTG
>NZ_JADNNH010000013.1:0-60975 GCF_015556945.1 Collinsella aerofaciens | reverse complement strand
CTACCGCACGGGCCGATACTCAAAGCCCATTGTGGCATCCCGAGCCCGCGGAAAGAAGCTGCGCCGCGGGGGAGGCGACCCAAATGGCTTTCTCATATCGTCTTGTCGTTTCATATCGCAGGATTTCAGTATGCCGACGGTGCCTTGGTCCTGGGCGATCTTAAGGTCGGCGATAAGCTGACGCTGTGTGCCGAGCGCGATAATCCCCATGACCCTGAGGCGGTTGCGATCTATTACGGCAACACCAAGCTCGGCTATGTTCCAGGAAACGAGGTCGGCCCGCTATCCGTGATGATGTATTACGGACACGAGGGTGTATTTGAGGCGCGCGTGCAGCAGGTTGCCCCCGAGCGTAGCCCGTGGCACCAGGTGCGCGTTGGCCTCTACGTGGTGGATGCTCGCTAGTCGGTAAGGGAGGCTGCCATGTTTGATGACGATGGCCTGTTCGATCTGACGGATGACCCGTTTGAGTGGGATATGCTGCTCGACGATGATGAGCTGGAGCAGGACCGTAAGAAGCGGCAGGACAAGAAAACTCAGGGTGACGCTTCGAAAAAGCAAGACAAGCGCCGCCGCGGACTGTTCGGCGGGCTCTTTGGATAACCGCCGCATCGCTGCGTCTGTATACTTAGCACGAGTTGAACACGTTGCGAAATGAGGACAGAGACGATGATGTGGTTTACCGCCGACCTGCACCTGGGCGACACGAATATCCTGCACGACATGGATCGACCGTTTGATTCGGTCGAGGAGATGAACCGCAAGGTCATCGATGCCGTGAATGAGTGCGTGGCGGCGGACGACCGTCTCTATATCTTGGGAGACTTTACCTATCGTTTGCCCCTGGCGGATGCTGTGCGCCTGCGCGAGCGCATCGAATGTCAGAACGTAACGCTCATCCGTGGCAACCATGACGGTGACTGGGAAGATCCAGCTGCGCCCCAAATCTGGGAAGACGTGCGTGATTACCTGGAGATTGCTCCCGGCTATGCCAAGGGCCATCGCCTGGTGTTGAGCCATTACCCCATGCTCAGCTGGAATGGCAAGGCGCGTGGCGCCATCATGCTGCACGGGCATATCCACAGCAGGGGAGACCGCACCAACGCGCGCAACCGCGATCGCGAGCGCCCCATTTATCGCTACGATGTGGGCCTCGACGCCAACGAGTACAAGCCCGTAAGCCGAGACCAGATCTTGAGCTTCTTTGGACTGTAATTCTCGAACCACCACAAAGGACAGGCACCTTTGTGGTGGTTCTGGCGCTGTTGCCATTATGGCGGCGGAGTCTTTTTTGTCCGTGCGGCGCGGTAGAGTGTAAGCGGTTGAAATTTGCGTCCATCGAGGAGCTGCTATGAACGAGATCAAGTGCCCGCATTGTGGCGAAGTTTTTAAGGTCGATGCGTCTGGCTATGCGGACATCGTCAAGCAAGTGCGCAATGCCGAGTTTTCGCGCGACCTGGATGAGCGTGTGAAGGCAGTCCAGCGCGAGGGCGAGCAGGCGCTGGAGCTTGAGCGCTCGCGTTCGACGGCTGCCTTGCAAAAGGCAGAGTCTCAGCGCAACGCTCAACTTGTCGAGCAGAAGAACGCCGCGGAGCAGAAGCTGGCACAAGAGGTTGCCAAGCGCGACGCTGAGCTTGCCGAGCTGCGCGCCAAGCTCGAGGGCGCTGCCACAGAGCGCGAGAGCGCAAGTCAGCGCGCGGCGGTTGAGGCCCGTGCCGATGCTCAAAAGGAAAACGCCGAGCTTCAGCGAGAAATCGACAATTTGCGTGCGCAGCTGGAGCGCAAAGATGACGAAGCCAAGCTCGTCGAGTCGGTGACGCGCAATGCTGCTCAAAACGATTTGGCTGCACGTGATGCTCAGATTGCCGAGCTGCAGGCCAGGCTTGCCGCGGCGGACAAGGCCCAGGAGATGGCGCTTGCCGCCGCCGCGGCCGAGTCGCAGCGTGAGCTTGATACCGCTCGCAGCGAGGCCGAGCGCGCGCTTGCTGACTACCGCGCGACGGTACAGGAGAAGTTTTCCGCCGCAAAGGCACAATCTGAGCAAGAGGCCGAGGGTCTGCGTGCCCAGTTGCGCGAGCAGGAACTGATGGCAAAAATGAACCTGTCGGAGGCGGTCGCCGCGGCGGAGCGAGAGCGCGATGAGGCACGTGCCAAGCTGACGAGCGAGCTGGCGGTGCGCGATTCTCGCGAGGAACAGGCCAAGGCGGCACACGAGCTCGAGCTTGCGCAGGCCAAGCGTGCGAGCGATGACCTGATTCGCTACAAGGATGAAGAGATTGAGCGCCTTAAGGACATGAAGGTCCGCCTGTCCACCAAGATGGTGGGCGAGTCGCTCGAGCAGCACTGCGAGACCGAGTTCAACCGTCTGCGCATGACGGCATTTCCTAACGCGTACTTCGAGAAGGATAACGATGCGTCCGAGGGTACCAAGGGCGACTTTATCTTCCGCGAGTGCGACGCAAGCGGCAACGAGGTCATTTCGATTATGTTCGAGATGAAAAACGAGAACGACGAGACCGCGACCAAGCACAAGAACGAGGATTTCTTTAAGAAGCTCGACCACGATCGCCGCCAAAAGGGCTGCGAGTACGCAGTGCTCTGCACGCTGCTCGAACCCGAGAGCGAGCTTTACAACGCCGGTATCGTGGATGTGAGCTACCGCTACGAGAAGATGTACGTGATCCGCCCACAATTCTTCATTCCCATGATTACGCTGCTGCGCAACGCCGCCATGGGTTCGCTGCGCTATAAGCAGGAGCTGGCGGAGTACAAGCAGCAGAATATCGACGTCACGAACTTCGAAGCCAAGATGGAGAAGTTCAAGGACGGCTTCTCGCGCAACTACAACCTGGCGAGCAAGCAGTTCGAGTCGGCGATCAAGGAGATCGATGCCGCCATTAAGCAGCTCGAGAAAACCAAGGACGACCTGCGTCGCAGTACCGAGAATCTGCGTCTGGCCCACAACAAGGCCGATGAGCTCACCATTCGCAAGCTCACGTGGGGCAACAAGACCATGAAGGCGGCGTTTGACGAGGCACGCGGGGCCGCGCCAGAGGCAAACGATGAGCCAGCCGAGGCGGATTCGTATGAGGTCGAGGATGCCGAGTAAGGCATAGCGTATAGTGCAAAAGCGGGGCCGCTGGCGATGTTACCAGCGGCCCCGCTTCGTTTTGTTCCAGTATGTGTGGCTAGTCCTCGAGCAGGTCCTCGATAAAGCCGACGCGGTAGTTTTTGAAGATGACCTCGCCGCCGTCCTGCGTGGCGTCCAGATCGACATCGCCCATGATGCCAAAGTCGTGGTCGCCGTCCTCGTCGGCAAAGATCTGGTGCACGTGCCATACGTGCGTGGTTTTCTCGTCGGACTCATCGATGGAAAACATCGCGGCGCTGCGGGCATCTCCGTCGGTGAGGATCTCCTCATGCTGCTCGTGGTAAGCGTCGAGCGCTTTTTGCCAGCGGATCTCGCTCATGCCCCAGTCGTCGTCGAGCTCGCCCAGGTCGCGAACGTGCTCGCGGGCGGCAAGGGTCACGCGGCGGAAGAGCGCGTTGCGCACCAGCAGCGTGCAGCCGCGACGGTCCGCAACGACCTCGTCGATGCCCTGCGGCGGCGCGGCGTCGAGGGCAGCCGGGTTGCCGGCGTTTTCCCACTCGTCCACCAGGCTCGAGTCGACCGAGCGCACCACAAAGCCCAGCCACGAGATAATGTCGCGTAGGCGCTCGTCGCGCTTCTCGATGGGCACGGTGCGGTCAAGCGAACGGTAAGCCTCTGCCAGGTAGCGCAGCAAAATGCCCTCGGAGCGGGCGATGCCGAGCTTTTGAATGTAGCCCTTAAAATCGCTCGCGCTTTCCAGCATATCGCGCAGGACGCTCTTGGGAGAGAGCTGGTAGTCGTTGGCCCAGGGCACTTCCTGGCAGTACTTGTCAAAAGCGGCGTCGAGCAAATCCTCGAGCGGCTTTTTGTACGTGACGTCTTGAATGCGCTCCAAACGCTCCTCATACTCGATGCCGTCGGCCTTCATTTCGGCCATCGCTCGGTCGCGCGCGGCGCGCTCCTGTGCGCGCAGCACCTGCTTGGGATCCTCGAGCGTTGCCTCGACCATCGAGATCAGATCCATGGTATAGGTTTCGCTCTCGGGATCGAGCAACTCCAGCGCGGCAAGCAAAAACGGCGAGAGCGGCTGGTCGAGCGCAAAGTCCTCGGGCAGGTCGACCGTCAGCGCATAGTCGATGTCTGGTGCGGCGTCAGTCGGGGCGTCGGGTGCGGGCGGCACCTCGGTGCGAACGACGATGCCGGAGTCGATGAGCGTGGCGAAGATTTCGTCAGCGCGAACCTCGAGCTTAGCCTTTTCCTCGGGGGTCTGCAGGCTCGTCTCGATGAGGTCGTGTACGCGGGCTCGGGCATCGCCGCCCTGCTCGACCACGCTAATCACCATGGAGTGTGTGATGCGCAGGCGCGGCTTGAGCGTCTCGGGCTGCGTCTCGATCAGGCGCTCAAAGGTCTGCTTGTTCCAGGTGACAAAGCCCTCGGGGGCCTTTTTCTTTTTAATCTTACGGAGTTTTTTGGGGTCGTCGCCTGCTTTGGCCATAAGCTTGGCATTCTCGATCTCGTGCTCGGGTGCCTCGGCAATCACCATGCCCTCGGTATCGAAGCCCGAGCGGCCGGCGCGACCGGCAATCTGATGGAACTCACGGGCGCGCAGACGACGCATCTTGTAGCCATCGAACTTGGTGAGCGCGGTGAGGACCACGGTGTGGATGGGTACGTTGATGCCGACGCCGAGCGTATCGGTACCGCAGATGACGGGCAGCAGGCCCTGCTGTGCCAAGCGCTCGACCAGCAGGCGATAGCGCGGCAACATGCCAGCATGGTGCACGCCGACGCCGCAGCCGAGCAAGCGCTTGAGGATCTTGCCGAAGGCCGTCGAGAAGCTCGTTCCCTTTGCCGCTTCTTTGATGGCTTCGCGCTGCTCCTTGCTGGCGATGCCAAAATTGGCGAGCGACTGCGCCGTCGCAAGGGCGGCATCCTGGCTAAAGTGCACGATATAGAGCGGGGCCTCGCCACGGCGCATGGCGAGCTCGACGGTGCCCTCGAGGGAGGTCGTCACATAGTCGTAGCTCAGCGGAACAGGACGCGGGGCGTCGACAACCAAGTCGCAAGCAGCGCCGGTGTGCTCCTCGAGTGAGGCGGCGATGGCAGCGACATCGCCGAGCGTGGCGCTCATGAGCATAAACTGCGTGTGGGGCAGGGTGAGCAACGGCACCTGCCAGGCCCAACCGCGATCGGGGTCGGCAAAGTAGTGGAACTCATCCATGGCCACGCAGCCCACATCGGCGTCCTCACCCTCGCGCAGCGCATCGTTGGCAAGGATTTCGGCCGTGCAGCAGATGACGGGTGCCTTGGTGTTGATATGCGTGTCGCCGGTGATCATGCCGACGTTATCGCGGCCGAGCACCTGCACAAGGTCGAAGAACTTTTCGCTGACCAGGGCCTTGATGGGGGCCGTGTAATAACAACGCTTACCCTGCGCCATGCCCATAAAGAGCATGCCCAGCGCGACGAGCGATTTACCCGATCCGGTCGGTGTGCCTAAGATGACGTGATCGCCGGCAGCCAGGTCCATGAGGGCCTCTTCTTGGTGATCCCACAGTTCAATACCGCGATCGCTCGTCCATTCAAAGAAACGCTCGAAGGCCTGGTCGGGCGTGAGCCATGGCTCGGGCTCACTGCCATCCTCGGGCTCCCACCAGGTGGGGGAGAGCGCGCCGAGCGAGCCAAACTCGGCTTCGGTTCCCGTGCCGCCCGAGAATGAGCTGGCGGCGCCGGCGCCGGAGACGGTGCTGGCGGCGGTATCTGTCGTGGTCTGTCCCATGTGTTTGCTTTCTCTCGCGATTGTCCGCCAACTATTATGGCGTAGCGGCGGCGCGGGGCGGCAGCGCGCGAGAAAATGCAGGAAATGGGCGCGTGAAGTTAGTGCTCTTGCGGCAGGCGCTTCTTGCCTTTCCGGGCACGGTTTCTAAAGTTCTCGACGGCCTCTTCCATACCCAGAGGCACATAGGTGAGTTCATCGAGGTTATCGGGCAGGTAGCACGCAAGGCTTTGCTCCTGCATGCGGCCTACTGTGAGTTGTTCGTCGGTTGGCTGTGCTCCGGGTGTGGCGCATATGCCATAGACGGCGGCGCCCATCTCGCGCGTGCGGCACTCATATTCGGTCTCGGGATGCTCGGGATGGTCGCGGCGGACGTCGTCACTTTTCCAAAGCGTGTCGTAGCCTGCCGCGGCAAACTGGCCCAGGGCGTAGTCGCGCAATGGCTTGCTGTCGGTTCGCAGCGTGACGATGACGTCGGCTGCAAGGAGCGGGCGATAGAGCATTAGATGGTCGACGTGGACAAGTCGTTTTTTGGCGTACTTGGCCTTGGGCTGCGGCGTGGGAAAGTTGATGGTGATGGCATCGAGCTCGCCTGCGGCAAACAGCTGTGGCAGCGATGCGGCGCCTCGGGGCAGGACGAGTGCGTTGGATAGCCCCTGTTCGCAGATTTTCTGCGCGGCATAGGCGATGCAGATGGGCTCTTGGTCCATGCCGATAAAGAGGGTGTCGGGCTCGCGGTGGGCGCGCTCGACCAGATAGGTTCCCTTGCCACAGCCAAGATCCAGGTGAAGGTGTTCGAAGGGCTTGCTGCCAGCTGGCGCGCAAGCCTCGCGCCAATCTCCGGCATAAGCCTCGGGGTTCGTCTCAATCGCATCGGCGTAGCGCTCCAGGCGCTCCTCGAGTACAAAGTTCTTAGGCGTGCGAACGTGGACGGCTCCCATGAGGCTCCTTGGTCATAAGTGTGGAACGCATGGTTGCACGTTCCGTCAATGGGTTGAAAAAAGGGTGGGCATAGTTTGCCCGAAAGATGCGATGCGGCTCGACGGCAAGTCGTCGGTGCTTACAGACGCTTGAGAATCACATAGCGGTTGAGCTCGCCGCTGCGACCGTCGGCATGGAAGCGCTCAAGCTCGCGCACGGGGACCTCGCCGCTCTTGTAGAACGTGCGGACGCCGCGCACCAGGTCGGTGATCTGCTGATCGTCAAAGTGATGGCAATAACGGTAGGCGTGGCGGTCGTTTTGCCAGCCGATGAGGTGGTCGCCGGCTTCAAACTGCGCTGAATCGTAACCCTCAAACGGCGGGGTGAGCTCGGCGCGGGCCTCGGCTCGAACGGCCTTGCGCGCCATGCGCTCGTCGTTCATGAACTCCCAAAAGCTGATGGCGATGATGCCGCCTGGGCGCGTCTGCCGCACCAGGGCGTCGAGCACGCGTACGCGGTACTCGCATGACGGTACGTGGTGCATAAAGCCAAAGCAGACCGAGATGTCGGCGAGTGGGGCGTCGAAAAGCACGTCGGGCGTCTCGGCGGGGTTGAGCTTCATGAGAGCGTCGAGCACATCGAGTTCCTGGAAGTGCAGGTTGGGAATGCGCAGGGCGTGACCACGTGCATCGATGGCTAGGTCTTGGCACGAGTCGACACCATAGAACTCAAACGGGCAGCTGGCATCCGCCGAGGGGTTTGCGCCGTCGACGCCCTTGGCGGCAAGTGCGCCGCCGGCGGCAAAGTTCTCGAATCGCATATTGCCGCAGGCGAGATCGAAGACGCGGACGGGATGCTCGATCGTGGCGACGTCGAGCTGTTCGAGCGCGATGTCCATGGTGCGCACCCAGCCGGGCCATGGGGCCTGACGCGTATCGGAAAAGGAGGCGGAGTGCTCGCGATAGAACGTGTTGTTGAGCTGGATGAGCGATGAGGCGAAATCGCGGTTCACGGCGCGGGACTCCCTCCGTTGGCGGTGCGGAATAAACAGTACGACCATACTACCGTTAACGCCGCAACGGGGACAACCGGGCTAGGTGCCATTGCTTTGTTTGGACACATTTCCGCAGCTCATGTGTGTCCGCAACCGCCGGTTGTCAAAAATCTCACTAGAATAGGTGGCATGCTTTTGGCGGTGGCGGATAGATTTTTAACTGTGCAAGGCGCCTTAAGAACAAAAACGGTCCGGCGGCACGGCTGGCATCACATAGGAGGAACCATGAATGTAGAAACTGCGCAGCGGCTCGCCGACCTTCGCCGCAGCAAGGGTTTTAGCCAAGAAGGGCTGGCACGAAAGCTGGGACTGTCGCGCCAGGCGGTCAGCAAATGGGAGCGCGCGGAGAGCTCGCCCGATACCGAGAATCTGATCTCGCTTGCCAAACTCTATGGCGTGAGCCTGGACGAGCTGCTCAATCCGAGCGATGAGATCGAGGACGATATCGAGTTTGAGAACAAGGACCGCGCCCGTCAGCGCGAGGCCGAGGCGGCGGAGCGCGCCCGCACCCATGAGGCGGCGGCACGCGCCACGGAGGCAGCTACGCAGGCAAGTGATGCCGCGGCCAAGGCGGCGCAGGCGGCGAGTTGGAGTGCGCAGGCCGCCAATGCCGCTACGGCGCAGGCGACGAGTGGCGCCGCGGTTGGCTCGACTCCGGTGAAGGGCCCGTTCCAGTCGTTCCCGTATTGGGCCGTGTGCTGGCTGCTGTTCTTTTTGCTGATGTTCCTGTTTGGTGCCGGTCCCTTTGCCGCGCTGATCTTCTTTACGATTCCCATCTATCACTGGGTGGCGCGTGCGCTCGATGGCGATTGGGCGCGCGGGGATATTCAGGTTGGCCCGGCGTCGGTGGCGATCAAGGCCCAGGGGAAGGATACTTCTGCGGAACCTGATGCTGGCGTGGCTACCGCGGCCACCGCTGAGCCATGTGCCAAAGAGGGTGATGAATGATGAAGCTTTCGCATGAATCCAAGGTACGCTTGGGCGTTGGCATCGGAGCGTTCGTGTTTATCATCGGGCTTGTCTTTGGCACTTCGCGGCTATTGGCTCATTCCGATATGGTGCGTACAACCGGTATTCTATCTGGCCATTTGTCTGATTTTGACGATATGTTTGACGACGATGATCTCTTGGATAGCGGTAACTATTCCGCTCGGCCTCAACAGCTTTCGAGCGAAACGTTTGATGCCGACGCGTTCACATCGCTTGACTTGGACGTGACGTCGGGCACGGTCGAGGTTAAATGTGTCTCTGGCGGCCCGGTGCGTGTTATCGAAAGCGGCCGCGTTGCGAAGGGAACGTCTGCTTCTGATGCGGCTACCCGGAACCTTGCTGAGGTCAAGGGATCTACGCTCAAGATCAGTCAGTTCGACTACGATGATAAGCGCGCGATTGACCGCACAATTACCATTGAGCTGCCGCGAGATGTTGCGGATAACCTGGTGGGCATTACGGCGAATGTAGGGTCGGGCGACCTGGCGGTCGCGGACATTGCGTGCCATGATCTGGATATAACGTTGAATTCGGGAGACGTTGAGTTTACGGGCACCGTGACCGACACCCTGAATGCCGAGGTTGGTTCGGGTGACATGACGTTCGAGCTCTACCAGGCGCCCGCGAAGTCGATGGACGTGAGCGTGGGCTCGGGCGACGTGGAGATGACGGTTCCGAGCTCGACGGGCTTTAAGGCGAGCCTCACCGTGGGCAGCGGCGACTTCGAGAGCGATTTCCTTCCGCTTGGCTACGATGGCGAGACCATATTGAATCTTGAATTCGACAACGGCGATAAGTCTGCCACGTATCGTTTTGAGGTCGGTTCGGGCGACATGTCGTTTGATCCAGAGTGACGGGTGGTTATCGAAGACTTATAAACCATAGACGCGCTGTTTGATGGAGGCGCCGGAGCCGTGACGGGCTTCGGCGCCTTTGCCTTTACAATGGGGGCATGGAACAGATTATCTTGAACATACTCGAGGCCCTGCGTTGCGGCGAGACCGTAGACGACAAGGCGCTCGTCAAACTGATACATGCCGAGGCGCGCCGCGAGGGTGCCGACAAACGCGATTTGGCCAAGCGCCGTCTGCTGCCGTTCTACCAGCGGGTTAAACGTGAGGAGCCGGCTCGTTGGGCTGGATGGAATGTCGATGCGGAGCTGGAGCGTCAACTGCTGCAGGTGCTACGCATGAAGCCTCGTCGCACGGCTTCGGGCGTGGCGACCATTACCGTCATCACCAAGCCCTGGCCGTGCTCGGGCGATTGCCTGTTTTGCCCCAACGACCTGCGCATGCCTAAAAGCTATCTGCACGCCGAGCCGGCATGCGCTCGTGCGGAGCAAAACTGCTTCGACCCGTATCTGCAGGTGAGCGCTCGCCTGACCGCGCTTTCGCAGATGGGTCATGCGACCGATAAAATCGAGCTTATTGTGCTTGGCGGTACCTGGAGCGACTATCCGCAAGGGTATCAGACGTGGTTTATGTTGGAGCTCTTCCGTGCGCTCAATGATGATGCGGTGGCGGGCGTGGCGGCAAATCCCATGTTGGCGCGTCCGGGCATCAGTCGTGCCGAGGCGGGGCGCCTGCTCGACGATGCGCCCGCCGATGCCCTGCCGCCGGTGGTGGCGGGGCGTCGCGAGCGCTACCGGGCTGCCGGCATTGCGACAGACGAGGCCGAGCTCGCGAGCGGTGTTGCAGGAGAGCAGGAGCGCGTGGATGTTGCTGTGGGCGGCTACAACCGTGCGGTGCGTCGTCTGTACGGCCCTGGCACGCCGTGGGGCGAGGTTGCCGAGTGGCAGGCGGCAACGATGGAGGAACTTGAGCGTCAGCAGCGCATCAACGAGACGGCGAAGCATCGCGTGGTGGGGCTCGTTATCGAGACACGTCCCGATGCCGTAACGCCGCAGGCCCTCACACTTATCCGCCGCTTGGGCTGCACCAAGATTCAGATGGGTATTCAGAGTCTTGACCAGCATCTACTCGATATCAACGAGCGCCGCATTTCGGTGGCGCAGATCGAGCGGGCGTTTTCGCTCGCGCGCCTGTTTGGCTTTAAGATCCACGCGCACTTTATGCTCAACTTGCTGGGCGCCACGCCTGATGGGGACAAGCGCGACTACGAGCGCTTTATGACCGAGGGCGCCTTTATGCCCGACGAGGTCAAGGTCTACCCGTGCGCGCTCATCGAGGGCTCGCGTCTGGTGGGCTGTTACGAGCGTGGCGAGTGGCGCCCCTATACCGAGGACGAGCTGCTCGATGTGTTGGCCGACGACATCGTGGTGACGCCGGCGTTCTGCCGCATCAGCCGCATGATCCGCGACTTTAGCTCCGACGACATCATGGTGGGCAACAAGAAACCCAACCTGCGTCAGCTCGTCGAAAACCGCTTGGCGGCTCGTGGGGAAGGCGCGACGGTGCGTGAGATACGCTATCGCGAGATCAGCACGGCGGGTGCCGACCTGGACGAGTTGACCCTTGACGAGGAAGTGGCGTACGAGACGCCGGTGACGCACGAGCGCTTTTTGCAGTGGGTGACGCCCGAAGGCAAGATCGCGGGTTTTTTGCGCCTGTCCCTGCCCGATCGTGCCTTTGTCACCGCACATGCGGACGAGTTGCTGACGACGCCGGATGAGGCGATGATTCGCGAGGTGCATGTGTATGGCATGGCGGCGCGCGTGGGGGATCAAGGCCAGGCAGCCCAGCACCATGGATTGGGACGGTCGCTGGTGGAGCGTGCGTGCCATATTGCTCGGGACGTGGGCTATGCGCGCATCAACGTGATCAGCGCGATCGGTACGCGCGAGTACTATCGCCATTTGGGTTTTTACGACCGAGGACTCTATCTGCAAAAGGAGCTCTAGATGAACAAACCGAGTGTTTCTGCCGGCGTCGTTGCCGGCGTTGCCCTGGGAGCTGCGGCGCTGGGTGCGGCTGCCTTCGCTGTTCGTGCTGCCTGTCTGCAGGTTGCGCGAACCCGCAATGGGTTGGCGCGTGTGAAACGCGTGCACGATGAGCGCGGCGATGAGATCCGCGTGTTGGTGCAAGGCGGCGTCTACCAAAGTGCAAGCTACGTTGGCGAGCGTTGGGCTGAGCCCGTCTTTGCGTACTATCGTGCATTTGACGATGTGTTTGAGGCCGAGGATGCAATGCGTGACGCTTATGGTCACGGTATCGACCGTATGCTTATGCTGGGCGGCGGTGGGTTTGCCTATCCCAAATATGCGCTGGTGTCGCACGAGAGCTTGCGCATGGACGTCATCGAATACGATGCCGAGATTACACGTCTGGCGCGCCGCTGGTTCTATCTGGAGGAGTTGGAGCGTACGGTTGGCGATCGCCTGAGGGTGATTACCGCCGAGGCGCGTTCGTACCTGGGCGTGACGAGCGTGGGACATCGTCGCTACGACGTGGTCGTGAGCGATTGCTTTGGCGGTGCCGAGCCCGTACGCGAGCTGGCAACCGTTGAGGCGCTGCGTCTGGCGCGGGGTAGCTTGAACCCGGGCGGCATCTACGTTGCCAATATCGTGAGCGCAAGCGAGGGGAGCGATGTGACGTTCCTGCGCGATTGCGCTGCCACGGCACTCGAGGTATTCGCCCACGCTTGGGTGGTCCCATGTGGCGATGCAGAGTTCGGCGGCGCGGGAAACTACCTGCTCATCGCCAGCGACGGTGACTATGCCTTTGCCGAAGCCGTGCCCTTCGACACCGACTTCCTTGGCACCGTCCTTCATGACAAGTAAGTCTCCCCGTCCCAAAAAAGACTGGTCTTAGGCGTGGTCGCGCCAGCTGAGGACGCGCTGCTTCATGCCCTCGATGTCGAGCACGCCTTCGGCGAAGCCTTTGCGCACGAGCTCCTCGGGAACGTACTCGTCGTAGCGATCAAAATAAGGCACCTCGCCGGGATAGACGAGTTCGATGGGGTCGAAGTCCTTCTCGGCCTCGGCGGCGAGCACCTCAAAGAACGTCTCCTCGTCGGCCTTCATCTTAAACTGCATAAAGTACGGGCGTGATGGGTCGAGTCCGCGAAGGCCCAGCTCCGTGGCGCATTTAATCTTGAGCATACGCTCGAGCGCCAGAAAGGCGTAGCTGCCCAACCAGGGGAAAAGCACCCAAGTGTCGCCACCCAGGTTGATGAGCGGCTTGGTCCCTGCGCCCGAAATCCCGGCCGTATGGCGAGCCTGCGCCAAGCGGGCCCGTGCGTTACCCATAAGGTACGGATATACCGCGTGCTCGTTGAGCGCCTTGCGCATACGCTCGAGTACATGTGTGTTGATGTCACCGGGGCAGTCGCCAAAGTAGGCCGGCACCCGGCCCTTGACCTGCGTGGCAAAGACGGTATGACGCTTCCAGTCCACTTCCTCGACAATCCAGCAGTGTCCGGCGATGGCGATGCGCTCACCGGGCGGTGGCGGATTGACGATCGTGCCCAACTCGGCCGACTCGCTGCGAACGGTAAACTCCTCGTTTTCCTGGAACACGGCGTAAAACTTAAAGTTGTTAATGATGCGCTCGCCCGCGAGGCCCACAATGAGCCCACCGCCCTCGGTGACTTGGATATGGTCGATCTTAATGAGGTGACGCAGTAGCACGCGATAGTCATCGGCCGAGACGCGGTGGAAGTAGCTGAGCGTGAGCACGCGCTGGGCAAGCTCTGCCGGCGTGAGTTCGCCGGTACTGGCAAGCGTCGACATGGTCTGGTGATAGAGCAGACTGTAGGGGAGTCGATCGAGCTCGGGCGGCTCGACCCACTTTTCCTCGCGATAGAGTTGTACGAGTGCGATGCCCTGCAGGAGCTTCCACGGAATGGTTTCGGGCATCATCGTGCGCGGCTCGGGTTCTTCCTCGCGCATGACAAACCACATCTCGGGCGGAAGGTCGCGGCGTCCCGTGCGCCCCATGCGCTGCAAAAAGGAGCTGACGGTAAACGGCGCGTCGATCTGAAACGCACGCTCCAGACGGCCGATATCGATACCGAGTTCCAGCGTGGAGGTGGTGACGGTTGTCTGTGCCTGCTCCTCATCGCGCATGAGTTCCTCGGCCGTTTCGCGCAGCGATGCCGAAAGATTGCCATGGTGGATGAGAAAACGGTCGGGCTCGTGCCGGCTCTCGCAGTAGCTGCGCAGCATGGAGCACACGGCCTCTGCCTCCTCGCGCGAGTTGGCAAAGACCAGGCACTTGCGCCCGCGGGTGTGTTCAAAGATATAGCCCATGCCGGGATCGGCGTTTTCGGGCGCGGTGTCGGTGGGGTTGAGGAGCGCCTGCTCATCGGCCCGGGGGATATCGACTTCGCCCTCGGGGGCCGGAGAAGTGCGACGGTCTTTGGGAGCGGCCTTGCCCCGTGCCCGCTCACGACGTTGACGGCGTTCCTCCTGTGTAAGCTGTCCGCTGTGGCGCACGTCTTGGGCGCCAGCCGGCAGCGCCGCGGGCGCCGCCGGCTCAATACGCTCGCAAGCAAGCATCTCGGCTTCTTGTGGACCCGTGCTCTCGAATCCCCGCTGCTGTGCCTGGGGACCCGAGTTGTAGAAGTGCTCCATGGAGATGCGCCACACGCGGCGCGGTTCCTCAAAGCGGGGGATGATGCAATCGCGTCCTGTTCCCTGTGAGAGAAAGGCGCCCGTGCGCTCGGGGTCGCCGATGGTGGCAGAAAGGCCGATGCGGCGGGGCTGCACGCCCGCCATGCGCGAGAGGCGCTCGATAAGGCAGAGCGTCTGACCGCCGCGGTCGCCGCGCATGAGCGAATGAACCTCGTCGATAACCACATAGCGCAGGTCGCAGAACATACGAGGGATTGCCATGTGCTTATGGATCAGGAGCGCCTCGAGCGACTCGGGCGTAATCTGCAAGATACCGCTCGGTTTTTTGATGAGCTTAGCCTTGTGCGACTGCGAAACATCGCCATGCCAGTGCCAGACGGGGATATCGGCCTCTTCGCACAGGTCGTTGAGGCGGACGAACTGATCATTGATGAGTGCCTTGAGGGGGCCGATGTAGAGGGCGCCAACGCTCGCGGGCGGGTTCTCCCAAAACTCGGTCAGGATGGGAAAGAAGGCTGCCTCGGTTTTGCCGGAAGCCGTGGATGCCGTCAGGAGCACATTGTCCTGAGTGTTAAAGATGGCATCAGCTGCTGCAACCTGGATGGAGCGTAGACTCTCCCAATCGTGGGAGTAGATGAAGTCTTGGATAAACGGGGCGTAGCGGTCAAAGGCGTTCACGGGGCCTCCTTTCAAAAACGAATCTCTCAACGCGGTGGGCAGTGGCTTGCTGCATTACTGCCTCGACGTTTGCCCAGATAAAGCCTGCCAAAATAAACCTGTCCCTTTTTGGCAGGTTAGATGGTGAATTCGGCGAAATTGCGGTCGCCGCTTGCGGTGCCGGTGTCGCCTGTTGCTGTTGCCGGCGCCAGCGCGTCGCCGCCGACGCTTTGCAGTAGCTCGGCCACGTTGGCGTCGGGGTTTTGGCATAGGATGTCGAGCAGCTCGATAAAGTCACGAATGACCTCACGCGGCGTCAGATGCGTGTCGGCTCCCACGCGGCCAAACTCAATCTTGAGGAAGTCCACCAAGTCGTTCTCGGTAAGCGTGGGCGTCCAGCCAAAGTAGCCGGCATGGATCTGCATGAGTTTTTCGATGAGCACCAGCAGCTCCTCGTAGGTGAGTGGCTGCAGACGGATGATGGGCGCGAGCATGTCCTTAAGGTCCTCGCGCGCAAAGCGGCCCTGAGCGAGTCGGCTGCGCAGGGCCTCGTAGGAGAACACACCGCGGCGCCGGTCTTCGATGGAGGTTGGCGTGCCGCCCATGATCATGCCCAGGTACTGCGCCTTGCCCTGGAGCGTGTCGTTGTACATGGTTAGGATCTTCTCGTAGTTGTATTGGCGCGTGATGGCGTTGGGAATCTTATACAGATTCACGAGCTCGTCGATGAGCACCAGCATGCCCTTGTAGCCGCCGCAGACCAAAAAGCGCGCAATGAGCTTAACGTAGTCGTACCAGTCGTCATCGCTGATGATGGTCGAGGAGCCCAGCTCGGCGCGTGCCTCACTCTTGGTGCGGTACTCGCCGCGAATCCATTTGGTCACGCGGCTCATAGCTTCTTCGTCGCCCTCGGATACGGCCGCGCGGTAGCGGCGGAGCATACGGGCGAAGTCGAAGCCGTGGACCATTTCCTCGAGCGGGGCCAGTTGGGCATTGACGGCAGACTCATCGGCATCGGCACACGAGGCGACCCAGCGATCGAGGATTAGGTTGAGCGCACCGCCCTCGGGGCGCGTTTTAGTCGATATGTTGCGGATGAGCTCGCGGTAGGTGGCAAGGCCCTGCCCCTGGCCGCCCTGTAGGCGGCGCTCGGGTGACAGGTCGGCATCGGCGACGACGAATCCCTCGCCCATGGCGTGCGTGCGGATGGTCTGGAGCAAAAAGCTCTTGCCGGCTCCGTAGCGACCGACCAGAAAGCGGAAGCTCGCGCCGCCGTCGGCGATGAGACTCAGGTCGGTGAGCAGGGCGCGGATTTCGACCTCGCGCCCTACGGTGATGTAGGGAAGGCCGATGCGCGGGACCACGCCGCCCTTGAGCGAGTTGAGAATGACGGCGGCGACGCGCTTGGGCACGCGGGGTGCTGCGGATGCGGTATCACTCATAGTCTAGGTATCCTCTCACGTCTGCTTCGTAGTCCTCGATAATTTGCGGTCCTGCCGCGCCAAATTCAATTACGGTGTCACCCACCAGGTCAAAGAGCGCCTCGTTGATGCTATCGACGAGCATGTCCTCGCTCTGGCCCGAGTGCGCCACTGCCGATGTCGCTTGCGCTGCGTTCTGCTCGAGCAGTGCGCGCAGATACGCGGTTGCGGCGGGTGCGAGTTCGCTCGCGGCGTCAGTGGGCGCAGCCGCTGCGCGCGGGGGCGTCGGCGCAAGAAGCGGCGCCACGACACCAAACTGTTCGGTGGAAATGGTTGGCTCGTCGGCCTCGTCCTGCTCTGCGGCCGCCGTGACCGGCTCGACAAACGCGTCTGCTGCGGGCTCGGCTTTCGGCTGCTCGGAGTCCACCGTATCGACCTCTGCGAGCACATCGTCCTCGCGCTCCTCATCGATCAAAAGCGCCTCACGCGTTTGTGCGGCGGCGCTCCGAATGTGTCCCAGCTGACTCAAATCGATATCGATCTTGACGGGCTGGTGCGCGGCATCCCACGAAAGCCATGCCACGATCTCGTCATCGATGATCTTGGTCAGATATTTGGGGACCTTCTCCTCCTTTAGGGGGTGGGCGGGGTCCAGCGCCAGGCGTAGGCGTTGGTCGCAGGCGCGCATCATTTCGCCGAGTTTGCTGCTCTTTTGCCTGCTGCCGTGGATACGCATGCATTCCCAAAAGCCGTTTTGGCAACGGTAGATATGGATAGGATCCAGGCGGTATTCGCAGTCCTCGTGGCGCTCGGGCGCAAAGAATACGGCCGAGGCAAACATGGTGTAGGGCATGGCCGTCTCCTCCCCAAACAAGCTCGCTACGATGCCGGTCTTTCGGTGCGTGTCATAGTAGCGCGCCATACGGACATACACGGCGCATGCCACGTGGCGCAGGTCGCGATGGTGGGAACGGTCGAGCCGTGAGTTATTCAGGTTGTACGTGGAGAGGGCGTTTATAGCGGTCATGAGTCGCTCCTCGCCTGCCTCGTCGGGCGGAAGGGGGAGCGTGGGCTCGGAGGTTTTGCGACGCTTAGGGGTCTGGCCGGACGGTACCTGTGCTGGTACAAGGTCTCGAGCCGCGTGCCGCAGCTCGATAAGGGCGTTATCGAACATGACGGTTTTAGAGTCGCGAAGCAGCTTGGGGTCGAGCCCGTGGAACACGGCGTAATCTTGCAGCCACACGCGTGCAAACCGGTCGATGCCGGGCTCGAAGGCACGATAGGCATCCCAAAAGGCCTTGATTTTGTTGAACCCATCGAGTGGATTGTCCACGCCAATGCCACAGATCAATTCGTAGAGATACAGAAAAGCAAACGACGTCGACGTTTCTTCGACGGTTCCGCGGCGTACCCGTGCGCGCCAGGTAAAGTACCCGCGCAGCTGGCGATCGCTCATAGCGTTGTAGGTTGGGAAGTACGACTTGAACGTACCGTTATAGGGGCAATCGTCCTCAAAGCCGGCCATCAGCAGGCCTTGGCGGTAGAAGAGCTCGGCTTCCGAAAGCCAGCGTCCCGCACCGCCTTTGGGGTCATTCTGCCAGCGCGATATCTCGCGCATCTTGCGGTATTGGTCGGGAAGGAAATTCTGCATCTGACGACCGGTTTTGAGAATCGGCTCGTCAGCATAGACTTCGTTTGAGAAGCGAGCAGACTGATGGGTCCGGGCCTCGGCCATAATGCGCTCGATGAGCATCTTGATGTCCTGGTCGGCCACCGTCTCTCCTCTCCTAACGCAGCTACGATGACCTCATATCATAGCACAGCATCAAACAGATGTTCGAGATATCACTATGCAGATGGTTTAGAACAGGAGGGCGTAGATGACCGCTACGACGACGGGGGGGAGCATGTTGGCCGTGCGGAAGGTCTGAGGACGGATGAGGTTGACGCCAACACAGAAGATGAGCATGGAGCCCACAAGCGAAAGGCTGTCGAGGGCTGCGGTGGTCATGATGGGGGAGAGTGCGCCGGCAAAAAGCGTGATCGTGCCCTGGAATACGGCAACGGGCAGGGCCGAGAAGATACAGCCGCGTCCAAGCGACGCCGTCATGGTGCAGACGATGATGCAGTCCAATGCGCCTTTCAGGGCAAGCGTTGACCAGTCACCGAGCAGGCCGTCCTGGATCGATCCCACAATGGCCATGGCGCCAATGCACACGGTGAGTGAAGTCGAGACAAAAGCGTTGGTGAACTCGTTATCGCCCTCGCTGCCGGTTTTGCGCTTGAGCCATTCGCCAAGGTTCTCGATGGCGGCTTCCAAGTTGACGGCCTCGCCGATGAGCGAACCGAGCGCAAATGAGACGATGAGCATGGTGGTACCGGTGGTCGCTAGCGCCTTTCCATCGATGATGAGCATCTTTTGCATGGTGCCGCCCAGGCCGATAAACAGGACGCACAGCCCCGATGCTTTCATGAGCGTGTCTTGGATGCGCGGTGTAATGAAGCGGCCGCCCGCTAATCCCAAAAGACCGCCCGCAACTAAAAGCACAACGTTGATGATTGTTCCCAAGCCCGGCATGAGCCCTCCTGTATTGATGCCAACGTGGCAATCGTAGCAGAACGAAATGCGAGGCACATCGCGACTCATCTAATACGTTATATAAGTGGTGTTAGGAATGATGTGCAGCATTTAAGCCTCAGGTGGTTGTCGGGACATAGGGATAGTATTCAAAGCGCAGTGTCATAAGCCGCTGCGGGGATTCAATAGCCGCGGCGATGATATTGGCATCGCGGGCACGATCAAACCCTTCGAGTTCGATCTGATACGAGACGTCTTGCATAATGTCCAGACGTCGCCAGGCTAGGAGTGTGTCACCATCGAATTCCAAGGTCTTGCCTCCGTCTGGAGCAACGGCGTATAGACGCAGCTTGGCGGTGGTTGCAGGGTCGACAACCGTGACCTTTTTAATTTCGTTTCGAGTATTCTTGGCGCCCAACAAGGTGAGCAGTGTTGGGGCCACGACCTCGCCCGATGGCAAAAAGACGACTTCGATGGATTCAGGAAATGCGATGATAGCCGACTTGCGGACGGGCTGATTGGCGGCGGCAACTTCGATGTTCGCAGCGTCGATGACCTCCGTGTGGTCGAGCGCGGCAAGCACGCAGCAGTTACCTTCATCGATCTCTTGAGGATCAGCAAGCCCCAGACTGTCCGCGAACTCGGGATCGTTTGGATCGGCAGCGGGCTCATTCGGCGCTTCGAAAGAAGCTGGGACGCTGTTTGTCGGCGACGGCGTGTCGCCCGCACCTGCTTCTTTGTCCGCGCTCTCTTCTTGTATGGTTGCGTTGATGGGTTCGTCGTTTGGGGGGAGCGTCTTGGCGTCAAACGCGGAGGGGAGAATTCCGATGGCTCCGGATCCGTTCCACTCCATTTCGAGAAGCGCCGGGTCGGCAAGAATGCGTTGCCTGCTTTGCGCGCGGGCATCGATTTCAATAGGGCCTGCCTCTATCCCTCGTGTAAGGCTGAGTGATCCGGCTGGCTTCTCGAAATGAGCGTCTGTGTCTTTGGTACTGACGGCGTAGAACAGCAGGGACGCTTCTCCCGCCGCGATGGCATCGGTACCGGCTTTGGTCAGCCGCAACGATGCCGTGAATGAGAGGGTGGGCTGCGTGTCGTCTGCATTCGCGGCGGCGCAGCCCAGACATATACCGCCTCCTTTCTCAAAAAACGTACCGTCGAAGGCGACCTTCGCTCCGTTCGCCGAGTCATCGACCGAAGCGATGTCGATGCGCAGCTCTAAATTGCATGGATCGCCATCTGCATCGAGCACAACCGAGCGCCACGTGCAGACGGCGCACCCCGCCTGGGAGCCGTTTGCCTTGTTCGAACGATTGATATCCACGACTATCGAGCCGTCCGTATTACGACGAAGGCATCCCGAGGTTGAGATTGCGGCCTGTGCGATCGAAAAACGCTTGCACGCAATGGCGCTCGACGGATTTGGTGCGGAGCTTAGGGCCGCTGGTAAGGAGTCTGCCATGACAGGAGTCGCCCAAGCGGCGACAGGCGTTCCGGTTGCGAGCGCGCCGCAGAGTGCGACGACGGGCAAAAGGTTCTTCGATGCCATGGGGTCTCCTTAGCTAATTTAGTGCGGCCTGTTCATGTTTTGTTTCTGGCTGTGTTTGATGTGCAGACCGAGGCCGGCGGTTCCCGCGCCTGCTGCTGCGGCGCCTGCTGCCAAGAGCCATCGTTTGTCGCCTGTCTGCGCCAACGGTTCCTCGCGGTCGCTGCGGTCGAGCTCCGAGAGGTCGACCGTCACTTGCGTGGCGGCCTGCGCCTGTTCTTGCTGGGCAAAGGCCATGGCTGGCCCAAACGCTAGGATGCTGACGGCGGCGGCCAGGGCGACGGCCTTATGCCGTGTGCGCACCGGGCTCGACCGTCCAGGTGATCGTTGCAACCTGATCGCCTTCGCCGGTTACGCGGAAGATGTCGCGCGTGACGCGGGCGACGTTTCCGCTTGTCTTGAGCTTAATTTTGTCCGTGCCACCGGCAATGCCCTGGTAGCCCATGTCGAAGGCTGCATTCTTGGAAAGATCGAGGCCCGTTCCCTGCATTGCGGCGCTGGCGTTCTGGAGCGCGCCGTCGGGGCCGACCTTAAAGTCGATGGAGTTCTGCGCGGTTCCGGCCTTGGCATCGGCGGCAATGGTCCAGGTGTTCATGGCGTCGATCTTCATGTTGGTGACATGGATGCCGTAGGCCGAATGATTGTCGATGGTGGTCGCGTCTTCTGAGGGGCCCTGAAGCGTGCCGTCGGCCTTGGCGACGAAGGGAATAACCGTCGGAACTTTGAACTCAACGTTGTCGATCTCGGTCCTGACCATTACCTTCGTGGTTCCAACGCGCCCGGCTGCCATAGCTGGCGTCGGGGCGGCGCCCATTGCGAGCGCGAGCGCGAGCCCTGCGCCCACGGCGAGCGCTCTGGCTCCGTTCATGTTCCTGGTGATGTCCATGGTCGTTCCTTTCTATTCGCCGCGGGCCGTCCCCGCGATGATTGGACGAATGCTGGTGAATTGCGTGCGGTGCCGCGTCGGCCGGAAAAGCTAGTTCTCGGCTTGCTCAACCCGCACCTTGACACGTGTCGGATTGCCGTGGCTGTCGAGGGTCTTGGCATCGAGCGCCTGAATCTCGATGTACGCCTCGCCTTCTTTGATGTCGCCGGCGGGGCACGTTTCGATTGTCTTGCCGGTCTCGACCACACCGGATTCGTACATGGTCTCGTCGTTTTGGATGACGCGGAATCGCTGGGGAAATTTATTGTCTTGGACGTTTTGCACGTTGACGCGCAGCTTGCCGTCCTCCTGCAGCTGAGCGACCGGTGCGACCGAAATCGTCATCATGTTGTCGCGGACGATGGCGTCGAGCTCATCTTGGATTTCCTGACGCGTTTTGCCCTCGGCCGTCGTAACCGAAGCGCCCGCCTCGGGTACGGGCTGCGACTGCCAAGCGTATAGTCCTACGGCGACAAGGGCACAGACGATGGCCAAGCAGGCAACGATGAGCTTCTTGCGACGACCCAGGCCTGCAAAGTGGGGTGGCTTCTTCGCGCTCATGCGGCATCCTTGGCGGTATAGATGCGCGCAAAGGTGGACGGGTTCGCTCCAAAGAGCATGTGAAGCATCAGGCGGCGTGAGTAGACAAGCTCGTCGAAGTCGGGAGGGAGCTCGATGTCGTGGATATGCGCGATGTGGTGGGCGAGCGCCGAGAACGACTCGGGGTCGCAGATCACATCGGTGGTAACGTGGTAGACCGTCGTATCGGGGAATGCCTCTTCGTCGAAAGGCAGGAGATGGGGATCGTCGTCGACTTCGATGGCGATGCCGTACTGGGGCCAGTAATATGCCATGGGAACCTCCCTGCTTCTGGGCCAAAACTTCTATCGGTTTTGGCTGTCGATGCCGACGGTATCAGCCGCTACTTGACCAATTTCTGACCAAATGCTTGACGGATTGGCGTCTCCGCAGGTAAAAGGCGGCAAAAAATACTCCAACTTTTTTCGAGCGACAATCGCGCGGTCGGCGACGGCGGGGCCATATGTGTCAAAAGCATCGTCTGCCGAGGAAATCAAGCCGCTCGCCGAATTGCACGAACGTAAAAATCGCCAATTATGGAGACGGTCTCGAACACGTCGACGAAACGATGCGGTAACATCTCCCTGCAAACACTGTAGTTAGCTAAAGGGGGAGTTCGCGTGTCTGCAACCATCAAACCCTTCACCGACGAGTTCGAAGAGTATGGTCGCGATGAATCTCGCGCATCGGGCGAAGCATCGAGCATCTCGTTTCCGACGACGGAAAACGAGGTCCGTGCCATTTTGGAAAAGCTCCATGCCGAGCGTGTCCCGGTAACGGTTCAGGGCGCCCGAACCGGCCTTGCCGCCGGTGCCGTGCCCCACGGCGGGCATATCCTCAATACTTCCCGTATGAATCGCTACTTGGGCCTTCGCCGCGATGAACAAGGCCAATTTCTGCTGCGCGTGGAGCCGGGCGTTGTGCTCTCGGAGCTGCGCAAGCAGCTGAGCAAGAAGGTGCTGCCGACCGCTGGTTGGGACCAGGCATCGCTTGAGGCCTACGAGGAGTTCCAAGAGGCCCCCGAGCAGTTCTTTCCCACCGATCCCACCGAGACGTCTGCCTGTCTGGGCGGCATGGCGGCATGTAACGCCTCCGGTGCCCGCAGCTACGCCTACGGCCCCATGCGCCCACATATCACGGGACTCCACGTCGCGCTGGCTGATGGCGATTTGCTTGAGCTTCAGCGCGGCGAGGCTTTTGCCCAGGGTCGCCACCTGTCGCTTGTGACGGCAGTGGGCCGTACGCTCGAGCTCGATCTTCCCGGCTATACCATGCCCAAGACAAAAAATGCCTCAGGCTATTTCGTTGCGGACGAAATGGACGCCATCGACCTCTTTATCGGTGCTTGCGGCACGCTCGGCGTTATCACCGAGCTCGAGATTGCCCTGCAGGCGGCGCCTGCGGTCGTTTGGGGTGTGAGCTGCTTTTTCGATAGCGAAGACAAGGCCGTGTCCTTTACCGATTCCGTGCGTCCCGTCCTGTCCCATGCGGCTGCCATCGAGTACTTCGACGCTGGCGCCCTGGATATTCTACGTCGCCAGCGCGAGCAGTCGACGGCGTTTGCCTCGCTGCCGGCGCTCGACAAAGAGGCCAAGGTCTGTGTGTACGTGGAGCTCGACTGCGATGACGAGGCCCAGGTGACCGAGGAACTGTACCACCTGGGATGGGTGCTCGAGTTTGCGGGTGGCCGCGACGATGCGACATGGGTCGCGCGCACCGAGGTTGATCGCGAGTGCCAGCGGTTCTTCCGCCATGCGGTCCCCGAGAGCGTCAATATGCTTATCGACGAGCGTCGCCGCACGGATCCCACCATCACCAAACTGGGTTCGGACATGTCGGTGCCCAATGCACGCCTTGCCGATGTCGTGGTCCTCTATCGCCGCACACTGGCCGAAAGCGGGCTTGAATCTGCTGCCTGGGGGCACATCGGTAACAACCATCTGCATGTGAACATCCTGCCGCGCGATGCGCAGGGCTACCGTCGCGGTGGCGAGCTGTTTGCCCAGTGGGCTGCGGAGGTAACGGCTATGGGCGGTGCCGTTTCTGCCGAGCACGGCGTCGGCAAGATCAAGGCGGGCTTCTTAGAGACGATGTACGGTCACGAGGCCATGGTCGAGTCGGCGCGGCTCAAGCTCCAGCTCGATCCCGACGGGCAGCTGGGTCGCGGCAACCTGTTTTCGGAGAAGCTCTTGGATGAGCTTGTCCAGAAAGGGGGCGCGTGAAGATGAGCGATTTCCATATGGTGGTGTGCGTCAAGGCGGTGCCGGGAAGCACCGAGGTCAAGATGGACCCCAAGACCAATACCATCGTGCGCGATGGCAAGCAGGCGGTCATTAATCCCTTTGATGCGAGCGCTTTGGAATGCGCGCTGGCGCTGAAAGACGACTTTATCGGCTTTGGCATGGACGTACGCGTAACGGTGGTGTCGATGGGCATCCCCGCGACCGAGTCGCTGCTGCGCGACTGCATCGCTCGAGGTGCCGACGACGCGCTGCTGCTGACCGATCGCGCCTTTGCAGGTGCCGATACCCTGGCAACCACCTATGCCCTCAAGTGCGGCATCGAGGCGCTCGACGAGGACTTCGACCTGCTCATCTGCGGCAAGATGGCAGTGGACGGCGATACGGCCCAGATCGGCCCCGAGCTTGCCGGTGCCTTTGAGATCCCCTGCGTGACCGACGTGAGCTGCGTGCAAAGCGCGGGCTTTACGACGTGTGGCTCGCTGGCGCTCGTTCACGGATGCGATGCCGGCGAGGAGACGGTGTACCTTGAGATGCCGTGCGCGATGACGACCGCCAAGGAGATTGGCCAGTTGCGTATGCCGAGTATTGCCGGTATTCGCGCGGCAGAGGAGGCGGACGTGCGCGTGGTCAGTGCCGCCGACGTGAACGCCGATCCCTCGCGTTGTGGCCTTGCCGGGTCGCCGACACAGGTCGTGCGCTCGTTTGTGCCCGACCGTGACCAAACGTGCGAGACCGTTGAGGGGACGGCGTCCGAGCAGGCGGCAAAGCTTGCCAAGATTATCGAGGGGATGGCATAGATGAGCGGACTGATTATCGATAGCGAAGCCTGTATCGGCTGCGGTCGCTGCGTTCGCGCCTGTGCCTCGGGCGGCATTGTGGTGGAGGGCGAGCGTCCCAATCGCTGTGCCCGCGTAACCGACGGCTGTATCCTGTGCGGCGGGTGCGTCGACGCCTGCCCCGTCAACGCCATCTCGATCGAGCGCGACGAGGCCGCCGGTGCGGTGGACCTTGATGCATATCGAGACATTTGGGTCTTCGTGCAAACTGACGAGAACGATGCCGTGGCATCCGTGGCCTTCGAGCTCATGGGCAAGGGCCGCGAGCTTGCCGATGCTCGCGGCTGCCGTCTGGTGGCGCTGGTCGGTATGGGCCCCGAGGGTTCTCTCGGTGACCTGGAGCATCTGGTTTGCGTCGGTGCAGACGAGGTCCTGATTTGTCGCGACGAGCGTCTGCGCCAGAACGATGCGGAGGTCTACGCCCGGCTGATCTGCGATTTGGTGGCAGAGCGCAAGCCCGAGGCCATTCTTTACGGTGCGACCGCCTTTGGCCGCGAACTGGCACCCGGCGTTGCCGTGCGTTTGCAGACGGGCCTTACGGCTGACTGCACCGTACTTTCGATGGATGCGGAGACGGGGCTGCTGCAACAGACGCGTCCGGCGTTTGGCGGCAACCTGATGGCCACCATCATTTGCCCCAACCACCGTCCGCAGATGGCAACGGTTCGTCCCGGCATCTTTAAGGCGCCCGACTTCGACTACGGCCGTTCCGGCGCGATCACCCAGGTGATGCTTGCGGAAGACGTTAAGGCCCGTGTCGAGATCTCGATTCCCGCCGAGGAGTGGGGGCAGCAGGCTTCGATCGCCGATGCCGAGCGCCTGGTCGTGGTGGGTCGCGGCATTGGTTCCAAGAAAAACCTGCCGCTGATGCGAAGGCTCGCCGATGCCCTGGGTGCCGAGCTTGGTTGCACGCGTCCCGTCGTGGAGGCGGGTTGGCTGGGGTATCGCCATCAGATTGGCCAGACCGGCGTATCGGTTTCGCCCAAGCTTCTCGTGAGTATCGGTGTTTCGGGCGCCATCCAGCATCTCGCCGGCATCGGTGGGGCGGAGTGTATTATCGCCATCAACGAGGACCCGGATGCCCCCATTTTCGGTGCTGCCCAGTACAAGGTTGTTGGGGACGCCGTCGAGGTCGTTGAGGAGCTGCTAGCCCAGCTTGAGCGCTAGGCGCGCGCCAGCCAGTTACGCATCTCGTCCTTTAAGCGGCTCCAGGTTGCCTGCGTGGCGGGGTCGGTAAAGGGCCGCGTAATGCCAAAGGGCGCGTCGAGCAGGCGGTGGATATCGCCCTGTTCGCGCGCCAGCGCGCGGCTTGCTGGATAGACGAGCTCAAACATAAAGCAGATAAGCCCCACCAAGAAGTCAGCGGGCTCATCGCGCTCATCGCGCGTGACGCAGCGGTGCTCGTCAAAGGCGGCCAGCGTCGGTGCCGAGAAGTGGCTGGCGAGAAATGCGTCCTCATCCACCTTAAGGATGGTCTCGACGGTGCTGTCGGCGATGGTGCGCATAATGTCGATCTTGTCACCATCGCGCACGATATCGCAGAAGCTCCGCGTGCGCACGTCGAGCTGCGCGGGTAGGCGGAAATCGCTGTGATAGGCAATGCTCGCTCGGATGAGCTCATCTTCTGCCGGGTCATCGATAAAGTCGCGGATGCTCGTTACGGCGGGTGCATCGGCGGGATTCTCGCCAAAGAGGACCTCGATGCCCAGCGCCGCATGGCTCATGCTCTCGGCGTCCTTAAAGGTGTCCCAGCGTTGCAGCTGCTCAAAGCGGCCCATATCGTGTAGCAGGCCGCAAAGCCATGCCAGGTCAATATCTTCTGACGACCAGCCCTGCTCGCGCGCTACGGCATCGCATGCCTCGGCCACGTGGTACGTATGCTCGATTTTGAGCGCGATACGTGGGTTGGTGGCGTCGTAG
Organism: Collinsella aerofaciens; assembly: GCF_015556945.1. Lineage (GTDB taxonomy): Bacteria > Actinomycetota > Coriobacteriia > Coriobacteriales > Coriobacteriaceae > Collinsella > Collinsella aerofaciens_AO. The sequence goes on along the minus strand of NZ_JADNNH010000013.1, from coordinate 33,905 downwards.
GCATCGGTGTAGCTTTTGAAGGCCGCGCGCGCCCGGTCTCGATCGATAGCTGTCATAATGACTTCCTAAAAAGTTGTGTCTTTCGATCCGGTGGCAATTGTAGGTGAACTCGGTTGCTGTCGGATGATGATTCTGCCGTATCGCTACATGCGGCTCGGAGACCTTGTCAGGATGAGAAGCGTATGGTGCTCAAAATCGTTAGAACCGTCTGGCCGGTGATGCTTACCTATGTTGCAATAGGCGCGCCGTGCGGAATGATCATGGGGCAGACGGGAATGGAGCCCTGGATGGTCTTTGCCCTGAGCAGCACGTTTGTGACGGGCAGCGGCCAGTTTATGATCTGCAATCTTTGGCTGGCGGGCGTACCTGCAGCATCGATCGTCGCGAGCGTTGCCGCCATCTCCTCGCGTTTTGCACTTTACTCGGCATCGATCGCGCCGCATCTGAGGGGTGCCTCGAAGCGCCAGACGCTGGCCGTCGCCGCGACACTTACCGAGGAGGCATATGGCATCTCGCTTGCCAAGCTGATTGAGGGGGAGGATTGGGGCCCGCGCGAGTCCTTTGTGCTCAACGTGATCCTCATCGCAACATGGGGCGTTTCGTGTACGATGGGCGCCATCGTCGGCGCCGTTGTCGATGTTCCCACCGCCATTGCAGCCTTTGTCTGCACCTCGCTCTTTATCTGCCTGCTCTTTTCGCAGCGGCTGTCGCGCGGTAACGTTGTCGCGGCGGTTTCGGGCGCGGTGTCCGTCGCCGCATGCAAGTTCTTGGGCCTCGCGAATATTGCCGTGCCGGCAAGCGTCGTGGTCGGCATTGCCATTGCGCTGGCGTGCGATGCTGTATTTGACGGAAGAGGTGCCCGCGATGCCCGTTAACGAGTTCTTGGTTCTGTGGCTGTCGTCGTGGGCTGCTATCGCGTTCTTTCGCATCGCGCCGGCGTTCGCCTTGCGCGGGCGGACCCTGTCGCCCCGTATTACCGAGGCCCTGGGCTATATCCCGCCCGCTGCCTTTGCCGCGCTGGTCGCCAACGACTTGGTGAGCCCCGGCGCGTTCGACGCGGGACTCTGGCCTGCCTTGGTTCCCTGGATTGCGGCCGCCGGCGTCGTGGCGGTGGCAATCAAGACAAAGTCGATGTTGTGGTGCTGCGTTTCGGGCATCGTGTTCTATATCGTTTTGAGCCTCGTATAGGAGCAGGACGCGTTATCGTCCCGGCCTAACGAATCGAATTTCTCACCGAGGCGGTCTGCTTCTTCTGGTACCATGGTCAAACTTTACTGTAGCAAAGCGTGACGTGGGCTTTTGTTCTGCGTCAACGGAAATGGGGGTTTCATGGCACAGGAAGCGACCGCCAACGAGCAAAAGAAATTCAAGGTCCCGCGTATCCCGGGCGACATCATGATCTATCCGATGATCGTCGGCCTTTTGCTCAATACCTTCTGCCCGCAGGTCTTTGAGGTCGGCGGCTTCTTTACGGCTGCCTGCCGCGGTGGCTCCAACACCATCGTTGCCGCGATCTTGCTGTTCGTGGGCGCCGGCATCAGCTTTAAGTCCACGCCGGGCGCCATCAAGACCGGCATCGTCGTGCTGATTCCTAAGCTTGTAGTGGCAGCCGCGCTGGGTCTGGGCGTCGCGTACTTCTTTAACGATAACTTTTTAGGCCTGAGTTCGGTTTCCATCATCGGCGGCATTACGTTTTGCAACATGGCGCTCTATACGGGCATCATGGGCGAGTTCGGCGATGAGTCCGAGCAGGGCGCTGTCGGTATCCTGTTCTTTACGGCCGGCCCCGCCGTCACGATGATCATCCTTGGTGTTTCGGGTCTCGCCAACATCCCCGTCGGCACCATCATCGGATCCATCCTGCCGCTCGTTATCGGCATGGTCCTGGGCAACTTGTTCCCGTTTATCAAGAACCTGCTGGTCCCCGGCGCCAATCCCGCGATCGCCGTTATCGGCTTTCAGCTCGGTGCGTCCATGAGCCTTTTGAGCTTTATCACCGGCGGTATTTCGGGTATCCTGCTGGGCCTCATCACGCTCTTTATCGTCGGTCCCATTACCTTTGCCTTCGAGCGCTTGTGTGGCGGCAACGGTAAGGCGGCTGTGGCATGCTCCACCATTGCCGGCACGGCCATGACCACGCCGGTCGCCCTCGCCGAGGTCGCTCCGCGCTATGCCGAGCTTGCGCCCACCGCGTATGCGCAGATCGCCACCGCCGTCATCATCACGGCAATCATGGCCCCGATTCTGACCGGCTGGGTCGATAAGAAGTTCTGCCAGGGCAAGGAAGACCTGTCGCCTGCCGGTGTCGAGGCCATCGAGGAGGCTGTCGCGGCCGACATCGATGGCGAGTAGCAATCGATACCCATCAATGATTCCGGCGTGCAACTCGCGCCGTTTGAGCGCCCGAACGAGAGCTGTCTTGCAGTGACGTTCGGGCGCTCTGCTATTATTCCCCTTACCCCTGCGGAGAAAGGGGCGTTTATTGCCCAGACACGAATCGGGCGATTCTGACCACTTGGATATTGAAGGGAGGGCGTCTAGTGGTTAAGGCACTCAAGATTGAGATATTCCTGCTATGCATGATTGTTCTTATCGGGCTTGCCGTACGAAGCCGTCGCTCCCTGTTCTCGAGCACCCAGCAGCTTTTGTTTAGCATGCTGGGCTACACGTCTGCTGCCTACATTTTCTTCGATATGATCTGGACGCTTTCGGATGGTGTGGACGGCACGTTGGGCATTGCAGCCAACTGGATTTCCAACGCGGTTTCGTTTTCGCTCTTCGCCATCGCGTGTCTCATTTGGTTTATCTATTCCGAGACGATGCAGGGCTCTCACCTTGTGACCTCGCGCTATAGGGTGGTGCTTGTAACGTTGCCTACGGCTCTGGTGGTCGTGCTGGCTTTTACCAGTTACTGGACGCACGCCCTGTTCTATATCGATTCGCAGGGCGTGTATCGTCGCGGCTTTGCCTATATGATCCAGCCCATTGTCAGCTACTGTTACGTTATACATACGTCCCTGCATGCGTTTGTGCAATCTCGCAGGGTCGAGAGCCTGCAGACGAAGGCTATCTATCGAACCTTAGCATTTTTCGCCATTCCGGTCCTGGTGGGCGGTACCTTTCAGATCGTATACTCGGTGCCTGGCCTTTGTGTCGGCATAATGATTAGCATGTTGCTGCTCTATATCATCTGCCAGGAGCAGCTCATCTCGACCGACCCGTTGACTGGCCTCAACAATCGCAACCGTTTTGAGACCTATATGCTGTCGCTCTTCTCAAATGTTGGTCATACGGACGATGTGTATCTTCTCATGATGGACGCTGACGGCTTTAAGCAGATTAACGATCGCTATGGACATGTGGAGGGTGATCATGCTCTTCAGGTCTTATCTGCTGCGCTCAAAAAGGTCTGCACGGCGTCTGGCAGCTTTATCGCACGTTATGGCGGCGATGAGTTCGTAGTCCTTCAAAAGGCGGCAGCGGAACAGGACATCATACATCTGTGCGCGGCAATCAACGACGAGCTCGCGCGCGCCGAGGTGCCGTATCTGTTGCGGATGTCCATCGGCTACGCACGGGTCGGTGACGGCGTCGATACCTGGCAAGACTTGCTTCGCGCTGCCGACGCGGAGCTCTACCGCGTCAAGGCCGAGAAAAAGAAGGCCGGCGTCCAGATACGCTAGGAAAAGGGGCACACGACCGTGGTGGTCGTGCGCCCCTTTTTGCGTTTGTGGGGGCCACCGGCCATAATGCCCAGGCGCGGTGCGGCAAGACGGGCGTCTGCCGCCGCGACTCGGTACGAAATCAACGAGAACCAGTGTGCTCCATTAAGCTAAAGTTTGCGAACACCCTCTCTAAAAAGGTGAGCTCGCTAGGCCTTTTTAGGTTTGTTGACAATGATGATGCCGCTGCAGACCAAGAGCAGGGCAACAAGTACGGTGACGGGGCTCGTGCCAGCGCCCTCACCGAGCAGCAGCGCGCTCAGCACCACACCAAAGACGGGGTTCATAAACCCAAAGACCGAGACGCAGCTGACGGGGTTGACGGCAAGCAGGCGCGACCACAGCGAGTACGCGACGGCGGAAATGAGCGCCATATAAATGATGAGCGCGATGGCGGGGGCGATTTCGGTGGGGGACAACGTGCCGCCCATCAAAAACCCGATGGCGGTAAGGACCACGCCACCGACTAAAAACTGCCACCCGGCAAGCAAGACGCCGTCGTGCTCGCGCGAGAAGATGCCGATCAGGCAGGTCGATAGGGCGCCTGCAACAGTGGAAGCCAAGATAAAGCCCTCGCCGTCGAGCGTAAAGCCAAAGGTGCCGTCCGCGCCCGAAAGGTTGACGAGCGCGACGCCGGTAAAGCCCAGCACACAGCCAAGCACCTTGGCCGTATTGAGCTTCTCGGTGTGAAATGCCAAGGCGGCAAAGAGGATTGCGAGGAAGTTGGCGCTGGCCTCGATGATGGAACTCGACATGGCGCTGGCGCGCGAGAGTCCCAGGTAGAAAAAGAAGTACTGCCCGATAGTCTGGAAGAGCGACAGGACAAAGATGGGCTTGATGTCGCGAGCCTGCGGAACGAGTGGACGGCGCTGGGCCGCACTCATCCCAACGATAACCAGGGCGCCGGCAAGCGTGAAGCGCAAGCCCGCAAAGAGCAGCTGTGAGGCGCAATCGTGCGCGGGGATGCCAAAGAGCCCGTAACCGATCTTGATGCAGGGGAAAGCCGACCCCCAGAGCGCGCAGCAGACGAGGCAGCCCAGGATGAGTCCGGGCAGGGTGGCGAGATACGGCTTGCGGCTTTCCATGATGTCCTTCCTGTATGCGCGAAGCAAAAAAGAACCCGCCACCGGGTGTGCCGGTGGCGGGTGTTATTACCCGAGGGGATTGTACCCGATGGGACGCATTAAGCGAAGTAGGCCACGCCGCTCTCAAAGATCGGCATGAACTTATCGCCGGGGACATGCTCGGGCACGTTGCGGTACAGGTTGTCGCCGCGGCGCTCGGCATGGCCCATCTTGCCCAGAACGCGGCCGTCGGGGCTCGTGATGCCCTCGATGGCCAGTGCGGAGCCGTTGGGGTTGACGGAAAGGTCCATGCTCGGTTTGCCGTCCTCGCCCACGTACTGCGTGGCGACCTGGCCGTTTGCGATCAGCTGTGCGAGCACCTCGTCGTTGGCGACAAAGCGGCCCTCGCCGTGGCTGATGGCGACGGTGTAGGGGTCGTCCAGGCTGCACTGCGACAGCCACGGGGACAAGTTGGACGAGATGCGGGTGCGCACCAGACGGCTCTGATGGCGACCGATGGTGTTGAACGTCAGCGTGGGGGCATCGGGCGTGGCATCGACGATGTCGCCGTAGGGCACCAGGCCAAGCTTGACCAGGGCCTGGAAGCCGTTGCAGATGCCCAGCATCAGGCCATCGCGGGCCTTGAGCAGGTCGCGGACTGCCTCGGTGACCTCGGGAGCGCGGAAGAACGCCGTGATGAACTTGGCGGAGCCATCGGGCTCGTCGCCGCCCGAGAAGCCGCCGGGGATCATGACGATCTGGCTTGCACGGATGCGGCGGGCAAGCTCGTGGGTGCTCTCGGCGACGGCCTCGGGCGTGAGGTTGTTGATCACGAAGGTGTCGGCCTCGGCGCCGGCGGCACGGAAGGCGCGGGCGCTGTCGTACTCGCAGTTGTTGCCGGGGAACACGGGGATGATCACGCGCGGGCGGGCGATCTTGGCGCCGCCGTACACGTGGATATCCTTGGCGCGGAAGTCGATGGTCTCGACCTCGGCGGTCTCGCCGGCGCTGCGGTAGGCAAAGACGCCCTCGATGCCACTCTCCCAGGCCTCCTGGAGCTCGGAGAGCTCGATGACCTCGGAGCCGGTATCGATGACATAGCCCTCGACGGTGGTGCCCAGGGGCTCGACGACAACGCCGTCGGCGACCTCGGGCAGCTCGGCATCCTCGGCGAGCTCGACGATAAAGCTGCCGTAGAGCGGGGTGAAGAGGCTCTCCACGTCCACATCCTCGGCAAGCTCGAAACCGATCTGGTTGCCGACGCACATCTTAAAGAGGCTCTCGGCGCCGCAGCCGTAGCCGGGCGTGGAGACGGCCAGGGCGTCGCCGGTGGCGGTGAGCGCCTCGACGGTGTCAAACGCGGCGAGCAGCTGCTGAGCGTCGGGACGGTAGTCCTCGCCATAGGTGGCGGGGGCGATGCGGACGACGCGGTGCGTGAGGCCCTTGAATTCGGGCGAGACGGCACGGGCGGCCCTGCCCACGGCGACGGCGAAGCTGATCAGGGTCGGCGGAACGTTGAGCTCGCCGGCCTCGTCCTCAAACGAACCGCTCATGGAGTCCTTGCCGCCGATGGCGCCGGCACCCAGGTCGACCTGGGCCATGAGGGCACCCAGGACGGCAGCCATGGGCTTGCCCCAACGCTCGGCCTCGGTGCGCAGGCGCTCGAAGTACTCCTGGAAGGAGAGGTAGGCGCGCTTGTGCTCAAAGCCGGCGGCAACGAGCTTGGCGATGGACTCGACCACGGACAGGTAGGCGCCCGCAAACTGGTCGGCCTCCATCAGATAGGGGTTGAAGCCCCATGCCATGGCACTCGCCGTGGTGGTCTCGCCGTCCACGGGGAACTTGGCGACCATGGCCGAGCTCGGGGTGAGCTGCGTCTTGCCGCCAAAGGGCATGAGCACGGTCGCGGCGCCGATGGTGGAGTCGAAGCGCTCGGAAAGGCCCTTGTTGGAAGCGACGTTGAGGTCGGTGACAAGCGAGGTCATGCGCTCGGTGAGCGTGGTGCCGGCCCAGCTGGGCTGCCACACGCTGCGGGCGCACACGTGGGCGACCTGGTGCTTGGGTGCGCCGTTGGAGTTGAGGAACTCGCGGGACAGGTCGACGATGGCGACGCCGTTCCAGGCCATGCGCATGCGCGGCTCGGCGGTAACCTCGGCGATAACGGTAGCCTCCAGGTTTTCCTCGGCGGCGTAGCCCATGAACTCCTCGACGTCACCGTCGGCGACGGCGCAAGCCATGCGCTCCTGGGACTCGGAGATAGCGAGCTCGGTGCCGTCCAAGCCGTCGTACTTCTTGGTCACGGTATCAAGGTCGACATACAGGCCGTCGGCAAGCTCGCCTACGGCGACCGAGACGCCGCCAGCGCCAAAGTCGTTGCAGCGCTTGATCAGACGGCAGGCGTCGCCGCGGCGGAAGAGGCGCTGCAGCTTGCGCTCGACCGGGGCGTTGCCCTTCTGGACCTCGGCGCCCGAGGTCTCGATGGACTCGGTGTTCTGGGTCTTGGAGGAGCCGGTGGCACCGCCGATGCCGTCACGGCCGGTGCGGCCGCCCAGCAGGATGATCTTGTCGGTGGGGGCGGGGCACTCGCGGCGCACGTGGTTTGCCGGGGTAGCGCCCACGACGGCGCCGACCTCCATGCGCTTGGCCACGTAGCCGGGGTGATAGAGCTCGTTGACCTGGCCGGTGGCAAGGCCGATCTGGTTGCCGTAGCTGGAGTAGCCGGCGGCAGCGGTGGTTACGAGCTTGCGCTGCGGCAGCTTGCCCTCGAGCGTCTCGGACACGGGGACGGTGGGGTCGCCGGCGCCGGTGACACGCATGGCCTGGTACACGTAGCTGCGGCCCGAGAGCGGGTCGCGGATGGCGCCGCCCACGCAGGTGGCGGCACCGCCGAAGGGTTCGATCTCGGTCGGGTGGTTGTGGGTCTCGTTCTTAAACAGGAACAGCCAGTCCTGGTCCTCGCCGTCGACATCGACCTTCACCTTGACGGTGCAGGCGTTGATCTCCTCGGACTCATCGACATCGGTCATGACGCCGGTCTTCTTGAGGTACTTGGCGCCGATGGTGCCCATGTCCATGAGGCAGACGGGCTTGGCGTCGCGACCGAGCTCATGGCGCATCTCCATGTAGCGGTCGAAGGCCTGCTGCACCACGGCGTCGTCGATCGTCACGTCATCCAGGACGGTGCCGAAGGTGGTGTGACGGCAGTGGTCGGACCAATAGGTGTCGATCACGCGGATCTCGGTGATGGTGGGGTCGCGGTCCTCATCGCGGAAGTACTGCTGGCAGAAGGCGATGTCCGCCTCGTCCATGGCAAGGCCGCGATCGGCGATAAAGGCGGCAAGGCCGGCCTCGTCGAGCTCGCGGAAGCCGTCGAGCACCTCGACGGGCTGGGGCTCGGGGGTCTCCATGTGCAGCGTCTCGGGCAGGTCGAGCGAGGCGATGCGTGCTTCGACGGGGTTCACCACGTAGTGCTTGATGGCCTCGATGGCGGCTTCGTCCAGAGTGCCCGAGATCATATAGACCTTGGCGGAGCGCACGGCGGGGCGCTCGCCCTGGCTGATGAGCTGCACGCACTCGCTGGCGGAGTCGGCGCGCTGGTCAAACTGGCCAGGCAGGAATTCGACGGCAAAGACGGCGCCATCGCTTGCGGGGAGCTCGTCGTAGGTCACATCGACCTGGGGCTCGCTAAAGACGGTCGGCACGCAGGAGCGGAAAAGCTCCTCGTCGATGCCCTCGACGTCGTAGCGGTTGATGATCCTCAGGGCCTCGATGCCCTTGATGCCGAGAATTTCGGTCAGCTCGCCCTTGAGCTGCTGAGCCTCGACGTCGAACCCGGGTTTCTTCTCCACGTAGATACGAGAGACCATTGGTTCCTGCCTTCCTGATCGGTTGGGCGTACGGTACGGTATGCGGCAGCGGTCGGTTTACGGGGCAAGCCTCGCGGTCGCCTTGAGCCACATGTTTGTAAACCTCACTATGATACGACAGCTCGCGGCGCGTTGAGGACGGCGAGGGTGCTACAGTGAAGCGCAAACAAGAGAAAGGCATCACATGGCATTCGTTTCGCTCGCCATCATCGCACTCGTGGCCTTTGCGAGTCCTTTTATCGCCTCGGCGATTCCCGGGAAACCCGTTCCCGAGACGGTCTTTTTGCTCGTGTTTGGCGCGGTGCTGGGACCCCATATGCTCGACATTATCCATGTAGATGCCGAGGTCTCGCTCGTGTCCGAGCTCGGCCTGGCCTTTTTGTTCCTGCTTGCCGGCTTTGAGATCGACCCCAAGAGCATCACGGGCGTCGAGGGGCGCTACGGCTTGGCGACGTGGGTCGTCACGTTTGGTATCGCCTGGCTTGCCGTGCGCTTTACCCCGTGGTTCTCAGTCAGTCATTTCGACGGTATCGCCGTGACGCTTGCCCTCACTTCGACGGCGCTCGGCACGCTCGTGCCCATCATGCGTGAGCGCTCGCTCACTGGCACGCGTGTGGGCGACTCGATTCTCGCGTATGGCACCTGGGGCGAGCTCGGCCCTGTGCTCGCCATGTCGGTGCTGCTGTCTGCCCGCACTGGCATCCAAACGCTCGTAATCCTTGGCTTGTTTGCGGTGGTTTGCGTGTTGCTGGCCGTGGTCCCAAGCCGCTCCAAGCGCGTCGGCAGCCGCTTCTTTGCGTTTGTCGAGGAACGCGCCGATACCACGTCGCAGACCTTCGTGCGCCTGACGGTGCTCATCCTGGTCACACTCGTGGCGTTCTCGGCCGTCTTTGATCTCGACATCGTGTTGGGTTCTTTTGCCGCCGGCTTTGTCCTGCGCTATATCATCCCCGAGGGCAACCATACGCTCGAGACCAAGCTCGATGGCCTGGCCTACGGCTTTTTGATTCCGGTATTCTTTACCGTATCGGGCGCAAAGATCGACCTGACGGCCGTGGCGTCGCGCCCCGGGCTGCTCGCAGGCTTTATCGTGGCGTTGCTGATCATTCGCGCCGTGCCCATTCTCATCTCTATGAGCATTTGTCCTGCGACGCGCGATGTGTCGGCGTATGGTCGTATTACCGTGGCCCTGTACTGCACCACGGCCCTGCCGATCATCGTTGCCGTGACGAGTGTTGCCGTCAACGCGGGCGCGCTGTCGCAAGATATTGCGTCGGTCATGGTTGCCGCCGGTGCCATCACAGTGTTCTTGATGCCGCTGCTCGCGCAGCTCTTCTACCGCGTGGTGGATGCTGCGCCGGTTGCCGCCGTGGCAGAAGTTGCCGAGCATCCATCCGATGCGCTCGACATCCTGCGTGCTCATCACGATTTGGCAAGCCTGCTCGCACGCGAGCACGAGCTGTTGACATCGCATGGCCATGGTCGCGTATTCGAGGGCCTGCCTACGCTCGATACGATTGCCGAGCGTCTTTCCGCCGAGGCAGCGAGCGGCCACATCGATGCCCGCATCGTGGACGCGGCGCATCTTCTTGCCGATAAGACCTATGGTGATGAGGTTGACCCGTCCGAGCTGACCCCGCGCGAGCGTCGCCGCCTGGAGCGCGCCAAGCTCGCCGTGCGCGAATACCGCCGCCGCATGCTGGAGCTCTATGCGCGCGATGAAGCCCAGGACGACGACGGCAGGTAGCCAACGCCGTCGCGGAAAATGCATCCCAGAATCCGCGTCCAGAGTGGGACATAGTTTCCGAAAGAAAGCCCTGAGGGAAGCTGCGCCCCGTTCTGAGCTGAAATATCGGGACGCAGCTTCCCCTGCAGGCAGAACAAGGCGCGCTGCCTGCGGTTGATGCAGACAGCGCGCCTTTTGCGTTGGGCCTCGTTGAGGTTCGAAGTCGTGGCTTGCGACCTTTAGGAGCGGGCGGCTCCGTCGACGGGGAGCACGGCGCCCGTGACATAGGAGGACATGTCGCTCGCTAGGAAAACGAAGGCGTTGGCGACGTCCTCGGGCTCGCCCATGCGACCCAGCGGAATGGTGGCGATGATGGGCTTGATGACCTCTTCGGGCAGGTTGGCGACCATATCGGTCTTGGTCACGCCGGGTGCGACGGCATTGACGCGAATGCCCATGGGGGCGAGCTCGCGCGAGAGCGACTGGACCATACCGTTGACGGCAAACTTGGACGTGGGATAGCCAACGCCGGAGGGCTGACCGTACTTGGCGACCATCGAGCTCGTGGTGGTGATGGTGCCGCCGTGGCCGGCCTCGGTCATGATCTTGGCGGCAGCCTGGTGACCATTAAAGACGGCGACGACGTTGAGATCCATAACTTGGGCGAACTCCTCGGCCGTGTAGTTAAGGAGGGGCGAGCGCTGGGAGATGCCGGCATTGTTGACGACTGTATCCAAGCCGCCCATGTCGGCTGCGGCCTGGGTAAAGGCCTCGGTCACGGCTTCGAGCGAGGTGAGGTCGCAGGAGCGGCCCCAGACCTTTGCGTCGGGATAGGCGGCTGCCAGCTTCTCAACGGCCGCGTCGGCAGTCTCCTGGCGCGAGCCAAAGACGGTGACGGCAGCGCCTTCCTCGATAAAACGGCAGGCGATGGCATAGCCGATGCCGCGCGTGCCTCCGGTGACGATTGCTTTCTTGCCCTCGAGCAACATGGTGCTTCCTCTCATCGTGGGCGGACATTCGCAGCACAGCGTAGCGGTAGCCGGAATCGGCCGCGTTTGCATATCGGTGAACGGTAGCCCGCGTTACCGATGAGCGGCTCGCGCAAATATGCTCTGCCGTTGTGCTTAGGGCAGGTGACAAAAGGGCTCCCGTCCCACATCGGACGGGAGCCCTCAAGGCGCGTATTGCTAGGCGAGCGTTGGGTTAGTTGGCCATGACGCCTTCTGTCCAGGCCTCGACGTCCTCGATGCGCAGGACGTTGGCGACCTCGGCCACGCAGTCGACGCTGGCAAGCTCGGCGGCGGCAGCCTGGACGTCCTTCTCGAGCGCGCGGTGCGTTAGGAAGATGACCGAGCAGGCATCGCTGACGCCCGACTTGCCGTCCTCGACCTGGTTGATGAGCGAGATCGAGATGTTGTGCTTGGCAAAGATATCGACCGTCTCGGACAGGGCGCCCACGCGGTCGGCGACCTTCAGGCGCACATAGTACTTGGTCTGGAGCTCGTCCATGGGCTTAAAGGCGAGGTTGTGACCATAGGGCTCAATCTCGGGCAGCGGAGCCACGCCGCGGCTGATCTGCTCGGAGAGCGACAGGATATCGCCCACGACGGCGCTCGCGGTGGGGAAGGAGCCTGCGCCGGCACCGTAGAACATGGTCTCGCCCACGGCGTCGCCCACCACGTAGACAGCGTTCATGGCGCCGTTGACCTTGGCAAGCATGTGGTCGGCGGGGATCAGCGTGGGATGCACACGGACGTCGACGCCGGCGTCGGTGTTGCGGGCGATGCCGAGCAGCTTAATGGTGTAGCCGAGCTCACGGGCCTGGGCGATGTCCTCGGCACCGATGGTACGGATACCCTGCTGGTACACATCGTCGGTGGTAACGCGGGTGCCAAAGCCGATGGAAGCGAGGATCGCCGTCTTGCTGGCGGCGTCGAAGCCGTCGACGTCGGCGGACGGGTCGGCCTCGGCATAGCCCTTAGCCTGTGCGTCGGCGAGCACGTCGGCGTAATCGGCGCCCTCGGCGTCCATGCGCGACAGGATGTAGTTGGTGGTGCCGTTAAGGATGCCGGCGATGGTCAGGATCTTGTTGCCCACCAGGTCATGCTCAAGCGTGCTCACGATGGGGATGCCGCCGCCGCAGCTGGCCTCGCACTTAATCTGCACGCCGCACGCGCGTGCCTTCTCGGCAAGCGTCTCGACGTGACGGCCCAGCAGGGCCTTGTTGGCAGAGACGACGTGCTTGCCGTGCTCAAAGGCAGTGGTGAAGATCTCGGTTGCGGGATGTTCGCCGCCGATGAGCTCGACGACGATGTCGACGGCGGGGTCGGTGACGACGTCGTGCCAGTCACTCGTAAAGGCCTCGCGCTCAATGCCTGCCGCCTCGGCCTGCTCCCAAGCAAGCGCGCAGGCGCGGGTCAGCTTAAGGTCGATGCCGTAGGCTGCCAGGTACTCATCGTGGTGGCTCTTGATCAGACGGGCCACGCCGCCGCCGACGGTTCCCAGACCGATCAGACCGACGTTCACGGTGCGCAGGGGTTCGCTCATAGATAGCTCCTTCGTGCATCTTATGGATGGATTAACCGCTTAAAGGTTGAGTGCATTCTAGCGTGAACCGAGGGCGCGTGCTCGCCAGGCAACAGGAGTCGCACAAAACGGCACCCCCGAAACGCTGCGGAAACATTGGAAACATGCTCGCTACAAACGAAACTCCGTAACAAACTGTCAACGTTTGCGCCATAAGGTTTGCCCCGTACCGCAAGACGGCCGCACTGCGGCCAGCGAAAAGGGGGACACCATGTTCAACATCAACAGCACGCTCAGCCGTAGGAACTTTCTCGCCGGTGCCGCGGCGCTCGGCAGCACCGTGGCACTCGCTGGTTGCTCGTCGGGTGGCTCGGAGGGCGGCTCCGCCGATGACGGCAAGACCTTCAAGATCGGTGTCATCGGCCCTCTGACCGGCGCCGCGGCAACCTATGGCGTTTCGGCCGAGAAGGGTGCCAAGCTCGCCGCCAAGGATTTCTCGACCAAGGACCTCAAACTCTCGCTTAAGTCCGAGGATGACGTCGCTGACGGCGAGAAGGCTATCAACGCCTTCAATACCCTGTGCGACTGGGGCATGCAGGCTCTCGTCGGCCCCGTCACGACTGGTGCCGCCGTCGCCGTCTCGGGCGAGATCGCCGACGATATGCTCATGGTCACGCCTTCGGCCTCGTCGCTCGACGTCACCAAGGATAAGACCACGGTCTTTCAGGTTTGCTTCACCGATCCCACCATGGGCGCCAGCGCTGCGAAGTTCTTGGCCGAGAAATACGCGGACGCCAAGATCGCCCTGTTCTACAACTCCGGCGATACGTACAGCTCGGGTGTTGCCGATGCCTTTGCCGAGCAGGCCAAGGAGTCCAAACTTGATATCGTCGATACCGAGACCTTTAAGGGCGATTCCTCCACGAGCTTTACCAACCAGCTCACCAAGGCCAAGGAGGCCGGCGCCACGCTCATCTTTGCGCCGATCTACTACACGCCGGCGTCCGTTTTGCTCAAGAACGCCAAGGACATGGGCTACGACATGACGCTCATGGGTACCGACGGCATGGACGGCCTGCTCTCTGTGGAGGGCTTCGATACCTCTCTTGCCGAGGGCGTACTGCTCATGACCCCGTTTTCCGCCGATGACGAGAAGAATGCCGACTTCGTCAAGGCCTATAAGGATGCCTACGACGAGACGCCTAACCAGTTTGCCGCCGACGCCTACGATTGTGTCCACGCCATCGCCGAGGCCATCGACAAGGCGGGCATCGATATTACGGCCGATGGTGCCGACATTGCCGACGATCTTGCCAAGGCCATGCGCAAGATCAAGATTGAGGGCCTGACGGGCGAGCTCACGTGGAACGACGAGGGCCAGGTCGAAAAGCCCGCTACGGCCTATGTGATTCAGGATGGCAAGTACATCGCCGCCTAAGTGCGCATAAAGCGCTACCGGTGAGGCCGTTTTATTCAGGGCAAGGGCGCTTGTAACAGAACAGAAACATTACTTTCACATAATAAAGTGGCTAAACTGCATAAACTGATAGAAATACGCATAAATATGGATAAATGGACAAAGCAAAAGAAAAGTTGAAATAATCGCCACTTTTCTCAACTAAAGCGTCTACTATTTTGCGAACGCCGAACACGGCGAAGGATGGCCTGTCGGGTAACCGAAACCCGACGAGATTTGAGAGGAGAGCCGCATGTCGAGCCTCACCGGTAAGTCATTGAACCCTGTTATGAATCGCAGGAGCGTTATCGCGAGCGCAGCAGGTCTGGGGGCGATGTCCATTCTAGCTGGCTGCTCCTCCAACGGCGGCGACAGCGGTTCCGCTTCGAGCGACGCTTCGTTTAAGATCGGCACCATCGGCCCGCTGACCGGCGCCAACGCGTCCTACGGCAAGTCCGTTACCCAGGGTGTCGAGCTTGGCTGCAAGGATTTTTCGACCAAGGAGCTGCCGCTTGCCAGCAAGGCCGAGGATGACCAGGCCGATGGCGAGAAGGCCGTCAACGCCTTCAACACCCTGCTCGACTGGGGCATGCAGGCCCTCGTCGGCCCGACTACCACGGGTGCGTCGGTTGCCGTTGCCGCAGAGTGTGGTAACGACCCCAAGACGTTCATGATCACCCCGTCCGCGTCCTCCGAGGACGTCACCGACGGCAAGGATTGCGTCTTCCAGGTTTGCTTCACCGACCCCAACCAGGGTGTCAACGCCGCCAAGTTCCTGGCGCAGAAGTATGCGGACGAGAAGTTCGTGCTGTTCTATAACTCCGGCGACGCCTATTCTTCGGGCATCGCAGATTCCTTTAAGGCCCAGGCCGCTGAGTCCAAGCTCGAGATTGTTGACGAGGAGACCTTTAAGGACGACTCCGCCACGAGCTTTACCAACCAGCTGACCAAGGCCAAGCAGGCTGGCGCCACCATGATTTTTGCGCCGATCTACTATACGCCGGCGTCCGTCCTGCTCAAGAACGCCAAGGACATGGGCTACGATGTCAAGATGATGGGCTGCGACGGCATGGACGGTATCCTGGGCGTTGAGGGCTTCGATACCTCTCTTGCTGAGGGTCTGCTGCTCATGACCCCGTTCTCCGCCGACGACGAGAAGAACGCCGACTTCGTTAACGCTTACAAGGATAAGTACGGCGATACCCCCGACCAGTTTGCCGCCGACGCCTACGACGGCGTGCACGCGGTGGCCGAGGCCGTCAAGGAGGCCGGTCTTGGTGTCGACGCCGACCCGACCGAGGTCGCCGAGAAGCTGTCCAAGGCTATGCTCAAGATTACCGTTGACGGTCTGACCGGCAAGCTCACCTGGAACGATAAGGGCCAGGTTCAGAAGGAGCCCACGGCGTACGTCATCACCGACGGCAAGTACGTACAGGCCTAATTGGCCGCCTTACATAGAGCGGTTTTGATCCCAAGCAGGGGAGGTTTTGGCCTTCCCTGCTTGCTTGGTATCTAGGGACGATGTAACGTCCCTGTTTCATACATCAACTGGAAACCTATTCGAAAGGGGGATGTGGAACATGACGGTCTTTATCCAATACCTGGTCAACGGCCTGTCCATGGGCAGCGTCTACGCCATCATCGCGTTGGGCTACACCATGGTCTACGGTATCGCCAAGATGCTGAACTTCGCTCACGGCGACGTCATCATGGTCGGTGCCTATGTTTCGTTCTGCGCCACGTCGTATCTCGGCCTCCCGGGCTGGGTATCTGTAATTCTTTCTTGTGTGGTCTGCACGGTTCTCGGCGTTCTCATCGAGGGTCTGGCCTATAAGCCGCTGCGCCAAGCAGGCCCGCTGGCCGTTCTGATCACGGCTATCGGCGTGTCTTACTTCCTGCAGAACGCCGCGCAGCTTCTGTGGGGCGCCACGCCCAAGAACTTCACTTCGCTCGTCACCTTCCAGGTGCCGGAGTTCTTGGCCAAGTTCAACGTAAGCGCCGTCTCGCTCGTCACCATCGTCGCTTGCCTGGTTATCATGGCCGGCCTGATGTTCTTTACAGGTAAGACCAAGATGGGCAAGGCCATGCGCGCCGTGTCCGAGGACAAGGCCGCCGCTCAGCTCATGGGCATCAACGTCAACCGCACCATCTCGATGACGTTCGCCATCGGCTCCGCCCTCGCCGCCATCGCCGGCGTGCTCCTGTGCTCCTACTCGCCGGTGCTGCAGCCCACGACGGGTGCCATGCCTGGCATCAAGGCCTTCGACGCCGCCGTCTTCGGCGGCATCGGCTCCATCCCCGGTGCCTTTGTCGGTGGCATTCTCATCGGCATCATCGAGGCGATGGCGCAGGCTTACATTTCCACGAGCCTTGCCAACTCCATCGTCTTTGGTGTTTTGATCATCGTCCTGCTCGTCAAGCCTGCCGGCCTCTTGGGCAAGTACGTCCCCGAGAAGGTGTAGGTGAGCGTTATGAAGTTTCTTAAAGACAAGCAGACGCGTCACGACTTTGTCACGTACGCCATGTGCATCGTGGCCTTCGCCATCGTGTTCTTTATGCAGTCTAACCACATGATTCCGCGCATGATCGCCGGTCAGCTGGTTCCCATCACGGCCTATATCGTCATGGCCATTTCCCTCAACCTCGTCGTCGGCATCGCGGGCGACTTGTCGCTGGGCCACGCGGGCTTTATGAGCGTCGGTGCCTACACGGGCATCGTCACCGCCGTCGCGCTGGAGAGCGCCGTTCCGTCCGATCCGATGCGTCTGATCATCAGCATTGTGGTCGGCGCTATCGCCGCTGCCATCTTGGGCTTCTTGATTGGTATCCCGGTCCTGCGCCTGAGCGGCGACTATCTGGCCATCGTGACCCTGGCTTTTGGCGAGATCATCAAAGAGATCGTCACCTGCCTCATTGTGGGCGTCGACTCCCGCGGCCTGCACGTGATTTTTAACATCACGGGCAACTCTACGATCGACGACCTGCACCTGCTCGAGGACGGCACCGCCATCATCAAGGGCGCCCAGGGCGCCTCGGGCGTGTCGACGTACTCGACCTTCCTCGCCGGTGCCATCCTGGTCATGGTCACACTCGTGATCGTGCTCAACCTGGTCCGCAGCCGTACCGGCCGTGCCATTATGGCCGTGCGCGATAACAAGATTGCAGCCGAGTCCGTAGGCATCTCCGTCACGGAGTACCGCATGATCGCCTTCGTGGTTTCCGCTGCCCTCGCCGGTGCTGCCGGAGCTCTCTTCGGCGGTAACTTCTCGCAGCTCTCCGCCACCAAGTTCGACTTCAACACGTCGATCCTCATTCTGGTGTTCGTGGTCCTGGGCGGCCTGGGCAACATGCGCGGTTCCGTCATCGCGGCGGCGTTGCTCACGGTGCTTCCCGAGCTGCTCCGTCAGTTCTCGGACTACCGCATGCTCATCTACGCCATCGTGTTGATCCTGGTCATGATCTTTACCAACAACCCGCAGCTCAAGGCGTTCTTCGGTCGCGTCAAGGACCGCTTTGCTTCCAAGAAGGAGGTGGCAGCCGATGCCCAGTAAATTTGAGTTCAACAAGGGCAAGATGGTCCCGTATCCTTCTGGCGCCATCGTTCCCGACCGTGACCTGGGCGAGCGCCCGGCACTCGAGTGCATCCACCTGGGCATTGAGTTCGGTGGCCTTAAGGCAGTCGACGACTTTAGCCTGACTATCGGCAAGACCGAGATTGCCGGTCTCATCGGCCCCAACGGTGCCGGCAAGACCACGGTCTTCAACCTGCTCACCAAGGTGTACCAGCCTACGCACGGCACCATCCTGCTCGACGGTGAGGACACTTCGGGCAAGTCGGTCTACCAGGTCAACCGCATGGGTATTGCCCGTACGTTCCAGAACATCCGTCTGTTCAACACCATGACGGTGGAGGACAACGTTAAGGTCGGCCTGCACAACCAGGAGCGCTACTCCGGCTTTGAGGGCGTGCTGCGCCTGCCGACGTATTGGAAGCACGAGAAGGCCGCCCACGAGCGCGCCATGGAGCTGCTGTCCATTTTTGACATGGAGCACCTGGCAAACGAGCAGGCCGGCTCGCTTCCTTACGGCGCTCAGCGCCGTCTGGAAATCGTCCGCGCGCTTGCCACTAACCCCAAGCTGCTGCTGCTCGACGAGCCTGCCGCCGGCATGAACCCGTCCGAGACCGCAGAGCTCATGGCGAACATCGTCAAGATTCGCGACACCTTCGGCATCGCCATCATGCTTATCGAGCATGATATGTCGCTCGTTATGAACATTTGCGAGGGCATCTGCGTGCTTAACTTTGGCAAGGTTATCGCCAAGGGTACGGCGGAGGAAATCCAGAACAACGACGCCGTTATCGAGGCGTATCTGGGTAAGCAGGATAAGGGGGAGAACTAAATGGCAGAGCCGATGCTTTCCGTCTACAACATCAACGTCTGGTACGGCGCCATCCACGCCATCAAGGACATCTCCTTTAACGTTAACGAGGGCGAGATCGTGGCCTTGATTGGTGCCAACGGTGCCGGCAAGTCCACAACGCTCAAGACCGTCTCGGGCCTGCTGCGCTCCAAGACCGGCTCCATCAAGTTTATGGGCGAGGACATTACCCATACGCCCGCTGATAAGCTGGTTGGTAAGGGCCTGGCTCAGGTTCCCGAGGGTCGTCGCGCCTTTTTGCAGATGACGGTCGAGGAGAACCTGGAGATGGGCGCCTATACACAGCTCAAGTCCACAATTGCTCCGGGCCTGGAGCGCGTCTACGAGCAGTTCCCGCGCCTGAAGGAACGTCGTCGCCAGGTCGCCGGCACCCTTTCAGGTGGCGAGCAGCAGATGCTCGTTATGGGGCGCGCCCTTATGAGTAACCCCAAACTGCTTATGCTCGACGAACCTTCCATGGGTCTGGCACCGATTCTGATCGAACAGATCTTCCAGATTGTCGAGGACCTGCACAAGGCCGGCACCACGGTGCTTCTGGTCGAGCAAAACGCGCAGATGGCGCTTTCCATCGCCACACGCGGTTACGTGCTCGAGACCGGCAAGATCACCATGACCGGCACCGGCCAAGAGCTCCTGCATGACGACAACGTCCGCAAAGCCTACCTCGGAGGCTAACCCACCTAACAAAAGGGGCGCTGACTATCTCAGTCAGCGCCCCTTTTTAAGTTGCGGTGAAATAGGGACTGAATACGGGCTCCAGAGGCCAAAAGAGTCCCTATTCCACCGCAACTTCATGGGGGTGTGTGACAATGCCCGTCGGAAAACATCTGCTGTCTTTGGGGGTCTATCTATGCTGTACGAGTTTTGTGCCGAGAACTTTGAGCGGGTGCCGGCGGCTATCGATGCCGGTGCAAGGCGTATCGAGCTGTGCGACAACCTTGCCGTTGGTGGCACCACGCCTTCGGCCGGCGTTATCAGCGCTACGACCAACTATGCACACGAGCACGATGCGCGGGTGATGTGCATGATTCGCCCGCGTGGCGGCGACTTTCACTACAACCAGGACGAGTTGCGTATGATGGAGATGGACCTGGGCCTTGCCGTGAGCGCCGGCGTTGACGGCTTAGTCTTTGGCTGCTGCAAGCCCCGCGCTGGCGGATGGGCACTCGACGAGCTTACGTTGGGCGCTCTCGTGATGGCCGCGGGCTGCGCGACCGAGGAATGCAAGCGTGAGCCCATCGACATCACCTTCCACATGGCGTTTGATCAGCTCTCGCCCGAGGCTCAGCTCGACGCGATTGACATACTCGCCGACTGCGGCATCACACGCATCTTGACGCATGGTGGTGCTGCCGGTACGCCGATCGAGGACAACTTCGAAAACCTGGCCCGCTTAATCGAGTATGCGGGCGACCGCTTGACCATCCTTCCCGGCGGCGGCATTTCCACGGTCAACCGCGATACCGTGGCGGCGGCACTGGGCGTCTCCGAGCTCCATGGCACCAAGATTGTGCCGCTGGAGGTGTAGCCCGTGGCACTTGTATTCGATGTCCAGCAGGCGAGCGGTAAGCCCGACGATAATCGTCGCCCTGGCACCGCGTGCCCCTTTTGCGACACGGAGGGGCTTGCCAACATCATCCAGCGCGATGGTGACTGCATCTGGCTCGAGAATAAGTTCAAGACATTGCGGGCCACACGTCAGACCGTATTGATCGAGTCTGCCAATCACGACGCCGACCTGGTGACCTATGAACCGGATGAGCTGCATCATGTGATGCGGTTTGCCCTGGGCTGTTGGCAGCAGATGATCGATTCCCAACAGTACTGCAGTGTGCTCATGTACAAGAACAAAGGCCCGCTTTCGGGCGGCAGCCTCGTCCATCCACACATGCAGATTGTGGGCTTGGAACAGGAGGACGGCTATGCGGCGCTGGCCTCAGCCAACTTTGAAGGCATCAGCGTCTGGCAACAGGGGAGAATCTCGGTCGACATCTCAACCGAACCGATCATGGGGTTCTTTGAGATCAACGTTTCAGCCCCGCAGGGAATCGCTGCCAGCGATGACACGAGAGACCAAGCCGAGGCGGATCTCTTCGCCGATGCGATCCAGGTAGCTCTGCGCTATATCCTGAACGAGCACCACGGTGGTCGCGCAGAGTCGTACAACCTGTTCTTCTATCACCTGGGCGGTCGGACCGTTGCCAAGGCGCTGCCACGTTGGGTGGTTTCGCCCTACTTTGTCGGCTATCGTTTGGCCCAGGTCAATGCTGAGACAACGCTCGATATCGATGCTGAGCGCCTGCGTGCGCATCTGGAAACGCTCGTATAGCAAGACTAACACCCGCGTAATGCGGACAGTCTAGCGTGCCATGGCGTCGCGGCCGGCTTCGGCGCGCTTGCGCTGGGCGGCGCGCTCCTCGCCGGTCAGACGCTCAAAGAGATGCCCGATAAGCGAGGCGAGTACCTGCTGAAACAGCGTTCCGCACATGACGGGAAACACGACTTCGCCCGGAAAGTACTGCGTGGCGATGACGGCGCCCGAAGAGATGTTACGCATGCCGCAGGTAAAGCACATGGTGGTCGTCTCGCTATATGGCAGATGCAGCGTATGGGCGACCAGAAAACCGACGACAAAGCCACTGATGGCGAAGACCAAAATAAAGAGGGCGACTTCCAAGCGCACCGCGTTCATGTGCAGCACGTACTCGCTCATGGCGGTGGAGTTGGAGGCGATAACGCCCATCATCATGAATTTGCAGGCGGGCGAGAGCACGGGGGAGAGTTTTTCGTGCCCCCATCCGCGCGTGAGCTCGTTGATCACGATGCCGAGCACGGCGGGGATGGCGATCATAAAGGCCATGTCTTGCATCATGCTCGGCACATCGATCGAGACGGTGGCGCCCAGCAGGAGCTTGAGCGTGAGCGGAATCGTCACAGGGGAGATAACCGAGGACGTCAGGATGATGGTGAGCGCGAGCGGGCCGTTGCCGCCGAACATGCTAATCCACATAAAGGCAGTGACCGCCACGGGTACGCTGTACTCGAGCACGATGCCGCAGACAAGGTTGGGATTGGAGCCAAAGAATAACGATCCCATGGCATAGGCCGCGATGGGAATAAGCGCCGCCGAGACGAGCAGTGCCAAAATCAGGTGCAGGGGACGGCGGAACACCTCGGCTACCTGGTGGAAGGTGTTGCTGAGCGCACCCTGAAACGTCATAAAGGCGAAGAGGGCGGGAACAATGGGCTTGAGCACGCCAATCTGCTGGGGAAAGAGCACGCCGAGCGCCACGCAAATCGGAACGATGACCTGCATATGCCCCGCGAGGAACTTTCCCAGTCCAGTCCATTGCTTCATATGTCCCGTGACTCCCTTTATCCGCGAACTCGTTTGTATGGATATGCTAGACGCTCGTATGCGTCCGTGCGGCTGAAACGCTCGATTATTTCGAGGCTATTACCGGCATCGTTTACCGAAACCGCGGCGTGCTGCGGCGATTTGCGTCCGCGCCGCACGGTATAATAAATCCGTTCAACAGATCTGCCTGCCGAAGCGGGCATACACAGAGGACTCATCGCTATGAACCGTGAGAGGTATCGCGGCGACCTGCCCCTATCGGGGGTGGGCGCCTATGTCATCGCTTAAGACGACGCATCGCTGGGCGGTCGCTCAGCAAAACCCCGAGCTCGAAAAGGAGCTTTCGGCTGGTCTGGGCATTCCCGGGCTGGTGGCGCGCATTATGGTCGCGCACGGCATTGGCTCCATCAAAGAGGGCCAATTGTTTTTGACGCCTTCGCTCGATCGCGACTGGGCCGATCCACTCATTATCCCGGGCATGTCGGTCGTTGCCGACCGCGTCGAGCGTGCTATTCGCAACCACGAGCACATTGCAGTCTTTGGCGATTTTGACGTTGACGGTATTACGTCGACCTGCCTGTTGACCGAGGCGCTGCGCACGTTTGGCGCCGATGTCACGCCGTTTATTCCGCATCGCTTTGATGAGGGCTACGGTCTTTCGCGCGCGGCACTCGACCGCGTTAACGAGCTCGCTCGCCCCCAGCTGATCGTGACCGTCGATAACGGCATTGCCGCCAAGGAAGAGGTTTCCTATTTGGAGGACCTGGGGATCGATTTGGTGGTCACGGACCATCACGAGCCCTCCGACCAGGTGCCGCAGGGTGTGCCCCTGACCGACCCCAAGCTCGAGGACGAGGGCCCCTCGCGCGAGCTTGCCGGTGCTGGTGTGGCGCTCAAGCTGGTGCAAGTCCTGGGTGAGCGCCTGGGCAAGCCGTCGTATTGGCGTTCGCTAATCGAGGTCGCGGCGCTTGGCACCGTGTCCGACATGATGCCGCTCACGCCCGAGAACCGCGCGCTGGTTGCCGAGGGCATCCAGCAGATGCGCGTAACCGCTCGCCCCGGCTATATCGCGCTTGCCGCGCTTGCCAAGGCGGACCTTTCGAGCATTACGGCGGATGGCCTGTCATTCTCGCTCATTCCCCGCTTAAACGCTGCCGGCCGCATGGCCGATCCCAAGCTGGCGCTCGACCTGCTGCTTGCCCGCAATCCCATCGAAGCAAGCGCGCTGGCGGCTGAGCTCGAGGAAATCAACCGCCAGCGCCGTGAGATCGAGGCGGAGCTCACGCGCGATGCCATGGCAAAGGTCGAGGAGACCTATGACGGCGGGCGCGCGATCGTTGTGGGCGGCGAAGGCTGGCACGAGGGCGTCAAGGGCATCGTGGCAAGCCGTCTGACCAACCGCTATCACGTGCCGGCGCTGCTGTTCTCGATCGAGGACGGTATCGCGCGCGGCTCTGGTCGCTCGGTGGGCAAAGTTAACCTGTTTGACGCCGTCGAGCGCTGTTCCGACCTGCTGATTCGTCGCGGCGGACATGCCGGTGCGGTGGGTGTGACCATCGAGGCATCCAAGCTCGATGAATTCCGTCGTCGCCTTTCCGCCGTGCTATCGGAGATTCCCGCTGAGGACTTTGAAGACATCGACGAGGTTGCCGCCACGGTCGACCTTTCCGAGCTGAATATCGAGACTATAGAGCAGATTTCCCGCCTTGAGCCGTTTGGCCAGGGTAATAAGGTGCCGCTGCTGGCTGCCGAGGGCGTGACGATGTGCGATCGCGCCGTGGTGGGTAAGACCGGCGAGCACATGCGCTTTGTGGCGACCGATGGCGCCGCGAGCGTGCCGGCCATTATGTTCCGCGTGCCGCAAATCGATAAGCTCATCAACTGCGATAGCGCTGTCGACTTGGTGTTTGAGGCCGTTGCCGAGCATTGGCAGGGGCGTGTGAAGCCCAAGCTCATGATCAAGGATGTTCTGGTCCGCGATACCACGCTGCCCGGCGTCGACGATCCGGCATGCGAGCTTCGTCGTGGCGTGCAGCCGGCGGATTCTGGCCTGCGCCTGGAGTCGCGCAAGCGCGAGACGCTCGCCCAGCTTTCCTATACCGAGCTCACGCGCTCGCTTATCCATAGCTTTATCGGCTCGAACCAGCCGCACCGCGCGCAGGTCGAGGCGCTCGATGCCCTGGCCGATCACCAAAGTGTTCTGGCCGTTATGGGAACGGGGCGCGGCAAGTCGCTCATCTTCCATGTACATGCCGCGCGTGAGGCGGTGCTTCGCGGACGTGCGAGCATCTTTGTCTATCCGCTGCGTGCGCTTGTTGCCGACCAGGCCTATCACCTCTCGTCGACGATGGCATCGCTTGGCATTGGCGTTGGCGTGCTGACCGGCGAGACCGTGGAGGCGGCGCGCGATGACGTGTTTGCCGGCTTGGCTTCGGGCCGTACCGGCATCGTGCTCACGACGCCCGAGTTCCTGTCCATTCACCGCGACCGCTTTGCGCGTTCGGGGCGCATCGGTTTTGTCGTTATCGATGAGGCGCACCACGCTGGCCTTGCCAAGGGCGGCGACCGCAGCGCCTATCTCGACATGCCCGATATCCTCAAAGCCCTGGGCGACCCGGTCGTTCTGGCCACGACTGCCACCGCGACGGCTCCGGTCGTGGCCGAGCTTGCCCGCATGCTTCCGATCACTCACACGGTGGTCGACGAGACGGTGCGCGAGAACCTGCAGCTCGAGGACGACCGTGATCTTGCAAGTCGCGAGAACCGTTTGGTGTCGATCGTGGCGACGGGGGAGAAGACCGTCATTTACGTCAATTCGCGCGACCAGTCCGTGGCGCTCGCCAAGACACTACGCAAACGCGTTCCCGACTGTGCGACCCGTATCGCGTTCTATAACGCTGGCCTTACGCGCACCGACCGCCATCGCGTAGAGGAGGCGTTTCGAGACGGCAGCCTCAGCTGCATCGTCTCGACATCCGCCTTTGGCGAGGGCGTCAACCTGCCCGATATTCGCCATGTCGTGCTCTATCACATGCCGTTTGGCGGCATTGAGTTTAACCAGATGAGCGGCCGCGCCGGTCGCGATGGCCAGCCCGCCGTGATCCATCTACTCTATTCGTCGCGCGACGCCCGTATTAACGAGCGCCTACTCGACTGCTATGCGCCCGAGCGCGACGAGCTTGTCACGCTCTATCGCGCGCTGCAGACCATGTGGCGCTCCAACCGCGGCAAGACCGGGGACGATTCCTTTAGTGCGAGCGATATCGACATCGCGCAGATGTGCCTTGCCATCGATGCTCGCACGCCGGTCGACGAGCGCTCGGTGGAAAGCGGCCTGGGAATCTTCGAAGAGCTTGGTTTTTGTCGCGTTTCGGGGTTTGACGACACCCGTCGCATCGCGATGGCCGAAAACCCCGGCCGCGTGCAATTGAGCAGGTCAATTCGCTATTTGGAGGGCTTGCGCTCGCGCATGGAGTTCTCGGCTTTCCGGAGTTGGGCGCTCGATTCGTGCGCTTCTGATATGCTAGCCAAAGTTAACCGCCCGATCGTACCGCGGGCTTAGGGGAAGGGGACCTCGATGGATGCCGCAGCCCGTACCGCCCATGATTCCACCCTCCAGCCGTTTTCGGAGATGGAGCACTATAAGCATGCCGATGAGCTGCCGCCCGAGATTATGGCGGACAGCTACGACAAGCTGGAGCGCTTGTGCCTCAAATATATGAATGAGGACGACTTCTCCAAGGTGGAGCAAGCCTACTGCTTTGCCGCCGAGAAACACTGTAACCAAAAGCGCCGCTCGGGTGAGATGTACATCAACCATCCTGTCGAGGTGGCTATCATTCTGGCCGATCTCAAGATGGATTGTGACGTGGTGTGCGCCGCGCTGTTGCACGATACCGTCGAGGACACCGAGACCTCGCTCGCCGATGTTTCCGGCCTGTTTGGCGAAACCGTTGCCGAACTCGTCGATGGCGTGACCAAGCTCACCAACATCGAAGTCGACAGCATGGACGAGAAGCAGGCGCTCACGCTGCGCAAGATGTTTCTCGCCATGTCCAAGGACATTCGCGTCATCATCGTTAAACTTGCCGACCGTCTGCACAACATGCGTACGCTGGCAGCTCTGCGCGAGGATCGTCGCCTGTTTAAGGCTCGCGAGACCATGGACGTGTACGCGCCCTTGGCTGACCGCCTGGGCATGAGCTCTATTAAGTGGGAGCTCGAGGATCTGTCTTTCTTCTACCTGGAGCCCGATGCCTACCAGCGCATCGCGCGCATGGTGGCTGAGTCGCGCGAGGTCCGCGAGCGCTACCTTGCCGAGACCATCAAGACGCTTACCGATGAGCTCAACCGCATTGGTCTGGAGGACTTCCAGATCAACGGCCGCTCCAAGCACTATTGGTCCATCTACCAAAAGATGAAGCGCAAGGGCAAGGAGTTCTCCGAGATCTACGACCTGGTGGCGCTGCGCGTTATTACCCATTCGGTGCGCGATTGTTACTCCACGCTCGGTGCGGTGCATACGCTGTGGCACCCCATGCCTGGTCGCTTTAAAGACTATATCGCCATGCCCAAGGTCAATAACTACCAGTCGCTCCACACGACGGTCATCGGCCCTACGGCTCGTCCGCTCGAGATTCAGATTCGAACCTACGAGATGCATGAGCAGGCCGAGTACGGCATTGCCGCTCACTGGCTATATAAGAAGTCGGGCGGATCGTCTGCTTCCAAGACCAATGACGCTCAACGTTTGGACGACCAGATCAACTGGCTCAAGCATTCGCTCGATTGGGCGGCTTCCGACGAGATCACCGATGCCAAGGAATACCTGCACTCGCTGAAGGTCGATCTGTTCGATCAGGAGATCTTTGTCTTCACGCCCAAAGGCGAGGTCATGGCGCTTCGTGCCGGTTCAACGCCGCTCGACTTTGCCTATGCCGTTCACACCGAGGTGGGAAACCACTGCGTCGGCGCCAAAATCAACGGTGCGGTGGCTCCGCTCACGCACGAGATCAAGACGGGCGACCGCGTTGAAATCCTGACTAACAAGAGTTCCAAGCCGTCGCGCGATTGGCTCAAGATCGTTAAGACACCTTCCGCCAAGTCAAAGATCCGCCGCTATTTTGCCGCTGCGACCAAGGACGACGACGCTGCCGCCGGTCGCGATATGCTGGCCAAGGATCTGCGTAAGCGTGGCTATGGCATTTCTACGCCGCGTTCGACGCGTGCGCTCAATGCCGTGGCGGAGCAGTTTAACTTCAAGCAGCTCGAGGACCTGTTTGCCGCCGTCGGCGCCGGTAAGGTTGCCTCGCGCGCTGTGGGCAATAAGGTCGAGCAAATCTTGGACCCCAAGCCCGAGGAACAGCTCACCAAGGCCGAGGCTATCGCCGAGGTCGTGAAGCAGCCCGCTCGCGGCTCCAACCGCAAGCCTCAAAAGCGCGGCAAGAGCGCCAGTAACGGCATTATCGTCAAGGGCGAGAGCAACAGTGGCCTGCTGGTCCGTCTGGCTCATTGCTGCAACCCCGTGACGGGTGACGACATCGTCGGCTTCATCACGCGCGGTCGTGGCGTTTCGGTGCATCGCGCCAACTGCCCCAACGTCAAGGGTCTTATGGAACATCCCGAGCGCATGATCGATGTGGAGTGGGACGGCGCTGCTGACACCCTCTTCCAGGTCGAGATCGTGGTCGAGTGCTTGGACCGCATGGGCCTGCTCAAGGATGTCACCATTGCCATTGGCGATGCGGGCGGCAATATCCTTTCTGCCGCCACGTCGACCAACCGCGAGGGTATTGCAACCCTGCGCTTTATGGTCGAGATCTCGGACGCGAGTGGTCTGGATCCGCTGCTGGCTTCCATCAGCAGTGTCGATTCGGTCTACGACGCGCGCCGTCTTATGCCCGGCGAAGGCGGAGCTCAGCTCAAGCGCCGTGTGTAGGTGCGAGAGCCTCTCAGCATCATAGATATTGGTTACGTTTGAGGCATCGTTTGGTGCCTCAAACGTATTTTAGAAGGAGGGCATGCGCATGGACGGTATGACTTTGGACCTGACACCCCGAGGCGCGGCTTCGATTGAGGTGCTCGTCAACGGCCCGATTCAGACCAACAGTTACGCCGTGATTTCGAATGACGAGTGCTTAATCGTCGATCCGGCGTGGGAGGGCGAGCGTCTTGTGGAGCATATCCGCACCGCGCATCCCGAGGTTCGCGTACTCGGCTCTGTCTGCACGCACGGTCATGCCGACCATGTTGGCGGGGTCGCCGGGGTTCGATCTGTCGTTGGTGACGGCGCACTATATGAGTTGTGCGCTAAGGACGTGACGGTACCTCGCGCGAATATCGAGGAGCAGCGCGCCATGTGGGGTATTGAGACGCCCGATCCGGGCGAGCCGACGCGGCTGCTTGCCGAGGGCGATACGATTGAATTGGGCGATATCTGCCTGCAGGTGATCGAGACGCCGGGGCATACGCCGGGCGGCATCGTCCTGTTCGCCGCGACCGAGCAGGGGAACATCGCCTTTGTGGGCGACACGCTTTTCCCGGGCAGCCACGGTCGTACCGATCTTTCCGGCGGTGACGAGGCGGCGATTATGCGCTCGCTCTCCAAACTTGCCAAGACGCTTCCGCCCGATACCGTTTGCTTGACGGGCCATGGCGATTCGACCACGATGGCGCGCGAACTTATGCAGAATCCGTTTATGCAGATGTAGGCTCGAAGCCGTCTTTCGAACCACGAAGACCGCTCAATCGTCAAGCTATTTTCCCCAGTGGGTCGATTCTGTGGGGCAAACGGTCAAAATTTGTCCAATCGGATGGTATTCGTGAACAAACGAACGTTTATGCTCGGGTATGTCGTGGTAAAATCTCAGGCGTTATCGGAGCAACCTTACAGGAGGTTTCTTTTATGCTCGTCAACGCAGCAGACATGCTCAAGAAGGCCGAGGCCGGCAAGTACGCTCTCGGTGCCTTCAACACCAACAACCTCGAGTGGACCCTGGCTATTCTCCAGGCCGCCGAGGAGGCCAAGTCTCCGCTGATCCTTCAGTGCACCGCTGGTGCCGCTAAGTGGATGGGCGGTTTCAAGGTCTGCGCCGACATGGTCAAGGCTGCCGTCGAGGCCACGGGCGTTACCGTTCCCGTCGCCCTTCACCTCGATCACGGTTCTTACGAGGACTGCTTCAAGTGCATCGAGGCCGGCTTCACGTCCATCATGTATGACGGCTCTCACGAGGAGACCTTCCAGCTTAACCTCGACCGCACCAAGGAGCTCGTTGAGCTTGCCCACTCCAAGGGTATGTCCATCGAGGCCGAGGTCGGCGGCATCGGCGGCACCGAGGACGGCGTGACCTCCAGCGGCGAGCTCGCTGATCCTGCTGAGTGCAAGCAGATTGCTGACCTGGGCGTCGACTTCCTCGCCTGCGGTATCGGCAACATCCACGGCGTGTACCCTGCCGACTGGGCTGGCCTTTCCTTCGAGCGCCTGGGCGAGATCAAGGCTCAGACCGGCGACCTGCCCCTCGTCCTGCACGGTGGCACCGGCATCCCCGAGGATCAGATCAAGAAGGCCATCTCCCTGGGTATCTCCAAGATCAACGTCAACACCGATCTGCAGCTCGTCTTTGCCAAGGGCGTTCGCGAGTACATCGAGGCTGGCAAGGATCAGCAGGGCAAGGGCTTTGACCCCCGCAAGCTCCTCAAGCCTGGTCGCGACAACATCGTTGCCCGCACCAAGGAGCTCATGGAGGAGTTTGGCTCCGTCAACAAGGCGTAAGCGTCGCTAAACTTCCCGTCGGAAGCCCCGTCTCCCTACACTGTTTCCTTTGCGCTCACCTGGCTTCGCCAGAAGTCGCGCCAAGGAAACAGTTCCGGGAGACGGGGCTTCCTTCGTTTAACGCCGCAGGGTTACGAGTCTGAATTAAGGTGGCTACTGGCTTCGCCAGAAGTCGCGCGACGGAATCAGCTCCGGGGAAACGGGGCCTCCTTTGTTAACTCGCTACAGGGTTACTGGGCTGAATTCATTTTTAGAGGTACCGTTTATCGGTGTTGAGGGTTCCTTTATTGGGGCTTTCTATTTTTCCTCGCTACAATGGGCTTCAAGAGTTCTAATGACTTGGAGTTTGGTATGGCTGTTATTAATGTGCTGCCTTCGGATGGGAAGGTTATTGACGAGGGTCCTGTTGGTTGCTCTGTTGATGTTTGCTGTGATGATTTCCGTCATCTCGATATTGGACTGCCGCCCGAGATTCTTCGTCTCAAGGATGCCGGATATTTGACGCAGGCTGTTGCGGCTTGTGATCGTCTTTTGGGGCAGAATCCCGATCCCTCGCTTGCTGCCTGCGTTCGTGCCGAGCGGTATCGCATGCTTGAGACGCCGCTTCATTTTTCGGTGTCGCGCGATCGAGCTATTGCGATGATTCGCGAGGAGTGGCCTGAGTTTACCGAGGGGCAGTTTAACGATCTGATTGACCGTAAGCGTATTGACTGGCGCTTTATCGATGGTGAGCTGTTCGTTCTCGATAACTTCCTCGATTCGCTTCGCGTATATCCCAAAGAGGTCCCCGGCATGCGTCCCGATTCTACGGACGGAATTGCGCTGCGCAACCAGATGCTCGAGGAGATGGAGTCGCAAAACGGATTGGCTCGCGTCATTACGCTTAAAGCGTCCGTGTCTGTCCCCGGCGCTCTGGAGGGGGAGACCGTTTGCGCTTGGCTTCCCGTCGCGGCTGCCTGCCGTCAGCAGTCTCGGGTCGAGATTCTCGACATGACGCCGGAGGGTGCTGTTGCTCCCGCGAACGCTTCGGCGCGTACCGCCTCGTGGTCTTCTTCGAGTGAGCGCTCATTCTCGGTGACTTATCGTTATCACATCGATGCTGCTTATTGTGATGTCTACGGTGGCACACTTCCGGTTCATCCGCGTATGGACGCGCCTCTGCCCGAGGATATTTCCGAGGACCGTCCGCACATTGCATTCACGCCGTATCTGCAGCAGCTGACGGCCGGTGTTGTTGACGGACTCGAGGATCCGCTCGATCGCGCCCGTGCTATCTATGATTATTTGACGCAGCATATCGACTATCGTTATCAGCCGCCGTACTTGCTTTTGGGATCTATTGCCGATGACTGCGCGCATTCACTCCGCGGCGATTGCGGCGTTATGGCGCTCGCGTTTATCACCATGTGCCGTATCGCGGGCGTGCCTGCCCGTTGGCAGAGCGGCCTGTACGTTGCGCCCGATTCGGTGGGGTCGCACGACTGGGCAGAGTTCTATACGCCGCAGACCGGTTGGCTCAACGCCGACGTGTCATTTGGATCTTCTGCTCGCAGGATGGGGGAGGAGTGGCGCCGCCGTCACTACTTTGGCAATCTCGACCCGTGGCGTATGGTGGCCAACAATCGATTCCAGGCTGAATTTGTGCCTGCTTTCGATGGTATGCGCGAGGATCCCTATGACAACCAGATGGGCGAGGCCTCGGTTGACGGACGTGGATGTCGTAAGCGGGAGATGTTACGCAAGGTTGAGCTTATCGAAATGCTCGAAGTTCCATTTTCGGACTAATCGGTAGAAAGCTGTGATAAACTAACTCACGCATTGCGTGCCCGAGTGGCGGAATTGGCAGACGCAGTGGACTCAAAATCCACCGTTGGCAACAACGTGCGAGTTCGAGTCTCGCCTCGGGCACCATACATGCAAGTGAGCGGTCAAGGGGGTTGCGGCCCCCTTTTTCGTGCCGAACTCGCGTGAGCGCGCGAAGCGTTAAGCAAAAAGGCCTGTGGCCTGTTTGTAGCGGAGCGTGGCGAGGGCGCAACGCGCCCGAAGCCCGGGGCTTCGCGAAGCGAAGGCCCTTCGAGTCTCGCCTCGGGCACCATACATGCAAGCGAGCGTTCAAGGGGGTCAAGGCCTCTTTTTCGTGTACGTAATGTGATAACGCGCTGTACGTGTTATTATTCGCAAGGCGTTGTTCCCGCAATGCCCTAAAGAGGAACCCGAGGGTTCCCACCTTTTGGCGCCAATGAGCAGCTGACTGGTCATACAACTTAGATTCCCTTCCTCAAATCGAGGAAGTCTATGTGTACGACCTGGTTGTTGAGAAGCGCCGGGTTATTTTTTTTATGAATGGAGGTAGGGAAAATAGCTAAGTCTGATGACACCCGCATCAACGACGAGATCACTGCATCTTCGTGCCGTTTGATTGGCGTCGATGGCTCTCAGCTCGGCCTGTTCGCCATCCGCGATGCCCAGCGCGTCGCCGACGATCAGGGTCTCGACCTGGTCGAGATCGCTCCCAACGCGGAGCCGCCGGTCTGCAAGGTCATGGACTACGGTAAGTTCAAGTACCAGCAGGCCATGAAGGCCAAGGCTGCTCGTAAGAACCAGTCCAAGGTCGAGGTCAAGGAAATGAAGTTCCGACCCAAGATCGACGTTGGCGACTACGAGACCAAGAAGGGCCACGTTCTGCGTTTCCTCAAGAAGGGCGCACGCGTTAAGATCACCATCATGTTCCGCGGCCGTGAGATGGCTCACCCGGAGCAGGGCCTTAACGTTCTCGAGCGCCTCGCCGAGGATCTCAAGCCTTACGCTACGGTCGAGTCCAAGCCTAAGATGGAAGGCCGTAACATGCTTATGCTGCTCGCCCCGATTAAGGGCGCCTTCGATGAGGATAAAGCGGCAAGCGATACCAAGTAACTAGTGTTCTGTAACCGATTAAGGAGTATTTCATGCCTAAGATGAAGTCCCACAGCGGCACCAAGAAGCGTTTCCGCAAGACTGGTACCGGCAAGCTTATGCGCGCCAAGGCTTTCAAGAGCCACATCCTGAGCAAGAAGTCCACCAAGCGTAAGCGTGGCTTCCGTCAGGAGACCGAGATCGCCGCTGCCGACCGCAAGGTCATCAAGTCGCGTCTCGCCTAAGTTCGCGTTCCCGTTTTTCGTTTTACCGTCTAGGAGTTGATAGAACATGGCACGTATTAAGCGCGCTGTTGCCGCCAAGAAGAAGCGCCGTACCGTTATGCACCGTGCGAAGGGTTACTACGGTGCCGCTTCGCGTACTTACAAGCATGCTAAAGAGCAGGTCCAGCACTCCCTGCAGTATCAGTATCGTGATCGCCGCAACAAGAAGCGCGAGATCCGTTCTCTCTGGATCACCCGTATCAACGCTGCTGCTCGCCTGAACGACATCTCTTACTCTCAGTTCATGCACGGTCTGAAGGTTGCCGGCATCGAGCTCGACCGCAAGGTCCTGGCTCAGATGGCTTACGAGGACATCGAGTCCTTCAACGAGCTGGCTACCATCGCCAAGAAGGCTCTCGAGGCCTAATAGATTCTCTTGAATCGCTGGGGGAGTGTCGCGTTGTGCGCGGCGCTCCCTCTTTTTATCTGAAGCGCGGTTTACATTGCTAAAAGCGCGGGTAGATAAACACTTACAGGTGACCGATCTCTATGTATTCCTGAACCAAAGGGTCATCATCTGATACGTGCGGAAGATCCGCACCAGTCTTTCTATTACCTATAGAAAGCAATATATTGTGTAGGAAATGTGTACGCCCAGATTCCCGCCCCCGGGGGCCCTCCGGTCTGGCAATATATCTCCTTGCCGCGCGGCCCGGTCGGACCGGATCAGCCGCGGGGCGTGCACCTTGAGAACCGGATACTGCGAGGATGGACACTCACTTCAGTGTCGCATCCGGGCAGACATCGAACCATTTGAAATGGTCTAACTTGGATTTGTTTTTCGCAAGGCCGCCGAGAGG
>NZ_JADNNH010000012.1:0-69248 GCF_015556945.1 Collinsella aerofaciens | reverse complement strand
CCAGATTCTAGGACAGGGGCCGCTTGCGTTTGGCGGTCAGCCGTCGGCGCGCTTACACCAACATTTCCGACGCGATCACGCGCACCTGAGTAAACCCGTGAGCTCGCAGGAGCTCATTGAGGCGCTTGCGCACATAGCCGCCGACGCTCTATAAGCATATGGCCTGGTTCCAAGGTGGGTTGGAACCAGGCCATATTGTTATTGATGAGGCCTGCTGAGGGGCTTACTTTTCTTGAATCTGCTTGCCGCAAAGATGCTCAATCGAAATCTCGTAGAGCTGGACGCCCTTGATGTCTTTGGCGATTTCCTCTTCGACTTCTTCGGCAGAAGGGTAGTACTTAAGGGCGAGCTGGCGGACTTTGTCCTCGATAAACGCGGGGGTGTCATTCGCCAGGCGACAACGGCCAAAGACGACGGTGCTCATAACGTAGGGAGCCCAGTCACCGTCCTGGTACCACTCGTTGCCGTATACGGTAAAGCAGACCTTGTCATCGCGCTTGAGTGCGTCGACCTTGTGGCCGGCTTTGGCGCCATGGAAATAGATCTTGTCGTGCTCGGCGTCAAAGAAGTAGTTGACGGGAATGGCGTACGGGTAGCCATCGTCGCCGTTGACGGCAAAGACGCCGCGCTTGCAGGTGGCGAGCAGTTTGCGCGCTTCCTCGTCGGTGATAGCGCGTTTCTTTCGACGTAAGGGCCTAAACATCGTTGGCTTCCTTTCTGGTCGTGCGTAGTGGTTGAGCACAAACTATAGCGAAATGGATCCGTTTTTCTTGATGCGGGCGAGTATGTTTTTGAGCTTGTTAAAGTCGAGCGGTTTGGACAGATGGGCGTTCATGCCGGCGTCATGTGCCGCCTTGGCGTCCTCGGCAAAGGCGTTGGCGGTGAGCGCGATGATGGGGATATCGGCTGCATCGACCTTCTCGCTCAGACGAATCGTGCGGGTTGCCTCATAGCCGTCCATGTCCGGCATCATAATGTCCATCAGGATCGCATCGAAGCTGCCGGCGGGATGCGACAGGTACAGATCGACGACTTCGTTGCCGTTGGCGGCGCGGGTGACCACGATGCCCTCGGATTCTAGCAGCGCCTGGGCAATCTCGGCATTCAATTCGTTGTCTTCGGCGAGCAGTACGTTCATGTCGGCGAGCGAGCAGTCGAGCGCCCCCTCGACCGTATTCGCCCGCGCCTGGGGGTTCTTGTCGATATCGAGCGGAATCTGGACGTTGAACGTACTCCCCACGCCAACCTCACTCGAAATCTCAATCGTACCGCCCATCAGTTCAATAAGCGACTTGACGATTGGCATGCCCATGCCGGTTCCTTGGAACTTGCTGCGCGCATCATCACCTTCTTGGGCAAACGGTTCATAGATATGCTTTAAAAACTCGGGAGCCATGCCAATGCCAGTATCCGAAACACTAAAGCAAAAGAGCGCGCGCCCATCATCGAGTGGCTTGGTCTTTGAACTAAAGGTGACGGAGCCGCCGTGCTTGTTGTACTTAATGCTGTTGTCTAACAGGTTGATTATGATCTGTCGGATATGGGTGGGACTGCCGATCATGTATGGCCCCGTGGCGTACGGCAGACTATTGTCCTGCATTGTGATGCCGTTATCGGATGCGCGGAGCTTGCACAGCACCAGCGTATCGTCACAGAGCTCTTTGAGGTTAAAAGGCGCATGTTCCAGAGTTAGCTTGCGGTCTTCGATTTTGCCCATCTCGAGGATGTCGTTGATCAGCGAGAGTAGGTGATTGGCGGCAACACGCGCCTTGGCGCGGCTTTCGCGGGCGGCCTGCATGTCGCCGTCTTTCAATTCCTCAATTTCGATAAGACCCAGGATGCCGTTGAGTGGCGTACGGATGTCGTGGCTCATGCGCGTGAGGAATGCCGTCTTAGCGGCGTTGGCGGCATCGGCTTTTTCGCGCTCGGTTCGAGCGCGCACGAGCGTCCAGATGAGCAGGACGATGCCGACCGACAACATACCGATGAGGGCAGCGGCAATAGCGGCGCGGTTGCGATAAAGGAATCGAAGCGTGTCGGATTCCTGGGCTGTGTACGACGTGGAGGAGTAATTGCTTGCGGAGAGCGATTCTCCGGCATTGATGATGCCCTTGTTGATGATTCCCAACAGCTCGGGCTTTCCGCGCGAAATCCAGCACGAGAGCTCACAGGTGCCAGGGAGCTCGACCGTCTCGTAGCCCTCGAGATCATGACGGTCGCCAATGGTTTTTACGCGTGAACTGGGAGCGACGATGCAGTGCGCCGTTCCCTTCCTGAGGGCGTCGAACACTTCATCGCCGGATTGGTATTCGGTTACGGTCGCTGTGGGGAACAGACTTTCAAGTGCATTTTTGTTGATAAACGATGATTTGGTGCAGGCGATGTTCTGGAGGTCTTTGTTCAGGTTGCTGCCGGTGTGGATGGCAGTGAGGGACATGGTCCCCAACGATACCGACTGCACAACGCCTGTTTGCTCGGCAAACCAGTAATCTCGGTATACCGGCAGCGCAACGTCTATGCTTCCCTTTGACAGGGCCTTTGACATCATCTTGTAGCTATCAAAGGCGACGGTTTTGACCGTAATGCCAAATTTATCGTGCAGCGTCGTCGCAAGCGATGCGAGCGAACCTTCCATTTCGCCGTCTTCGTCTTCGTTACAGTAGGGGAGTTTGCCTGTAATGTAGCCGAGCGTGATGGTGCTGTCATTTGCTTTGAGCCAGGAACGTTCGGGACCGTTGAGCGATGATGAACCGCTGTTTTGGGCCGAGTAGTTAGATTTGACTTCGTCGATATAGCGTGGGTTGACGCGGGCGATTGCTGTCATGGCGGCATTGATGTCGTCCAACAGGTCGGGGCGGCTTTTGGGAACGGCAAAATAGTAGTCGCTCGAGCCGATGTAGAACATGGGGGAGGCACTGGGCGACGAGGTCGTGTCGTTCATGATGACGGCATCGACTTCGTCGTTTGCGAGCGCGTCAAAGAGATCGGATCCTCCGTCATACTCCCTGTATGTGCAGGTGATTCCTTCGTTGGCGAGCCACTGCTGGCCAACGAAGGTTTGCATAACGCCGGGGTTGCAGCCGATGGTAAGGCCTTGGAGCGCTTGGGGGTCACCCTTGGCTAGATCGTCGCGATCGGGCCTGGCATAGATGTAGTAGCGCTCGGTGCCCTCGGGGTTCGAGGAAAAGAGCAGCTTTTGGGCGCGTTCCTCGGAGTAGGAGATGTTGGGCATGAGGTCGATTTCGCCCGCCTCGAGCATGTCCATAAGTTCGGTGAAGGTGCCGGAGACGTATTCGTACTGCCAGCCGGGCGTATAGTACGACAGGGTCTGGAGGTACTCGTAACCCCATCCCGAGAGGCGCTCGCCGGGGGTGCCGTCCTGGAAGCCCTCGTTGCTGACGAGCCAACCAACGCGGACCGTTTTGACCTGTTGATCGGAGCCGGCGGCAAAGGCGGGGGCGGGCATGATGGTGCTCAGTACGGCGAGCGCGGCAAGCGCGACGGCCAGGGTGCGATATATAACTGAACGAAGGACAGCGGCAGCTCTCACATGCAATCCTAACGAATCGAGACATTACCGCATAAGGATACCAGCTCAGCCTGCCCAGCCGGCAGCTGCACCGCTAAACGGTCCCGCCCGGCAGTCATCGGGGACGTTCTTAAACGACTAGTCATTGGGGACGTTCTTGTTTGACTAGTCATTTAAGAACGTTCCCAATGACTAGTTCCCAATGACTAGTTTCGTTTGCGGGGGAGGCGTGGGACAATACCGAGCGAACGAGATTGGACGTCTGGGAAAAGGGGTCGCGATGAACAAGTTGAGGACGCTTGCCGACGTGTTGCGCCAGGCTGGCTTTGCGCGCATCACGGGTCTGTTTCTTATCTTCTATCTGCTGTGCTCGACGGCTGTCTGGCTGTCCGAGCCCACGACCCTCACGTTTGGCGATGGTCTCTGGTTTAGCTTTGAGACGGTCTCGACGATCGGCTTTGGCGATATCCCCGCCGAAACGCCGGTTGCCCGCGGCATTACCGTTATCCTAAGCGTCATCAGTATCTTCTACATCGCCATGCTCACGGGCGTGGCGGTGAACTACTGCAATACGCTTATCAAGCTGCGCCAAAAGGACACCATGGCGCGCTTTATGGACGATCTTGAGCATTTGGAAGAGCTCGATCGTGACGAGCTCGCCGATCTTTCGCGTCGCGTGCGCGAGTATCGTCGACGCCAGCGCTAAGACGAACGTCGTGCGCCACAACAAGGGGGACCAAATATGAATATCACCGTGTATCTGGGTGCCAGTGCCGGCAATGATCCGGCGTTTCTGCCCGCGGTGCAGGAGCTGGGCAACTGGATTGGCGCCAACGGGCACGCGCTGGTATACGGCGGGTCCAAATCGGGG
Organism: Collinsella aerofaciens; assembly: GCF_015556945.1. Taxonomy (GTDB): domain Bacteria; phylum Actinomycetota; class Coriobacteriia; order Coriobacteriales; family Coriobacteriaceae; genus Collinsella; species Collinsella aerofaciens_AO. Next base: position 64,848 of record NZ_JADNNH010000012.1, on the reverse strand, counting down.
CTGATGGGTGCGCTCGCCGATAGCGTGCTCGAGGCGGGTGGACACGTGACGGGTGTTGAGCCGAGCTTTTTTATCGAGGCCGAGTTTCAACATGACGGTATCAACGACCTTATCGTGACGAGCGATATGGCGGAGCGCAAGGCCAAGATGATTGAGCTCGGCGATGCGTTCATCGCATTTCCGGGCGGTACGGGCACGCTCGAGGAGATTGCCGAGGTCATGTCCGCGGTGTCGTTGGGACACCTGAGTGCTCCGTGCATCCTGTATAACCTGGACGGTTACTACAACGACCTCAAGGCGCTGCTCGGGCACATGATTGATAAAGGGCTTTCGAGCCCGAGGCGCCAGCACGGCATCTACTTTGCCGACGATTTGCGCGAGATTGCCTCGATTATCAACGGATAAGTCTTGAGCCTGCCCCACCATGACTCCCAATGGTGCCGTTTGCGGCGCAGATGGTTGGCTCGTTCGAGCAACGCTCGCTCTACAATAAAACGTATCTATGTCGACTTTAACCGCGGGAGGACCCGATGGATAACCTTGCCAAACCCACAAACCGCGCGCTGTTTTTGGTCAGCGTTGCCGTGACCGGTGCACTCGCAGGTGCTGCGGTCTGGCTGTTCTTTTTTGCGATGGAGCACGGTATCGACTATCTATGGACCGAGATTCCGCACGCGCTGGGCGTCGCTTCGCCCGAGCTTGCCAGCGGCCCGTTTGGCTTTCTGCCGTACCCGTTTTTTATCTGCCTGCTGGGCGGCCTGTTAATCGGTCTGTACGAAAAGATGACAGGCACCAAGACCGATGACCTCAACCAGGTGATGGCGAAGGTTAAGCAAGACGGGCGCTATCCGTACGACAACCTGGGCAAGCTTTCGCTCGCGGCATTGCTGCCGCTGCTGTTTGGCGGAAGCATTGGACCGGAGGCCGGCCTGACCGGCGTTATCGCTGGTCTGTGCAGCTGGGTCGGCGACCGCATGCGTCGCTTTGGCGCCGAGTTTAGGGAGCTTACGCTGCTGGGCACCCAGGCTGCCCTGACGGCACTCTTTACCGCGCCCGTCTTTGGTTTTGTGGCACCGCTCGCTGGTAGCGCCGACGGCCAGGGCGAAGACGCCGACGATGAGTCCGTGTCCGACGAGGTTACCATCAAGCTGCCCAAGGCGCAAAAGACCGTGGTCTACGGCATTGCGATTGCCGGCGGTCTGGGCACCTACCTGCTGCTTGGCCAGCTTGTGGGCGGCGGCATGGGTATGCCGAGGTTCGAGTCCGCCGAGGTGGGCAACCTGGAGCTTACCTGGCTCATTCCTCTGTCGCTGATCGGAACAATCTGCGGCTGGCTGTACTTTGTCTCTGAGCACGCGAGCGAAGTGCTTGCCCACGCAATAGGGGAGCACCCCATCGCTAAGGCCATGCTGGCCGGTCTGGTACTTGCCGCCTGCGGTACGGCTCTGCCCTTCACCATGTTTGCCGGCGAGACGCAGGCCGACGTGCTCATGGAAACCTATCTGACCATTCCCGCCGGCGTGCTTATTGTGACCGGTCTTGTTAAGGCCATGCTGACGCCCGCCCTCATCAACCTTGGTTGGCGTGGCGGCCACTTCTTCCCGGTTATCTTCTCGGGTGTGAGCCTGGGCTATGGCCTTGCCATCCTCACCGGCGCCGATCCGGTCTTTTGCGTCGCTGTCTGCACGGCATCGACGATGGGCGCCGTCATGCGCCAGCCCATCATGGTCGTGGGCCTGCTGCTCATGTGCTTCCCGCTCAAAGGCATCGTCTGTATGATCATCGCCGCCGCCATCGCCGCCGGCATTCCGCTGCCCAAGCCGCTGCGCAAATAGTACGGTGGCTCACGCTGGGGATATGCCATTTGTCACGGATTTACGGGGAGGGGCGGCGATCGCGTCCTTCGTGGATTGAGACACGCGTGGCTACAGATCGCGTACTCGATAAACCTTGGTGCTGACGGTGCAGCTGATTGCACATAGCGCGAGGGCAAGTACGGCGATGCCTGCACACAGACAGCTAAGAACGGCAGGATCGGGATTCGCCCCTGCAATCGACATGAGCTGGTTGCTGATGGGGTTGAATGAGTTTAGCGTGACCATGATAAGGCACATGTATAGGGCGTACAGACCAACGGATAGGCGTTGCGCCTTCATGTGTTCAAATCGAAAGAACAGAGGCAGTACCAAAAACACCGCCATGAGGGAGAAAAGCATCGATATTGCCGAGGCGATTGCGGTCTCAAAGACGGTCTCTCCCGTGGAGAGGATACCCACGCTGTTTAAGATCGGGATGGCGACGATACTCAACAGCGCGCCCGCGCACGCCATGATGACCGAGAAAATAGTGATGCACAGGTAGCGTGCGCTGACGATGTCTTTGCGTGAGATGGGCAGCGTTGCCCGATAGCGCTCCCATCCGTTTTGGTTGTCGAGCCCGGCCAGCGACGTCATGGCCATGATAGGCGACATGGCACTGATCGCGAAGGCGCCGGCGGCGCTCATGTCGGAATCACCATTCGATGCGTTGACGGCGGTCAGCACGACGAAGATGAACAGGCCGACACCTGCGATGCTCGGGATGAGCGTGCGAACGATGGCAAGCTCGGACATAATGGCGCGTTTCATTTCAAAGCCCCTTTCAGCATGAAGCGAAGATAGTCATCAATGGTTGCCCGATCGCAGGGAATCTCGGGGAAGGCCTCGAGCACTTCGCGGTGGTTGGGCACGAGCACGTCCACGCTGTAGGCGTGGCGGGCGGCGCGGGTGCCTTCGACGCACGCCATGAGCTCCGCGGCCTGTGCCTGGGTGCAGTGGGCGATGCCGGCGCGGTCGGTAATGTCCTCGCGTGGCAGGTCAAACACAATCGAGCCGTTATCGATGCAGATGACGCGGTCGGCAGCGCGATCGAGGTCGGACGTAATATGGCTCGAGAGCAGCACGCTGCGCTGGCCGTCGGCGACAAAGGCGAGCAGCTCATCGAGCAGTTCCTCGCGTGCCATGGGATCGAGGCCCGCGGTGGCTTCGTCCAAAACGAGCAGCTTGGCATGGTGGCTGAGCGCGCAGGCGAGCTGCAGCTTCATACCCATGCCGCGGGAGAGGTCCTTGACCTTTGTCTTGGGATCGAGGCCAAATCGGTTGATGAATCCGGCGAACGTTTCGCGGTCCCACGTGGGGTACGCCGGGCCTACGAGCGCCTCGATCTGGCCGACCTTGAGCGTGGAGGGGAAGGGGCATGTGTCCAGCACGAGGCCGATGCGAGAGCGCAGGTGGCGTTGCGACTCATCGGGCGCGTCGGTGCCACAGCGCTGCCCAAACAGGTGCACCTCGCCGGCATCGAGCTTTATAAGCCCAAGCGTGGCGCGAATGGTCGTCGTCTTGCCGGCGCCGTTTGCGCCCACAAAGCCAACAATTTGGCCGGGCTCCACGGCCAACGTGACGCCACGTAGCGAAAAGCGGTCGCTCACGCGGCGTGAGATGCTTTTGAGTTCTAGCAAGTTTTGCATGGCATAGCCTTTCTTGCAGATGGTTACTGCATGGTTTCGGGGGCTACCAGGTCGAGCATCTCGTGCAGTTTATCGCGCGTGACGCCCACGGCTTCGGCTTGCGTTGCTGCCTGTGCGAGCAGCTCTTCGATATGGCAGAGCTGATTTTCGCGCAAGAGTTCTTGGTTGCCCTCGGCGACAAAACAGCCCTTGCCCTGCACAGTGCAGATAAAGCCGAGTTGCTCCAGGTCGGCGTAGGCGCGCTTGGTGGTGATGACACTCACGCCAAGATCGCTCGCGAGTGCACGGATGCTGGGGAGTTTGGCTCCCGCAGCAAGCGTGCCCAAAAGGATTTGAGCTTTGACCTGCGAGGTTATCTGCTCGTAGATGGGCTTGTCGCTCGAATTGGATAGGATGATGTCCACAGCGGCTCCTTAGCTGTTGGGCTACACGTGTATATAACCGGTAAGCACAGTATATACACACTATGTACAGTTGTGCAAGAGGAAATTACGGGGCTGTCCGTCCCTCTACTCATTCATCTCAATCTGTAACACTAAGACCCGTTTTTGCTGGCTAACTGTTACAGATCAAGATATTGGCTGCCCGCCCTGTGCGTTCATCTCAATCTGTAACATCTGGAGGTCAAAAACCCTTCTAGGTGTTACAGATTGAGACAACCCATCGCGGAACACCGCTGACATTCCACCGTCCGAGCCCCAACTGATGAATTTGTCCTGATAGGCGCCCTAGAGCGAGATTTCGCGGCTACAATAGTGCGGTTACAACGACGTAATGCACTCAATGCTAGAAAGGATCCGCATGGCAAGCCTGTCGGATGAAATCTCGTCGCGCCGCACATTCGCGATCATCAGCCACCCGGACGCCGGTAAGACCACGCTTACCGAGAAGCTGCTGCTCTATACCGGCAGCATCCAGACCGCCGGCTCGGTCAAGGGCAAGAGCTCGGCCAAGCATGCCGTCTCGGACTGGATGGACATCGAGAAGGAGCGCGGTATTTCCGTTACTTCTTCGGTGTTGCAGTTCACCTACAACGGCGCCTGCGTCAACATCCTCGATACCCCCGGCCACCAGGACTTTTCGGAGGATACCTACCGTACCCTTATGGCCGCCGACGCCGCAGTCATGGTCATCGACGGCGCCAAGGGCGTCGAGGCCCAGACCAAAAAGCTCTTTAAGGTCTGCACGCTGCGCCACATTCCCATCTTCACCTTTGTGAACAAGCTCGACCACGAGGCCCGCGATCCGTTTGAGCTCATGGAAGAGATCGAGAATGTCCTGGGCATCAATACGTATCCCATGAACTGGCCGATTGGCAGCGGTCGCAACTTCCGCGGTGTGTTCGATCGCCAGACCCGTCGCGTTATCGCCTTTGAGGGCGACGGCCACGCCAACGCCACCAAGAAGGTCGCCGAGGTCGAGGCCGAGCTGGGCGATCCTTCCATGGACGAACTCATCGGCGAGGAGAACCATAAGAACCTGATGGACGACATCGAGCTGCTCGATGGTGCCGGCGACGAGCTCGACTTGGATGCCGTGGCCTGCGGCAAGCTAAGCCCGGCGTTCTTTGGCTCGGCGCTCACCAACTTTGGCGTGGAGCCCTTCCTCAAGGAGTTCCTGCGCCTGGCCCCGACGCCGCGCGCCTATACCGATACGCTCACCAACGAGCCGGTCGATCCCTGCCGCGACGACTTCAGCGGCTTTGTGTTTAAGATCCAGGCCAACATGGACAAGAACCACCGCGACCGCATCGCCTTTGTGCGCATTTGCTCGGGCAAGTTCGAGCGCGGCATGGACGCCTTCCACGTGCAGGGCAACCGCAAGCTCAAGCTTGCCACGGGTACCTCGATGATGGCCGATGACCGCGCCATCGTGGACGAGGCGTATGCGGGCGATATCGTGGGCCTGTTCGACCCGGGTATCTTTAGCATCGGCGACACCGTGTGCTCCGGCAAGCGCCACGTGCAGTATCCGCAGATCCCGACGTTTGCCCCCGAGATGTTCGCTCGCATTACGCAGGTCGATACGCTCAAACGCAAGCAGTTCGTCAAGGGCATGGAGGAGCTTGCCCAGGAGGGAGCTATCCAGATCTTCCGCGAGCTGGGTGCCGGTATGGAGAGCGTCATCGTGGGCGTGGTCGGCGTGCTGCAGTTTGAGGTACTCGAGCGCCGCCTCAAGGCCGAGTACCGTGTTGAGGTTCGTCGCCAGCCGCTGCCCTATACGGACATCCGCTGGATCCAGAACGACCCCGACACCATCGATATCCCGGGCCTTTCGCTCACGCGCGACACCCTGCGCGTCGAGGACATGCGCGGCGGCAAGCTGCTGCTGTTCACGAGTCCGTGGAACGTGGATTGGGCAACCGACCACAACCCCGACCTTATCCTGTCGGAGTTTGGCAACGTGGCCTTTTAACGCATCGGCGCGGTGACCCTGCGGGGCTGCCGCGCCATTTACTTGCCTGATGCCGTGTGAGCGGCTATCATACCCACCGTCGTCTCAAGACCGGGGCGTCCGAGCAGTTCGGGTCCGATATCCTGCTCGTTAAACCTAAAACCAAAGGAGTACATAATGATCAAGAAGGTCATGGAGGACTACAAGGTCCTGTTGCGGAGCATTCCCGCGGCAACGGTTTCGCTGTTTTTCGTGAGCGTCATCATGATGAACCTGCTGGCCAACAAAGAGCTCATCAGCCTGCCGTATCTGGCACTCGATTGCGGCTTTGTGGTGAGCTGGGTTTCGTTTTTGTGCCAGGACATGATCTGCAAACGCTTTGGCGCCAAGGCATCCATCAAAATCTCTATCCTCGCGCTGCTGGTCAACCTGGCCGTGAGTCTGTGCTTTTGGGCATGCTCGCTCACGCCCGGTATGTGGGGCGCCTACTACGACACCGGCATGATCGAGGTCAACACCGCCCTTAACGCCACCATCGGCGGCACCTGGTACGTGGTGCTGGGCTCTTCGCTTGCCATGCTCGTTTCTGCCGTGGTTAACTCCACGCTCAACCAATCGCTCGGCCGTATGCTCAAAAAGAATAATTTTGCGAGCTTCGCCTTCCGCTCCTATGTCTCTACGGGTGTTGGCCAGTTTATCGACAACCTGGTCTTTGCCATTGTGGTGAGCCACACGTTCTTTGGCTGGACGTGGGTACAGGTCCTTATGTGCTCGCTGACCGGCGCTGTCGCCGAGCTGCTGTGCGAGGTCTTCCTGAGCCCCGTGGGCTACAAGGTCGTGCGCGGCTGGGAGCGCGAGAATGTGGGTTCCGAGTACCTCGAGCGCCACGCAACCGCCTAAGGAGCAAATATGCGGGTTTTGATCACGGGCGCTTCGGGCGGTATCGGAGCCGCGTGCGTGCAGCGCTTTTTGGACGAGGGCCACGAGGTCGTGGGCTTTGATCTGCTGCCGGCGGCGATCGAACACGAGCGCTACCGCCATCTGATTGTTGATGTCCGCAAGCCGGACTCGTTTCCAGGCGACTTTGAGCCTCAGGTAATCGTGAACGTTGCCGGTACGCAGGATTCGGCTGACGACATCGCCGCCAACCTGCGTGGCACCATCAACGTGACCGAGCGCTACGCCTTTGTGGGAGAGGGGCTTGCCGCCAGGCCGGCGCCGGCTATCAAATCCGTGGTCAATGTGGGGTCGGCGAGCGGACATACGGGATCGGAGTTTCCCGCCTATGCTGCCAGCAAGGGCGGCGTTATCGCCTACACCAAGAACCTTGCAAACCGCCTGGCACCGCAGGCCATCGCCAACAGTGTGGACCCGGGCGGCGTTATCACGCCGCTCAACCGTTGCGTGATGGAAGACGAACACCTGTGGAACCAGATTATGGAGCTCACGCCGCTTAAACGCTGGGCCACCGCCCAAGAGATCGCCGAGTGGATCTACTTTGTGGGCGTGACCAACCGGTTTATGACCGGGCAGAGCCTGCTGATCGATGGCGGCGAGGCCGGCCGCACACAATTTATTTGGCCCGAATAGGAAACGCGCCCGATGGAAAGTCGTCGGGCGCGTTTTTGATGTATCGATTTTTAGCTGAGGCAAGTCCAGTTGACGGGGGTCGAGCCGTGCTGTTCGAGTAGCCGATTGGCAGCGGAGAAGGGGCGCGACCCCATAAAAGCGGGGAGTTCTGCCGTGGCACGGTTGGCCGAAAGCGGCGAGGGGTGCGTAGAGGCCAGGCAGAACTTGCCGGTTGCCTTGCCCGCGCCGATTGCGGCGAGCTTGCCTTCGACCATCTGCTGGGCAAAGCGGCCCCATGCCAAAAAGACGACCGGCTGGGGCAGCTGGCAGCAGCGTTCGATAACGTAGTCGGTGAGCGTGCTCCAGCCCAGCTTGGCGTGCGAGTTCGCGGCATGCTCGCGCACGGTGAGCGTAGTGTTGAGGAGCAGGACGCCCTGTTGTGCCCATGGGGTTAGGTCTCCCGTGGCGGGAATGGGGCAGCCCAAATCGGCTTTGAGCTCCTTATAGATGTTGCGCAGGCTCGGCGGCAACTTGGTTTGCGTCGCGGGGACCGAGAACGACAGCCCCATTGCCTGGTTGGGTCCGTGATAGGGGTCTTGACCCAAGATGACAACCTTGACCTGGTCGGCCGGCGTGTAGGCGAGGGCATTGAGGATGTCGTCTTGTGCCGGGTAGATGGTTTGCTCGGCACGCAAAAGGGCGATGCGCTCGAGCAGCTGGTTCGTAGTGTCACGTACCGGCTGCGGCGCATCGCCCAACCAAGTTGCTATGTTGTGGTCGCGGGTTGCGGTGTCCATGGGGCTCCTTTATGGTAGATGCTCTGTTGGCATCTATTGTAAAGGCGCACTGGTTGCCTTTATGACACGGCTGTATGAAGAACGGGGTCTACGAGACGCGCTCGGGCGCTCCTGCCATACGGGCCTGTCCATGTGCACGGAGGCGCGGAAGCTCGACGGTTGCCACCATGACGCCGGTGAGGATGAGGGTGGCGCCAAAGAAGGCGATGGGGTTCAGGACCTCGCCGACCAGGAAGAACGAAAAGACGGCAGAGCAGACCGGCTCGAGCGAGAAAGCGAAGCCGGTGGTCTCGGCAGGCACGTGGGGCTGCACGAGCGTTTGGGTGATAAAGCCATAGGCAGAGCAGATGAGTGCGAGCGCGACGACAACGACAATCTCGCTCGGCGTGCCGGGAAGCGCGAAACCGCCAAAGGTGAATGCGGCGATACCCGAGAATAAGCCGCCGAAGCCCAGCTGCCAAACGCCCAGGGCCAGCGGGTCGACATCTTCGACAAAGCGCTTCGCCACAATGATATGGCCGGCATAGACAAAAGCGGAGAGCAGCATGATGAGCGCGCCCGGGTTCAGGCTGGTGAAGTCGGCGCCCGAGAGCAGCAACATACCGCAGGTGACGATGGCGGTGCCGACGAGCACTTTGCGCTCGGGGGCACGACGCAGCAGGGCGGCGTTGGCAAACGGCACGATCACGACCGTCAGGCTCTGCAAAAAGCCGGCGGTGGAGGCGGAGGTGAGGCTGGAGCCCAGGCACATGCAGGTGAGTTCGGTTGCCATAATGGCGCCGATGATGGCAGCGCGGACCATAAGGTCGCGGTTGATGCGGAAAGCGCGCTTGTGGAAGAGCAGCAGGCAAGCCACAAAGGCGATGATGCAGCGCAGCGCAACGATGCTCGTGGCGTTCATACTGTCCATGCCGATCTTCATGAGGGGGTACGAAAAGCCCCATGCGACGGGAACGGAAAATGAGAGCGCGATTGCTTTTTTGCGATCCATGGGACTCCTTTTGTTACAGAACGGTTTCGTAAAAAGGATTCTGCTCCCAGATGTGGATGTAGTAAAGCGAATGTATCTTCAGTATGATTAAGAAATGCTAATGTCATTAGGAAAAGCGCTGGCAAAACGTTTTACGGCTGCATTGATGTGGAGGCACGATGGCATCGCGGTATCAGATTGTTTGTATGGTGGTCGATTGCGGCAGTCTGAAACGTGCAGCGGACGAGCTGGGCTATACGCAAAGTGCGGTGAGCCAGGCCGTCAAGGCGCTCGAGCGCGAGCTGGGTACCACGCTTATCGAGCGCGGTAAGCAGGGCGTTTCGCTTACGCGCGACGGTAAACAATATCTGCCGTACCTGCGCCAGATTGTGACCGCCGAGGCCGAGCTTGAGGGCAAGCGCCAGGAGCTGCTGGGGCTCTCGTCGACTGACATTCGCATCGCGACGTTTACCAACGTGAGCCGAACCGTGCTGCCGCGTGTGATCCGCGACTTTGGTGCGCTGCACCCGGGCGTACGCTTTACCCTCAAGCAGGGCGATTACACGCGCAACGCTCAATGGGTGCACGACGGCGTGGTTGATTTTTGTTTTACGGCGCGCGGATTTACCGCTGGGCTCGAGAAGCGCGTGGTCTATCACGATGAGTTGGTGGCGCTGTTGCCGGCCGCGCATCCGCTGACGGCAAAGGAAAGGGTGACGCTCGCCGACCTGGCGTCCGAGCCGTTTGTACTGCTGGATGAGGGCGAACAGAGCCTGGTTCTCGATGCATTCGCAATGCATGGGCTGTCGCCGCACGTGACGAGTGAGGTGACTGACGACTACACCATCATGGCGATGGTGGAGGAGGGCCTAGGCGTGAGCATGCTGTATCGCCGTACCGTTGAGGGCATGCGGGCCGATATTCGCGTACGTCCCATCGTGCATGCCCCCTCGCGCGACGTGGTGGCCGCCTGGCGCAGCTGGGACACCATGCCTATCGCCACGAGGCGCTTTATCGACTATATGAGCTCGCATATTGTCAATTAATGACTGGCGTGGCGTTGAGTGCGGTGTTTAGCGGGCTGTCGCTTTGGCTTGGGTGGCGCGATAGGTGCGTGCCGGGTGGCAAAGTAGTACCGCCACGACCATAAAGAACGCCGTGGTGCCCAGGCTGATGGGGTAGACCATCATGATGTTCGCAAAGGTGCGGAAGTGTGGGAACACGCAGAACACCCAATAGAAGCGGATGCCGCAGACGCAGATCATGGTGATGAGGGCGGGCGTGAGCGAGATGCCAAAGCCGCGCAGGTAGCCGGACATGTTTTCGTAGAACATGCTAAAGGCGTACGCCGGGAAGATCGAACATACGCGGATATAGCCGATCGAGACGATGTTGGGATCGCTGTTAAAGAGCGACAAGATCTCGCGCCCCAGGCCGACAATAACGATGATTGTGGTGAGTGCAACGATACCGCCTTCGACCAGGCAGACCTTAAGCGTTTTGGTGCAGCGGTCGATCTGGCGGGCACCGTGGTTTTGTCCCACAAAGGTGGTGCAAGCCTGGCTAAAGCTGTTGAGCAGGTTGTAGCATACGTACTCCAAGCTCATAGCGGCGCTCGATGCCGCCATGACCTCGGTGCCCAGGCTGTTGATAGCAGACTGGATGATGATGTTGGCGACGGCAAAGACGGCGCTCTGGATGCCGGCGGGCAGGCCGATCTTGACGATGCGCTTGAGGGCGACGGGGTCGATAGCCAGGTCGCGCGGGGTGACGCGGACGACGGAGTCGGTCTTGAGCAGGCGGATAAAGAGCGTAGCGGCGCTGACGGTGTAGGCGATGGCGGTGGCGATGGCGACGCCCGCGACGCCCCAGTGGAGTACGGGGACAAAGATGAGGTCCAGGCCAATGTTGAGGACGGTGGACACGGCAAGCGCCTGCAGCGGCATGCGGGTGATGCCGACGGAGCGGAAGATCGCGGCCTCAAAGTTGTAAAGCAAGATCGAGGGCATGCTGAGCAAAAAGACGCGTAGGTAGAGCGAAGCGAGCGGCATGGTTTCGGCGGGAACGTTGAGCGCGGCGAGCATGGGCTCGGCAAAGATCTCGCCCAGTGCGATGACGACAAAGCCCACAAGTGCCATAAGAATCGAGGTGTGGACGGCGCGTTTGACCATGTTCTGATCGTTGCGGCCGATAGCGTTGGCGATGACCACGTTGGAGCCAAGCGACATGCCAATAAACAGGTTGAGCATAAGACTGGTAAGCGGAACATTGGAGCCGACCGCCGCCATGGCGAGGGTTCCCTGGTCGCCCGAGAAGTTACCGATGATGACCGTGGCGATGAGGTTCGACAGTTGCTCCAAGATGCTCGTGGCGGCCACAGGGAAGGCGAACAGGGGAACATTGCGCCACAGCGATCCGGTGGTCATGTCAATGTGCTTAGATACGGTGTCAGCCATACGCTCTCAATCTCTAACATGCTCTTTTGTGCTTATTTGCGCAGACGATGATACTCCTAATCGCCTAGTCATTGGGGACGTTCTAAAACGATTACTCATTCAAGAACGTCCCCAATGACTAGGCGGGGAAGGCGTGCGACAATGGTGGGCGTTGTGTTGTTCGCGCTAAGGAGTTGCCATGTTGTTGTGTCCCGTTTGCCATGAGCCGCTGGTGGATGACGAACGCGGTGCTGCATGCGCGGGTGGGCACCGGTTTGACCGTGCGCGCGAGGGCTATCTATATCTCCTGCGCTCGTCCAAGAGCGGCGACTCCATGGGCGATCCCAAGTCGCAGGCACGCAGCCGTCGCGACTTTCTGAACCGCGGTTACTATGCGCCGTTGCGCGATGCGATGGTCGAGCTGGTGCGCGAGCGGGCGGCAGAGCACGGGGCGTATACGGGCAAGCAGCTGACCTTGCTCGATATTTGCTGCGGCGAGGGCTACTACACCAGCACCATGGGCGCGGTGCCGGGCGTGGATGCTTACGGCTTTGACCTGGGCAAAGAGATGGTGCGCCTTGCCGCCAAGCGCGGCGATGCGACCTACTTCGTGGCCAACATGAAGGACATCCCCGTGGCCGATGGCGCCTTCGATATGGTGACCGAGCTCTTTGCTCCCTTTAACGAGCGCGAGTTTGCCCGCGTACTGTCGCCAGAGGGCTCACTCTATACCGTGGTGCCGGGTGCCCGTCATCTCTTTGGGCTCAAGGAGGTGCTCTACGACACACCGTACCTTAACGATGAGAAGCTGCCGCAGACCACCGAGCTCGAGTTGATCGGAACGCAGCGGGTGTCTGCGAATATAACGCTTCAGACCCAGGCCGACATCGAGGCGGTGTTCCAGATGACGCCGTACTACTACCGCACGCGCCCTGCCGACAAAGAGCGCCTGGCAAATTTGGACACGCTCCAGACCGATATCGACTTCATCATCGCCGAGTACCGGCACTGCTAACCTACCAAAAAGGGACAGGTTTATTTTGGCAGGTTTTATCTGGGCAAACGCAAAGCGCCGACCGCGGAGATGCGCGATCGGCCCTTTTTAGTTGCTTGGCTGCAGAGGTTATGAGAAGCGAGCGCTTACAGGCGGTCCTTGTTCTCGGCCTTAACGGCGTGTGCCTGCTGAACAAAGAACAGGTCGTACACCACGATGACAAAGGCGACGATATTGACGGCGCTGCCGCCGAGCGCGGGAAGCGTGAGCGCGGCCTGCGCAATCGTGGCGATTGCGGCAACGATGCCGAGCTTAAACGCAGCATCCACCTGCGAAGGCTTGTTGGCGCCCTTGATGCCCGCAACACCTGCGGCGAGATCGATGAGGCCCTTGGCGACCAGCACGACCGCGGCGAGCATGGCGTTCGACCCGTACGTGGAATCGAGGTTGCCGGTCGCGATGCCGGCGATTCCAATGACGAGACTGGCGATGCCCAGAACAAAATAAATCAGGGCAAGGATTTTGAGTGTCTTGCGAGCGGCGCTCATAGCTGGTCCTTTCGATGCGGGCGCGGAGAATCTGTCGCACCCAGGTTGCGGCACATATCGTGAAGCACATTGTAGTTCAACGGGGCGATGCATGCGTTTGAAAGCGTCTCTTGCCTGTACGGTCCAACCTTTCAAAAAGGAAAGCTGGACGTAAGCCAAATCGATGGCAGCCCATGTGCGGCGCTGCGATGATGAGGCCGTAACAAGGAGCTGGTCTCAAGGAGGAGTCATGATGTACGGAGCAGGGCAAGTGCGTGAGCCGCAGTCGTTGGGAAGGCGCATGGGTGATTCTGTGATCGCTGCCGTGTGCACGGGATTGATGGCGGTGCTTTGCATTGCGATGCTGTGGGCCATGTCGCATGTGGGACAATAGCGGACGGTTGGGTGCTGGCATAAACGGCACTCGCGTATTCGTTTTGCTTGCTAAGGAGTGCCCATGGGCGTCGTCGATCCCTTTTCTGTTGCTCGGGCCGCGGGGCTTGAGCTGATCGGGAAGTCCGAGGGCCTCACGCTCACCGACGGCACGATGGAGCTGCGTGCCGATTTTGCCCGCATGCTTCCACGACTCAAGCAGGGCCGTCTGCAGCAAGAGCTGTTGGTAAAGGCTGCGCGTACAAAAGGCATCGAGCGCCCATGGGCGATTGATGCCACGGCGGGCTTTGGCGAGGATTCGCTGCTGTTGGCGGCCGCGGGCTTTACCGTCGATCTGTATGAGCAGGATTGCGTGATTGCGGCGCTCCTCAAGGATGCCTTGGATCGCGCGGCAGATGATCCGGCGCTTGCGGCTGCCGTGTCGCGCATGCGCTTACATGCGGGCGAGGACAGCATTGCCGGCCTTCGCCATGTAGCTGAGCTGATCGGGCGGGGCGAGCTTGCCGCCCCCGACGTGGTGTATCTGGACCCCATGTTTCCCGAGCGCACCAAGAGCGCGGCGGTGAAAAAGAAGTTCCAACTCTTGCATCATCTGGAGCAGCCGTGCGCCGATGAGGAGACGCTGGTCGAAGCTGCGCTTGCCGTGCACCCGCGCAAGGTCGTTATCAAACGACCGGTGAAGGGGCCACTGCTTGCCGGCGTTAAGCCGAGCTATCAGCTTGCGGGCAAGGCCGTTCGTTACGATGTTTTGGTGCCGCCGCGCCCGTAGCTTGCGTACGATGGCTGACACTCCGTCAATGCCGTGCCGATGCGGCGCCTATTTCCAAGGGTGCGACGTCAGGTGCCATCCACCGCAGTATTCGCATTTGTAGCAGGCCAAACCGCGCCGTCCGCGGTTTTCGCAGTCGGCCATAACGGCCTCGGCCTCGGCGCGTGTGTCGTAACGGTTTTTGCGCTCGCACGACTTGTAGCGCCAGGCCTCATCGCGCTCGGCGTCCAGGGCGTCGCGGCGCTCGTCCTCGCGCGCAAACAGGTCGCTCATATCGCCGCCGGTGGCAGCGCCCAAAAACTCGCTTTTTGCCTTTGACCAGGCGGCTCGCTTTTTGCTTCCCATCTGCTTCGCGCCCCTCTCCAAACGTTGGTATCATTGCTCAATCAAAGTGATACCAATAAACGTGAGGTCGCCGCGTGATGATCAGAAAAACCCTCGATACCGACATCCCCGCTGTCATGGCTATCTATGACGAGGCCCGTGCCTTTATGCGCGCGCATGGCAACGCCACACAATGGCCGGCAGGAACGCCCTCGGCTGAGCAGCTCAAAAGCGATATCGCTGCGGGCGGTAGCTATGTGTGCGAGGAAGACGGACGCGTGGTGGCGACGTTTGCCTTTCTGCCGGGGCCGGACAGTTCCTACGATGTGATCGAGGGCGGCCAGTGGCGCAGCGACACTCCGTACGCCGTGCTGCACCGTGTGGCGTCCGATGGCACCGTGCACGGCATCGCGGCTGCGATGTTTGCCTTTGCCAAGGAGCGTGCCGATCACCTGCGCATCGACACGCATCAGGACAACCTGCCCATGCAGGGTGCGAGTATTAAGGCGGGATTTGAGCGTGCCGGCGTCGTGTATGTGTCGGACGGTACGCCGCGCGTTGCCTTCGATTGGCTGCGCGAGGTGTAAGAGTGACGCCTCATATCAACAATTCGCGCGAACGAAAATGGCTCCGTGTGGGGCCATTTTCGTTCGCTGCGCTGTTTTGAAAGCCGGCTTTCGCAAGGCGCGAACCTACGAAAATCGCCGCGCGGCAACGCAGGGCGATGAGCTCGGTCGGGGGATAGGGCCCGCTTCGCCCGCCGGCCCGTAAATTGTATCATCCAGTGTGGAATGAGGATGCCTGTTGTCGCGTGCGATGGGTTTGTATATAAGAGGAGAGCCATGTCGAAGCAAGCGGTCGTTGGAATCTTGGCGCATGTCGATGCCGGCAAGACCACGTTGGCCGAGGCCATGCTGTTCAACGCGGGTCGCATTCGCAAGCGCGGCCGCGTGGACGATGGCGATTCGCATCTGGACACTAACACGATCGAGCGCGAGCGCGGTATCACGATCTTCTCGTCACAGGCTGTGCTCGACCACGGTGAAACCCACGTCATGCTCGTGGATGCACCGGGGCATGTCGATTTTTCTGCCGAGGCGGAGCGCACGATGCGCGCGCTGGACTACGCGATTTTGGTCGTGGGTGCCAACGATGGCGTGCAGGGGCATACCGAAACCCTGTGGCGCCTGCTTGCGCGCTATGACATCCCGACGTTCATCTTCATCAACAAAATCGATTTGGAGAATCCCGGCCGCGATGTTTTGCTGGCACAACTTAGGCAACGTCTTTCCGAGGACTGCCTGGATGCCAACGAACTGCTGGCGGGCGGCGCCGTTCAGGAGGACGCTGCTGCGTTGGACGAGGCGGCGCTCGAGGAGTTTTTTGAAGCGGGCGAGCTTTCTGTCGCAACGCTGTCGCGCATGGTTGCCGAGCGCAAGCTCTTTCCCTGCTTTGCCGGCTCGGCGCTCAAGGACCAAGGCGTGGACGAGCTGCTGGATGGCATATGCGCGCTGATGCGCGAACAGGCGTGGCTCCCGGAGTTTGCCGCGCGCGTCTATCGTGTCAGCCGCGGGGATCACGGCGAGCGTTTGGCTTGGGTTAAAGTGACCGGCGGCACGTTGCATGCCAAGCAGATGATTGACGGACGTTCCGGTGCCGAGGCATGGGAACAGAAGGTCGATCAGGTACGCATCTATAACGGCGAGAAGTATGAGCTTGCCCAAGAAGTTGCTGCTGGCGGTATTTGTGCTGTGACGGGTCTTGCGCACGTTCGCCCAGGGGACGCCCTGGGCGCGGAGCCCGCGGGCGATGCGCCCGTCATTGCTCCGGTCCTCACCTATACGGTGCTTCCGGGCGAACACGATGTCCACGCGGTGTTCAAAGCGCTGACTGAGTTGGCGGACGAAGATCCCATGCTCGGCGTAAGCTGGAACACGCATCTTGAACAAATACATCTGCAGCTCATGGGGGCGGTGCAGCTCGAGGTCGTGCAGCGGGTGTTGGCCGATCGTTTTGGCCTTTCGGTTGCGTTTGAGTCTGGCGGCATTCTCTATAAGGAGACTATTTCGCAGCCGGTCGAGGGCGTGGGCCACTTTGAGCCACTGCGCCACTATGCCGAGGTGCATCTGTGCCTGGAACCGTTGCCGGCGGGTTCGGGCGTGCAGTTTGGCACCGTGACCTCGACCGACGAGCTCGATCTTAACTGGCAGCGTCTGGCACTCACCAACGCCATGGAGCGCGATCACCTGGGCGTGCTGACCGGCTCGCCCATCACCGATGTGCGCATTACGCTCACGGGCGGCCGTGCGCATGCCAAACACACCGAGGGCGGCGATTTTCGCCAGGCCACGTACCGCGCGATTCGTCAGGGGCTCATGCAGGCGCGTGAGGCCGGCGCGACGGTGCTGTTGGAGCCGTGGTACCACTTTGAGGTTGAGGTGCCGGGGGAGTGCGTGGGCCGGGCGCTCTCGGATGCCACGCGCATGGGTGCCGAGTACGAGCCACCGACGATGGCGGGCGATCGGGCGACGCTTGTGGGTCGCGTACCGGCATCCGAGGTGCAGGATTACGCGCTGGAGGTGGCTGCCTACACGAGTGGTCGTGGGCATCTGTACCTGGAGTTCGCCGGCTATGCGCCTTGCCATGATGCCGAGTGCGTAATCGAGACGGCCGCCTATGAGCCCGAGGCCGATCTGCCCAACACGCCCGACTCGGTCTTTTGCTCTCACGGCGCCGGCTACACGGTCAAATGGTACGACGTACCCGCCGCAGCTCATGTAAAGGTCGATCCCGCCACCTTCCGCCCCTGGCGAGCGGCGGACGCCGAGTTTTTCGGCCATAGGTGATAGAGGGCCAGTTCCTTTGTCGTATGCTATTGGTGTAACTCGGTACAAGTTGGTATAACTATTACCAGGGTTTGCCAATCCGAGGAGGCCGACATGAATCCAAATCCCTTTAAGCCCACGGCTGGTAAGCGGCCTCCGATACTCATCGGTCGCGAGTCTGTTATCGAAGATTTTGAAGAAGGACTCGACAACGGCGCCGGAGCGCCGGGCAGGCTCATGCTCATTACGGGAAACCGCGGCTGTGGCAAAACGGTTCTCCTGCGGGAGCTGCAGCGTTTAGCCAGCGAGCGCGGATGGGCGGTTGTCTCCGATTCCGCTTCGCTTGGCTTATGCGACCGATTGACCGACGCGCTTCGCTCGAATAAACCCGTTGTGACGTCAATGGAGTTCGGGCCGTCGTTTGGCCGGATGTCGGTCGAGGCGGCGCGAGCAAAGGGCGAGACGTTACGAGGGCTGGTCAACGAGCGCCTCAAGAAGCTCGGTCCAGGCAAGGGCATACTGTTTGCGATTGACGAGGCGCAGTCTGCGTCTATCGAGGAGCTGGCGGCTCTTGCCGTTCTCTATCAGCAGGTGCTCGGAGACCAGGATGCCACGGGCTTGTCCGATAGCGATCAGCGCGGTCTTGCGCTGGTGCTCGCCGGCTTACCCAGCATGGTTGACGATCTGCTCGAAGAGCCGAGCGTAACGTTTTTGCGGCGTGCCCAGCAGCGTACGCTGGGGGCGATATCTTTGCCCAAGGTGCGCGATTCATATATCCAGACGGTCAAAGACGCTGGTCTTTACGTTGACGCGGAGACGGCGGACCTTGCGGCACACAAGAGCATGGGGCATCCCTATATGGTTCAGCTGGTGGGCTATTACATGTGGCGCTCTGCCGTCCGGCGTGGCTCTCAGGTCATTGAAAGGTGCGATGTCGAGAATGGCCATGCGGATGCCGTCTCCGAGTTCTACGAAGCGGTCGACGCGCCCCTGTATTATGGATTGCGCAGTCCGCAACGCCTCTTTATCGAGGCCATGGCTGCTGACGAGGGTAAACCGACGCGTATGGCGGATATCATTGAGCGCTGCGACCGTACTCAGAGTTGGGCGAGCAAATATCGCGCAAGCCTGATTCGCGAACGCGTCATCGAGGCTGCCGGATACGGTCTCGTCCGGTTTACCGTGCCCATGCTGGGCGAGTACATTCGCGATCGAGTTTTATGGCATGAGTAGGGTGATAAAGGTGACGGAACAGAAGATGAGCCCGCAGGCTATCGAGGTGCGTGGCGCGCGTGTCCATAACCTTAAGGACATCGATATTGATATCCCGCTGGGAAAGCTCGTGGGTATTGCCGGCGTGTCGGGTTCGGGCAAGAGTTCGCTGGCACTGGGGGTTCTTTATGCCGAGGGCTCGCGTCGCTACTTGGAAGCACTCAGCACCTATACTCGACGTCGCCTGACGCAGGCCGAGCATGCCCAGGTGGACGAGGTATTGCACGTACCGGCGGCCCTCGCATTGCATCAGCGCCCCAGCGTGCCGGGCGTGCGCTCGACCTTTGGTACCATGACCGAGCTCAACAACAGCCTGCGTCTGCTCTTTAGCCGTTGCGCCCATCACGTGTGCCCGCACTGCGGGGCGCGCGTGGAGCCGAGCCTTAACGTGGCTGCGGGCCTGTCGCTCACGTGCCCTGCATGCGGTCGCGAGTTCTACGCGCCGAGTGCCGAGGACCTTGCCTTTAACAGCGGCGGTGCGTGTCCCACCTGTGGTGGCACCGGTGTCATGCGCGAGGTGGACGAGGCGAGCCTGGTGCCCGATGAGTCAAAGACCATCAACGAGGGTGCGGTCCTTCCCTGGGGCACGCTCATGTGGGATCTGATGAAGCAGGTGGCAGGCGAGATGGGCGTGCGTACCGACGTGCCGTTTAACCAGCTCACGCCTCAAGAGCGCGACATCGTGTTCCACGGCCCGGCGGTTAAAAAACACATTCTCTACGTGCCCAAAAACGGCGAGGGCGCCACGCCGCTCGACTTTACCTATTACAACGCCGTCTATACCGTTGAGAATGCGCTCGCCAAGGTCAAGGACGATAAGGGCTTAAAACGCGTTGCTCGCTTTTTGCGCGAGGGAGCATGCCGCGATTGCGGTGGCACGCGTCTCTCCGAGGCTGCGCGCCAGCCCCAGGTGCGCGGTATCAATCTGGCGCAGGCGGCGGCCATGACGCTGGGCGAGGCGATTGAGTGGGTGCGCGGGGTGCCCGCATCCTTGCCGCCCGAGATGCGGCCCATGGCGACGGATATCTGCGATTCGTTTTTGAGCGCGGCCCGTCGCCTGGTCGACTTGGGCCTCGATTACCTTTCGCTCGATCGTGCTGGCGCCACGCTCTCCACGGGTGAGCGCCAGCGCGTGCAACTTGCTCGCGTGGTGCGCAACCGATCGACAGGCGTGCTTTATGTGCTGGACGAGCCTTCGATCGGCTTGCATCCTGCCAATGTCGACGGCTTGGTAGGCGTGATGCGCGATCTGGTGGATGACGGCAACACCGTGGTTGTTGTCGACCACGACACGCGCGTGCTGGCGGAGGCTGATTATCTGGTCGAGATGGGCCCCGTTGCCGGAGCAGGCGGCGGCAACGTGATCGCTGCTGGTACGGTAGACGAGATCGAACAATCGCAGGGCAGTCGCATCGCGCCGTTTTTGCGCTCAGAGTCCAAGCGCTTGCGTCCGCAGGTAACTGACGACGAAATGTTCGACCAGGGCCATATCCGTATGGCGACCGATACCATCCATACCGTCAAGCCACTCGAAGTCGATATCCCGCGCGGCCGCCTTGTCGCGGTAACGGGCGTTTCGGGTTCGGGTAAGACGACGCTCGTGCTCGAGACGCTCATCCCGGCGCTTAAGGCACAGGCAGCTGGCGAGCGCTTGCCACGCCATGTGCGCTGGATCGATGCCGAGGGCATCGCCCGTGCCAACCTGATTGACGCCACGCCCATCGGCGCCAACGTGCGCTCGACGGTGGCGACTTATGCCGACATCCATGATGAGTTGCGCCGCGCCTTCGCCCGTACGCCCGAGGCCAAGGCGGCCGGCTACAAGGCGGGTGCCTTTAGCTACAACACCGGCGCCTTGCGCTGCCCTACGTGCGACGGCACGGGCTCGATATCGCTCGACGTGCAGTTTTTGCCCGACGTCGAGATCGTCTGCCCGGCATGCCGTGGTTCGCGCTACGCCGAGGCCGCCTCGCATATCCATCGCGAGGGCAAGGACGGGAGCCTGCTTACGTTGCCGCAGCTCATGGACATGAGCGTGGACGAGGCCATCGACGCCACACTGGGACTCAAGAAAGTTCAGACGCGCTTGCAGACCTTGCACGACCTGGGCTTGGGTTATCTCACACTTGGCGAGCCCACACCGGCGCTTTCGGGCGGCGAGGCGCAGCGCCTTAAGCTTGCGAGCGAGATGGGCCGCGTGCAGGACGACGCCGTATTCGTGTTCGACGAGCCCACAATCGGACTACATCCGCTCGATGTTCAGGTGTTGCTGAGTGTGTTCGACGGCCTCGTTGCCAAGGGCGCCACAGTTATCGTGATCGAGCATGACCTCGACCTTATCCGTAACGCCGATTACGTGATCGACATGGGCCCAGGCGGTGGCGACGCGGGCGGGCAAATCGTCTGCGCCGGCACGCCGGGCGACATCGCAGCCTGCTCCAAGAGCATTACCGGTCGCTACCTATAGACAATGAGGCAAAGGGACAGCCCCTTTGCCTCATTGATGCCTATTTCACGCATTGAGCCGCGAGATAGTCGCGGAAGAATGGCAATTCAAATGCGACGAGCCCTCGTCCTCGTTCCCCGATGATGCCGGCATCTATCATGCGGCGTCGGTAGCGGGAGACCTGCTGCGGCGAACGCTTAAGGCGCTCGACAAGGTCGGCGGTGGTGGACTCTTCCTCGTCATCGAGCATGGCGATGAGGAATCGTTTGTCCTCCGCCGTGAGTTCCCGATAGGTTGCCGCGAGGATTCGGTCGTCCATCTCGTCGCGCGCTATTTTGATTCCCAGGTCAAAGTCGCGTGACGAGATTTCCTTCGAATCGCTTGTGAGATCCCAGGCACGGTAGCCTACGAGTTGCAACAGGAAGGGAAAACCAGAGATCGAGCGAACGGCTCTATCGATTCCCTCAGCATCTGCCAGGCGATCGTTTTCCTGGATTGTGCGAATCAAGGCCTCGCGTACGTCATAGTCGGCAATGCGACCCAGATGATATTGTTGGGCGCGGCGAAGGAACGAGACCGTCTTGTGGTTCAGCAACGTCGAGACATTGTTGGGAAGTCCCGCCATGAGCAGGGCGACGCGTTTCCCATCGGTCACAAAGTGCTGATACGTCGCTGCGAGCTGAATCATTTCGTCGAGTGTCGGGTCCACCTCGTCAACCGTGACGAGCAGACCGGTGCCCGCCTCGTTGAGCTGGTCGATGATGTCGCTCATGCGATAACGCCAGGTTGAGGCATCATGAACGCGATTGACCTCGATGCTGCCGAGCGGTGCAATTCCAAGACCGGTGACTTCGAAGTTGTTGGACGGGTCGATGAGGTGGCCTGCAGCACGTTTCGCCCCGAACTCGATTTCCTCAAGCATTCCCGGGAGCGCGGTCGTCTTTACGGCTATCCAGCCGTGGGATTCCGCCCTTGTCGCGAGCGACGACATGAGAGCGGTTTTACCGGTTCCACGCGCGCCTGAGAAGATCGAGGTCAATTCTGGGCGCCTGCGTTGGCTCAAGAAGGCACGGTCCAAATCCCGAATAATCTGTTGTCTGCCAGCGAGATGGGCAGGAACCTCGCCAAAACTGGGGGTAAACGGGTTCTCGAGATATTTCACAAGGCTCTCCTTTCACACCGCCGTTTAATTTCATTTTACTTTAGTTAATTCTGATTAAAAGTGACGGCTCGTTATCTAGAGCATCAATTAGGTGTGTGCCGTCGGCGTGGCGCTTGAATGTGACAAAGGGACAGCCCCTTTGTCACATTCCCGGAAAGCCTGTTTGGCGCAGCGCCTCGTAGAGGACGATGGCGGCGCTGTTGGAGAGGTTGAGTGCGCTGATACGATAGTCGTCCGGATTGACGAAGTTGCCGCAGATATCTTGTTGAAGGATGGCCTCGTGGCTGTCCTCGGTATGCCCGAGCGATTCCTCGTGAGCTTCCCAAGCCTCGGCGTTATCGAGTGAGTCACAATCGCGCAGCATCGGGATGCGCTCGCAACGCTCGGGAGCCGCGGCAAGCAGTGGCTCGGGAATCCCTGAGCTCTCGCTGCCAAAGACCAAGTAGTCGCCATCGCGGTAGGTACTTTGCGCATAGGTGCGGCGTGCCTTTTTGGTCAGCAGATGCAGGCGGCCATCGGCGGGGGAGAGGCCGTTGCGCGCAAGGAAGTCCTCCCAGCCGGCATAGGTCGTCACGTCCAAGTTTTGCCAGTAGCCCAGGCCGGCGCGACGTACCGTCTTGTCGTCGAGCGAAAACCCCAGCGGCTCCACCAGATGCAGGCGGGTGCCGGTAACCACGCAGGTGCGGCCGATATTGCCCGTATTGGCCGGAATCTCGGGCGCATACAGCACAATGTTGAACATGAATCTCCTTGGCTCAGAACGAAAAACCACCACGAAGGGGACAGGCACCTTCGTGGTGGTTTGGCGGTTACGTAGGCGGACAAATACCCGCTTGGATAAACCTAGGCGCGGTGCCAGTCGGTCAGGCAGGCATCGAGGGAGACGATGAGCGCATCCTTGTCCATGTGACGGCCGATGATGCACAGGCTCGTCATGCGGTCGCCCGTCTCGTCGTCCCAAATCTGCATGATCTCGGGGTTCTCGTCGATGATCTTCTGCTTCTCGCCCTCGGGCGCCGAGTCGACAAACAGGCCGTTCTCCATCAGGCGCATCTGGTGGCCAGCCTGCTCAAACATGTAGCACATGTCCGGATCGCCGGTCTGCCACAACGGACCCTTGACGCGAATGACCTCGTCGGGCCACTCCTGCTCAACAAAATCGGTGAACTTCTGCAGGTCAAACGGCTTGCGGCGCGAGTACACAAAAGTCTCGATGTCGTACTCGAGCACCTCGGGGTCGTCGTGCTCCTCGGGATGCTCCATGGCCTCGATCCAGGCGGCGGAGTTGTAGGCGCGCATAAAGTCGAAGCGGTCGGTGTCGAGCAGCTCCTCCATGGGGACCTCGCCGTTTTGGGCCTCGACGATCACGGCGTCTTTCTGCAGGCTGCGCACGATGGCCTTAAGCTCGGCGATCTGCTCAGGGCTCACGGTATCGGTCTTGTTGAGGATCAGCGTGGAGCAGAACTCGATCTGCTGGATGAGCAGGCTCTCGATGTCGTCCTCGTCGATATCCTCGGCCAGCAGGTCGCGACCGCCGTTGAACTCGTCGTACATGCGGGCGCAGTCGACCACGGCCACGATGTTGTCGAGCGCGAGCTTGGGCTCGCCGCCCACCTTGGCCTCGTCGCAGAAGCTCGAGATGGTGTAGGCGATGGGGATAGGCTCGCAAATGCCCGAGGCCTCGATGATGATGTAGTCGAAGTTGCCCGAATCGGCGATGCCCTGCAGCTGGTTGGCAAGGTCGTCCGAAAGCGTGCAGCAGATGCAGCCGTTGGTGAGCGGGATGAGGTCGTCGGTTTCGGAAAGACCGCCGTCGGCGATAAGGCTGGCGTCGACATTGATCTCGCCGATGTCGTTGACGATCACGGCGGCGCGGATGCCGCCGTCGTTAGCGAGGATGTGGTTGAGCAGCGTGGTCTTGCCGGCACCGAGGTATCCGGTAAGCATGATGATCTTCACGGGCTTGTTGGGCATGTGCCCTCCTTTGTTAGACATGGCTTACAGTTGAATCTTATGCCAAACGCCTGCTCTTATACCCACGCGCCGGCAAATAACACAGGCTACTCCCAGGCTCCCCATACATCGGGGCAATAACCGACGGTGGCCTTTTTGCCGTTGCGCACGATGGGCTCGGCTAGAACCTGCTGGTTTTCGAGCAGTTTGTCGAAGCGCTGGCTAGGGGTGAGGTGCTGGATGAGCGCGAGCGTCTCCTCGTCCTTGGCCTTGGGGTTGAGCAGCTTGTCGATGCCGCCGACCGCCTGCATCACGCTCGTGAGCTCGCCCTTGCTCATCTCCTTTTCCCTAAGGTCGATAAACTGCACCTTAATGCGGCGCTCCTTAAAATAGCGCTGGGCCTTCTTGGTATCGAAGGACTTCTTGGTGCCAAAAATCTGGATATTCATGTTCCGCCGCTCTATCGAATGAAGTTGGTCCTGGCGCGATCGCCTTCGGGGGCTTTGATGCCGGCGGCCTGTCCTGCCTCGATGCAGTGAAGGAGCCAGGCCATGTTTTTGCTGATGTTTCGCATGGTGGCCAGGCCCTCGGCGTCCTGGGCGGCCTCGCCCGGCATGGCACCAAAGACGTTGTTCCAGTACGTGGAGGCCACCACGGGCATCTGGTTGATAGTGAAGTACTTGTTGAGTACATCGAAGGTGGTCGACGTGCCGCCACGGCGGGCGACGGCGACCGCGGCACCCGGCTTGTGCGCAAAGGCCTTGCTGCCAGCATAGAATGCGCGGTCGAGAGCCGAGAGGATGCGTCCGCTGGGATGCGCATAGTAGACGGGGGAGCCAAAGACAAAGCCATCTGCCTGCTCGGCGGCAGCGATCAGCTCGTTCACCACGTCGTCGTCAAAGGTACAGCGACCGCCGAGCTTGCCGCACTGGCCGCAACCGATGCAATCGCGAATGGGCTTGGCGCCCAGCTGAAACACCTCGGTATCAATGCCTTCTGCATTAAGTTGCTCGGCGACCTCGGCGAGTGCGCGGGCGGTGTTGCCGTTTGCCTTGGGACTGCCATTGACCAAAAGAACCTTCATCACAAACTCCCTCTGCTGTTGGTGACTTCTGCAGAGGATTATCGCACGATGGGGGAGGCGGTGCGGGCGCGGTGCTAATCCAGTTTGGTACCTGGCACCTGCACGGCTTTACCGAGCAACGCTTTGAGCTCGTTCAAAATGGAAACGGGCTGTCGATCGACAGCGTCCAGATGAAGCGTCGCCACACGAATGGGCGGCTGATATTCAAGCGAGCCGATGAGCACGGGAGAACCCAGGAACCGCTCGATTTCGTCTGCGATCGCGTCGGTCTCTTCGGGATCAAAGTCGTCGAAAAGCGCCACGAATGTCGGCCCCGTCGAGCGGAACAGGCGACCCTTGCCGCGCGAGCATTCCATAAGGCAAGCGGCGCTTTCGGCGAGCACGCGGTCGCCTGCATCAAATCCAAAGCGGGCATTGACCTCGGCGATATCGTCAACCTTAATGGCAATAAAGCCTGCCTCGCGCGCCACGCGGCGCATCTCTCCAATAGCGTTGACCAGGGCGTGAATATCGCCCAGGCCCGTCACCGAGTCGGTCGTATCCGCTAGGCTTCGGTTGATGATGATGCCCACATACATGCTGGGCTCGGTATCGGTGCCGTCCAAGCGGTAACCCGTGCAGTCGCAAAGCGCGTATGCTCCGGTGGCATCCATTACGCGATACTGCATGTAGTGGAAGTGCCACGTGCCGTTTATCACCATGTCGAGCTCGGCGCGTACGTTGTCGCGGTCCTCGGGATGAACGCGGGCGAGCCACATGTCGACCGAGTTAAAAGGGTGCTGGGAGGGCAGGTCAAAATCGCGCACGGCGTTAACCGACCATTGCGATTCGCCCGTATCGAGGTTGAGGATGAACGGATAGCGCGTCTCGGAGCTCATGGAGATTGCTTGGAACACCCGGTCGTTGCAGGGAAGCTGATCGACGATTGGGCGTTGTGGTGCGTCATTGTCTTTCGGTTGCTGTACACGATGCATAAGCTTATAGCGATACATCTTGCGATCGGCATCCATCGTCATCTGGCGACGCGTGTCGCCGGCAAGTGGATCGACGCGCGAGCAGCCAAAGCTAAAGCTGGCGATCATGGGCGCCTTGCCACCTGAGCTCGCCTCGATCAGCCCGGCACGCACCTGCTCCAAGCGCTGCTCGAGTTCAGTCTCGTTTGCGGAGAGCGAGATAAGCACAAACTCGTCTCCACCGATACGGAACAGCATCTCATTGTGCTCCATGGTTTCGGAGAGCGTGCGGCAGATGCTCAGAATATAGCGATTGCCTTCGGCGTGGCCAAACCTATCATTGCAATGCTTGAGATGGTCGATGTCAATATAGGCGCAGGTGAAGGGATCGCCTTTGCGCCAGAGCTGCTCGACGTGACGGTCGAGTCCGCTGCGGTTGCCCAAGTTGGTGAGCGGGTCGATATAGGCGTTGCGCTCAAGCAGCTGGCGCTCTTGTTGCAGGATGGCATGCGTCTTTTGCAGTTGCTCACCAACGGCGCGTAGATCTGCAGGCAGCGCGGCAACATCGAGTTCGGCGGTCGAGACGCCATTCGCAAGTCGCTGAAGATAGGCAATAATCGATTGCTCGCCCATGCGGTACGACTCGTTCATGATGGATAACCTCCTTGGGCGGAAAAACGGTTTGTATCATATCCCCAATTCGGTTTGGATTGGGGATATAAGTTAGCCAATGGGGACAAATGCCCCTTTCGACGGTGGCGTTTTGCGCGCGAACGTATCAGTTATTATTGCCGCCATCGAGCAATGCCTCAAAATCCTTCACCGGCATGGGGCGGTAGTAGAGGAAGCCCTGAGCGTAGCGGGCGCCCATTTGTCGTAGCATGTTCGCCTGCTCATTTGTCTCGACGCCTTCGATTACAATGGGCAGATGGAGCGACTGCGCCATCTCGAGCATCGATAACACGATCTGCGCGCTGCGGCCTTGATCGCGGTCGGTGGGCACAAAGGTGCGGTCGAGCTTGATGACGTCGACGTTGACGTTCTTGAGCATCGCGAGCGTGGACTGACCGGTGCCAAAATCGTCCATATAGGTCGAGAAGCCGCGGGTGTGCAAGTCGGCTGTCAGTTTGTCCACGGCTTCGGACTCTCCCGTATAAGCCGTCTCGGTGATCTCGATGCGCATGAGCTCGGGCGGCAGGTTGTATTGGGCGGCGAGCGATCCCATATGCTCGGCAACGTCGCAGGCAAGAATGTCCACGCGAGACACATTAAGCGAGACCGGAACCACGCGAAGATCGCGATCGAGACGCTCGCGAAGCCATATGGCGACACCCTGCCAAATGTACTTGTCGAGCGTCACCACAAAGCCGCTTTCCTCGAGTGCGGGGATAAACGTTGCGGGCGAAATGAGAGAGCCGTCCTTGTCAATCCAGCGCGTAAGTGCCTCGGCGCCAATGATCTCGCCGGTTTCCATATCGACCTGGGGCTGCAGGTAGCACGTGATGCGGCCATTTGAGAGCGCGTACTGGAACTCGGTCAGCGTGCGGTGGAACGCAATCTCGTGTTCATATTCTTCGGGGCGGAAAATAGCAATGCGCTCCTTGAAGTCGTTTTTGGCGCGTCGATTGGTAAACATGGCCTTTGCCTGCGCATCGATGGTGATCTCCTCATTGGAGTCGATGGGGTAAATGCCCATGGACGGCCAAAAACCTACGCCGTCATCATGCCTGGCTACTGCCTCGCGAACGCGGTTGTAGATTTGATGGACGGTGATGTGCTTAAAGGGGATGAGTACGCAAAAGTCATCTTGGCCCCAGTACCCTGCGACGCCCATATCGGCATTCTCGATGTCCTTGAGGACCGTGCCCACATCGGCGAGTACGCGGTCGCCCTCGGCCTGGCCGTGCCATTCATTAAACAGGCGCATGTGACCCATGTCGACGGTGGCGATGCACCAGGTGTCGTCGCGCCTTGCCTCGAGAAATGCGTTGGCGCGCCGCATAAACTCGCTGGGTCGATAGAGACCCGTGAGCGAGTCGATACGTTCGGCGATGGCGCTTTTGCGCTCCGCCTCGGGTATGGGGAGGCTGTCGTTGGGAACAAGCCCGCCGGCCGTGCGAAGGCGACGGTCGAGTTCGCCTAAAACGGCGGTCGCTTGATGGGCTAAGTGCTCGTAAAAGGCCGGGACGACAAGGCAGACGGGAGTAATGGTGTCGCCTGCGATTTGAACAGGAGCGAAAACGGCCTCTTTAAGGTGGCGGGTCAGTTGCTCGAATGCCTCGTGGTCCAAATCGTTGCTGAGCACGACGAACTGGACGCTTCGTGAACGGAAGACCCGGCTTCTGCCGCGGGTGATCGACAGCATGCGGCCTGCGTATTCGGCAAGCATGCTGTCGACAGCCTCGGCCCCGTAGAGCTCGTTGAGATTCGCCGTGCCACGAATGCGCACCGCTATAAGCCCCGTCTCGCAGCGGTCGCGACGGCAGGCATCGATAGCGTTGACCAGCATGCGCTGCGTTCCGAGGCCTGTGGCGGCGTCGACGGTTTCGACAAGCGAGTGGTTGACGAGCTCGCCGACATAGAGCGAGGGGACATTTCCGTCGCCGTCGATGCGAAACCCGCGAGCACGGCAGAGAACGTAGTCACCCGCGGCATTGCGCATGCGGTACTGCATGACGCGGCGGTGTTTGGAGCCGTTAAAGATCTGGTTGATGTCGTTGGCGTAGGCCTCGAGGTCATCGGGATGGACGCGCGTCTTCCAGAAATCGCGGCAGCTGTCTATGTGCTCCGAAGGAAGACCGAGATCGCGCAAGGCACCTTGCGACCAAAGGGTGCGGTCCTTGTCCAAGTTCTCGATAAAGAAATAACGGCCTTCGTTGAGCATCGAAAAGGCGTCGAAAATACGGTCGCTTATTTCGAAGTCGTCGGTGTGGACTTGCGCGATATTACGTCGATCAAGATGCATGGCATGACGTAGCTTGTAGTCGTACATGCGATGGTCGGCATCGAGTGTCATGCGATTGGAGGCTTCGCCCAGGGCGGGGTCGGCGTGTGCCACTCCGTAGCTAAACGAGTGGGGCATCTCGGAATCGTTGTTTTTGAGCAGGATCGTTCGGCAGTGTTCCAGACGTTCGGCGAGGTCGTCCTCGGTCGCAATCGTAGATAGGATGGCAAACTCGTCGCCTCCCAGACGAAATGCCGCCTCGTCTACCTTCATATACAGCTTGAGATAAAGGCTTACCTGCAAGATATAGCGGTTGCCCTCGTCGTGGCCAAAGACATCGTTGCAGTGCTTGAGATTGTCGATATCGATGAACGCCATGGTAACGGGGGCGTCCTGCTCCCAGAGCTCCTCGAGGGAACGGGCAAAGCCGCCGCGGTTGCCAAGTCCGGTAAGCTGGTCGGTAAAGGCGGTCCTAATCAGATCATCCTGACGCTCGAGAAGGTCGCGGACGGTCTTTTCGAGCGTTTCGGTGTAATTGCTGACAGTTTCCATGTTCTAAGCGGCTTTCTGAGGTCGGGGCGGATTGCGTCGGGCGAGCTCGTTGTGTACACGCGTCGTTGCTCGGCGTTTTGCGTGTATCCAGGCCCCCGTCTTGCTGCGTTGTTGGGTTAATTTGCCGACGAATGTTCGCTGTTGATAACTGCTGAGTAGCATAAACAGCAGTGCACAATTATAGATGGGTGCACATGCTGCGGGCGGCTATTATTCGACAAGCGGTAGCGCGACGATGCGATGCTTGATAAAAATGCGACTGAGACGATATATGTTGACGGGTATACTTGTCCCGGTTTAAAACGCGGGAACGGAGATGGTCGCATGGCACAGTCAAATATGACGCGCACGGTGGGGCTGGCGCTCGAGGGAGGCGGCTACCGCGGTATGTATACGGCGGGCGTGCTCGACGTTTGGATGGAGCACGGTTTGACCTGCGACCATATGGTGGGTGTCTCGGCAGGAGCGGCGTTTGGCTACAACTTTAAATCACGACAGATCGGCCGTGCCATTCGCTACAACAAGGCCTATTGCGCCGACAAGCGCTATGCGGGTGTAGCAAGCTGGCTGCGAACTGGCGATATGTTCAATGCCGATTTTGCCTATCACGAGGTGCCCATCGAGCGCGATCCCATCGACTTGGAGACGTATCGCGCCTGCCCCATGCGATTTACGTGCGTGTGTACCGATATCGAGACGGGCAAGGCCGTCTATCACGACCTGCCCTATGGCGACGAGCGTGATATCGAGTGGATCCGGGCGTCGTCGGCGATTCCCGTGGCGACGCGTCCCGTTGTTATTGACGGGCATAAGTATCTGGATGGCGGCGTGGCTGATTCTATTCCCAGTGCATGGCTGTTTGCGCAGGGATATGACCGAAACATCGTGGTACTCACGCAGCCGGCGGGCTTTGTGAAGCAGCCCAACAGCGTGATGCCCATGCTGCGGCGCGTGTTCCGTCACTACCCGGAGTTTGTTGCAGCGCTTGAGCATCGGCATGAGGTCTACAATGCCACGCTCGATGACCTGGCACGTCGCGAGGCTGCCGGCGAGGTCTTTGTGGTGCGGCCGAGCGAATCGGTGAAGGTGCCGTCGCTGTGCCGCGAGCCCGATGAGCTCGAGCGCATCTACCAGGTCGGTCGTCGTGATGCGGAGGCGACCTTGCCGGCGTTGGAAGCGTATCTGGCGGGGTAGGGGCTGTGGCGGAAAGCGCATCCCAAAATGGACGTCCAAACTGGGATGCGCTTTCCATTGCTGAAGATATGAGGCTGCGGATCAGCTGCTCGGCTTATGCCTATGCCTGCTGCCAGGTGTCGACGAGCTCCTTGGCCGCGGCGTAGGGGTCGTCGGCACTGCAGACGGCGCTCACCACAAAGAAGCCATCGACGCCGGTTGCCTTAAGCTGCGGCAGGTCGGCCGTCTTGACGCCGCCGCCCACCACGATGGGCACGGGGCTTGCCGCGTGGAGGGCAGCCAGGTCCTCAAAGCTCTTGGTGATGATGGAGCCATCGGCCGCGCGTCCGCAGTCGCGCTTGGTCTCGGTCTCGTGGAGTGGGCCGATGCCCAGGTAGTCGACTAGGCTCATGTCGGCGGTCTTGACGTACTCGAGCATCTCCTCGCAACGGGCCGAAAGGCCCACGATGGCGTCGGGGCCCAGCAGCTTGCGACAGACCTCGACGGGAATATCGCTCTGGCCCACGTGCACGCCGTCGACAGCGATGCCCTGCTCGCGCGCGGCAAGCACGCAGTCCAGGCGGTCGTCGATCAGCAGGGCGACCTGACCGGTCTTGCCGGCCTGTGCGATTGCCTGCGCGGCGTCGCCCGTCAGCGCAATAATCTCGCGGGCGCTTGCCACCTTGGAGCGCACCTGGATGCAGGTAAAGCCTGCGTCGAGCGCCTGGGCCACCACATCGCCCACGGGACGCCCGAGCGTGTTTTCGGGGCCGAGTACCAGATAGGCCGAGATATCAAGGTTGTCGCGGATGCTCATCGTGCTTCCTCCTGCTTTTTGATCTGTGCTTCCATGCGCTCGAGCTTGCCGGTCATGGTGTCGGTAAATCCGGGTCGAATATCGGCTTTGAGCACGACTTCGGTGCGGATGCCCTTGCTCGCCAACACAAAGGTTGCGTCGCGCACGACCTGCATGACCTCGTCCCAGTCGCCCTCGATCTCGGTGAACATCGAGGTGGTGCGGTTGGGAAGGCCGCTCTCGCGAATGACGCGCACGACCTCGGCGACCTCGGCGGACAGCTCGTCGCCGGTGCCGCACGGGGCGATGGCCACGGCGACGAGCGTGTTCATGCCGGCATTGGTTGCGGGCTCGGACATGGCTTATGCCTCCTCGAGCTCGAGTTGGTTATCGGCAATGTCCTGGGCGGTTGCGCGGTAGAGCTCGTCGATAAAGGCGACCTTAAAGCTTGCCGGGGCATCGGCGACAGCGGCGGCACGCGTGCCGGCAACGTTGTAGACGGCGGCGCCGCAGATGACTGCCGTAAACGGGTCGGCGGCACAGGCGTACACGGCCAGCACGCCGCCCTGCGAGCAGCCGCAGCCGGTGATCTTGGACATGAGCGGGCTGCCGCCGTGGGACTTGGCCACGGTCGTGCCGTCGGTGATCAGGTCGACTTCACCCGAGACCACTACGGCGCCGCCGGTGTAGCGGGCGAGCGCCACGGCGGCGTCGCGGGCGGCGTCGACCGTGTCGGTGGTATCGACACCGCGCACGCGGCTCAGATCAGCCGCCTCGCCCTCAAGGCCCCACAGGCCGGCGAGCGCGATAATCTCGGAGGCGTTGCCGCGCACGATGGCGGGCTTGTACTGCTTGAGCTCGTTTACCAGCTGGGTGCGCAGGCTACCGATGCCCAGGCCAACCGGATCGAGCACCCAGGGCTTGCCGGCATCGTGTGCTGCCTTGGCCGCGCGGGGAATCGTTTGCTCGTAGATGGGGAAGAGCGTGCCCATATTGAGATAGATGGCGCCGCCGCCGGCAACGAGTGCCTCGCCCTCGTCGGGCAGATAGACCATGGCGGCCGAACCGCCCACGGCGAGCTGCGCGTTGGCGACAAAGTCGATCGTCACCGTGTTGGTGATAGAGCCGGCCATCGGATTGGTGGCACGAATCTCCTCCACGGCCTTCACCACATTTTGCTTAAGCTGTTCCGAATCAATCACTGCACATGCCTCCTTGGCATAGAAAAGGGGCGCTGTGCATAGACAGCGCCCCTGTAAAGGCGGCATGCTCCCTACGCCAGCATTAACTGACAGGTTCAAAGGATTGGGCCCCATGCCCTCTCAGCCTTGTGGTTTGCACCGCCGGCACTCCCGCATCGAATCTGTTGTTCCCTATACTAGCGCACCTGCCAAAAAGGGACAGGTTTATTTTGGCAGGTGGCAACTGGGGCGCTGCATTTTCCCAGATAAAACCAGCCAAAATAAACCTGTCTCTTATTGGCAGGTCGTTACAATGGTTAGGGTGAAAACGACTGGGGGACTCTATGATCAAACTTGTGCTAACCGATATAGACGATACGCTGATTCCGGCTGGGCATGACGGCGCCAGCGACTACGCCATTGAGGGCATTCATGTCATGCAGGCGGCGGGTCTGCACTTTGGACCGGTTTCGGGCCGCCAGCCGTCCGCGATGGGCTGGATGTTCAAAAATCGTTCCGAGTGTTTTTCGACCGGTGCGTTCTGTAACGGCCAGGTCATGTTTGTGGACGGCGAGGCGGTAGCCTCGCATGCGACCGACAACGCCGCCCTTATGCGCTTGGCTGACTACTTGGAGCAAGAGACCGATGATACGTATCTGAAGGTCTACAGCCTGGGTGATGACTTTTGGAATAACGATGCCTACTGCGTGACGAGCGATCTCGAGCGCGTGCGCCGCGCCATGGAGTCGGGCGGCAACGCGTGGCTCAAAGGCGAAGAGGCCCCGTGCCGTCCTGTTGTCGATGATGCCCCGGTATACAAGGCGAATATCTGGAGCGCCCGCTCGCGCGAAGAGCTCGCTGAGCTGCGCGAGCGCATTGCCGCCGAGGTGCCGGAGCTCTCGCTTGTGTTTCCCAACAACCGGGTGCGCCTGCTCGACATTCTTCCAGCAGGTTGGGACAAGGGTTGCGCTGCGCTGGAGCTGGCGCGCGCTTTGGGCCTGACGCCCGACGAGGTGGCCGTATTTGGCGATTCCGATAACGACCTGCCCATGATCGATGCTGTTCCCAACTCCGTTGCAGTCGCCAATGCCAACGAGGCCGTCACGGCTGCCGCACGCTGGCATATCGGCGCCGCGGCAGACGATGCGGTTGCCGGGGCTCTGCATCAGATTGCCGCCTGCGCCGCGACGGGGGAGATGCCGCCGTTTATGCGTCAGATGGATGCGACGGGTTTCGACGTCACGAACGTCTAGGGAGGCCATCATGAAGCTCCAGCAGCTCAGATATGTCGTCAAAGTTGCCGAATGCGGCAGCATCACCGAGGCCTCGCGCCGGCTCTTTGTGTCGCAGCCTTCGATTACCGCATCGATTCGCGATCTCGAAAACGAGATGGGCGTGCACATCTTTGAGCGCACTAACAAGGGCGTCGTTGTGTCCGAGGAAGGCGAGACCTTCTTGGGCTATGCGCGCCAGGTACTCGACCAGGCCGACCTGCTCGAGGGCAAGTACAAGGGCGCTTCCGAGCAGGTGCCGCACTTTAGTGTGAGCTGCCAGCATTATTCCTTTGCCGTTAACGCGTTTGTTGACGTGATTCGCGAGTTCGATGCCGCGCGTTACGACTTTACCCTGCGCGAGGAGCAAACCCACGAGATTATCGAGGACGTCGCGCACATGAAAAGCGAGCTCGGCATCCTGTATCTGTCGGAGCACAATCGCGAGGTCATCGAGCGCATGCTGGCGGCCAACGAGCTCGTGTTCGAAGGACTCTTCTGCGCCACGCCACACGTCTTTGTGTGTGCCGACCATCCGCTGGCGGACCACGCCAGCGTGACGCTCGAAGACCTCGAGGACTACCCATTTTTGTCCTATGAGCAGGGTAGCTACAATTCGTTTTACTATTCCGAGGAGCTGACCTCGACCTTTGAGCGCCGCAAGAATATCCGCGTGCGTGACCGTGCGACGTTGTTCAACCTGGTCATGGGCCTCAACGGCTACACGGTGTGCTCGGGCGTGATCAGCCATGAACTTAACGGCCCCGGTATTATCTCCATTCCGCTCGATGTAGACGAGTACATGGAGATCGGCATTATCACACGCAAAAATACGACGCTCACGCGCTATGGACAGGCCTATATCGACGCGATTCGTCAACATATTTAGCCGCTGCGTTCTGCACGGGTCAAATCTCTTTATGGCAGTCCCAACTGATATAGGAAGCATCTATATCAAACTGTTATAAACATATATTTTACGATGGCCATATGAGCGCTCATACTCTGTCCCAGTAAAGCAACCAATGCAAAGGGAGATATCTATGAGCACTTCGATTCAACCGAACGCGCCGTTTCGCGCCGATATCGTCGGCAGTTTTCTTCGTCCGCAGGCCGTGAAGGACGCCCGTGCCGCCTACGCCGCGGGTACGCTCGATGACGACGGCCTTAAGGCCGTCGAGGACGATGCCATTCGCGATTTGGTGGCAAAGCAGAAGGCGGCCGGCCTGCAGGTCATCACCGATGGCGAGTTTCGCCGCAGTTACTGGCACCTCGACTTTATGTGGGGGCTCAACGGCATTGAACGCCGTACCTCGCGTACGGGCTATATGTTCCACGACGAGGAGACCACGGCCGATACCGCCGTGGTGACCGGCCCCATCAGCGGCGAGAACCACCCCTTCGTCGAGCACTTTAAGTTTGTCAAGGCACTTGAGGGCGAGGGTCACGTTGCACGCCAGACCATCCCGGCGCCGATTCAGACGTTCTCCGAAGTCACGCTCGACCGCTGCGATGGCCAGCAGGAAAGCCTGCGCGCTGTCTACAAGACCGACGAAGAGCTCGCCGATGCCATCGCCGCAGCATACCGCACCGTGATTGCCGACCTGTATGCCGCAGGCTGCCGCAACATTCAATTTGATGACTGCACCTGGGGCATCTATTGCGATACCGACTTTGTGTCCAAGACTGGCATGAGCCCGGTTGACCTGCAAAAGGTGAGCGAGCTGGGCGTGGCGCTCAACAACGCCGCCATCGCGGACAAGCCCGACGATTTGGTTATCAACACGCATGTATGCCGCGGCAACTACCACTCCACCTACGCTTTTGAGGGCGGCTACGACCCCATCGCGCCGTACCTGTTTGCGCATGAGGATGTCGATGCGTTCTATCTGGAGTTCGATACGCCGCGCGCCGGTGGTTTTGAGCCGCTCAAGCACGTCGCTCCCGGCAAGAAGGTCGTGCTGGGCTTGGTGACCACCAAGGCGGCAGAGCTCGAGAACGAGGATGTTATTGTAGAGCGCATCCACGAGGCTGCAAAGTATGTTCCGCTCGAGAACCTGTATCTGTCTCCGCAGTGTGGCTTTGCCAGCTGCGAGATTGGCAACAAGTTGACCGAGGACGAGCAGTGGGCGAAGATCGCGCTGGTCAAGCGCATTGCCGAGCGCGTTTGGAAATAGCGCTAGCGTTTGCAGGTGGCGGCGCGTGCGAGGCATGGCGTATCGCGTACAATGGTTCGGATCGTATCGTTCGGGGCAGGTTATCCGATATGCCCGATCGCCCTTCCATTCGAAAGGACATCCATGTCCCAGTCCTCGACGCCCGCCGTCGCCGATGCCATCTACGATGCGTCGTCGCTCGGCCGCCCGCGCATGTTTTTGCTCGGCCTGCAGCATCTGTTTGCCATGTTTGGCGCCACCGTGCTGGTACCCGTGCTCACCGGTCTCTCGGTTTCGGCAACGCTTTTGTTTGCCGGCCTGGGCACGCTCCTGTTCCACTTCCTGTCGCGCGGTAAGGTGCCGGCATTTTTGGGCTCATCGTTTGCCTTTATTGCCGGTTATGCCGCAATCGCGCCCAACGGCGAGACCGAGCTTTTGCCCTACGCCTGCCTGGGCGTAGCCTGCGCCGGTCTGCTCTATCCGGTGCTGGCGGCGCTCTTCCGCGCGTTTGGCGCCAAGCGCGTTATGCGCTTCTTCCCGCCGGTGGTGACTGGCCCTATCGTCATTTCCATCGGCTTGATTCTGGCGAGCTCCGCTATTGCCAACTGCCAGACCAACTGGTTTGTGGCTGTTATTGCCGTTGCCGTTATCGTGATCTGCAACATCTGGGGCCGCGGCATGGTCAAGATTGTGCCGATTTTGCTGGGCGTTGTGGTGAGCTATGCCGTTGCGACTGCGCTGGGCGAGGTCGATTTTTCGGGCGTCGCGGCCGCTCCCTGGGTTGGCTTGCCCGTCGTGTGGGACAACACCGTGTTTGCACTCTTTGGCCCGCAGTTCGATAGCGGTCTTGCCACGACGGCCATCATCACCATCATGCCGCTGGCTTTCGCGACCATGATCGAGCATATCGGCGATATCTCTGCTATCGGTTCGACTTGCGAGCGCAACTACATTGCCGATCCCGGTCTGCATCGCACGCTGCTCGGCGACGGCCTTGCCACGATTCTGGCTTCGCTCTTTGGCGCTCCGGCCAACACTACGTATGGTGAGAACACCGGCGTGCTCGCCCTGACGCGCGTGTTCGACCCGCGCGTAATTCGAATTGCCGCGTGTTGCGCCATCGTGCTTTCGTTCTGCCCCAAGTTCGCGGCTGTCATTGCGGCCATGCCGGCGTGTGTGATCGGCGGTGTGTCGCTCGTGCTCTACGGCATGATCAGCGCTGTGGGCGTCCGCAACCTCATCGAGAACCAGGTCGATTTCCAGAACAACCGCAACGTGCTGGTTGCCGCGCTGGTGCTCGTGCTTTCGCTCGGCATCGCGTACAGCACCGCCGGCGCCATCGTGTTGGAGCTGGGCGGCGTGACCATTTCGCTGTCCGGCATTGCCGTGGGCTCACTGGTGGGCATTGTGCTCAACGCCATCCTGCCGGGTAACGACTTTGAGTTTGATGTCTCCGAGCTCGAGGAGGCTGCTGAGTAGCAGCTGCGTTCAGCTAAAACAAGATATGGTGCCCATGCGTATATGCGTGTGGGCACCATTTTTAATGTGTCAGTATCCAGTGGATGCCGCGGGCCATGCGTAAGTCGGTTTGGGCAAAGTGATTGCCGGGGTTGAGCTCCAGCGTTGTTGGAATGCCGCGCTCGACGAGCAACGCTTCCATCGCGCGTGTGTCGTCGAGTACATGCCGCATCATGCGGTTGGGCGTCTTGGTTTCCTTTTTGCCGAGTGACAGGTAGACGGCTTGCGGGCTGCCGGCAAAAGGGGCCGTGCTGGCACGGTCGACAAAGTCGGGAAACCATAGCGACCCCGATGCGCTCGCGGCGCGGTCAAAGGCGTCGGTTTGCCAGAGGGACCAGAGTGCGAAGAGGCCCGCGAGCGAGTAACCGGCAATGCCGCGCCAGGTGGGCGGCTGAGGAAGCGACGACTCGACCTGGGGGATTATCTGATTCAGCAGCTCATCAAGAAAATCGGCAGCTTGGCCTCCGAAAGGCTCGGCATCGCGTACGGTCCCGTCGCATGCCCAGGGGCTCAGCTCGCGATTCCAATCGAGCCCGCCAATGGTGACGAGGGCGAATGGCGGACAGTCGAGCTCTCGGCAACACTTATAAACCTCGCTGCCGTCGCCCACGACCACAGGAAGGTAGATGACAGGCGCGCTTTCCGTATGATTCGAATAAACGGTTATCTGCTTTTGATGCGCTTCCATGACGGGCTTCTCTCAGTGTTGTGATATCGGCAGCCCCAATTGTCGCACGCCAGCGTATGCCGGTTGGGCTAGACCAAAGACAATCTCGTGCATCCCCTGCGGACGCATATGGAAAACGCCACCGCTGGAGGGGAGCTCGGCGGTGGCGTTGTTAAACGGTGCTGGGGCTCGGGGCCTTCGCGGGAGCTGCCATGTGCGCAGAGGCGTCTAAGAACGCTTACGGCTCGCCATGGTGCCTGCGGCGATAGCGGCTGTTCCCGCAAGGACGGTTGCCACGATGGCCGCACCCGAGGTGTCGCCGGTTGCCGCGAGCACGCCGGTAGTCTTGGCTTTCGTGGTTGAAGCCGCAACGGCCTTGGTCGGCTTTGAGCCCTCAGGCTTGGGGTTCTGCTTGGACTCCGCGGGCTTGCTTTCTGCGGGCTTGGTCTCGTCGGGCCTGGGGTCTTCCGGCTTGGCTACCTCGGGAGGTGCGATGGTCGTACTTTTGGCGACTGCTTTGATATAGAGGGAGTCGACCGTGGCGTCGCCCGTGCCGATGGCTTGGCCTGCCTCGTAGATGCCGTCACGGAGCTTGCGATAGTCAATGACCTTGCCGCCTTCGGGCGTCTGGATGGCGGCGTTCTCAATCTTGATGGTGCCGATTGTCTTGCCGTCAGCGCTCATGGCACGGGCAAAGATTGCCGCTGTATCTCCTTCGGCCGTTACCTTGCTGCGGATGATCGAGATGACTGCGGGTGTGACGCCCTCGCTGGTCTGGGCGATGATGCCGATGTTCTCGCCTTGGGGTTCGCGCCTCGTCTCGCCATCTTGGTTTTCGCTGTAGGGGATGGGGCCGTCGCCGTTCTCGACATAGCGGGCTATGGCCTTGACAACGGAGTCGCTGATGTAGATGTGGCCGCCCTTCTCGTTGGGTCGATCGTTTCTGGTGGAGAATGCAGCCGAAACCTCGCCTTCCGCAAACGCGTCCACGGTGGAGCCGTTCTTGACGACGATGTCGTCCTGGTAGGTGAAGAGGGCGTTGGCGCCACCGTATCTGCCTTTACTTGCACGGACCGTCACGTTTGCATGATCGAGGGTGATGCCCTTGTGGGCATAGACGCCATATTCAACACCGTTTACGTTGGGGGAGGCGTTTGTGGCTGCGAGGCTGCCCTTGGCCTCGACGGCAGCGTCTTTCTCGGAGCTTGCCTTGACCTGGCTGCCGTCCGAGATGTTGATATTGCCGCCGCTCCAAAGGGCCTCACCATCGGCTGAGCTTGCCTCGACCGTCCCGCCACCCTTGATGGTGAGGTTCTTGTCGGCTCCAATACCCTTGTCCTTGGTAGCCCTGGCGGTGACGGCTCCGCTGTCGTCAATCGTGATATTGCCGTTTGCCCTGATGCCATCCGATGCACCCGTGGCGTTGACGTTGCCCGAACCTTTGATAGCGAGATCACCTCCGGCATTGATGGCATCAAACCCAGTGCTCGTGGCGTTGACGGATCCGGCTCCGTCGATGTTGATATTACCCGTGGAGAGGATAGCGTCCTCAGTAGATGTCACGCTGAGCGTGCCGCCCTCGTCGCCTTGGATATTGAGCTCGGCATTCTCGTTAGTGCCATGAGAAACGTTGATGCTTTCGATCCATTCGGCAGTGACGATGTTGGTTCCCGAGTAATTCACGTTGAGCTTGCCTGCGGCCTGGATCTCGCCGCCGTTATAGTTGTTGAGCTTCAAGTCGTCGGCGCCGTCCCACGACCAGGTACCGGCCTCGTCGCTCGCCGCGGTGTTGTACTTGTTGCCGCCGACCTTGACCCATTCCGCTGCGAGCGAGACGCTCGGCATGAGCAGCGAGCTCACCGTGAGCGCGCACACGGCGCCCGCGACGATGCGGCGCGTCACGCGGCGCCAGCTGCCGTGCGCGAGTCCTATGCGACGGCGAACGTCGGGTTCGGCAACATGGGTTCCGGCGGTAGTGTCATTGCGTTTGGGGGTCGTGAACAAGGCTGCCATGGTTGCTCCCGTTCTCATAGGGCCTATACGACTAGATTCAGCGTATCTGCTGGATGTTGCCGGCGGTAGTGCCGTTTGGAGGGCAAAATGGCCAAAAGGGGGGGGAGAAATAGGCCGCACGCCGGCGCAGGGACCGGCGCTAAAAGAAAAGCGCGGGGCCGCATGGCGACTCCGCGCTTTATTGTTCAGCTTTTGCAGCCTTGCCCTTACGCTACGAAGAAGTAGACGAGGAAGGCAAGGGCCGCGATCCACCCGTCCCGTGCGAAAAAGTGTTTACGAGCGCTTGCGGCTCACCACGGCGCCCGCGGCGATGGCGGCTGTTCCCGCAAGGGCGGCTGCCACGATGGCTGCGCTCGAGGCGTCGCCGGTTGCTGCGAGTTTGCCGGCGATCTTGGCTCCCGTGGCTGCAACTGCAACGGTCTTGGTCGTCTTCGTGCCCTTGGACTTGGAACCATCGGGCTTGGTCTCGCCTGGCTTCTCCTCGGGTTTGATCTCCTCGGGAGGCGCGATGACCGTGCTCTTGGCGACAGCTTCGTTATAGGGGGAGTCGATCACAGCGTCGCCCGTGCCGATGGTTTGACCCACCACGTAGAAGATGCCGTCATCGAGTTCTTCCTTGTTGCGATAGCCAATGATCTTGCCGCCTGTGGGCGTCTGGATGGGAGCGCCTTCGATCTCGATGGTGCCGATTGTCTCGCCGTCCGCGCTCACGGCAAGGGCGAAGATTGCCGCCGTGTCTCCCTCAGCTGTGACCTTACTGCGGACAATCGAGATGGTCGCGGGCGTGATGCCCTCCTTGGTCCGGGCAAAGATGCCGATGTTCACGCCCCTATGCTCGGGAATGACCGCGCCGCTTTGGTCGTTGCTGTAGTGATCGGGGCCGTCGCTACCGGACTCGACATAGCGGGCTATAGCCTTGACAACGGAGTCACTAATGTAGATGTGACCACCCGCTTCGTTGGGGTAGTAGTTTCTGGTGGAGATTGCGGTCGAGAGCTGGCCTTCTGCGAACGCATCCACGATCGAGCCGTTCTTGATGACGATGTCGTCCTCGTCGGTGAAGAGGGCGCTGGCTTCATCGTTCCCTGCACTTGCACGGACCGTTACGGTTGCGCCATCGAACGTGATGCCCTTGTAGACATAGATGCCATACCCAACGCCACTTGCGTTGAGGGAAGCGTTCGTGACCGTGAGGCTGTTTTTACCGTCGATGGCGGCGTCTTCCTCGGAGCTTGCCTTGACCTGGCTGCCACCCGAGATCTCGATGTTGCCGTCGGCCCAAATCGCATTGTCTTTGATAGAGCTTGCCTCTACCTTGCCGCCGCCCTTTATGATGAGGTTTTCGTTAGCATCGATACCCTGATCCTCGGTGGCCTTGGCGGTGACGGTTCCGCTGTTGTCGATCGTGATGTTGCCGTCGGCCCTGATGCCATCCGAATCGCCCGTGGCGTTAACGTTTCCCGAGCCCTTGATGGTGACATCGCCCCCGGCATCGATGGCATCGTGCTCGGTGCTCGTGGCGTTGACGGTGCCAGTGCCGTCGATGTTGATGCTGCCGACGGAAGTGATGGCGTCACGAGAAGATGTCACGTTGAGCGTGCTGGACGCGTCGCCCTGAATATTAAGCTCGGCGTTCTCGTTCGCGCCATCCTTAACCTTGATGCCGCGGCCGTCGCCGTTAGTGACGATGTTGTTGCCCTCGTAGCTCACGTTGAGCTTGCCCGCTGCCTCGATCGCGCCGCCGTCATAGCCGTTGAGCTTCATATCGTCGGCACCGTCCCAGCTCCAGGTGCCGGCCTCGTCGCCTGCCGCGGTGCCGGCGTTGTACTGGGTGCCGCCGACGTCCACCCACTCGGCCGCGAGCGAGACGCTCGGCATGAGCAACGAGCTCACCGTGAGCGCGCAGGCCAGGCCGCAGGCGATGCGGCGCGTCACGCGACGCCAGCTTCCGTGTGCGAGCAGCGTGCGACGGCGCACGTCGGGCTCGACAAAATGGGCTCCAGAGGTTTTGTCATTGCGCTTGGGGGTCGTGAACAAGGCGGCCATGGTTACTCCCATCCTCATAGGGCCTATGCGATTAAGCCCAGCATATCTGCAGGATGTAGCCGGCGGTAGTGCCGTTTGGAGGGCAAAATGTCCAAAACTTGGGAAGCAAAACATCGCGCGTCTGTGCGTTGCCTGGCTTTAAAAGAAAAGCGCGGAGCCGCTCGATGCGACTCCGCGCTTTGGTGTTCTGTTTTAGCAGACTATGCCGCTACGCTACAAAGAAGTAGACGAGGAAGGCAAGGGCTGCAATCCACATGAGCGGCTTGATCTTGGAGGCCTCGCCCTTAAAGAGCGCGACGATCACGTAGGCGATAAAGCCCAGGCCAATGCCGGCAGAGATGGAGTAGGTGAAGGGCACGCCGGCGACAATCATGAACGCCGGGAAACCCTGCGACACGTCGGACCAGTCGATCTCGGAGGCCTCGCTCATCATGAGGTAGCCGACGTAGACCAGAGCACCGCAGGTGGCGGCGCTGGAAACGATGGTGACGATGGGGGAGAAGAACGCGGCGAGAATGAACAGCACGCCGGTGGTGACGGAGGTGAGGCCCGTGCGGCCACCGTCGGCGGCGCCAGAAGTGGACTCGACGAAGGTGGTGATGGAGGAGACACCCATGAAACCGCCCACAGCGGCGGCGGCGGAGTCGACGATTAGGATCTCCTTGATATTCTCGACGTTGCCGTCGTCGGTG
Source organism: Collinsella aerofaciens (assembly GCF_015556945.1). Taxonomy (GTDB): domain Bacteria; phylum Actinomycetota; class Coriobacteriia; order Coriobacteriales; family Coriobacteriaceae; genus Collinsella; species Collinsella aerofaciens_AO. Next base: position 21,467 of record NZ_JADNNH010000012.1, on the reverse strand, counting down.
AGGAACTCGCCCTGCTTGGCTACGGCCATCGCGGTGCCCATGGTGTCGAAGAAGTCACTCATGAGCAGCGAGAACGAGATGACGAGGAGCGCGGGGTCGGTAAGGACCTTGACGATGGCGGGCACGCCGCCGGCGTCGGCGATGGGGCCACCGATGCTCGAGAAGTCGAGCGGGGCGATGATACCGGTCGGAGCCTGGGTCACACCTAGGGGGATACCGGCGATGACGGCGACGACGATGCCGATGAGCAGCGAGCCGGGGACGTTGCGGCAGGCGAGGGCGACCGTCACCAGGATGGAGATGATGCCGACGATGAAGGTGGGGGAGGTGATGTCGCCCAGACCGACGAGTGTACCGGCGCCAGCGGTGATAATGCCGGCATCGCACAGGCCAATCATGGCGATGAACAGGCCCAGACCCACCGAGATGGCGTGACGCAGGACAACCGGGATGGCGTCCATGATGGCCTCGCGCAGGCCACAAAGCACGAGCAGCAAGATGACGACGCCCTCAAGGAAGATGACGCTCATGGCCACGTGCCAGTCACCGCCGCAGACGGTGGTGGTGATTCCAGCGATCATCGCGTTGACGCCTAAGCCCGACGCGCAGGCGAGCGGGCGGTTGGCGAAGATGCCCATGCAGATGGTCATGATGCCGGCGCCCAGGCAGGTGGCGCAGGCGAGCGCTCCCGCATCGATGCTGGCGCCCGAGAGCACCGCGGGGTTGACGGCGATGATGTAGGCCATCGCCAGGAATGTTGTCAGTCCAGCGCGAAGTTCGGTCCCGATTGTGGACTTGCGCTCACTGACGTGAAAAAGTTCGTCCATGCATACCCTTTCCTTGTTCGGCCCCGAGTTTAGGCCGATTGACACGAACTCACCCACTATAGCCCCTTTACGACGCTGTTGTTCCTCGCATGTTGATGTTCGGCGCTTTGTAGCAGACGGACGGTATTTTTCGCATGAAAATGTGTGGGTACCGTATACTTAAGCGGTTACAACGACCCCTATGGAGGAACGTATGATTAAAGAGCTCTGCCACGACGAGGCTATTCTGTCCCAGCGTTGCGAGGTTGCGACCGTCGAGGACGAGTCGGTTGCTCAGGACCTGATCGATACCATTAAGTCGCTCGACGATGCCGGCTGCCTTGCCGCTAACCAGATTGGCGTTACCAAGAAGGTCTGCGTCTACCTGGACGACGCCGGCGAGCCCCACGTGCTCTACAACCCCCGTCTGGTGTTTGGCTTGGGCGCCAGCAAGATGGAGGAGAGCTGCCTGACGCACGAGGAGGTCACCAAGTCCACGCGCTATATCAAGTGCAAGGTCGCTTATGACGTGATCGTCGACGGCAAGATGCGCGAGCGCAAGCAGGACTTCGTCGGCTTCGAGGCGCAGATGATTCAACACATGATTGATCACTGTCTAGGAAAGTTGGTCTAAGGGGACCAAAGCACCGCACCTTGCCGCTCAATCGTCGCTCGCGTACCTTAAGTACGCTTCGCTCCTCTTTCGTGGCAATCTGCGGCACTTTGACCCCTTAGACGACCTGCGGGGTTAACTTGGTTGAGTTTATCCTGCTTGAATAGTCCGGGCGTGACATTGTTGTCATGTCCGGGCTTTTGTGTTTAGCGCCTCTTTGTTTGGTGACAATAACCTTAGCAAGAACGTAAAGCTGGGAGGCGCTATGTGTACGAGCATTCGATTTACCGATAATTCCGGCCACATGTATCTAGGCCGCAACCTCGACTGGAGCTTTGACTACGGCCAACAGGTTCGTGTGATGCCGCGCGGGTTTCACATTCCGTATTCGTTTATCGACGACACGACAGCGGCACACGCGGTGATCGGTATGTGCATCGATTACAAGAACTACCCTATGTTCTTCGATTGCGGTAACGATGCTGGCCTCGCCGTGGCGGGCCTCAATTTCCCGGGTTATGCCGAGTATGCCGAGGACCCTGTCGACGGCAAGACCAATATCGCGGCCTATGAGTTTCCCCTGTGGGTGGCAGCGACGTTCTCGACGGTCGATGAGGTCGAGGCTGCGCTGCACGACACGGTGATTGTCGCCAAATCTGCCGGAGAGGGGCTGGGCGTGTCGCTGCTCCATTGGATTATCGGCGACAGCCAGCGTAGCATCGTGGTCGAGATGATGGCTGACGGCCTGCATGTATACGACGATCCGGTCGACACCCTTGCCAATCAGCCCACTTTCCCGTGGCACATGGAAAACCTGCGCACCTATATCACGGCTACAAGCGATTTTCCGCAGACGGCGACATGGCGTGGCGCCGAGCTCAAGCCCTATGGCGCGGGTGCCGGCATGCGCGGTATTCCGGGTGACTGCTATTCGCCGAGCCGTTTTGTAAAGGCGGCGTACCTCAATGCCAATTACCCGCAAAAGGAGAGCGAGACCGAAAACGTCGTCCGCATGTTCCGTTCACTCGAGGGCGTGGTGATGATTGAGGGGGCGTCCAGGATGGGCGATGGCAAGTTCGAGAAGACTATCTATACCGGATGCTTTAGCGCGCGCACGGGCAATTATTACTATGCGATGTATGGGGATCCGTCGATTCGCTACGTGAGCCTGATGGATGCCGAGGGCGCGAGCCCCGATAGGCTCGTGGTTCCCGAGCCGCGTCGTTCGTAGCCGTTAGCTTTACTGCAATGCAAAGCGGCCCTGCATCTCCCGTGAGATGCAGGGCCGCTGTCGTTGATTTGTGACGTCGCTAGAAGTTGGCGTCGTTGAGCTGGTCGCTCTCGAGGCCGTCGAGCTGTTGTTCGGGCGTATCTGCGACGCTCTCGAGCAGCTCGGTGGGATCGACGTTCATGTCCTTACCGGCCTCGTTGCCGTTGACCAAGTCGTCCGAGAAGATGTCGACTTCCATTTCCTCGGCCTCTTCAATCTGGATCTCGAGCGGCACCTGGGTGCGTACGAGCTTGACTGCTGGACGCATGCGGGCAAAGAGCGGTACGTACTCGATGATGATGGCCGAGTTCTCAAGACCGTACCAGCGTGCCGGGCTTCCGCAGGCGCGGCGGACGGCGTACTTGATGGCCATGACGCGGTGATCGTTGCGGTTGATGTCCGTTTCGGGGGCAAGCATCTTGCGCAGCATGCAAAAACGGAAGTCGCCCACGTTGCCGCGCGTCTCGTAGATGGAGTAGGTGTGATGCTGCGGCGGCAGCTCGCCCGATGCCATCAAGTCGCCAACGATCTGACGCAGGTAGGCATTGATGCGCTGGTTGACCTTAAAGCCCAGGTCCAAGCGCACGCGGAACAAAAAGTCCGTGCCAAAGGTCTCGACGGAATACTCGTGCGTATAGGGCTCATCGGTGACATGCACGTTGATGAACCAGTATGCCTTGGCGCGCTTGGGATGCTTATCCAAGATGGAGTAGAGCACGTCGCGGTCGAGTGTGAGCGGGTCGGGACTGTTGGTAAGGAACACCAGATTGTCGGCGAGCACGGGGTAGGTCTCGTCGTTGCGCAGGCGGCCGAGCTGGTCGATGTACTTGGAGACGGGCAGCAGGATCGTCTGCGTGCGCTCGATGGCGGTGCCGCGGCGCCACACGTACATAAGGCCAAACAGCAGTGCGGCCAGGAAGATCATGACGTAGCCGCCGTCAAAGAACATGGTGAGGCACGAAGCGAAGAAGCACAGCTCAATGGCACCAAAGAGCAGGGCGAAGACGCAGGCGCCCAGCTTGTGCTTGAGAATGCCGGCGATGTAGCTCGTCAAAAGCGTCGTGGTCATGAGCATGGTCACGGTAATGGCGAGGCCATAGGCGCTCTCCATGCGCTCGGAGTTCTGGAACAGCAGCACGATGAAGATGCAGCCGACCCACATGATGTTGTTGACGAGCGGAATATAGAGCTGGCCCTTGGTGTCGCTGGGGTAGTGGATGCGCAGGTGCGGCATAAGGTTGAGGCGCGTTGCCTCGGATACCAACGAGAACGATCCGGTGATGAGCGCCTGCGAGGCGATGATGGCCGCCACGGCCGAAAGCACGATGGCAAAGGGACGCAGGGGCTCGGGGAGCATCATATAGAACGGATTAACGATATCCATCGCGAGCATCTGGGGGTTGGAGTTATTGGCGAGCAGCCAAGCTCCCTGACCCAGGTAGTTAAGGATAAGGGCCGCCTTAACAAACGGCCAGGACGCATAGATGTTTGCCTTGCCCACGTGGCCCATGTCTGAATAGAGCGCCTCGGCACCGGTTGTCGACAGGAAGACAAAGCCGAGCACCATGATGCCCGAGTGATTGATGGGCGAGAACAGGAACATAATGCCGCGAATGGGGTTGAGCGCGCGCAAGATGGACAGGTTGCCGAGCATGTTGAACAGGCCGGCGCCAGCCAAGAACAGGAACCACAGCGTCATGAGCGGGCCGAACAGCTTGCCGATCGACGAAGTGCCGGCGCGCTGCATGGCAAACAGGCCGCAGATAATGATGATGGTGATGATGATGACGTTGGTCTGGCCGTCACCCAAAAGCGCATGGCCCCATTCGATGGTGCGCAGACCCTCGATGGCTGTGGTGACCGTGACGGCGGGGGTGAGGATGCCGTCGGCAAGCAGCGCTGCGCCGCCGATCATGGCGGGCAGAATCAGCCACGGCGCCACCTTGCGTACGAGGCTGAACAGGGCGAAGATGCCGCCTTCGTTATGGTTATCGGCCTTCATGGCGATAAGCACGTACTTGACCGTGGTCACGAGCGTCATGGTCCAGATGACGAGCGAGAGCGCGCCCAAGATCATGTCCTCGCTGACGGTGCCGATGCCGCCGTTGTTGGCGACGATTGATTTCATGGTGTACATGGGGCTCGTGCCGATGTCGCCATAGACGACGCCGAGCGTAACGAGCAGCATGCCAGCGGAGAGGGGAATGGCTCCATGCCCGCCTTGACCACGCTGGTCTTGGGGGCTTGCCTCCAGTTTGTTGTGTGCCACGTGGACTCCCTTAGACATCCAGCCCCTGCAAAGGGCAGCAGACCTTTATGCCATCTTTATACATATAAGAGCAGTTTGGCACATCGGGGTGTTTTAGACAATAATCCCCATCTGGGGATTATTCATGTACGCAGGTGGCATTTCAAAGCAGGGGCTGTTAGGCGCGTGCTGCCTGAGCGATGCCGGTCTTGGCACCTGCGCGTTTGCCGGCGAGTTCGCAAAAGATCGCGCCGCCGATGATAAGTGCGGCACCCATCAGACGGACCGGCGTTATGGCTTCGCCTAAAAGGACGGCCGAGAACACGACGGCCGAAAGCGGCTCGAGGTAGCCGACGACCGCGACAGTCTGGACGGGCAGCTTGGCGACAGCGCTAAAGTAGAGCAGGCAACCGATGCCGGTGTTGACGACGCCGAGCATAGCGACGGCGAGCCAATCGATGCCTGCGGCGATGCCGGGGGAGAAGAACGAGGGGACGCCTTGGGTGGCGAGCTTAAGGACCAGCGCGGTCACAAAGGCGGCGCTCACCTGGAGCGCGGAGTTCTCGAGGCCCTCGATGTGCGGCGCGCCCTTGCTGGCGATGACCATCAGCGCATAGCAAAATGCCGAGGCGATGCCGCAAGCGATACCCGCAATGGGCATATTGCCGCCTAGACCTTGTGCCGCAATGAGAAAAGCACCGCAGGCGACGGCGATAAACCCGGCGATTTTGCCGCCGGTCAGCTTTTCGCCAAAGATGAGTGGGGAGAGCGCCATGACGATGATGGGGCCGCAGTAGTACAGCAGCGAGGATACGCCGACGCCGATCGTCTGGTAGGCGCGGAACAGAAAAATCCAGCTGGCGCCCAGCGCGGCTCCCGAGAGGAGGAGGGCTGCGGCTTCGCGGGGGCGAGACGGTGCCTGCAGCTTATGGCGTTGGGTGACGGCGAGGATGGTGACAAGCGAGAGTGCGCCCAAAAACGTGCGTAGCAACACGATATCGGAGCTCGGCAGCGCGATGGCGGCGGCGATGATGCCGTTGGAGCCAAACAATAGCAATGCTGCTAAGTACGTAAACAGTCCGTTGTTCATGCGCTGACATCCCCTCTATATCCGAGCATGTTCACTATGGGTGAACTGGCTTTAGAAGAAAAGCGAATATAATGCATGGCAAACATGACAAAAACTCATGCAAAGGTGGAGGCGTGCCGTGGAGACCAATATCCAAAAGATGCAAGTGCTGCTCGAGACGGTGCGTGCCGGCAGCTTTACGCGTGCTGCAGAGCGGCTGAGCTATTCGCAGTCGGGCGTGAGCCGCATGGTGGGCGACCTTGAGGCAGACTGGGGTTTTAAAGTGCTCGATAGAAGCCGCGAGGGCGTAGTGCTTTCTGCCGACGGGCGGCAGGTCATGCCGGCAGTCGAGGCGCTCTGCGAGGAATTCACTCGCTTGCAGCGAAGGGTGGATGAGATGCGTGGGCTCATGCGCGGCAAGATCTGTATCGGTACGTTTTCGAGTGTGGCGACCCATGTACTGCCACCGGTGATCGCGCGGTTTCGCGCCGATCACCCGGATGTCGATTACGAGCTGCTGATGGGTGATTACTCCGAGATTGAGCAATGGGTGGCGGAAGGCCGCTGCGACCTGGGCTTTATTCCGCGCGAGCCACGCGGCGCCGGCATGGCGTCGCGGCCGTTGGTGCGCGACGAGTTGATGGCGGTAGTGCCGGCAGACTCTTTACTTGCCACGGCGGAGGTCGTCTCTCTTGCCGATTTGGCTAACGAGCAGTTTATTCTGCTGGAACGAGGTACCGATGATGAGATTACGCCGCTGTTTCGTCGGGCGGGGCTGGCAGTGCGCTCAAAACTGTCGACTTGGGATGACTATGCGATTATGGCTATGGTCGAGGACGGCTTGGGTGTGAGCATTCTTCCTGCGCTCATCTTGCGCCGCTGTCAGTTCGATGTTGCCGTGCGTCCGCTCGAGGGGCATCCCCATCGGCAGATTAATGCGATATATCGCACGGCTGACGTATCGCTTGCCGCTGCTCGATTCCTTGAATACCTCTAAACGTGTGCACGTCATTGTCCGCTTTGGGCAAATCTCGAAGTTCGGTACCTTTTCTTATGAAATTGAACTTTCGAATGAGGCGCGGCGCTATACTGCTTGCTAAATTGAACCTTGGTTCAATTCGTGTTCTATAAATTGAACTTTGCCAGCAAGGAGGTTCCTGTGGCCCAAGAGACGTTTAGCGATCGCCTGCGACAGACTATGTCCGATCGCGACGTTCGCCAGTCGGACGTAATCCGCGCATCGGAGATGCTCGGCAAAAAACTCGGCAAGAGTCAGATGAGCCAATATGTGAGCGGCAAGACGATTCCGCGGCGCGATGTGGCAGAGCTGCTCGCCCGCATTTTGGAGGTCGATGTTACCTGGCTGCTCGCCGGTGATGCTGACCAAGGTGAGACCCCTCCGTCCCGTAAAGTTGCCAAGCCAGAACCCAGTCCCACGGCTCATATCACAAGGAGCACCACCATGCGTACTTTTTCTAAATCCACCAAGCTCGAGAACGTTCTGTATGACGTGCGTGGCCCCGTCGTCGACGAGGCCGCCCGCATGGAGGACGAGGGCGAGCGCATCCTCAAGCTCAACATCGGTAATCCGGCACCCTTTGGTTTCCGCACGCCCGATGAGGTCATTAAGGACATGCGCCAGCAGTTGCCCGACTGCGAAGGCTATTCCAACTCGCGCGGTCTGTTCTCCGCGCGCAAGGCAATCATGCAGTACTCGCAGATCAAGGGCCTGCCCAATGTTCAGATGGAGCACATCTACACGGGCAACGGCGTGTCCGAGCTCATTCAGCTTTCGATGAACGCGCTGCTCGATAACGGTGACGAGATCCTGATTCCCAGTCCCGATTATCCGCTGTGGACGGCGTGCGCAACCCTTGCCGGTGGACATCCCGTGCACTATCTGTGTGATGAGCAGGCCGATTGGTATCCCGACCTGCAGGATATGGAGTCCAAGATCACGAGCGCGACCAAGGCCCTCGTCATCATCAACCCCAACAACCCCACGGGCTCTGTCTATCCGCGCGAGGTACTCGAGGGCATCGTCGAGATTGCGCGCAGGCACCAGCTCATGATTTTTGCCGACGAGATCTACGACCGCCTGTGCATGGACGGCTACGAGCATGTCTCCATTGCATCGCTCGCCCCCGACCTGCCCTGCATTACGTTTAGCGGCCTGTCCAAGTCGCATATGATCGCGGGCTATCGCATTGGCTGGATGGTTCTCTCGGGCAACCAGCGCTGCATGAGCGACTTCATCATGGGCGTCAACATGCTCTCCAACATGCGCCTGTGCTCCAACGTGCCGGCTCAGTCGATTGTTCAGACGGCACTCGGTGGCCATCAGTCCGTTAACGACTACATCCGTCCCGGCGGCCGTGTCTACGAGCAGCGCAACTTTGTGTATGAGGCGCTCAACAAGATTGACGGCATCTCGGTGGTTAAGCCGCGCGCGGCGTTCTACATCTTCCCCAAGATGGATGTGAAGAAGTTCAACATCACCGATGACGAGCAGTTTGCCCTCGACCTGCTGCACGAGAAGAAGATCCTGATTACGCGTGGCGGCGGCTTCAACTGGGCTGAGCCCGACCACTTCCGTATCGTGTACCTGCCGCGCATGGAAGTGCTCAAAGAGTCCCTCGAAGACCTCGCCGACTTCTTCGATCATTACCGTCAAAGCTAAGGGATAGAGGCTCTATACAATCGAAAGCTCCCTGCAGTTGCTTGGCTGCAGGGAGCTTTCTTGAATCGGTGGAACTAAATAACGATTCCGTTGCAGTGGTCGATTTCGTGCTGGATGATCTCGGCGGTGTAGCCCGAGAAGTTTTTGATGCGGCGGACAAAGTTCTCGTCCAAATACTCAACCTTAATGCGGCGATATCGGGTACAGGGACGCTCGCCGGCCAGCGAGAGGCATCCTTCGCTCGTCTGATAGGCATTGACCTGCTCAAGAATTTGAGGGTTGTACATCAGGAGCGCCCTGGTGCCGTCCTTTACGCAGATGATGCGTTTGCGCACGCCGATCATGTTGGCGGCGAGGCCCACGCACTCGTGCTCATGTTCGTTGAGCGTATCCAGGAGGTCCTGCCCGGTCGCGGCGTCGTCGGGTCCCGCGTCTTCGGAAGGAAGGCGCAAAAAGAACTCGGATTTCATGATGGGCTTGATCATGGCGGCCTCCTCATGTCTTATGCTTTCGTGGACTTTTAATAATAGCGCGGAAGGAAAGCTGTGCGTCCGCGTTACAATCTTTCGATGTTGGACCATGTTGCCAGATTCGTCGTGTACGGCGTCTGGCGTAAGTCTAGGGCTCATTTTTCGCCCTGGACTGTTCCTCTGGGGCGATGCGACTGTCGTTCCAAGAGGAAGGAAATGCATGGGGAGCAAATCTCAGCAACAAGTTCAAGTAACGCCATCGGCCACCGCGGCGATTCTCGTCGTTATGTATATTGCAGCCTTTGTTGCCGCGTTTAACGAGAACATCATTAACGTGGCGTTGCACGACATTATGACAGCCTTTTCGGTGAGTGCCACCACGGCGCAGTGGCTCGTCTCGGGCTACATGATCGTGACGTCGATCTTTACGGCCATCATGGCCTTCCTGTCCGGCCGTTTCTCGACGCGCAAGCTGTTATTTTTCGCATGCGGATGTATGGTCGCCGGCGAAGTCCTGTGCCTGGTCGCTCCGTCGTTTAGCGTTTTGCTGCCAAGTCGTATTTTGCAGGCTGCGGGATCGGGCATCTTGTTCCCGCTCATGATGAACGTGGTGCTGTCTTGCGCCCCGCGCGAGAAGCTCGGTCTGTATCTTAGCCTGGGCGGTGCCTGCATTACGCTAGGGCCGGCGTTTGGACCCGTAATCAGCGGTCTTATGTGCACGTTGTTCGGCTGGAGGGCGGTGTTCGTAGTGCCGCTGGTGGGCGGTATTGTGGTCGCTGCGGCGGGCGTTAAGCTTGTTCAGAATGTCGGAGAGCGCTCGAATACCACGCTTGATATTCTGTCGGTTGTTTTGCTTGCCGCCGGCATTACGGCATTTGTGTATTCCGTAGGCGAGTTCTCGACCAATCTGATTGCCGGCATCGTGGCTCTTTTCGCCGCCATTGTGCTGCTCGGCCTGTTTGCGGCCCGTCAGCTCAAGCTCGAGCATCCGGTGCTTAACGTGCGTCCCATGGCGAGCGTTCGTTTTTGGCCCGCGTGCCTGCTTGTGGTGGTGTCGATGATGACGACGTTCTCGATGAGCGTTTTGTTGCCGCTCTATTTTGAGGGCGCATACGGCATGACCGCACTTATTGCGGGCTTGCTCATTTTGCCGGCGATTGCCTGCAACGCCGTGACCTCGATTGTGGGCGGACGCGTGATGGACGCCCGTGGCGCATGGCCGCTGCTGCCGGTCGGCTTTGCCCTGATTGCCGTGGGGCAGACTGCCATCTCGATGACGGCGGCAAGTATGAACATCGGCGTCGTCGTGGCGCTGACCGTTGTGGTGTATGCCGGAGTCGGTTTGGTGCTGAGCCCCTCGCAAACGGCCGGCTTGGAGACGCTGCCTGCCGCTGAGCATCCCCACGGAACGGCATTGCTTAACACGTGGAACATGATTGCCGCATCGTTTGGCCCATCGCTGTTTATCGGTCTGCTCTCGAGTTCTGCTGCGACCGCCGGCGCAGCTGGCGCTGCGACCGACGTTGCCCAGGCGATTGGATTTGCAGCTGCCGTGCGTGTGGCGGCTGTGATTGCCGTGGTCGGGTTCGCGACGTCGCTGGTGTACGCTCATCGCGAGTCGCACATGTCGCATTAATGTGTGCACATAGATTCTGCAGCTAGATTGGATGGCGACACCATAAACTAATGGACGTTTTGCCGAGAGGCATGAATGTTTAAAGCGCAAAGAGTGCGCGACGGGCCCCGCGAATGGGGCGATGATGCCCGAGAGGGCCAAGAAGGAGTCTCATGTCCGAGAACGAAGAGATCATGAACGAGACCGAGAACGAGACCATGGCTGCCGAGGTCGAGGCAGTCGAGACAGTGGAGACCGAAGCTGCCGAGGTTGAGGCTGCTGACGAGGTTTCCGCCGAGGAGGAGGCCGAGGTTGTCGAGGCCGCCGTTGATTACGATGACGAAGAGCTGATGGACAAGATGCAGAAGGCCGCCCGCCTGCTGCGTAGCCGTCGCTTTGCTATTTCTAAGGAGGAGGAGGCCAAGGCCGAGCGCATGGCGAACATCGAGCGCGCCATCAAGCTTCTTGACCTCAAGCCCAAGATGGAGCAGAAGGAAATGTCCGACCTGCTGGGCATGCGCCTCCGTGAGCTCGATGGCCTGATGGCCGAGGCCGAGGCTGCCGATCTGGTCGGCCGCATCGACGACGCCGAGGGCGATATGCGCAAGATTGTCGTCTTCGCTGCCGAGGATGCCGCTGAGGGCCTGGTCGAGCTTGCCAACAAGAAGGAGAAGCTCCTGCCCGAGCTTTCTTACGAGGAGGCCACCGAGCTGATGGCCGCTCTCGATAAGGTCATCGCTCCGCTTGTCGCCATGGGCCTGGACGAGGACCGTGGTCCTCGCGGCGGTCGTGACGACCGCGGTGGCCGTGGCGGCGACCGTGGCGGTCGCGGCGGCTTTGGCGATCGCGGTGGCCGTGGTGGCGACCGTGGCGGTCGCGGTGGCGATCGCGGTGGCCGTGGCGGCTTTGGTGACCGCGGCGGCGACCGTGGCGGTCGCGGCGGCTTTGGCGGCAACCGTGGTGGCTATGGCGACCGCGGTGGCAACCGTGGCGGCTTTGGCGGCAACCGTGGTAACGACCGCGGTGGCCGTGGCGGCGACCGTGGTGGCCGCAACGGTGGCGGCTTCCGCGGCAATCGTTTCTAGGGGTTACGCGGTTCTACGAACCGCGTAACCAGTTGACGCTGCAAACCCGCCAGAACGGCAATCTGCCTTTCAGCTTCGGCGGCATGATCAAAAGATCAATGCCGCCTCGCTTCAAGGCACCTTGCTCGCTCTGGCGGGTTTTCGCTGTCGGTACCAAAACATCGGTGTTGTCGAAGTAGTCATTGGGGACGTTCTTAAACGACTACATAGCATGAGAGTGGATAATCTCCCGGTTTGAGTCTGCATTCGAGCTCAAAGTGGGAGATTATCCACTCTCATTTGCTATGCGTTCGAAAATCCACGCTCGTTTGTTTTCTGCCTACATTTGGAGGAAGAGCTCGTGGAGGCGGGTGTCGTCGTCGAGCTCGGGGTGGAAGGTGACACCAAGCTGATTGTCTTGACGGGCGGCGACGATACGGCCATCGACTTCGGCTAGGGCCTTGGTATTGCCGTGCACCTCGACGATGCGGGGCGCACGGATAAATGTTAATGGCACTTCACCGTCGATGCCGTCTACCTGCCCCTTGGTGTGAAAGCTGCCGAGCTGTCTGCCATAGGCATTACGCTCAACGAGTACATCCATGGTTGCCAGGCGCGGCGTCCCCTTATCGTCGTGGGCGGCAAGGTCGCGCGCCAGCAGAATCAAGCCGGCGCAAGTTCCCAATACAGGCATGCCTTCAACAACGCGGGTGCGAAGCCCCTCGAGCATACCGAGTTCGGCAAGTAGCTTGCCCTGAACGGTGGACTCGCCGCCGGGGAGGACCAGGCGGTCAAAGTTCTGCTGCAAATCGGCCGCCTGCCTCAGCTCAATACAGTGTACGCCCAGCTCGGATAGTCTTGCCTCGTGCTCGGCAAAAGCGCCTTGGACCGCCAGCACGGCGACCGTCTGGTCTACATAATCGCTCATATGCGACCCTTTCTGCCGGACTAGCGCCCGCGCTCCTCCATGATAATCTCGATCTCGTTGGCGTTGATGCCCACCATGGCCTCGCCCAGGTCCTCAGAAAGCTCGGCAATGAGCTTGGCGTCGGTGAAGTTTGCCACAGCCTTAACGATGGCGGCGGCGCGCTTGGCGGGGTCGCCACTCTTAAAGATGCCCGAGCCGACAAAGACACCCTCGGCGCCCAGCTGCATCATCAGCGCGGCGTCGGCGGGGGTCGCTACGCCGCCGGCGGCAAAGTTCACCACGGGAAGCTTGCCCGTGGCATGAACCTCGCGTACCAGCTCGACCGGAACCTGCAGTTGCTTGGCTGCCTCAAAGAGCTCATCATTGCGCAGGGCGACAACATCGCGGATCTGCTTTTGGATCTTGCGCATGTGGCGCACAGCCTGGACGACGTCGCCCGTGCCCGGCTCGCCCTTGGTACGAATCATCGTGGCGCCCTCGGCAACGCGGCGCAGCGCCTCGCCCAGATCGCGGGCGCCGCAGACAAACGGCACGTCAAACTGGGTCTTATCGATGTGATAGACGTCATCGGCGGGGGAGAGAACCTCGGACTCGTCGATGTAATCGATCTCGATGGCCTGCAGGACCTGCGCCTCGACAATGTGGCCGATGCGGCACTTGGCCATAACGGGGATGGAGACTGCCTCTTGGATGCCCTTGATCATCTTGGGGTCGCTCATGCGCGAGACGCCGCCTGCGGCACGGATGTCGGCCGGGATGCGCTCGAGTGCCATGACGGCGCAGGCGCCTGCCTCCTCGGCGATGCGTGCCTGCTCGGGCGTGGTGACGTCCATGATGACGCCGCCCTTGAGCATCTGCGCGAGCTCGCGATTGAGTTTGACGCGATCGGCCTTGCTGGTCTGTTCTGCCATGGTTGCTCCCTTGATTGGCATGTGCATTGCTTGACAGAACATCCTATCGGGGAGCTGGGTATGGCAAAATACTCAGTTTTCGAGATAATAACAAGGTCAGACTAATACCAGATTGAACGGTTCGATATGGTCAGGTGATAAACTCATGCTTGACTACAATTTGGAAAAACGCGGCGAAGCATCGCTCTATGAATATGTTTACCAGCAAATTCGAGATGATATTGTAGCTGGACGCATTGCGGCGGGGGAGCATCTTCCGTCTAAGCGCGCCTTTGCCAGTCATCTGGGAATCAGTGTCATTACCATCGAGAATGCATATAGCCAGTTACTTGCCGAGGGTTATATTTGCTCAAAGCCGCGGCGTGGCTACTACGCTTGCGAGCTTCCGGATGCACCGGTTTTGCCTTTGGTTACGGGGAACATCGACCGAGATGCCGTCTCTGTGGGCCCTAGCGCGCATGATGCCAACGGACGGGTCGAGCGATTCGATGCGCTCTCTCCTTCCGCTTTGGAGGCGGCGCGGCTTTGGCAAAGCGCACTGCGGGCGACGCTGGCATCCGAAGACGAGTGCGAAATCTTCTCGCCCGCGCCAGCGCAGGGCACCGCTCGGCTACGACGCGCAATTGCTCACCATCTGCGCGGGACAAGGGGTATGAATGTCGACCCCGACAACATCGTTATCGGTGCGGGCGCCCAGCTGCTCGATACCATGTTGGTTCAGCTGCTTGGCGCGGACAAGGTGTATGCCGTTGAGGACCCGGGCTATTTGCGCCTGACGCGCATCTATCAGGCTATGGGCTGCAAAGTTCGACATATCCCGTTGGATGATGAGGGCGTGGACTTGAGCACTCTGCAGAAAAGCGGGACCGATGTCCTTCACCTGATGCCGTCCCATCAGTATCCGACCGGCCTGGTGACGAGCATCGCGCGCCGGTATGCGCTGCTGAGCTGGGCTGCCGAACGGCCGGGTCGATATCTCATCGAAGATGACTTTGATTGTGAGTTTCGCCTTGCCGGCAAGCCGATTCCCGCGCTCGCGTCAATCGATGCCGCCCAGTCGGTTATCTACACCAACACGTTTTCGAAGAGCCTTTCATCGGCATTGCGTCTAGCGTACATGGTGTTGCCCGATGAGCTGATGGAACGGTTTAGGCGCAACCTTGGTTTTTACGCCTCGTCGGTGAGTTCTGTTGACCAGGTCGCTTTGGCTCGTTTGCTGGAATCGGGTGATTACGAGCGGCATGTGAACCGCGTGCGCGTTCGTGCTCGCGAGGCGCGTGATGGCCTGATGGCGCTTGTGCGGAAGGCGTTTCCGGCAGGGGAGGTCTCGATCGAGCATGCAGACGCGGGCCTTTACTGCACCGTGGTTGCGGAGCGCGGAGCGGGCGGAAGCTCTTTTGCGCGGACCCTCACGCGCTCGGGTATTCCGTTTGTCGATATCAGTGACTGTTATTGGTGCGCCGATGGCGCATCTGTCCCTGAAAACTCAAGTCAAGTTCTTGTTCAGTATGACGATCTGAGTCCAAAAGTGCTAACAACCTTGGAATTGCAGCTAATGGGAGCACTCTGCAACTTAAGTGAGTAGACTTTTGGAACTTTGGCGACCAGGCAGTTTTGTAACAAGATATCTACCTGCGGTTTTGAAAAGCAGGATGACCGGTCTGCTCGGGATGTTCAAAAAAGTCTACTCACTTGCCGCGCAAAGTTTCCGCATAAGAAAAAATGGGGTTTTCAACAGGGCTTCGTCCAGCTCTCGGCAAGCTTTTGGCCAGTTGGGGAGGGCTGTTGAAAACTTAACAGTCCGTTCGGCGCCATTTTTGGTGCGTTCGCGCCAATGCGTGACTGACTGGGTTGAAATTCGTGTTTTCCTGTGCCTATGAAAGATCTACTTTGTGACATATCGGCTTTTAGGTACTGGCGTTTGCCCCCTCAGGTCCGCGCTTTGTGTCCGCCGCTTCCACGGCCGGAAGAAGACCGGCAGCGATATGACCTTGCCCGTAACCCGACGGCTGCGGTTGTGCTTGGCTTTCCGTTGTATACATTGGTTCGGACGAGAAATAAGCGGACTTGCCCTGCCAGCATTAGGCAGCGGCTGTTCCTTGGTGAGCTCCCCAGGGAATCCGTGCTGGAAACGGAGCATGGATTTTTGATTACGTCTCCTCTACTGACGGCATTCATCATGTCGCGGCATCTGACGGATCTTCAGCTTCTTTTGGTATTGGCGGAGATGTGTGGCTTGTTTGCGGTGTGCGCTCTGCCGGTGGCACTTGAGGCGGAGCTTACGCGTGCAATTGATTCGGGCGCGATTTCGACAACGTTCGGTTGGGTGCGCTGCCCGTCCGAGGACGGCACCGCTTCAGATTTATGGCGTCGAGACGCTTTGGTTTTGGGTAGAGACCTTGACCGTTTTTGTTCAGATGTTTGCGGGATGCGTTACGGCAATAGATTAATGGCGGTATCGCAACTTGTTCCATTGGGCGCCGCGTCGCCTTTTGAAGTCGAGGCGTATTTGTTGCTTGCACTGCCGCGATCCCTGGGAGGCGAAGGTTTTTGCGGCATAGAGCTCAATGTCGAAGTGACGCTAAGCACAAGTGCTCGAGCGATTATGGGAAAGTCCCGTGTATATATCGACCTACTACTTTCTTCGCCGGACGGCAGGCGACAGGTGGCCATTGAATGTCAGGGAAAGGCCTCGCACGGACGCGCAGGGGATGGCTTGCGTGACGCCGACCGCATGACAGCCCTTCAGGCCATGGGCTACGATGTACTTCTCCTGACACACAGACAGATATCCGATGAGGATAGATTCCGCGCCGTCGTTAAGGCCGTATGCAGGATGCTCGATGCTGAATATCGTGATAAAAGCTCAGATGAGCAAAGGGCTGAGACATTACTCCGGTCTGAACTATTCGTTGACTGGACAAAATTGGGAGTAATCGACGGAAAGATGACCGTTAGACGCAAAACAGCTCGATCGTGGACGGCTGCGGTTCTAAGTGAGTAGACTTTTGGCACTTTGGCGACCAGGCAGTTTTGCAACAAGTCATTTACCTGCGGCTTTATAAAGCAATATGGATGGTGTGCTCGGCAAGTTCCAAAAAGTCTACTCACTTAGTTTTTGACGAGAAACCGATGCCGAAGGCAGTCCTATTTCAGGGCGTTAACGAGTCCTCGAGACACAAAAAGGCCCGAACCATGCGGTCCGGGCCTCGTCGAGCTAGAGGTTATCTCTCAGGCGGCTGGCTTAGCCAAAGTAGCGCTTGAGCAGGCCGGCGAAAGCCTTGCCGTGGCGGGCCTCGTCGCGAGCCATCTCGTGCACGGTGTCGTGGATGGCATCGAGGCCAGCGGCCTTGGCGCGCTTGGCAAGATCGGTCTTGCCGGCGGTGGCGCCGTTCTCGGCCTCAACGCGCATCTCGAGGTTCTTCTTGGTGGAGTCAGTCACGACCTCGCCCAGGAGCTCGGCGAACTTAGCGGCGTGCTCGGCCTCCTCGTGGGCAGCCTTCTCCCAGTACAGGCCGATCTCGGGGTAACCCTCGCGATGAGCGACGCGAGCCATGGCCAGGTACATACCGACCTCGGAGCACTCGCCCTCAAAGTTGGCGCGCAGGTCGGCAACGATGTCCTCGGAGACGCCTTCCATCTTGGCGACGCCCACGACGTGCTCGGCGGCCCACTCGAGCTGGCCCTCCTCCTGCTTCAGGAAACGAGAACCGGGAACGCCGCACTGGGGGCACTTAAAATCCTCGGGCAGCTGGTCGCCGTCGAACTCTTCCACATAACCGCAAACGGGGCAAACAAACTTCATGATTCGATCCTTTCGATCGATGGCGATTGTGCGCTCGTCCGGTCCCGTAAGGGCCCTCTCCGGACGTGCGTCTTGACGAGTTCTATTATCCATAAATGCAACCAAATGTGAAGCCTATTAGGAATGATTTTTAATAAAACAATTTTGAGATATGAAGATGTTGATTGATTAACGATTGGTAGGCCGTCTTTGACCGCCGCTGAGTACAATCGGTCGAGCAAATGTTGACCCATCAACAAATAAAGGAGTTTCCTTTATGCATCTAGCCCGTCGTGCCTGGTGCCGAACATATCAGACGGTTTTTCGCATTGCATTGCCGATCCTGCCCTATACCGAGCCGCGCATTTTGGAGCATGCCGAGGATGTGCCCGTGGTGCTTCAAAAGCGCTCGATTCAGAAGGTCCTTATCGTGACAGACCCTGGTATTGCACGTTTGGGGCTCACGGCATCGCTCGAGCGTGCGCTTAAGGCTCAGGGGATTGGCGTTACGGTCTATGCCGAGACGCGTGCGAACCCCACGGTCTCGAATGTGGAGGAAGCGGCGGCGCTGTATCGCGAGAACGACTGCCGGGCCATTATCGGCTTTGGTGGCGGTTCGGCCATGGACTGCGCCAAGGGCGTGGGGGCGCGCATTGCGCAGCCAAACAAGCCCATCAACAAGATGCGCGGCCTGCTGCGGATTCATCGTCGCCTGCCGCTGCTCATCGCCGTTCCCACCACGGCAGGTACGGGAAGCGAAGTCACGCTCGCGGCGGTAATTACCGATGACGAGACGCACTATAAATACCCCATTAACGACTTTGTGCTCATCCCGCGTTTTGCGGTCCACGACCCCGAGTTTACGCGCGGGTTGCCGGCGTCCATTACGGGGCAGACGGGTATGGATGCCCTGACGCATGCTGTCGAGGCCTTTATCGGCCGTAGCACCACGCCCTACACGCGCAAGATGGCGCGTCAGGCGGTCCAGCTCATCCGCGACAATTTGCTCGAGGCCTATGAGCATGGCGACGACATGCGTGCGCGCCGCAATATGCTTTCGGCGGCGTATAAGGCGGGTGTTGCCTTTACGCGCTCCTATGTTGGATACGTTCATGCCATCGCACACAGCTTGGGCGGGCGTTACGGGATTCCGCATGGCTTGGCCAACGCCATCATCCTGCCGCATATGCTTCGCGCCTATGGCGAAACTGCCGCTCCTAAGCTCGCCGATCTCGCCCGCATGGCGGGCATTGCGCCGGCTACCGCGCAGGACAGTCTTGCGGCCGAAGCCTTTATCGATTGGGTCGACCGCATGAACGAGGCCCTGGGAATCCCCAAATATGTCTTGGGTATTCGCCGTTCCGATATTCCGCAAATGGCGGCCCATGCCGATGCCGAGGCCAATCCCCTGTACCCCGTTCCTCTTTTAATGGACCGCCTGGAGCTCGAGCATATGTACGAAGTTGTTGCAGGTGGTATGTTTGAGGACGAGAACTAGGAGGGTCCATGAACACCGAGGAAATTGCGCGCATCGTCGGCGATCAGCGCACTTACTTTAAGACGCATGCCACGTTTGATGTCGATACTCGCCGCCGTGCACTAGTGGGCCTGCGCGATGCGGTTCGTGCGCACGAGGGCGATATCGCCCATGCGCTCAAGACCGATCTGGGTAAGTCACATGACGAGGCGTATATGTGCGAGATCGGCACGTCGCTTTCCGAGATTCGTCATCAGATCGCCCATGTGGCTCGATGGAGTCGTCCGCGCCTGCGTCCGTGCGACCTCGCTAACGCCGTGAGCGTGTGCAAAACGCAAGCCGTGCCCTATGGTGTCACGCTCATCATGGCGCCCTGGAACTATCCGTTTTTGCTGACGCTCGAGCCGCTCGCTGGCGCCCTTGCCGCGGGCAATACCGTGGTCATCAAGCCGAGCGCCTATGCTCCGGCATCGAGTGCGGTGCTCAAGCAAATCTGTGAAGAAGCATTTGATCCGCGTCTGGTGACGGTTGTCGAGGGCGGGCGCGCCGAAAACGAAGCGCTGCTCGATGAGTGCTGGGACAAGATCTTCTTTACCGGTAGCGTTCCGGTCGGCAAGCTCGTCATGGAGCGCGCAAGTAAAAACCTTACGCCCGTGACGCTTGAGCTGGGCGGAAAGAGTCCCTGCATCGTGGATGCGACGGCAAACTTAAAGGTCGCGGCGCGGCGTATCGCCTTTGGTAAATGGCTCAACGTGGGCCAGACCTGCGTGGCGCCCGACTACCTGCTGGTCGATACGCGCGTGCACGATGAGCTGCTGGGCCTCATCAAGGAGGAGATTCGTCGCATGTTTGGCGAGCATCCGCTCGATAACGAGGATTACGGGCATATCGTCAACGCCAAGCATTTCGCACGCGTACGCGGGCTGATCGATCCCGATAAGGTTGTGCTGGGAGGCGCCGCGCGCGAGACTTCGCTCAAGATCGAGCCGACGATTTTGGATGGCGTGGTCCCCGATGACGCCGTGATGCAGGAGGAGATTTTCGGCCCCATCTTGCCGGTGCTGACGTTTGAGAATCTGGATGAGGCCGAGGCGTTTATTACTGATCGTCCGACGCCGCTGGCCCTGTATATCTTTAGCCAGGATCGCGCAGTTCAACAGCGCTTTGTGCGTAACGTGCCCTTTGGCGGTGGCTGTGTTAATGACACCATTATGCATTTGGCCACGAGTCATATGGGCTTTGGCGGCATGGGAGCGAGCGGTATGGGGCAGTACCATGGCCGCGAGAGCTTCGATACGTTTAGCCACAAGAAGAGCATCGTGAACAAGGCAACCTGGCTGGACGTGCCATTCCGCTATGCGCCCTACGCAAGCTGGAAGCACAAGTTCGTGCGCATGTTTGTGCATTAGAATCAGATGGTGTAGCGACAAACGGTCGAAAAGACACGAGGTGGGGCGAATTTGTGTCCGCGCGAGTTCGTAGACTTCTCTATAAGGTTAAACGCCGGTTTATCCGGCCGTTAGGGGAGTTGCCATGTACGAGCCTTCACGTGTTCTTTAATATGAGAAAGCCATTGTCAATAGGCGTGTTTGTTCGAGCCCGGTTTTAAACCGGGCTTTTTCGTTTCCCGTCGGGAGGGCCCGCGCACGCTGCACGTTTAGTCGACGCTTGCCTGGCAAGCTAATATCCGCGGGCTCTTGCGGGCGCGCTGCCGGCGGTCAGCCCGGTATGTCCGCGCACCCCACCGCATTTCGATTCTCCGTCCGGCGCGCTCGTCCGAAACCAGTCTTGTTCACGGGCGCGGCCCTTGGGCTGCCCAAAAAGGGCTCGTGAACGCGCGCCGGCGATGCGTCGAGGCGCGGGCCCTCCCGGCGGGAGGCTTGTTGTCCGACGGGGTCAGCCGAGGGTCCCCTCCGCCCGGCGCCCGATCTCCCAGACCCAGCAGGCGAGCTCGCGCGCGACGGCGGCGTTTGCCTTGCACGAGCTCTTGCCCGCCGCCGCCAGCGCCTCGCGGCGGCGGCAGAGCCTGGCGGTGCAGTCGTCGGCGCGCGCCCGGATCGCCGCGGGGACGTCCGCGCCGGGCGCCGGGGCCTTCGGGCGGGGCGTGCACGTCAGGTAGTGCCACGCCGACTCCACCAGTGCCGTCCTGGCGAGCCGGTTGCCCGTCTTGGTTATCCCGCCGCGCCGCTCGGTCTCGCCGCTCGAGCGCTCCGACGGGACCAGCCCGCACCAGCTCGCGAAGGCCGGGGCCGTCCGGAACCTCGTGAAGGAGCCCGCCTCGGCTGCGAGCCTGAAGGCCGTCAGGGTGTCGATTCCCTTGATGCAGGAGAGCGCCTCGACGGCCGGGCGCCACCGGTCGGTCCGGGCGAGGGCGAGCACCTTCTTCTCGAGCTGCCGGCGGTCCGACTCCGCGCACCTCGCGGCCGTGACGTAGTACTCGAGCACGTCGCGCTGGGGCCCCTCGAGCCTGATCTCCGAGACCCACCTCCAGTGGGCCCTCGTCCAGGCCTTCTTCCTCGCCCCGTCGGCATT
>NZ_JADNNH010000011.1:0-70284 GCF_015556945.1 Collinsella aerofaciens | reverse complement strand
ACCACCGGTACGGCTCAATCGTATAGCCGTGCAACGGAAAAGAGCCGCCCTTTCGGACAACTCAAACTGTAATGGGGCTTATTTAGCTACTTGCGTATGGCCACAACAGGGTGCTATAGTATTAGAGTTTTGTCTATCTTAGGGGTATTATCCCCTTTTTGAATTGCACCTTCTGGAGGCCCTGTTCATGGAAGAGATGGAAGTCAATCACGTCGACGACATCCACGAGAAGCTGACCGATATGGTGGGCGATCGCGTCAAGGTTAAGGCCAACATGGGCCGTACCCGCGTCGTCGAGCGCATGGGCACCATCAAGAGCGTCCACCCGGCCGTCTTCATTGTCGAGGTTGACGAGCGTCGTGGCCGCAAGTCGCGTCAGTCCTACCAGTATATCGATGTGCTCACCGGTCAGGTCGAGCTGTTCGACCCCGAGAGCGGCGAGCACATCTTTACCCCGCTCGGCAATCAGCTCGAGGAGCATTAACGGTGACCGATCGGTCCCTGACTCTTTCCGCGCCGGCAAAGATTAACCTCTACCTGGGGGTTCATACCGAGCGCGATGACCGCGGCTACCACAGGGTCGATTCCCTGATGGCGGCCGTCGGTCTTTCCGATACCGTGACGGTCACGCCGGCGCAGGCGCTGACCGTCCAGACGGTTCCGGCATCAGATTTTCCCATGCAAAAGAATACGGCGTATCGGGCTGCGGTTGCTATGGCCGAGCATTATGGTCGCGAGGCAAACATCTGCGTGACGATTGAGAAGCGCATTCCATTGTGCGCCGGCTTGGGCGGCCCCTCGACGGATGCGGCCGCGGTCATTGTCGCCTTGGCGGAGTTCTGGGGAATTGATCGCACCGACCCCGCGCTCGACGACATCGCGCGCGGCATTGGTGCTGACGTCCCGTTCTTTTTGCATGCGAGCCCTGCGTTCTACGTAGGTGGAGGAGACGTGCTGGCAACTGAGTACCCCGCGCTGCCCGCAACGCCCGTCGTGTTGGTCAAGCCGCGCGAGGCGAGCGTTTCGACAATTGAGGCCTATCGACGTTTTGACGAGGCCCCGGTGCCTGCGGACAA
The DNA here is from genome assembly GCF_015556945.1 of Collinsella aerofaciens. Taxonomy (GTDB): domain Bacteria; phylum Actinomycetota; class Coriobacteriia; order Coriobacteriales; family Coriobacteriaceae; genus Collinsella; species Collinsella aerofaciens_AO. Next base: position 69,208 of record NZ_JADNNH010000011.1, on the reverse strand, counting down.
GCCCGGCGCGATAGCTTCTGCCTTGCGTGCTGGTGATGCCGAGACGGCATATGCACTCATCCATAACAACCTGGGTGTCATTTCCGCACAGATGGAGCCGCAGATTCAAACGGTCCTCGACTGGCTGCGTAAACAGGACGGCACCGTTGCTGTAGATGTGTGCGGATCGGGTGCCTGCTCGTTTGCCATTTGCGACACCGCCGACATGGCCGAAAGGCTTGCCGACGCTGCCCAGCAAAACGGCTGGTGGTCCTGCGCGACTGAGCTTATTCCCAACACGGTTCAAATCGACGCGCCAAAGAAATAAAAATTTCTCTAGCACGCGGCGAAAATCTTTGTTACTATAGTCGAGCTAACGGGTTGTGGCTCAGTTTGGTAGAGCACTGCGTTCGGGACGCAGGGGTCGCTGGTTCAAATCCAGTCAACCCGACCAGAGCATGAGGAGGGACCGCTTCTTGCGGTCCCTTTTTTTAGCTAGTGTTGTGATACCGCGATACCCGCGGTATACTCATTCGAGCTTGTCTCGCTGTATTGTGGAGGTCTACATGTTTGGACTGAGGGCTCCTGAGCTCATCATTATTCTCGTCGTTGTCCTGATTATCTTCGGGCCCAAGAACCTGCCGAAGCTCGGCAAGTCCCTCGGCTCTACCGTCAAGAATATCCGTGAGGGTATGGAGGGCGACGATAAGGCCGAGACCAAGCAGGCCGAGGAGGTCGTGGTCGAGCAGTCCGAGGAGGACAAGGAGATCGCTGAGCTCGAGGCCAAGCTCGCTGCTGCCAAGAAGAAGCAGGCAGAGGACAGCGACGCGGACGCAGAGTAGTCCCATCCCTTTGGGGTGAGCACCTGACCGGCTTGCCCGCAGGCTAGCCGGTCTTTTTCGTTTTGTTGACAGTTGATTGTTTGATCAGAGTTGGGGAGATATCCGTATGGACGCAAGCCAGATCGTACTGACCGCTGAGGGTCGCCAGAAGCTCGTCGAGGAGCTCGCTTGGCGTGAGGGCGATTACGCCAAGGAGATCGTCGAGGACATCAAGGAAGCCCGCGCGTTCGGCGACCTTTCGGAGAACTCCGAGTACGACGCCGCTAAGGACAAGCAGGCCCAGAACGCCGCTCGTATTGCCGAGATCCAGGCCATCCTCGCCAACGCTCAGGTTGCTGCCACCACGGGCGACCTGACCGTCTCCATCGGTTCCACCGTTTCGCTGATTGATCCCAACGGCGAGGTCATGGAAGTCACGCTCGTCGGTACCACCGAGACCAACTCGCTCGAGCACAAGATTTCCAACGAGTCTCCGGTCGGTCACGCCATCATTGGTCACGGCGAGGGCGACTCCGTCGAGGTCGTTACGCCTTCCGGCAAGACTCGCGTCTACACCATCGCCAAGATCGCACGCTAGACCACGGTCCCGCGTAAAGGTATGTTTTCGCTCCCTGGGACCGAATCCTGGGGAGCGTTTTAGTTTGAGGAGCTAACTTATGGCAGAGAACCAGAACGCCGCCGATCAGGCATCGACGCTCAACGACGAGCGCGCCACCCGCCTGGCCAAGCGCGCCGCCCTGTTCGAGGCGGGCCAGAACCCCTATCCTGAGCACTCTGAGCTTGAGGACTACGTCGCCGATATCGAGGCTAAGTACGCCGAGCTTGCCGATGGCGAGGACACCAAGGACGTCGTGAAGATCGCTGGCCGTGTGGTCGCCAAGCGCGGTCAGGGCAAGATCATGTTCATCGTCGTGCGCGATGCGACTGCCGAGATTCAGCTGTTCTGCCGCATCAACGACATGGACGAGGCTGCCTGGAGTACGCTCAAGGCCCTCGACCTGGGCGACATCCTGGGCGTGACCGGCGTGGTCGTGCGCACCCAGCGTGGCCAGCTTTCCGTTGCCCCTAAGAGCGCGACCCTGCTTGCCAAGGCCGTTCGTCCGCTGCCCGAGAAGTTCCACGGTCTTTCCGATAAGGAGACCCGCTATCGCCAGCGCTATGTCGACCTGATCGCCAACGACGACGTTCGCGAGACCTTCCGTAAGCGTTCGCAGATTCTCTCCACCTTCCGTCGCTTTATGGAGTCCGACGGCTACATGGAGGTCGAGACCCCCATTCTGCAGACCATCCAGGGCGGCGCTACTGCCAAGCCGTTCATCACTCACTTCAACGCGCTCGATCAGGAGTGCTACCTGCGTATTGCCACCGAGCTGCACCTCAAGCGCTGCATCGTCGGTGGTTTTGAGCGCGTGTTCGAGATCGGCCGCATCTTCCGTAACGAGGGCATGGACCTTACCCACAACCCCGAGTTCACCACGATGGAGGCCTACCGTGCCTTCTCCGACCTCGAGGGCATGAAGGCGCTCGCCCAGGGTGTCATTAAGGCAGCTAACAAGGCCATCGGCAACCCCGAGGTCATCGAGTACCAGGGCCAGACCATCGACCTTTCTGGTGAGTGGGCCAGCCGTCCCATGACCGACATCGTCTCCGACGTGCTCGGCAAGCAGGTCACCATCGACACGCCGGTCGAGGAGCTTGCTGCCGCCGCGCGCGAGAAGGGCCTGGAGATTAAGCCCGAGTGGACCGCCGGCAAGATTATCGCCGAGATTTACGATGAGCTGGGCGAGGATACCATCGTCAACCCGACCTTCGTGTGCGATTATCCCATCGAGGTCAGCCCGCTCGCTAAGCGTTTTGAGGACGACCCGCGTTTGACTCACCGCTTTGAGCTGGTCATCGCCGGCCACGAGTACGCCAACGCATTCTCCGAGCTCAACGACCCGGTCGACCAGGCTGAGCGCTTTGCTGCCCAGATGGCCGAGAAGGCCGGCGGCGACGATGAGGCCATGGAGTATGACGAGGACTACGTGCGCGCCCTCGAGTACGGTATGCCTCCTGCGGGCGGCATCGGCATCGGCATCGACCGCGTGGTTATGCTGCTCACCAACCAGGCTTCTATCCGCGACGTGCTGCTGTTCCCGCACATGAAGCCCGAGAAGGGTTTCCAGTCCGGTGCCGCTGCCGCCAAGGCTGCCGAGGCCGGCAATGCCGCGAGCCCGTTCGTTACGTCGCTTAAGCCCACGCTCGATTACTCCAAGATCGCCGTTGAGCCGCTGTTCGAGGAGTTCGTCGACTTTGATACCTTCTCCAAGAGCGACTTCCGCGCTGTGAAGGTCAAGGCATGCGAGGCCGTCAAGAAGTCCAAGAAGCTGCTGAACTTTACGCTCGACGACGGCACCGGCACCGACCGCACCATCCTCTCCGGTATTCACGCTTATTACGAGCCCGAGGACCTGGTCGGCAAGACCTTGCTCGCCATCACCAACCTGCCTCCGCGCAAGATGATGGGTATTCCCAGCTGCGGCATGCTGATCAGCGCTGTCCACGAGGAGGAGGGCGAGGAGCGCCTCAACCTGATCCAGCTCGACGCCTCCATCCCCGCCGGCGCAAAGATGTACTAGGGGGTTACGGCGTTTTACCAAACGCCGTAACCGCTCGACGCTGCGCGCCGCCCAGAGCGACAATTTGTCATTCAAAAGGCAAGGCATGACCAGAAGGTCTATGCCTTGCCTTTTTCATGCCAACTTGTTCGCTCTGGACGTCGCTCGCTGTCCGTCCTCTATCTGCGGCGTTGACTTGGTTGACACTTAGAACATCGATGTAGTCATTGGGGACGTTCTTAAACGACTACCCACGGCTATTGCGCACATGGCTCGCATGACAGCCGTCTCTTTTATGTTTCCTTTAGCCGTTGCTGCCTAGGATGGGGGTTAGTCGGTAGGAAGGGAGCGTCTATATGGACGACGCGAGCGAGCGTGCAATCGAAGAGGACATGCTCGATCAGTTCAATTACTTTGACGATGAGGATGAGGAGCTAATCGATCGTCGCGAGCCGGCATCGCTTGACTCATTTGATCTGGTCGATGAAGAGCCCGACGAGGACGAGGTCGGATCAGCGGAGCCCCAACAGTCTTCGCGCCTTAACTCGCTGCTTTCGAGAGCCCCCATGCACCACGGCGTTCGTGCCGGCGCGCTCCATATGAAAACTGACTGGCACCAGATCGTGACGGCAGGCGATGAACTTGCCGTCGATGCGCCGCTCACCGATAAATCATCCATCATCTGCCGCACCGGTATGCTTATGCTCGCGAGCGGAACGGGTGCCTGGCGTGTTCGCGATACCATGAATCGAGTCGCCGCCGTACTCGGTGTCACCATCCACGTTGACTTAAGTCTCCTGTCGTTTGAGTGTACTTGCATCGAAGATGGTCACTGCTTTAATGAGGTTGTCAGCTTGCCCACAACGGGCGTCAATACCCATCGCATTTGGATGATGGAGAGCTTCCTAAAGGAAATCGAGACATATGGTCGCCGTTTTACGGTGCATGAGTATCACGAGATGCTCAAGACCGTTGAGAGCTCAAAACCTGATTACGCGCCTTGGCAACAGGGCCTTGCGGCGGCCTGCGCCTGTGGCGCCTTCGTTTTTTTGCTCGGCGGCGGCCCTATCGAGATGGCCTGCGCGTTCGTGGGCGCGGGTGTCGGCAACTTTGCCCGCTCCCATATTCTCAAGCAAGGCCTTGGTCAGTTCAGCGCGCTGACGACCGGCGTTGCGCTCGCTTGCGTTTCGTATCTGCTGGCATTGCTCGGCCTTGGCCAGGTCATACCGGGGGCAATGTCGCACCAAGAAGGCTATATCGGCGCCATGCTCTTTGTGATTCCCGGCTTTCCCCTCATTACGGCAGGCCTCGACATCGCTAAGCTCGATATGCGAAGCGGCATTGAGCGTCTTTCGTATGCCGTGTCGATTATTGTGATGGCGACCCTTGTGGGCTGGATGGTTGCCGAGTGTGTGGGGCTGGCACCGGACGACTTTGCACCGCTCGGCCTTTCGCCGCTTGCTCTTACGCTCCTGCGCGTGGTGATGAGCTTCGTTGGCGTATTCGGCTTCTCGGTGATGTTCAACAGCCCGGTAAAGATGGCCGCGGCAGCTGGGCTGATCGGCGCCGTGTCCAATACCTTGCGCCTTACGCTCGTCGATGCGCCGACGATGTTTCCCTTCCTGGGCCTCAGCGCGGGAATGCCTCCCGAGGCGGCAGCGTTTATCGGCGCGCTGGTATCGGGGCTGCTGGCAAGCTTGGCCGAAGTCAAGCTCACCTACCCACGTATCGCCCTCACGGTGCCATCAATTGTCATTATGGTGCCGGGCCTGTATCTGTATCGCTCGATGTACTACATGTGCACCTTCGATACGGTCAATATGCTCGGTTGGTTTGTGCGTGCAGTGCTCATCGTGGCGTTTTTGCCCGTTGGTCTGGGTGTGGCACGTACACTCACCGACCCTCGCTGGCGCCACACCAGCTAATTGGTGCAAGGAGGACAGGTCACTTTGCACCAAATGAGTTGCGGTGAAATAGAGACTGAATTGCTGCTTAAAGGGTCAAAACAGTCCGTATTCCACCGCAACTTATGGGGTCGGGGGATTATCGGTGCCCTGCATCTTCATAAACTCAACGCTTACGAAGCGCGCGCCGTTCGTGTTAGGGTAGTTCCACCACATAAGTAGTCGCAGACGCACGTATCGCGGGCGGGCGAGATGAAGTCCCAACAGCTCCATCTCGCCCGCCCGTTTTTGTTGCGTGGTGCCGCGGCGTAACACAGAAAGGACCATGCCCTTTATGCCTATCAACAAACGAGAGAGCCTGCTGTTCACCTTTATCATGTGCTTTTGCATGGTGCTCTGGATGAGCATCTACAACGTCGCCCTGCAGCATGGGGCCATCAACGGCGAGGTTGTTGCCGCCGCGTGGCTCGGCTTCCCCGTTGCCTACGTTTTTGCCATGTGCTGCGACTGGTTTGTTGCCAGCCCCCTTGCCAAGGGTTTCGCCTTTAAATTCCTGGTCACGCCGGGCAAGAGCTCGCCGCTTGCCATGACGCTCGCCGTCAGCTCCTGCATGGTTGTTCCCATGGTTATCATCATGTCGCTGTACGGTGCCTGCGAGGGTCTGACGCACATGCCCGGCGGCATCCTTGCGAACCTGTATTCCGTGCCCGCGATCTGGATGATCAACATCCCGCATAATTTTGTGATGGCGCTGCCGTGGAACCTTTTGGTAGCCGGTCCGATTTCCCACTTCGTCTTCCGTCGCGCCTTCCCTGTGGGGACGGTTTTCGAGGAGGAGCATGCCGAGCTCTTGGAGCAGGCTATGGCTCCTGAGTGCGAGTAGCTCGCTTAGGGATCTGCTGAGCGCGGGCGACTTGCTTGGTTGGAGCCCTAAGCGTGGATAGCTCTCTCGGCGACATCGCGGGCGTGAGCGGTGCGCATGACCGGAGGGCCCGTGCTGCTCCGTTGCCCGACGTGCTAGCGCGCAGAACAATCTGTTGGTGCATTCGACGGCTGCTGAAGCGTTTCGGCAGCCGCTTTTTATACGGAGTTTAAATACAACAGTCTGTTGTATTACGTAGAGTGGTATATCTCTAGCGGGAAAAATGCGAGAGACGGAGCATTATGGCGTTGCTAGTAGGACTGGACGTAGGGTCGACGACGACCAAAGTTTACGCGATGCACGAGGATATGACCGAGGCGTGGTGGGGATATCGCCGCCACGGGGCGTGTCAGACAGCGAGCGTGCGCGCCATGCTCGGCGAGCTCGCCGAGCGCTTTCCCCATGAGTCACTGCGCGTTGCGGTGACCGGCTCGGGTGCGCGCGATATCGCGACCGCGCTGGGCGCCTCGTACGTTCAGGAGGTGGTCGCCAACGCGCTCGCGATCAGCAGGTTCTATCCGCAGACGCGCTGCGCCATCGAGCTGGGCGGCCAAGACGCCAAGATGATCTTCTTCCGCACCAACGATAAGGGAGACATCGAGGTTGCCGACATGCGCATGAACGGCTCGTGCGCAGGCGGTACCGGTGCATTTATCGACGAGATGGCAAAGCTCATGGGGGTCGGCACCGAATCGGGCGAGTTCGAGCAGCTCGCAAGCCGGGGAACGACCGTCCACGAGGTCTCGGGCCGCTGCGGCGTGTACGCAAAGACCGATATCCAGCCGCTGCTCAACGAGGGCATTCCTACCACCGACCTGGCGCTTTCGGCGCTTCACGCGGTCGCCCGCCAAACGATCGGCGGTCTGGCCCAGGGTATCGACATCGAGCCGCCGGTAATCTTCGAGGGCGGTACGCTCGCCTACAACCCCACACTGGTCCGCGTGTTCCGGGAGCAACTGAATCTATCGGACGATCAGGTTATCGTCCCGCGCGATCCGCAGATCATGGTCGCGCGCGGTGCCGCCCTGTCGCTGACCGACATGTTCGCATCGTCCCAACCGATCGACCTTCCCGACGCTTTTGTCCGGCTGGATAAGCTCGAGACGGTCGCGCCCGCAAGCGGGGAGGGACGTCTTGCCCAGCCCTTTTTTGCCACACCTGCCGAGCAGGCGGATTTTACGGCACGCCATGGCAAAGAGACGCCGGCAAAGGGTCCGGATGCGTATGCGCCCGGAGAGACGGTGCGTGTGGCGCTCGGTATCGATTCGGGGAGCACGACGACCAAGTTCGCCCTGGTCGATGAGGCGGGTGAGCTTGTCGATTCGTTCTACGCGTCTAATAACGGCAGACCGCTCGACGTCGCCCAACAGGGTCTTGTCAGCTTGAAGAACCGCTGGGAGACAGCGGGAGTTACGCTTGCGATCGATGCCGTGGGCACCACGGGATACGGCGAGGAGCTTTTCGCGCGCGCGTTCCACGCCGACTACCATACGGTCGAGACGGTCGCGCACGCCCGCGCCGCGTGCGCATGCGTTCCCGATGCGACCTTCGTGCTCGACATCGGCGGACAGGATATGAAGGCCATCTGGCTCAACCACGGCGTGCTGACCGATATCGTCGTCAACGAGGCGTGCTCTGCGGGCTGCGGCTCGTTCCTCGAGGGTTTTGCCAAAAACCTCGGAATAGCCGTTGAGGATATCGCGACCGAGGCATTTTCGTCCAAAGCCCCCGCCGTTCTCGGCAGCCGCTGCACGGTGTTCATGAACAGCAGCGTCGTTTCCGAGCAGCGGCGCGGTAAGGGTCCGGGCGACATCATGGCCGGTCTCTGCCGTTCGATTATCGAGAACGTGTTCACCAAGGTCATTCGCGTTTCAAATCTCAACCGTCTGGGCGACAAAGTCGTTGTCCAGGGCGGCACGTTCCGAAACGACGCGGTGCTGCGCGCATTCGAGCAGTATCTGGGCAAACCCGTCACGCGTGCGCCCCACCCGGGGCTGATGGGCGCTATCGGTATCGCCTTGCTCGCGCGCGAGGAATGCCGCAAGGGCGACGCCGGCACGTCGTTTATCGGGCTCGATGCCGTGGAGCGCTTCGAGCATCGCGAATTCGGCGGCGTTACCTGCCGTCGGTGCAACAACCGCTGCCAGCGCGCGGTCGTGGCATTTGGCGACGGCTCGCTTTACGTCACGGGCAATCGCTGCCCGCGCGGCGGCGCCATCTCATGGGATGAGCTCGTGCGCGAGGTTCCCGCGGCGGAGGAGCTGCGTCCGCAGGGTGCTTGCGAGGCACAGGCACCCGGCACGGGGCGCGACCGGACCGCGGCTGCCCCCAATCTCTTTGTCGACCGCGAGAAGCTGCTGTTCGAGTCGTACCCCACGGTTCCCGTCAGCGGGGGGCGCGATGTCACGATCGGCATTCCCCGTGTGCTCGAGTTCTGGGACACCATGCCGTTCTGGTCGACGTTCTTCAGCACGCTCGGCTTTAAGGTGCGCGTCTCGGGACGCAGCACCAAGGCGATGTACGAGCGCGGTCTGGCGCACGTCACATCCGACACCGTGTGCTTCCCGGCCAAGCTCGTCCACGGGCACATCCGCAATCTCGTCGACGCCGGCGTCGACCGCATCTTCATGCCCATCATCACGACGGTGCCCACCGAAAACACCGCCTCTACCAGCGAGTGGATGTGCGCCGTCGTAAAGGGATACCCCTACGTGATGCGCAATTCCGATAACCCGGAGGAGCGTTTCGGCGTTCCGTTCGATACGCCGCTGTTCCACTGGTACGACGAGGGCGACCGAAACCGCCAGCTCAAGGCGTGGTGCAAGGAGACCTTCGATATCGATGCCGACCTGGTTGCCAAGGCGACCGAGCAGGCGGACCGCGCGCAGGAGACGTTTGAGAACCAGCTGCAGCTGCGCGGCAGGCAGGTGCTCGAGAACGTGCGCGAGGACGGCGGCTACGCGGTGGTGATCGCTTCGCGCCCGTACCACAACGACCCGCTGGTCAACCACGGGCTGCCCAAGCTCTTCTCTGAGCGCGGCATCCCCGTGCTGACGCCCGATGCGGTGCCGGGGGTCTGCAACGTCGATCTTTCCAACAGCCGCATCGACATCGTGAACAACTACCATGCGCGCATGCTGTCGTGCGCGGTCATCGTCGCATCGACGCCCGAGCTCGAGCTCGTGCAGATGGGCAGCTTCGGCTGCGGCCACGATGCGTATCTCACCGACGAGATCGCGCGCATGATGGGCGAGATGGGCTCCAAGGTTCCGATGATGATCAAGCTCGATGAGAGCGACGTCGCCGGTCCCATGGGCATTCGCGTGCGTTCGTTTATCGAGTCGGTCAACCGTCGTCGCGCGGAGGAGCGTGCCGAGGGCGCCCGGGTGCACGCGGTCCATCCGCTCGACGACCCGTATAAGGTCAAGTACACCAAGCGCGACCGGCACGACAAGATCGCGCTGGTCCCCAACACCTCCCATGCGTTCTGCAGGCTCATGACCGCGGCGATGCGCAATCAGGGCGTGCGCGCCGAGGCCCTTGATATCGGGCGCGAGGATGCCATCCGCCTGGGCAAACGCTATGTGCACAACGACATCTGCTTCCCCGCGCAAATCGTGATCGGCGAGGCGCTCGCGGCACTCGAGAGCGGTAAGTACGACCCGCACGACGTCGCCGTGGTGACTGGCAAGTATATCGGCGACTGCCGCCTGACGCACTACATGCCCCTGCTGCGCCGCGCGCTCGACGACGCGGGATACGACTATGTCCCGGTGCTCACCAACGACGACGTCGATGCCCACAATGCGCATCCGGGCTTCAAGCTCGGCCTTGGCCCGAGCATCCAGATCGCCTACGGTCTTCCCATGATCGATGCCCTCGAGGCCATGCTTAGGCGCATCCGTCCCTACGAGCTCGAGAAGGGCGCGGCGGACGCTGCGTTCGACCGCGCGCTCGATGAGGTTATCGAGGGCATGGAGCGCTCCGGGCTGAGAGGCCAGGCGACGGGCTTCAAACGCGCGCTTGCGATCATGGACGCCGTTCCGTACGACCGCTCGAACCCGCATCCGACCGTTCTCATCGTGGGCGAGTACCTGCTCAATTTCCATCTCGGCGCCAACCACGAGATCGAGCGCTACCTCGAGGACAACGGGCTCGAGGTCATCGAGGCGCGCATGACCGACGTGATCCGCAAGACCTATTTCTACAAGCATGCGCAGTCGCGCGAGTTCCACGTCGACCTGTCGCTGCCCGAAAAGGCCTGGTACGCCACGGCGGACAACCTGTTCGAGCTCGCGCACGACCGTTGCGACCGCCTGGGCGCGGCGAGCCCGCTCTACGAGCCGCCGACGCGCATGCCCGAGCTCGTGCGCGCGAGCGATAAGATCCTGCACCATACGTTCGATGCGGGCGAGGGCGTGCTGATTCCGGCGGAGATTCTCGAGCACGCCAAGCGCGGCTGCCGCAACTTCGTGATCCTGCAGCCGTTCGGGTGTCTGCCCAACCATGTCGTGGGGCGCGGGCTCATCCATGCGCTCAAGGAGCAGTATCCCACGGCGCAGTTCCTGCCGCTCGACTACGATCCCGACGTGAGCTTCGCCAACGTGGAGAACCGTCTTCAGATGCTCATCATGAACGCCAAGGCGCAGGGGTGCGGTGAGGCGCATGGCGAGACCGCGTAAGGACGCCGATGCGCCCGATGCACGCACCCGTATCATCGAGGCGTTTTGGGAGCTCATCGAGAACAACAGCATCTTCGAGCTGTCGGTTGGCGAGGTGACCCGCGCCGCCCAGTGCAATCGCGGAACGTTTTACTACTATTTTCACGATTTCGATGAACTCGTCGCCATCGCCATAGCCCAGCTGCTGCAGGATAACGAGCTCATCACCGATGCCCTCTGGCATTTTTCGAGCGAGGGCGACCTTTCGGCGTTCGACCGGCGCGACGTCCGCTGCCTGCTGCGGCGCATCGTCATCACCATGAGGGCGGGTGCCGCCGAGCAGGTCGTGCAGGGCATCCATACGATCATCATCGACCGCGTGAGAGAGATCGTCCACCCCGACGGAGAAGAGCTCAAGGCAGATTCGAGCTTTGCGGTGGGCTTTCTGGTCTCGGGCATCATGGGCTTTGTGATGGCGGTCGGCTTTGCCCGGGAGGGCGGCGAGGAGATAGACCTCGAGCAGCCGGGGGACAGCGCGTGCGCGTACCTGAGGGCGGTCGCCATGCAGACGGTGGAAACGGTCGCGCAAGTCGAGGGCGTCGATACATCCGAGCTGCTCGAACGCGTCTCCAAGGAGGCCGATGCCTATCGCGCATCGCGTGCGACGAGTCCCGACGTGGTGAAAGACGCCTAGGGTTTCTCTTGCGGGGCGCCTGTCGCGCATCGCGCGGTGAGTCCCGCGATGCGGTCATAACCTGCATTCATGTGAGCCGGGTTTATAGATATTCCTCCAGCTGTTAACATAGACAACCTGTGGGTAAAGAGACAAAAGCGCCGCCGACGGGCGGGCGTTTTGATTTCGATGAACTCATGTAAGGAAACGAGCATGTTAGATAGATTTACCGATCGAGCGCGCAAGGTCATGTCGATGGCCAAACAGGAGGCGCTCGATCTGCACTCAAATAAGGTGGGCACCGAGCATCTGCTGCTCGCGCTTGCCAAGGAGGACGAGGGCATTGCCGCCGAGGCGCTGCGCTCGCTCGATATCTCCTACGACGACATCATGGACACCCTCAAAGAGGTCCAGACCACGGTTCCCGAGCCCAGTGAGGAGACCGAGGCGGCCAAGCTCGCCTTTACGCCGCTCGTCATTAGCGTGATGGAGCGTTCATTCCGCGTGGCGCGTGAGAACAACCAGACCTACGTGTCGACCGAGCACCTGCTCATCGGTATCGTCGAAGAGGGCAACGGCATGGCCATGGACATCCTCATGCGCCTGGGTGTGTCGTCCGCCTCCATCAAAAAGGCTATCGAGAAACTCACCGCCAAGGACCAGGACAAGAAGCGTCCGCTCGCCGGCGCCGGTGCTGGTCGTCCCGGTGCGGGCCTGCCGTTCTTTAGCGGCTCGGATGCCTCTCAGCAAAAGGGGAGCGGCACCGACACGCTCAAGCAGTTCGCCACCAACCTCACTCAAAAGGCGCGCGACGGCGAGCTCGATCCCGTGATTGGCCGCGAAAAGGAAGTCCAGCGCATGATGGAGATCCTTTCGCGCCGCACCAAGAACAACCCGCTTATCCTGGGCGACCCCGGCGTGGGCAAGACGGCCATCGTCGAGGGCCTGGCGCAGCAGATCGCTGCCGGCAACGTGCCCGAGAATCTCATGAACCAGAACATCTGGACGCTCGACCTGCCGGGCCTCGTTGCGGGCGCCAAGTATCGCGGTGAGTTTGAGGAGCGCCTCAAGAACGTGATCCAGGAGGCCACCGAGGCTGACGACGTCATCCTGTTTATTGACGAGATGCACACCATCATCGGTGCCGGTTCTGCCGAGGGCTCCATCGACGCGAGCTCCATGCTCAAGCCCGTGCTTGCACGCGGTGCCTTCCAGATTATTGGCGCCACCACGGCCGAGGAATTCCGCAAGTACCTCACCAAAGACCCAGCCTTCGAGCGTCGCTTCCAGACTATCGATGTCGAGGAGCCGAGCGTCGAGGACACCGTCAAGATCCTGACCGCGCTTAAGCCGCGCTACGAGGAGCACCACCATGTGCGCTACACGCAGGGCGCTATCGAGGCTGCCGCGAACCTTTCCAACCGCTACATCCAGGATCGCTTCCTGCCCGATAAGGCCATCGACCTCATCGACGAGGCCGGTGCCCGCGCTCGCATCGCCGCGAATCGTGCGCCCGAGCCGGTGCGCGAGGCCGAGCATCGCATAGAGGAGCTCAAGGCCGCCGCGCAGGAGGCCACCGAGAGCGACGACATGAACAAGGCCGCCGAGATCACCGAGCAGCAGAAGGCCGCCGAGATTGAGCTCGCCGAGGCCAAGGCCGCCTGGACCGCCGAGCTCGACGCCAGCCCGCTCACCATCGACGTGAGTCAGATTGCCGACATCGTGTCCGTGACCTCTGGCGTGCCGGTTTCCTCGCTCACCGAGAGCGAGAGCCGTCGCCTGCTGCAGACCGAAAGCGTGCTCAAGACCCGCATTATCGGCCAGGACGAGGCCGTCGAGGCCGTCGCCAAGGCCGTGCGCCGCAGCCGCTCGCCGCTCAAGGACCCGCGTCGTCCCGGTGGTAGCTTTATCTTCCTTGGTCCCACCGGCACAGGCAAGACCGAGCTCGCCAAGACGCTCGCCGAGTACCTCTTTGGCAGTAAGGACGCGCTCATCAGCTTCGACATGTCGGAGTTCGGCAGCGAGTTCGAGGTCTCCAAGCTTATCGGTAGCCCTCCGGGTTACGTGGGCCACGACGAGGGCGGTCAGCTTACCAAGGCCGTTCGTCGTCACCCGTACTCGGTCGTGCTGTTCGACGAGATCGAGAAGGCGCACCCCGACATCTTCAACATTTTGTTGCAGGTGCTGGAGGAGGGTCGCCTGACTGATAGCCAGGGCAAGACGGTCGACTTCCGCAATACCGTGATCATCATGACGTCCAACGTGGGCGCCCGCGAGATCGCGCAGGATGCGAGCGTTGGCTTTGGCACCACCGGCGAGCAGGGCCTCACCTCGAGTGAGATCAAGGGCCGTGCGATGGGCGAGCTCAAGCGCCTGTTCCGCCCCGAGCTGCTCAACCGTATCGACGACATTGTGGTGTTCCAGAAGCTCTCGGGCGAGAACCTGACCAAGATCGCGCACCTGCTGGTGGACGACCTGCGTCAGCGCCTGATTGCCAACGGCATGAACATCAAGCTCACCGATGCGGCCTATGACAAGATCGTGGCCGAGGGCACCGACCTCACCAACGGCGCGCGTCCGCTGCGCCGTGCTATCCAAAAGCTCATCGAGGATCCGCTGTCCGAGGAACTGCTGGCTGGCGAGTGGGGCGAGGGCGATACCGTCCTGTGCGACGTGGCCGATGGCAAGTTTGTCTTTAGCCACGGCACGGGCGAGATCCCGGCACCGCGTCCGGTGGGCACGCTCGGTGGCGATACCGCCCCGGCGGCACCGCACACCGGCAACGCCGCGCCCGTGAGCGGCGGCGTGACCTCGGGCCCCGGCGGCATGATGCAAGCCGGTTCCGGCGCGCTGTAGGGCGTGGCGACAATTTGATACGCGCAATCGAGGCGCTCCGGAAAGGGCGCCTCGATTTGTAGAGCTGCGGAAGTTGTGACCGTTACGCTATACGGTCCACCGTTAGCCGATGATGCGAGGGCGCTCGGCGTTTTCGACTGGTTTATGCACGCAAAGTCTGGGAATATACAAGTCGCACGTCTTACTGTCTAACCAGTTGCGCCAAGGAGGCACCATGGACTACAAGATTACCGGCTACGAGCCCGCCCAGCTGTTCCATTTCTTTGAGGAGGTCAGCGCGATCCCCCGTGGGTCTGGCAACGAGAAAGGCATCAGCGATTTCCTGGTCGCGTTTGCCAAGGAGCGCGGTCTCGATGTGTATCAGGACGAGGTCTACAACGTCATCATTCGCAAGCCCGCATCTGCCGGCGCCGAGAATGCCCCGACCGTAATGCTGCAGGGCCACATCGATATGGTGTGCGACAAGTTGGGCTCCGTTGAGCACGACTTTACGACTGATGGTATCGACCTGGTCGTCAAGGACGGCGTCCTCACCGCTAACGGCACCACTCTGGGCGCCGACAACGGTATTGCCGTCGCTCTGATGCTCACTGTTCTCGATGACGATTCGATCGTTCACCCCGCCCTCGAGTGCGTATTCACCACCGACGAGGAGACTGGCCTGGTCGGCGCCGAGACGCTCGACAAGTCCCAGATTAGCGCCCGCACCATGATTAACCTTGACTCCGAGGAAGAGGGCGTTGCTACCGTCAGCTGCGCCGGCGGTGTCGTCGTTACCTACACCTGCCCGATCGCGCGCGAGCACAAGACCGGTAGCACCCTCACGCTCGACATCTCCGGCCTGCTGGGCGGCCACTCCGGCAGCGATATCAACCTGGAGCGCGGCAACGGCAACCTCATCATGGCCCGCATCATCGACCGCCTGATGGTCGCTGGCGAGCCCGCCATCGTTAGCTTTAACGGCGGCACCAAGGACAACGCCATCAACCGTGAGTGCAAGGCTGTTCTGGTCTACGCCGACCACGCTGCCGCCGAGGCCGCGGCCCAGATCGCAAAGGGCATCATCGCCGACGTTACTGCCGAGCTCGAG
Organism: Collinsella aerofaciens; assembly: GCF_015556945.1. Lineage (GTDB taxonomy): Bacteria > Actinomycetota > Coriobacteriia > Coriobacteriales > Coriobacteriaceae > Collinsella > Collinsella aerofaciens_AO. The sequence goes on along the minus strand of NZ_JADNNH010000011.1, from coordinate 53,681 downwards.
GTCTTCGACCCCGGCTTTACCTGCACCGTCGAGATTGCCGACGACGCCGAGGTCGAGGCCATGGACCAGAAGTCCGCGCTTGCCCTCATCCGCGCCCTGCGTCTTGCCCCCAACGGCGTGATTCGCCGCAACGTCGCCACCGACGGCTCCGTCGAGGTTTCCTCCAACATCGGTGTGGTTGCCACTTCTGACGACGAGGTCAAGATCATGCTGTCCCCGCGCTCCTCGATCACCTCGCTGCAGAACGAGTTCAAGGACCGTCTGCAGACGCTGGCCGATGTCCTGGGCTTCGACGCCAAGTTTGAGTTTGAGTATCCCGGCTGGAGCTATGCCGAGCATTCGCCGGTCCGCGAAGTCTTTGTCGAGAGCTATCGAGAGCTCTTTGGCTCCGAGCTGCGCATCGAGTCCATTCACGCCGGCCTTGAGTGCGGCCTGTTTGCCGAGGCCCTGCACGGCCTGGACGCCATCGCCGTGGGTCCGACGCTCTCCGATGTCCACACCCCGGACGAGAGCATGGAGCTCGCTTCTGCCGAGCGCTTCTACGAGCTGCTCATCGACGTCCTCAAGCGCCTTGCCGCGTAAAGGTTGCGCTAGCAGCAGTCCGAGTCACGTGCTAGCGGATTGCAAATGACATTACGAGAGGGGGCATTCGAGCGTTTGCGACGGGTGCCCCCCCCTCTTTTGTTTGATAATTGCGAAATTACGGTCACCTAGTCCATTTCTGCCCTGATGAGGTCGAGGGTGCGCTGGCAGTTTTCGCGGACGGGGCCGAGCATATGCTCGCGCAGGTCCGCCATGCCGGGCAGGTCGGCGTATTCGTCCATGACCTCTTCCATGCAAATGGGTACCTCGTAGGCGAGGTCCATCATGGTCGCAAAGCAAAACTTCTCGGATAGCCCGGCATCGGTAAGCGCCGCCTCCAGCGCGGGATCGCCCATGCCGTGGTATCGGCGGATAGCGCCTGGACCGATTCGCCCCACACGATTTTCGCCGCCAACGCTCATGGCGAGGCGCGCCCGGCGGCGCATGCGCTCATACGCCAAACCCGACGCGACATCGTACATTCGAGCCATCATGGCTGTGCCGTCGTTTCCAAGGAGCAGGGAATAGTTTTTCGCGTGCGCATCCGGTGCGCCGATAATGGCGTTGAAGAACAGTATCTGCGTAAACAGATACAGGTTAAGTTGATGGTGGCTCGTATTTACGAGGAGCTCTTGAATGTCGCGTGTGGTCGGGCCGCCGTCTGCCGTGTACTTTTGGGCGGGCATCACCCCAAGTGCCTGACAGAGGTCTTCTTGATGTAGACGCCTGATTGTCCCGTCTTTGACTTTCATGCGGTCATAGCGCTCAACAATGAGGGCGGGTTCGTCCTCAAACATACGATATTCGACGTTTGCCGTTGCGATACCGGCGCGCTGGGCGCTTTTCATGCAGACAAACTCATTGAGAGCCTCGAGTTTAAATCCGATAACGCCATTTTTGAAAATATGCGTCGTGGGCGAGGAGCCCATGCATTCGCACCAGCGGCCGTTTATGAACGCGAGCGCGAACTTGCCCTGGTTGCCTCCAAGTGACCAACTTTCATCTAGACCCATCCACGATGCATCGCGGTCATCTCTGATCGACTTGAGACGAAGAGCAATTTCGTGGTTGTCTATAGGGCGGTATTCGCCAGCGCGATGCAGGACGGCGTCGGTATCTTCTTCGGCACAAAACTGCACGCCGCCCGGACAGTCGAGTCCGATATGGCTGAGCAACGCAACGGGATTGTTGGGCCTAACGTCGAATTCGGCGGCAATCGCTTTTCGTTGGTCCTCGCTGTCGGGTAGAAGGCCAAACAGGTACGGATTCATGACCTGTTGTCCGTATGTGCGATTCGATACGGGTATGTTGGTCGATAGGGCTGGCCCGTCATAGTCATGATCGTAGGTAAAGCTGATAAGACCGTTCTCATCTTGCGTGAGCGTTCCAGCAGGCACGCCGCAAATAATGGTCCGAAGTGATGTTCTGGCCATTGGCTATTTCCCTTCGGGCATGGCTTGGCTAGATGCGTTTGTGGCAATCGAGACTCCGAGATTGGACATGGCGAAATCGGCGAAGACCTCGTCGTAGAGTGCGGATGTAAAGGGGGCATCTGCAAGAGCCGGAATGGTTGTGCTGCGACGGTTGCGATGATGAAGACGTTGGGCGTGATGGCGTCTGGAGGTGCTGCAAGGTTGATCAGCATGCGGGGCGTCGACTGGTTGCTCATTTTTCGTTTCGCCTATATCCCCTTGAGCGGCGAGCGCCAGTCCAAGAGCACCGAAAACTGCCAGCAGCTTGTCGAGCCGAATGCCCGTGGCATCTCCCAGCTCGAGCGATGCGAGCAGGCGTTCCGAAACACCGGCTTTTTTAGCGAGGGCGGCACGGGTGATCCCCTGCGCCTCGCGCGCCTGACGCACGTAGATGCCGGCTTGGCGCGGCGTGGTGATGGGAAGGGTATCCATGGCAATCTCCTAACGTGCAGACTTTTGCATCCTAGTATGACATGCAAAAGTCTGCATGAAAAGGCTCATGCAAAACTCTGCATGAGACCTCATACGGACGTTTAGTTTTGAAGGGTGTTTTACAGCACCAAAAAACCCAAGTGTTCCAGCAGGATCTTGAGGCCGATAAGGATGAGCACGACGCCACCCACGATGGTGGCGGGTTTTTCGTAGCGCGCGCCAAAGGTGTGGCCGATCGCTACGCCGGCGACGGAGAAGATAAACGTTGTGACGCCGATAAGCGATACAGCGGGCACGATGTCAACCGAGAGCGCGGCAAACGAGATGCCCACGGCCAGGGCGTCGATTGAGGTGGCGATGGCGAGGATCAGGTACTCGCCCAGTTCAATCTTCTCGGCATCCTTGCCGTCGTCTTCATCCTCGTCTTCGGTAAAGGCTTCCCACAGCATTTTGCTGCCGATGAAGGCCAAAAGGATAAAGGCGATCCAGTGGTCGATGGGGCCGATGATGCTCATGAATTGACTGCCAAGCGCCCATCCGATCACGGGCATGCCTGCCTGGAAGCCGCCAAAGAACAGGCCGAGCACTACGGCGACCTTAAGGTTGATCTTCTTCATGCCAAGGCCCTTGCAGATGGATACGGCAAAGGCGTCCATCGAAAGGCCAACGGCGAGCAACACGAGCTCTGCGAGTCCCATAGTCTGGCTCCCTCTCTGCGGGCGGGCCCGCGTGTACCTCTTGGGGGAGTAACAAAAAAGACTCGTGGCGTACGCGTTGCGCGCACAGCCACGAGTCTCGTTCATTAAGGCAAGCCAGGCCGCATCGGCCAGTGTGTTGACTTGCCGCGCCACCGGAGGCGAACCCGATCACGCGACTACTCCCTCATTTATGCGAATCCCGATGCTACCACATAAGCAGCTCATTTGGATTGGGGCTCTCAGCTGTGTTCGCTCATTCTGTAAGCATCGGATTTTGCGGGCGTCACAGGGGTAAACCGTGAGAAACTTATTGACGTTTATGGAGCGTATACGATGGGAGCGATGCCTTGGATAAGAACGAGCTGCAAAAGCGTATGGAACAGGCCATCCGCCTGACTGCCCCCGGTCAGCCGATCCGCACCGCCCTCGACATGATCATCGCCGGTCACCTGGGCGCCCTTATCTGCGTCGGCGACACCGAAAACGTACTCGCTGCCGGCAACGACGGATTCCCGCTCAACATTTCGTTCACCTCGAACCGTCTGTTCGAGCTCTCTAAGATGGACGGTGCTATCGTTATCGACGGCGACCTCACCCAGATCCTGCGCGCCAACTTCCACCTCAATCCCGATCCCTCGCTTGCCACGAGCGAGACGGGCATGCGTCACCGCACCGCCGCTCGCATGTCGGTGCTCACCGATGCCATCGTGATCTCGGTCTCGGCCCGTCGTGCCGTCGTCAACGTGTACGTTCACGGCAAGAGCTACGAGATCCAGCCTGTCACCACCATCATGAGCTCGGTCAACCAGCTCGTCGCCACGCTCCAGACTACCCGTCAGTCGCTCGATCGCTCCCTGCTGCGCCTGACGGCCCTCGAGCTGGACGACTACGTCACGCTCGCCGACATCACCGGCATTTTCTCGAGTTTCGAGATCATGCAACAGGCAAAGACCGAGCTTAAGGATTGTATCGTCAAGCTGGGCAACCAGGGCAAGCTCGTGCAGATGCAGCTCGAGCAGCTCGCTGGCTCCAGCATGGATACCGAATACGACCTGATGATCCGCGACTATGCGAGCGATTCCTCCGAGGCAAACGCCGAGAAGATTCGCGCCGAGCTTAGCCGCATGACGCCTAAGGACTTGTCCGACCCACAGCATGTGGCGGCGGTTCTGGGTTACGACGACCTGGACGAGGACTCCGTCATGACGCCGCTGGGCCTGCGCACGCTTTCGCGCGTGTCCGTCGTGCGCGACGGCGTGGCCGAGAAGATCGTCGACGAGTACGGCTCGCTGCAGGAACTCATGGACGACATCAGCGAGGATCCGGAGCGCCTGGGCGACTTTGGCGTTAACAACCCTGCCATTCTTGCGGACTCGCTGTACCGCATGAAGGGCACCAAACAGGGGAACGCATAATGGCGCCCGTATGCGCCGTGGTCGTTGCCGGTGGCAGCGGCCAGCGCTTTGGTAACCCCGGTGGCAAGCAACTCGTTAACGTGGCGGGCCGTCCGCTTATGAGCTGGTCCATCCGCGCGTTCGATCGGAGCGATAAGGTCGGCCACATCGTCGTGGTTTGCCCTGCCGAGCGTCGTGCCGAGATGCGCCGCCTGGCCATCGACCCGTTTGACTATGACACGCCCATCAGCTTTGCCGATGCCGGCGATACCCGCCAGGATTCCACCCGTGCCGGCGTGCATGCGGTTCCGGCGGGCTTTGAATACGTCGCCATTCACGATAGTGCTCGTCCGCTCATTACGACCGAGGCCATCGACCACGCGATCGACGTGCTTGTGGGCGACCGCGCCCTCGACGGTGTCGTGTGCGGTCAGCCCGCGATCGACACGCTCAAGATCGTCGATGGCGACAACATCGTCGAGACGCCGCCGCGCGAGCTGTACTGGGCTGCGCAGACGCCGCAGATCTTTAGCGTCGATGCTATGAAGCGCGCCCACGCTGCAGCCATTGCCGAGGGCTTTATCGGCACCGATGATTCGTCGCTGGTCGAGCGCATGGGCGGGCGCGTCCGCTGTGTCCAGAGCCCGCGCGATAACCTTAAGGTGACGGTGCCCGAGGACCTGCGTCCCGTAACCGCGATTCTGCTCGGTCGCATGGCCGAGGGAGAGGACCTTCCCCATGTTCAGTAACCTGCGCATTGGCCATGGCTACGACGTTCACCGTCTGGTGGAGGGGCGTCGATGTATCATCGGCGGTGTCGACATTCCCTACGAGCGCGGCCTGCTGGGCCACTCGGATGCCGATGTGCTCGCGCACGCCTTGGCCGACGCCATTCTGGGCGCCTGCCGCGGGGGAGACATCGGCAAGCTATTCCCCGATACCGACCCCGCCTATGAGGGTGCCGATTCGATGGTGCTGCTCGCTCGCGTGATGGACTATGCGCGCGAGCTGGGCTTCGAGTTTGTCGATGCCGATTGCACCATTGCCTGCCAGCAGCCTAAGATCACCCCGCACCGCGATGCCATGCGCGCCAACCTTGCCCATGCCCTGGGTGTTGACGTCGAAAACGTGGGCGTCGCCGCCACTACGACCGAAAAGCTCGGTTGGGAAGGCCAGGGCGAGGGAATCGGCGCCTGGGCCGTCTGCCTGCTACAGAAAACCGTTAAGGAGTAACGAATGCGTATCTACAACAGCGCTACCCATAAAAAGGAAGAGTTCCAGCCCATCGAGTCCGGAAAGGTCCGCATGTACGTGTGCGGCCCCACGGTCTACGACAACATCCACATCGGCAACGCCCGCACGTTCATCAGCTTTGACGTGATTCGTCGCTGGCTCATCGCGAGCGGCTACGAGGTCACATTCGCCCAGAACCTCACCGATGTCGATGACAAGATCATCAAGCGCGCCAACGAGCAGGGCCGTACCGCCGCCGAGGTTGCGACGGAGTTCTCTGACAAGTTTATCGGCGTTATGCGCGCCGCCAACGTGCTCGATCCCGATGTGCGTCCTCGCGCCACCAAGGAGATCGGCCCCATGATCGCCATGATCAAGACGCTCATCGAGCAGGGCCATGCCTATGCCGCCGATAACGGCGACGTGTACTTTGCCGTGCGCAGCGATCCCAACTACGGCCAAGTCTCGGGCCGCAACATCGACGACCTTATGGTGGGTGCGCGCATCGAGGAGAACGAGGACAAGAACGACCCGCTCGACTTTGCCCTATGGAAGGCCGCCAAGCCCGGCGAGCCCAGCTGGCCGAGCCCCTGGGGCGAGGGCCGTCCCGGTTGGCACACCGAGTGCGCCGCCATGGTACACCGCTACCTGGGCACTCCGATTGACATTCATGGCGGCGGCTCCGACCTTGCCTTCCCGCATCACGAGAACGAGTGCGCCCAGGCCACCTGCGCCTGGCACCAGGGTTTCTCCAACACCTGGATGCACACGGGCATGCTGCTGGTCGACGGCGAGAAGATGTCCAAGTCGCTCGGCAACTTCTTTACGCTGGCCGAGGTCCTCGAGCAGCACTCTGCCGCGGCCCTGCGTCTGCTGATGTTGCAGACGAGCTATCGCTCGCCGCTCGACTTTTCTTGGGAGCGCCTGGAGGGTGCCGAGAACTCGCTCACGCGTATCGCCGGTACGGTCGAGAACCTGCGCTGGGCCGCGAACCATGCGACGGCCGATGCCGATGAGGCGGCATCCAAGGCGTTTGCCGCCAAGGCCGCCGAGACCCGTGCCACCTTTAAGGAGTGCATGGACGACGACTTTAACTCCGCCGGTGCCATGGGTGCTGTCTTTGGCTTTGTGACCGAGTGCAACCAGTACCTGGAGCAGGCGGGCGACGCTGCCGACAAGGCCGCCACGCTTGCCGCCGCCGACACGCTGGCCGAGCTGCTCGATACGCTTGGCGTTGAGCTCCCCGAGCCCAAGGTCGAGTTGCCGCTGGGCCTGCTGGGCGTTGCCGCCGGTTTGGTTGCCTACACGGGTGACGACGTGGACGAGGCCGCTGCCAAGATTCTCGAGGCCCGCGCCGAGGCCCGCGCCGCCAAGAACTGGGATCTGGCCGACGCCATCCGCGACCAGCTCAAGGACCTGGGCCTCACCATTGAGGATACCGCCGCCGGCACCCGTATCAAATCTCTCTAATCCCCGCGGGTTTCCCAAGCACCCGACCTTGCCGTTCAAACCGTCGCTCGCGTACTCAAGTACGCGTCGCTCCTCTTTCACGGCAATCTCGGGCACTTGGAAAACCCGTACCGACCGCTTGAGCTATTCGTCTTAAGCGGTCGCTTCTTTTGTCCTGTTTGAAAAGTATTTAAAGGAGGCCGCTTTATGGCCGACAATCGCAAGCGTGCATCGCGTGGAGGCAAGCAGGCTGCTTCTGGCTCGCGTCCGATTCGCCGCAATGATCGCGCTGCCGCTCCCAAGAGCCAGCGCGATCGTACCCAGGCCGCACGTCCGCAGCGCGATCGCAACCGCGACGCTGTCCAGGCTCCCAAGGGCGAGTTTATCGAAGGTCGCCGTGCTGCCGCCGAGGCGCTACGCACTGGTTTTCCCATCAAGCGTGCGCTCATTGCCGAGGGCGGGGAGCGCGATGCCGCCTTGTCGCGCCTGGTCGACGACCTCAACGCCGCGGGTGTCCGCATTAAGTATGTGCCGCGCGCGCAGCTCGATGCACTGTCGAGCCATGGCGCTCACCAGGGCATTGCGCTCGAGGTTGGTAACTTCCCTTACGCCGATGTCGCCGACATCCTCGACCGCGCGGGCGACGGTCCGGCGCTCGTCATCGTGCTCGACCATGTGACCGACGACGGCAACTTTGGCGCCATCGTGCGCTCCGCCGAGGTCGTGGGCGCGGCGGGCGTCATCATTGCCAACAAGCGCGCCGCCGGTGTGACCGTCGGCAGCTACAAGACTTCTGCCGGCGCCGTCATGCACCTGCCCATCGCGCAGGTTCCCAATATTGCCCGTGCGCTCGATGACCTCAAGGCCGCCGGCTTTTGGGTGGGCGGCGCCTCCGAGCACGCCGAAGGCAGTTGCTGGGACGCCCCCTTCGAGGGCCGCGTTGCGCTCGTCATGGGTTCCGAGGGCGACGGCATCTCGCGTCTTGTGCTCGAGAAATGCGACTTTTTGACCAAGCTTCCCCAGCGCGGCATGACTGAGAGCCTCAATGTTGCCCAGGCGACCACAGCACTGTGCTTTGAGTGGCTGCGCCGCAACGCCGACGAGCTCATGGGGGAGGAGTAGCGCATGTCCAAGAAGAACCGCGCCAAGTCCAAGGCCAAGCGCTTTGGCGAGGGCTCGGCCAAGCCGATTGTTTCGGCCGCGACCTATGGCGTGGGCGGCAATGCGTTTGCGCAGGCCATCGCCGATCCGGTCTCGACGGTGCACTCCAATAAGCCCGAGCTGCTGGTGGTCGACGGTTACAACGTGATTCACTGCACGCCGCGCTACGAAAAGCTCGTCTACGACCATTCCGACGATCCGTATTCCAGCGACGTCCACGATATGGCGCGAACTGCACTCATCAACGACGTCGCCGCGTTTGCCCAGGGCCGCTACGAGGCCGTGATCGTGTTTGACGGCGCGGGCAACATCTCCAGCGAGCGCCCCAACCTGCCGGCCCGCGGCGTGCGCATCGAGTTTTCGCCGACGGGCGTCTCTGCCGATACCGTGGTACAGAAGCTCTGCATCGAGGCACGCGAGGAAGGCCGTGCGTGCTCTGTGGTGTCGAGCGACGGCACGATCCAGGCCGTCGTCATGGGCAAGGGCGTTACGCGCATCTCGAGCCGTATGCTGGTGGACGAGATCAAACAGATCGATAACGACGTTCACGAGGCAGAGGAAGCTCCGCAGATCAAGATGACCTTGGGCAGCCGCCTGAGCCCCGAGGCGCTGGCCAAGCTCAAGGCCCTGCGCGGGAGGTAGGGGAGTTGGCGGGGCAATGCTGCCTCGCTAACTCCATTCAGCGATGTCGATCATTCTTTCGAGGCGCCACGTTAGCGCCTCTTTTAGATAAGGCAGTCTCGCTGCTAGGGCATCGTTTTTAGACAGAATCTCGATTGCCTCGTCGACAAAACCTTCGAGTTTGTCCCCGTCAAACCAGTTCATATCCTCAACAAGCAACATTTGTTTCGCGGGACTTGAATGGAACTGCGCGCTGGCAAAACTGTGCTCTCCTGCCCTAAGCTCATCTAGAGATATGTTGCACCAGAGCGATGAGCCCGAATCGAAGATGGGGGCTGGTCTGCAGACTAGTGAGTTGACGTTTCGCACGAGGCCGAAGTTGCGCCAATGACGATCGTAGTTGGCGATGATGTCGTCACACACGATCATGTGGTCAAGGGCATCCTTGACGCCTGTCACCCCGAGTTCCTCGCAGTTTGCTACGTATCGCTCGTAGTCAGTTAGCCGTTCATCTGCGTTTGCGTGCTGGTTTACATAGAACGCAGGGACATACTCTTCTTCATCAGTTAAGAAGACATCGCATATGCTCAGGGCGGAAGTGCCCGTGCCCTCGAGCGAGTAAGGTACATAATCGCAGGCGTTTAGGATGCGACGGTGGAGCGCGGTCGCCACCAGCTCGTTATAAGGTTCCTGGTTCAGGTGCGCTCCTGCCTTATGCAGAATTCGACGCCCGCCCTCGCACGTCCAGTACTTTTGAAGATTGCCGTCCGAGGTGTTATCGGGCTTTGCGGCAGCCGCTTTTCCCTCTGGGGCAAAGGGCGCAATGGACAGCGAGACGTCATCAAAGGCGTTATTGAAGAAGTTAATATCCTCCCAGACGAGACCGGAATCTTGGGGTCTAATCCAATACTGGTCGGATAAGGAGAGGCCAAGATTTCGCTGTACGAGTTCATCGGGAACATCGACTGCGGCTTCTGCAAGCAGGGAGGCTAGCCCAATGCGTGCGAGCGGGATACCGCGACCGCGCCACCAGATGCGGAAGGAGTCGAGCGATACGGAGCTATTGGGGCCAAATACCCCAATAGGGGCGTGGGCGTAATCGATGTCGGCGCCGATGTGGGTAAAGTCTTTTCGCGATGTGTTGTAGACCAGCTGAGCGACTTCGTGCGTGCGGTTCATGAGGGTGAACGCGATCTCGCTCTTACCGTGGCCGCGGCGGGGACGTCCTCCCGTTTTGGTCACGGAGCGGAGTCGCGTGTCGACGCTGTCTTTGTCGATGAGCCATACACCAGAAGCCTTGCGGGCATCAAGTGCTCCGTTTTTTATGAGCTCCTGCACCCTGCGCGGAGTGATGCCGAGCAGCTCGGCGGCTTCCTTGGTAGTAAGCATCACGAAACCCTTCGTCAAAACGAATAGTTTTATATATAGCAATTGTAATTAAAACTATTCGTTCTGACGAATAGTTTTGAGATTGAGGGCGAACCGACAGAAATGAACGGGCCTGGTACCTGTTGTTGCTGGTTTTTGCATATTTATATAACGCCGTGTGGCCTGTTGCGCCCCGTCCGTAATTCCTTTATTCTTAACAGGCTTCGCGCGAAAGCGCCAAGTGTGCCAGTGTGGCGCAACGGTAGCGCAACTGATTTGTAATCAGTGGGTTGCAGGTTCGATTCCTGTCACTGGCTCCATGAGAGTTTCGGGCTCTGTTCCTTGTGGGACAGGGCCCGTTTCTATTTATGTCGACATGTAAGTGGGTTTGACTCCCACCAAGCTTCAGGTTTGTCTCGATCTGTAACACGAAGAGGCTGAAAACCGTTCTAGCTGTTACAGAGTGAGACGTAAGCCGGGGTCGCCGCGTAGTATCTCGATCTGTAACAGATAGGAGAGGAATGACCCTCTTACTGTTACAGATTGAGATGAAAACGGTGAGGCCCCTGGTCTACTTGATTGCACCGGGGAAGCTCCGATCTCGACCTATATATAGGTGCAAATAGGCTGTTATCGAAGCTCGATCCTGAAGGTGTACTCTACTACACCAAAGTGTTACCTTGGGAAACGTCACCTCAGTATCCAAAACCACCGTCCCTCATATCCCAACTCAACAAAACAGCAGGTCAAAGGTATATAGATACGCCCGGGGCCGTGTATCTAGAGGTTTTCGTTGACAGCCCCCAAGGTTGCATCGTATTATCTTCTTCGTTCGCGGGGGCGGCGGTCCAAAAGACCAAAGAACCTGCGGATACTTGAACGATTGGGAGTTTGCCCGAGTGGTTAATGGGGACGGGCTGTAAACCCGTTGGCTCTGCCTACATAGGTTCGAATCCTATAGCTCCCACCCGTCAAGTGCCTGTATAGCTCAGTCGGTAGAGCACTTCGTTGGTAACGAAGAGGTCACCAGTTCAAGTCTGGTTGCAGGCTCCATCCGGCGGTGTAGCTCAGTTGGTTAGAGCACACGGTTCATACCCGTGGCGTCACTGGTTCGAATCCAGTCACCGCTACCATAGGTAACACGGTGGCTTCTCAATAGTATGTTGAGAGGCCACTATGGTATAAAGGCAAAGTCCCGTCCGGGGACGACCTGTTTAGAGGAGGGCTTTATGGCCAAAGAGAAGTTTGAGCGCACTAAGCCGCATGTTAACATCGGCACCATTGGTCACGTCGACCACGGCAAGACCACGCTGACCGCTGCCATCACCAAGGTTCTCTCCGAGACCGAGGGCTGCAAGGCTGACTTCACTGCGTTCGAGAACATCGACAAGGCTCCCGAGGAGCGCGAGCGCGGCATCACGATCTCCGTCTCCCACGTCGAGTACGAGACTGCTGCCCGTCACTACGCTCACGTTGACTGCCCGGGCCACGCTGACTACGTCAAGAACATGATCTCCGGTGCTGCTCAGATGGACGGCGCTATCCTGGTCATCGCCGCTACCGACGGCCCCATGGCTCAGACCCGCGAGCACATCCTGCTCGCCCGTCAGGTCGGCGTTCCCTACATCGTCGTCTTCCTGAACAAGTGCGACATGGTCGACGATGACGAGCTCATCGACCTCGTCGAGATGGAGACCCGTGAGCTCCTCTCCGAGTACGATTTCCCCGGCGACGACATCCCCGTCATCCGTGGTTCCGCTCTGGGCGCTCTCGAGGGCGACGCCAAGTGGATGGACGCTATCCGCGAGCTCATGAACGCCGTCGACGAGTACATCCCGACGCCTGCTCGTAACAACGACCTCCCGTTCCTGATGGCCGTTGAGGACGTTATGACCATCTCCGGCCGTGGTACCGTTGCAACCGGCCGTGTCGAGCGCGGTGAGCTCAAGCTCAACGAGCCCGTCGAGATCGTCGGCATCAAGGATACCCAGAACACCGTCGTTACCGGTATCGAGATGTTCCGTAAGTCCATGGACTTCTGCGAGGCTGGCGACAACGTCGGTCTGCTGCTCCGCGGCATCAAGCGCGAGGACATCGAGCGCGGCCAGGTTCTCTGCAAGCCCGGTTCGGTTACCCCGCACACCAAGTTCACCGGCGAGATCTACGTTCTGACCAAGGAGGAGGGCGGCCGTCACACCCCGTTCTTCGATGGTTATCGTCCTCAGTTCTACTTCCGTACCACCGACGTTACCGGTACGGTCAAGCTCCCCGAGGGCACCGAGATGGCTATGCCTGGTGACCACATCACCATCGAGGGCGACCTCATCCACCCGATCGCCATGGAGGAGGGCCTGCGCTTCGCTATCCGCGAGGGTGGCCACACCGTCGGTTCGGGCATCGTCTCCACGATCATTGAGTAAATTAGCTCTTTGATATAGCTGACTTAGAGAACCCGGCACTTATATGGGTGCCGGGTTCTTTTCTGCAATGGATATTGAGCCGTTGCTGGTGTCGAGAGGATCGATAATGGTTCTGGATGCACCGTCGATTAGCTCTCGATGGCTTCATTGATGTGTTCCAAATATGAATGGATCCACCGAGAACCAATTGACTCGAGGTTTTCATTGACAGCACTTACGTGGAGCTGATAAAGTAACAACTCGTGCCCGTACGGGGCGGAAATGAAAGGTTCAGGATACATGCGTACTCTAGTTACTCTTGCGTGCACTGAGTGCAAGCGCCGCAACTATACGACCACCAAGAACAAGTCGACCATGCCTGATCGTATGGAGATCAAGAAGTATTGCCCCTGGTGCCGTCACCACACGCTGCACAAAGAGACTCGCTAGTCTCTAATCACATACGCCAGTAGTTCAATTGGTAGAGCATCGGTCTCCAAAACCGAGTGTTGAGGGTTCGAGTCCTTCCTGGCGTGCCAGTCATTATTCCGTAAGCTCCCACTTGGGGGCTTACGGTTTACTCATGTATAAGCGCATTGCGCGGAGGTAACCCAAATGGCCAACAAGAAGAACAAGAAGAAGGCCCAGCAGCCGGCACCTGCCAACAAAGCTGCCGCCAACTCCAAGGTTGAGGCCAAGAAGGCCGTTGCCAAGAAGAACGAGAAGGCTGCGAAGTCCAAGAAGAACGAGAAGCCTGGTTTCTTCGCCCGCACCAAGAAGTATTTCACTTCGGTCAAGTCCGAGATGAAGCGTGTCACGTGGCCCGATAAGAAGGAGCTCGTGAACTACTCGGTCGTCGTTTGCGCTTCTCTGATCGTCGTCGGCGTCGTCATCGCTCTGCTCGATGCTGGCTTTGGCGAGGCTCTTGCTCTGTTCTCTGGATTGAGGGGCTAAACCATGTCTAAGCGTTGGTACGTCGTTCACACTTACTCTGGATACGAGAACCGCGTTAAGTCCGATCTCGAGCATCGCATCGAGACTATGGGCATGCAGGACCGTATCTTTGATATCGAGATTCCTATGGAGCGCGTCACCGAGATTAAAGAGGGTGGCAAGCGTGAGACCAAGGATTCCAAGATCTTCCCGGGTTATGTCCTGGTCCGCATGGAGATGGATGACGATGCTTGGACGTGTGTTCGTAACACGCCTGGCGTCACCGGTTTCCTAGGCGGCAACGGCAAGCCCGCACCGCTTTCCCGTGACGAGTACAACAAGATGACTCGTCGTCCCGGTAAGGGCGATTCGCCCAAGCGCACCTCGGTTGATATTGAGGTCGGTACGTCCGTCCGCGTCACCGATGGCCCGCTTACCGACTTTGATGGCAAGGTCTCCGAGGTTAACACCGAGGCTGGCAAGCTCAAGGTCACGCTGATGATCTTTGGCCGCGAGACGCCGGTCGAGCTCGACTTTAACCAGGTCGCTGTCATCGCTTAAGTTTTCGTCCGTTCGCGCGAGCGTGCTTCTTCTGTGACTGCTCATCTCAGGAGTGCTTCTAACACGTGCGTGCTTACGATATAGCAAGTACTTCACACTCGTGATTCGAAAGGAATGACCATGGCTGAGAAGAAGGTTGCCAACGTCATTAAGCTCCAGATTCCTGCTGGTGCAGCAAACCCCGCTCCTCCCGTCGGCCCCGCCCTGGGCGCTGCTGGCGTGAACATCATGCAGTTCTGCCAGGCCTTTAACGCCGAGACGCAGGACAAGAAGGGTGACATCATCCCCGTTGAGATCTCTGTCTACGAGGACAAGTCCTTCTCCTTCATCACCAAGACCCCGCCGGCGGCTCACCTTATCAAGAAGGAGCTGAACCTCAAGTCTGGTTCCGCTAAGCCCCAGGCTGACAAGGTTGGTCAGCTCTCCCAGGAGCAGCTCACCAAGATCGCCGAGATCAAGATGCCGGACCTCAATGCCAACGACATTGACGCCGCCAAGAAGATCATCGCCGGTACCGCCCGTTCCATGGGCGTCACCATCGCTGAGTAGCGATTTCTTATGGTAACGGCGGGTGCTCCGACCGGGGCGCCCGTTAAATGTGTGCAATAGGGCACACGATACGATGTGGGAGGGCTCACGCCCGTTTAACCACAGGAGGTAATGCACATGGCTAAGCATGGTAAGAGCTATAACGCCGCTGCCGAGAAGATCGACCGCGCC
Source organism: Collinsella aerofaciens (assembly GCF_015556945.1). Lineage (GTDB taxonomy): Bacteria > Actinomycetota > Coriobacteriia > Coriobacteriales > Coriobacteriaceae > Collinsella > Collinsella aerofaciens_AO. The sequence continues at coordinate 38,658 of NZ_JADNNH010000011.1, read as the reverse complement.
ACGCTCTACACCCCCCTTCAGGCTGCCAAGCTCATCAAGGAGCTCGACACCGCCAAGTTCGACGAGACCGTCGAGGCTCACTTCCGTCTGGGCATCGATACTCGTAAGGCTGACCAGAACATCCGTGGTTCCATCTCCCTGCCCCACGGCACCGGCAAGACCGTTCGTGTTGCCGTCTTCGCCGAGGGCGAGAAGGCCCGTGAGGCTGAGGCTGCCGGCGCCGACATCATCGGTTCCGACGAGCTCGTCGCCCAGATTCAGAAGGGCGAGATCAACTTCGACGCCGCTATCGCTACGCCGAACATGATGGCCAAGGTTGGCCGCATCGGTAAGATCCTTGGTCCCCGTGGCCTCATGCCGAACCCCAAGCTCGGCACCGTGACCATGGACGTCGCCAAGATGGTCTCCGAGCTCAAGGCTGGCCGCGTTGAGTACCGCGCCGACCGCTACGGCATCTGCCACGTGCCCCTGGGCAAGAAGTCCTTCTCTGAGCAGCAGCTCGTCGAGAACTACGCTGCCCTGTACACCGAGATTCTGCGCGTCAAGCCCTCTTCTGCTAAGGGCAAGTACGTCAAGTCCATCTCCGTGTCTTCCACCATGGGCCCTGGCGTCAAGGTCGATCCCGCTGTCCAGCGTGACTTCCTGGCTGAGTAACTGCTAGTTACTGCCTGAGTACAGCAAGCATTGCTAAAGAAACCCGGTTCTGCCTTGTGCAGGACCGGGTTTCTTGCTATCGCGTCAAAACCACCATAAAGGGGACAGTGTCCCCTTTATGGTGGTTACCAGGGTGTTCTGGCTGTTGAAGACTCGATGGCTTCGTGGCGTTTGAGCTCGCGGCGCATGGTTTGTGAGTTGAGCCAAGCTGCTTGCCAGCCGCGGATGGGGTAGTGCGTCTGGTCGAGCTCAAACTGCGTATAGCCGCAGGCGTTGATGATCGTCGTTCCACACACATGCTGACGCTCGCGCTGAAAATCGCAACCGTAGCTTTGGTGCACATGCCCGTGCACCATGTAGTCGGGATTCCAGGATTCGAGTGCTGTGTTAAAACACTCGAATCCTCGATGCGGCAGATCGTCCAGATCACCCATACCGGCGGCGGGTGCATGGGTAAGCAGAATGTCGCACCCGCCGACCATCCTAACCTTACGCGACAGCTTACGCATGCGCTTGGACATCTCGCGTTCGGTGTACATGTTGGCGCCGTCGCGATAACGCATGGACCCGCCAAGGCCCGCAATGCGAATCCCTCGGTACGTGTACACGCTGTCCTCTACGCAGATACATCCACCCGGTGCATGACGTGCGTAGCGGTCATCGTGATTGCCGCGCACGTAGATGAGCGGTTTGTTGATGACCGTAACCAAAAACTCAAGATAGTCCGGGTCTAGATCGCCGGCGGACAAAATCAGGTCGACTCCCTCAAAGCGTTCCTTGCGAAAGCACTCCCAAAGGCATCGTTCTTCGGTATCGGCTATGGCAAGGATTTTCATAGGGCAGGGACTTCCGGCTCATCGTCGAGCTGCGGAATGGTGCCTACCACGTTGTCCGCCAGCCAATTCATCTCGACAATCTGCGTGCTCGGCAGCGGAGGGAAGCCTTCGATCTGTACCACGCCGTTCTGGCTGTGGAGCTCGCCGCCAAAGGGGTTGATGGATCCCTCAACAATGCCGTTACGGAGCAACTGCACGAGTTTGCGCGTCTGGTAGGGTAGGCCCGGAGCGTAACGGATGTCGATAACGCCAGAGCTCATGCCGTACCAGTAGTTGACGGCGCGCACTTGGTTGTCATCGCTGGTCTCGTCCCACGTGCCGTGCAGAAGGCTGCGAACGATGAGCTCGTAGTAACGGCCCCAGTTCCATACCGGCATGGCGATGCCGGAAACCTTGCCATCGACCAGGCGGTGGAGTCCGTAGGCCGTAGGGTCTTCGAGCGACTTTGACATGTCAGCGCCGGTCATGACGCTCACGCCTTCGCGGCACATGGCCTCGGCAAGACCGCCGGCGGGTACATCGCCCCAGGTGAGGATAATTTGCGCGCGGGGGTCGAGCAGCGAGGCACCGATGGCAAAGGCATTGATCTCGCTGAGCGCGCCGGATGCGAAGACCGACGCGTGGTAGCCGATGCGATGGTTGTCTGCCATGCTGGCGGCAAGGGCGCCCAGGAGGAACTTGGCCTCGTACATCTTGCCAAAGTACGAACGGACGCTTTGGTGGGGAAGGCCGATAGAGCAGTTGAGGAACCGAACCTGGGGATACTCAACGGCAGCTCTGAGCGTGTATTCCATCAGGCGGTGCGAGGTCGAGAAGATGACGTTGTCTCCATGTTTGACAGCCGTTTCCACGGCGGCGTAGAACACGTCCGGATCGTGACAGTCCTCGAACGCCTCGGTGCGCACGATACCGTCAAAGTGCTCATCGAGATACTGGCGTCCTTGGTCGTGCAGACTGTCCCAGCTCGACGCCGCACAGGGGAACTCATGGATAAAGGCGATACACAGGGGGTTGGCCGTCGAATAGACAGTCTTGCCCATAAAGAAGTTGAGCACGCCGGAGGTGGACTTGGTGGGCGACTCCTCCTCATCGACGCTCGGCGCTTCGACAAGATCGACCTTGTCCTCGTTATTTTTGCCGGCAATGACCAGCTCGCGCCAAATCTTGCACAGGCGGTTTACGACGATATCCGTCGGCGTATCCAGCAGGCGGTCCTGGTTGTACACATTGAGGTAGACGAGCATGGCGTCGGCAGGCGTAATGTCCAGGTGGTCGCCGCCTGCGCGAAGGTAGGCGCGCTTAAAGAGCAGGAAGGTGTGGCGTAGGTAGTCGACCTTTTTCTGCGGCCATTTTTCGATAAGGTTCTGACCGAGCATCTTGGCGAGCGTCTCGTAGCTTCCCTCACGCGAGAACTCGATCTCGTATAGGGGGCAGACGCGCCAAAACGCGCAGAATTCACCGTACAGGCGGCTTTCGACGGAATCCCATGTGCCGGGGTAGAGACGGGTGACCCTGGCCGAAACCGTTGGAGCGTCCAGGAATTTGAGGACACTGACGCGTTTGTTGCCTTCCTGGACATAGAACCGATGCATGAACTCGGTGACGATGATGGGGTCGCGATAGCCCTCGGTTACCTGGATGTCGTAGAGGTTGGACCACTTGCGGGCGAACTCGGTGTTAAACGGCAGCAGGGGCATAAAGTTGCATGAAAAGGCGGGCTGACGGCCCTTGGTGACCGTGCCGACGACCATTTCGAGCGGAATATCCCGCAGGCCGACGCTCACTCGCTGACCTAAGGGGAGCTGAGCAACCAAGCTATCGAGGTCCGTAAGGTATGGATGCTCGCTTTGGCTAATGGCGCGACGGCGTCCCTGCTCGCCGCGCTTGCGTGCTTGACGATAGGCCTCTTCCATGGTGTCTACTCCCTTAGTCGTTTAAACAACGATATGAACCATGGTACCACGAATGAAAACCACTACAAAGATGCCTGTCCCCTTTGCGGTGGTTTAGGCGATGATGGGGGCGATGGCGCGGATGCAGGCGTCGGCTGCCGTGAAAGTAGTGCTGTCGTCGCTGACGATAAAGATGATCTTTCCTTTGATGCCAAAGTCGCCGATTTCGCTAAAGAGTACGTAGGGCTCCTTGTCAAAGCCCGAGATGGGCGAGACGGCCGTTTTGGTTGCGCTCGTGAGCTCGTCTGCCAGCACGTCAAGGGAGGCCCACTTAGACGTGTCCTTTACGGCAACGGGCACGGCCACGCGCCCAAAGGGCATCAAATGCACGAGCGTGTTCTTGGAGATGTTGGAATTGGGCACAATGATGGTCTGTCCACAGGCATCCTCAATCGTCGTATGGCGCCAAGTGATGTCTTGGACAACGCCGGATACGCCGCCGACCTCGATATTGTCGCCGGGTTTGATGATGCCCATAAAGGTCACCTGCATGCCGCCGATAAGGTTTGATAGCGTGTCCTGAAAGCCGAGCGAGATGGCGATGCCGCCGACGCCAAGAGCGGCGACGAGGGCGTTTGCATTAATGCCAAAACAGTTGTCGAGGATAAAGCTGCCGCCAATCATCCAGATGACGGCGCGCGCGATGTTGATGAAGATACTCGATGCCGGAAGCGGGTTATCGTCTCGGTTAAGCAGATGGTTCAGGGTCTTGGATACGACCTTGGCGGCGACGGCGGTGCCTATCGCCAAGATGACGGCCCAGATGATGTTGTGGACCCACCGTTGCTCAAAGAAATGAAGAATCGGCTCAAACAATTCCATGTGGGGAAAACCTCCTAATGATCGTCCAACCATGATACCCACCAAGAAGCCCGTCCGATCAAATTCGGACGGGCTTCTGTGCTCGATATAAGGTTTACGCGGCGGGGCTGCAAGGCCCGGCGGTGTAGCTTAGCGTCGACGCTTCCAGATAATGCCGAGGATGATGACGATGATGCCGCCGATAAGGCACGCGCCAACTACTGCCAGCGTGTGGTCTCCCGTTGCGGCGAGCTTACCGGTCGTCTTCTTGGTGATGACCTTCGTGGTCGTCGTGTCCGTCTTGGGCGAGGGCTTAGGCGTCGGGGCCGGTGTGGGCGTGGGGTCCACGGCAGCGGAGCCAAAGCTGATGGTGCCCGCGAGCGAGGCCATCTTGCTCTCCCAGCCGTTCTGCCCGATCAGCGCCCTCAGCGCCGCCTCGCACGTGCCCCACTCGGTGTACTTGGTGGCGTGTGCAAAGGTGGGAAAGTCGGTCGTGTTGGTGATGATGTAGTTGTTGGTGGCGACGGTATAGGCCTTGGCGGGGTCGAGCGTGCTGCCGTCCTTGGTGAGTGTGGCACTCACAATGCGCTTGCCTTCGGGCTGCGTCCAATCAATCGTAACGTTGATGCCGCCAAAGGAGAGAGCGCTGCCAGAGTCATCGCGCCACTTGTACTTGTCTTGCGCCTCCTGCTCGGTATGGCCGGCTGCCACGTAGGCTTGCTGAAGCTCGTAGCTGTGATTGCACTCGTCGCTGATCTGCAGTGAGTGCTCGAGCGCTGCCAGGAAGTCCGCGCCGGTCATGGTCCAGGTCTCCACGGTGTTGCCGTAAGGCGAGATAGCGATGACGTTGCCGGCGGTCACATCGCCCGAAGCGATGCCACCGCGGATGCCGCCAGCGTTTTCGATAGCGAGGTCCGCGCCCGTCAAGGCAAGATAGGAGCCGCAAATCACATGGCCGATGGTCTGGGCCTTGGTGGTATCGCCCTCCTTGCTGGGGCGGAAATCGGTGGTGCGCACCATTTCCCAACCATGCGTGCCTGCGGCGTCCTCGCCGTAGAAATAGTTGGTGGTGGATGTGCCGAGCACCTTGTTCGATTCGTTTTCAAAGGCCACGTCGAGCGGCTTGATCTTGTTGCGGACGGCTTCAAGGCGGTTTTGGTAGTCGGAGCCCTTGTCGGGGTCTGCCAAAAGGTCATTGACGTTCTTGGCGGTGTAGAGCTTCTCGTCAGTGCCGCCTGCAGGGACTGTGACCGTGTCATCGTCGGTCGTCTCGGTGCCATTCGTGTCGTACTTGTACGGAATGGAAAGCAGCCCCACCTCGGCAAAGGCGCTGCCTGCCTCGACAACGTGGATCGTCTTGCCGTCGGCTCCCGTCACCTTCTCGTTAAGGTTGATGTGCTCGTGGCCTGCGATAAGGGCATCGACGCCACGGAGCCGTGTGGCAAAGGTCTTTGCGTCGAGCGTGTGCGCGATACACACAACAACATCGCAGCCCTCCTTGCGCAGCTGCTCCGCCTCGGCATTGATGGCGTTCGCGGCACTCGAGAAGCTGGTGCCCGCGACCAGGTCCGCGCGCAGCGAGGAACCTAGCGACTCATCCATGGCTCCGACGACGCCGACCTTGATTTTGTAGTCGAATGTGGAGTGATCCTCGCTATCCTCCCAGGTGCGATCGAGCGTCTTCGTGATGCTCGAGCTCCATACGCCGTTCGAGGACGTTGCATTCGCGCAGAGCATGGCGAAGGGCGTGCCGGTGGTGCTGTAGCCGGTCATGGTGCGGAGTTTGTCCGCGCCGTAGCTCCAGTCGTGGTTGCCTGGCGTGGTTGCGTCGTAGCCGTCGGCGTAGAAGGTGTCCATGAGCTCGGCGATGCTCTTGCCCTCGCTCATGGTGGCGAAGGGCTGTCCGTGGAAGGTGTCGCCCGCATCGAGTAAAAGATCGGGGGCGCTGCTTTGGGCGCTATAGAAAACCGCCAGTCCGTCAAAGCCCACAGTGCCGGTGCCCTTGCTTGCGTTGTAGCTGTACTTGTAGCTGCCGTGGATATCGTTGGTGTGCATGACGGCCACGGAGCCGTCAATAGCGGCGGGCAGGTTTCCCGCGAAAGCGAGGCTTGGGATGCCTGCGAGCGCGCCGGCAAACAACGCGGCGGCCAACGCAAAGCGGGGGAGTCTTTTCATGGCAGTTTCCTTAGTCCTTAGCCAGAATGTCTGGTTGAATATCGGATTATCGACATAATATGCGAAAACCGCCGCAAGGGCCTCTGTCCCTTTGCGGCGGTTTTGGCGTTTGCGCAGATAAAACCTACCAAAATAAACCTGTCCCTTTTTGGCAGGTTTTAGCTTAGCAGCATGCGGTCGTTGGCGAGCTCGCCGCCCGAGACCTCCTCGAACTTCTGCAGCAGGTCGGCCACGGTGAGCGACTTCTTCTCGTCGCCGGCCACGTCGTAGATCACATGGCCCTCGTGCATCATGATCAGACGGTTGCCCAGACGGATAGCGTCGTTCATGTTGTGCGTGACCATGAGCGTGGTCAGGTGGTTCTCGTCGACGATCTCCTCGGTCAGGTTGAGCACCTTAGAGGCCGTCTTGGGGTCGAGGGCCGCAGTGTGCTCGTCGAGCAGCAGCAGGCGCGGCCTGGTGAGCGTGGCCATCAGCAGGGTGAGTGCCTGGCGCTGGCCACCCGAGAGCAGGCCGACCTTGGCGTTGAGACGCGTGTCCAGACCAAGGTCCAGGCGCTTGAGCAGCTCAACGTACTCATCTTTCTCGGCCTTGGTGACGCCCCACGAAAGGCCGCGACGCTGGCCGCGACGCTTGGCGAGGGCCAAGTTCTCGGCAATCTGCATGTCGGCAGCGGTACCGCGCATGGGGTCCTGAAACACGCGGCCCAGGTACTTGGCGCGCTGCGACTCGCTCAGGCGCGAGATGTCGGTGCCGTCGAGCTCGATAACGCCCGAATCGAGCGGGTACACGCCGGCGATCATGTTGAGCAGCGTGGACTTGCCGGCGCCGTTGCCGCCGATCACGGTTACAAAGTCGCCGTCATTCAGGGTGAGGTCGACGCCGGTGAGCGCGCGCTTCTCGGTGACGGTGCCCTTGTTAAAGGTCTTCTTGACATGCGAGAGCTTAAGCATCTGCCTCATCTCCCTTCGTGTAGGAGCTGCGGAGCTTATAGCGCTCCCAAACCACGGGCACGCACAGGGCCACAGCGACAATTACGGCGGAGAGCAGCTTCATGTCGTTGGCGTCCATGCCCAACTGCAGCACGATGGCGCGGATGAGGAAGTACACCACGGAGCCAAAGACGGCGGAGGCAAGACGGACGCTAAACTGCGTGAGGCCGCCGGGCAGCAGACGGCCGAGCACCTCGCCGATAACAATGGCGGCAAGACCGATAACGATGGCACCGGTGCCCATACCAATGTCGGCATACTTTTGGCTCTGGCAGATGAGCGCGCCCGAAAGGCCGATGAGGGCGTTGGAGAGCACGAGGGCGATCATCTTGGTGGAGTTGGTGTTGACGCCCAGAGCGCGGATCATGTACTCGTTGTTGCCGGTGGCTCGCAGCGCCGAGCCGATCTCGGTGCCAAAGAACCAATACAGGATGGCAACGATAGCCACGGCGAGCAGGATGCCCAAGATGATGGCAACGGTGGACTGCGGCAGACCGGTCATATTGCTGACGGCGGAGAACACGGTGCCCTTGGCAAGAATGGGCGTATTGGACTTGCCCATGATGCGCAGGTTGATGGACCACAGGCTGATCTGGGTGAGGATTCCGGCGAGGATCGCAGGAATCTCAAAGACGGTGGTCAAAATGCCCGTGACGGCGCCCGCGATGGCGCCGGCGCACATACCGGCCAGCACGGCGAGCAGCGGGTCGACGTTGTTATTGACGATGAGCACAGCGCAGACGCAGCCGCCGAGGGCAAAGCTGCCGTCGCAGGTCATATCGGGAATGTCGAGCAGGCGGAACGTGATAAACACGCCAAGCACCATAATGCCCCAGAGGACGCCCTGCGAAACGGCGCCCTGCAATGCAATGAGCATGCTTCATACCTCCTAGGATAGGGTGGACACGTGATTCACCATAATAGCGGTAACAATGCATAGAAGAGCTGCGGACAGACGTTTTGTTTTACCTGAAACAAGCAGGGCGGACGCCGGTCTACAGCGCCCGCCCCTGTGGCTCAGATATTGAATAACGCGGCTAAAGCGCGAGCACGGGCTCTAGACGCATGCCGCGTATGGCATTACGCGTCCAGAGCGGAAAGGTCGATGCCCAGGGCCTCGGCCATTTCGTCGTTCTTGACGACGACCAGGTCCTTGCTCGAGAGGTGCTTGATCGGCATGTCTTCGGGCTTGGCCTCGCCCTTCAGGATCTTAACGGCCATCTCGCCCGCGGCGTAGCCCAGGTCCTCGTAATTGATGGAGAGGGTGAACAGGCCGCCGGCCATGCACATACCCTCCTCGCCAGTCACGAAGGGAAGCTTGTTTTCCTTGCAGATCTGGCCGACCTGCGAGGCACCCGCGGCGATGGTGTTGTCGGTGGGGGAGTACAGTGCGTCGACCTTGCCCACGGCAGACTCGACGACGGACTGAATCTCGTTGGAGCTCGAGACGGTGAAGTCAGTGTACTCGAGGCCAAGCTTGTCGAGCTCCTTCTTGGCGGCCTTGATTTGGACGTCGGAGTTGGACTCGGCGGTGCAGTAGAGCAGGCCGACCTTCTTTACGTCGGGCAGGACCTTCTGCATCATCTCGAGCTGCTCGGCGACCGGGGTGAGGTCGGAAGCGCCCGTGACGTTGGTGCCGGGCTTGTCGTTGTCCTGGACCAGGCCGGAGGCGGCGTAGTCGGTGATGGCGCAGCCCACGATGGGGATATCGGCCGTGGCGCCGGCGGCAGCCTGCGCGGCGGGCGTGGCGATGGCATAAATCAGGTTGACGTTGTCGCCCACAAACTTGTCGGCAATGGACTTACACGTGGACTGGTCGTTCTGGGCGTTCTTCTGGTCGATCTTGACCTTAAGGCCGCTCTTCTTGATGGCCTTGACGAAGCCGTCGTTGGCGGCATCGAGCGCGGAGTGCTCGGTGAGCTGCAGAACGCCGATGGTGTAGTCGGAACCGGCGGCAGCGGAGCCGGAACCAGAGCTGCCGCCGCATCCGGCGAGCGGGGCGAGCGCGAGCAGGCCGGCGGAGACCAGAAGGCTCCTGCGGCTGATGGTGATGTCCTTCATATCATTACCCCCAGTATAAAAATGGCTGGAAACACTGCACTGGGACAAAGTGCAAGTGGGACTATAGTAGCGCTGATGTCCATTTTTACAACAGCCTGGCGGGTTTTTTAATACAGAATCGGATGGGCGGTACGGGTAGTCGAATGGGCGGCGGAGGGTCTTATGCGGCGGAGGAGGCGTCGTCCTCGTCCAGGGCGGCGAAGAGCTTCTTGCCGTCGAGCAGGCGCGTGCTGACGTTTCTCATACGGGCGATCTCGACGGTGCGCAGCGTATCGTCGGTGCCTCGGGCGTCGTAGACCGTTCCCAGCAGATACGAGATGCCATCGCGCTGCCTGATGGCAAAGGGACGGAGTGTCATCCGTGCTGCTTCGGTTTCGCCGCGTGTCGTGACGCTCGAAATATCAAAACTCACCGTGGTTCCGTGGTCGATGGCCTGCTCGACGAGCTCGCACGTGTCGATGCGCTTGATGGGCGTGCGTGTTGCCTTGGTAGCCTTGCTGCCTGCGCTTGGAGCGGGTTCGGGTGTATCGAGGTAGCCGCGAACGTCGGCGCTCGCCATGGCAACTAAGTGCTGCGCCATGCTCTTGCGGATAGCGATAGGCGTGGAGCGGTTGCGCATGACCATACCGTGGAGCCGGATGATCTCTTCATCGGTGAGCGGGCGGGTAAGAAGTTTGTAGCCCACGCCGCGTTTGTATTCAATTTCGTATCCGGCATGGCGAAGCGCGGAGATGGCGGTGTAGATGCTGCGCCGCGCCGCCGAGATGGGCATGCGGGCGGGGTCGTCGGGATGGGCGAGGCGCCGGATCAGCTCATCGGAAAGCATGGCCTTGTCTTCGCCGGTGTTTTCGCTCAAGAGCTGCAGGATACGAACGGCGCGATAGGCTGCCATCGAGGCGGCGCCCCTCGTCGTGGTGTCGTAGGTTTCAACAGCGGCTTCGGTCATGGTGCCCACGTCCTTTCCGTTTTGGGTGGCGACGGTATGGAGCCTAGGACGCGGGGCTTTCCCAGGGGCGCAGGGCGCTCTGGGCGGTCGGTAGTCGTCGGCAAACGGCGGGTCGAGTTTTCAACAGCCCTGCTCAACTGACCAAAAACTTGCCAAAAGCTTGACGGATGCTGTTGAAAAAAGCGTCTCTCGACCGATGTCGAGAGACGCTTGTGCGATGAGCGTTGGCGTGTGGCGACGCGAGCTAGCGTTCGACGATTAGAAGTCGGCGTTGCCCACGGTGCGCGGGTGCGGCAGGACGTCGCGGATGTTGCCCACGCCGGTCAGATACATGACCAAGCGCTCGAAGCCCAGACCGTAGCCGGCGTGCTTGCAGGAACCGTAGCGGCGCAGGTCAAGGTAGTACTTGTACTGCTCGGGATTCATACCCAGGTCCTTGATGCGGGCCTCGAGCAGATCCAGGCGCTCCTCGCGCTGGGAGCCACCGATGATCTCGCCGATGCCCGGCACCAGGCAGTCGGCGGCGGCGACGGTCTTGCCGTCCTCGTTCATGCGCATGTAGAACGCCTTGATCTCGGCCGGGTAGTCGGTCACGAAGGTCGGGCGCTTAAAGTGCTCCTCGGTCAGGAAACGCTCGTGCTCGGTTTGCAGGTCGATGCCCCAGCTCACGGGATAGTCAAACTTGTGACCGGCGGCGACGGCCTGCTCCAGGATCTCGACGGCCTCGGTGTAGGTAACGCGGGCAAAGTCGGAGTTGGCGACATGGTCCAGGCGCTCGAGCAGACCCTTGTCCACAAACTTGTTGAGCATATTGAGCTCGTCGGGGCAGGTTGCCATGACGTCCTTAAGGACGTACTTGAGCATGGCCTCGGCGTTATCCATGTAGTCGTTAAGGTCGGCAAAGGCCATCTCGGGCTCGATCATCCAAAACTCGGCGGCGTGGCGCGTGGTGTTGGAGTTCTCGGCACGGAAGGTGGGGCCAAAGGTGTACACGTCGCCAAAGGCCATGGCAAAGTTCTCGGCATTGAGCTGGCCGGACACGGTGAGGCTTGCATGCTTGCCAAAGAAGTCCTGGCTCCAGTCGACCTCGCCGGACTCGGTGAGGGGCGGATTTTTGGGGTCGAGCGTGGTCACGCGGAACATCTCGCCGGCGCCCTCGCAGTCACTCGTGGTGATGATGGGGGTGTTGACGTAGACAAAGCCCTGCTCCTGGAAGAAGCGGTGGATGGCGGCAGCCGCGACAGAGCGGATGCGGAACACGGCGCGGAACAGGTTGGTGCGCGGACGCAGGTGCTGCTGGGTGCGCAGGAACTCGACGGTTGCGCGCTTCTTCTGCAGCGGGTAATCCGGGGCGCTCGTGCCCTCGACCTCGATGGAGGTGGCAGAAAGCTCGAAAGGCTGGGGCGCATCGGGGGTCAGCTTGACGGTGCCGGTGCAAATGAGTGCGGCCGAGACGTTTTGATGGGCGATCTCGTCGTAGTTGTCGAGTGCCTCGCGGTTCATGACGACCTGCAGGTCGCGGAAGCAGCTGCCGTCGTTGAGCGTAACAAAGCCAAAGTTCTTCATGTCGCGGACGGACTTGACCCAGCCGGCGACGGTGACGGTCTGGCCGCCGAGCGACTCGGCATCGGCATAGAGCTGCGCGATTTTGGTGCGGTTCACGTATCCTCCCATAACGGTTGAATGATAGTTATCCATACAGTTCGATATTTTAGCAGCTCGGCTCATTTGGGCTATACAGATAAGGCATTGGCGGGATGGTTTTTCAAACGAAAAGCGCCCGCGGCCTAATGGTCGTGGGCGCTTGACGAGGTGCCTTTTGGCTGTGTGGCGCGGGGCCTGGCTACTTGGTCTTGGCAACCAGCAGCGGGTCGCCAAGCTTGACGAGCGGGTTGCCGCCGATAAGCGTTCCAGACTCGCCGACATGGTCGATGCTCTTAAGACGATCGAGCTCGGAGACGATGACGGTCACGATGTCCTCGTGACCAGCGGCCTTAATGGCCTCGCGGTCGAAGCTGATGAGCGGCTGGCCTGCCTTGACCACATCGCCCATCTCGACAAAGCGGGCAAAACCCTTGCCGTTCATTTCCACGGTGCCCAGGCCAACATGGATGAACACGCGCAGGCCGTCCTCGGTAATCATGCCGATGGAGTGGTTGGTGACAGTGGTGGCACCGATGCGGCCGTTGGCGGGCGCATAGATGGTGCCGGTAATGGGCTCGATGCCATAGCCCTGGCCAAGCATGCCCGAGGCGATCGTCTCGTCGGGAACCTCGTTCAGGTTGACGAGCACGCCGTTGACGGGGGCATAGATGACGCCTTCGCGGGTAGCGAAGCTTGCTGCGGGCGGAACGGACGCCTCGCCGGTCGAGGTGAAGGTGGACTTAAGCGAATCGAGCAGACCCATAGTTGCCTCCAACTTAAATAGGCGCATATCGCGCGTTTGGTTTGCCGGAAACGTTTCATATGTGTTTCGCGGCTTGGTCAAGCCCCTATTCTACGCTGCTCAAAGATACCTCTGAGCTGGGATTATGTGATATATCAGTTGAAGGGAAACTTATTGCCGGAGTGTTTCTGCGCCACGGGTTCAAGTGGGGTACGCTTGAAGGCAAAAAACAAGGGCGCTTAATTTGCGCGAAGGGAGCACATATGATTGTCGAGAACCATGCGCTGTGGGGCGAGGAGCCGACCGAGGAATATCCGGCGACCTTTACGTATTTGGGTGCCGAGCCGCTGCCCGATAAACCGAATGGCCGCCGCCCTGCCGTGATTATCTGCGGCGGAGGTGCGTTTACGCATATCGCTCCGCATGAGCAGGATCCCGTGGCGTTTGCGTTTTTGGATCACGGCTACCAGGCCTTTGTGCTCAACTATGTCACGAGTTCTACGGGTGACGTGAGCTTTCCGCACCCCCAGGCAGATCTTGCCAAGATGGTCGCCACGGTGCGCGCCAACGCTGACGAGTGGCATGTCGATCCCAAGCGCGTGTGCGTCGTGGGCTTTTCTGCTGGCGGCATGATTTGCGCTTCGCTGGCAACACAGTGGAAGACCGGCCCCTTCGCGGCACTTGCCGGGGCGCGTCCGGACGACATTCGTCCCGATGCCGTGGTGCTGGGCTATCCATTGCTCGACTTTGCCTATGTGCGCGACATGCAGACGCGCGATCCGCGCATTGACTTGCGCGTGCCCAAGACGGGCGGCAAGACGGGACGCGATTTGCTCAACGACTACCTGTCGATGGTGACGGGCGGCGAGGCAACTGACGAGCATCTGGCCGACATCTGCCCCACCACGCATGTTTCGCGCCAGATGCCACCGACCTTTGTGTGGGGCGTGTCCGACGACAAGACGGCGCCGATCGCGCAGGTCTACCCGTTTGCGCAGCGCATGGCCGAGGAGGGCGTTGCATGCGAGATGCACGTCTTCGACCAGGGTGGTCACGGCCTTTCGCTCGGCAACGCCAACACCGCGGTCGACAACGAGGACAAGCAGGTGGCGGTCCGTCCCTGGATTCGCCTAGCCTTCCGCTTCCTGGAGCGCCATCTGTAAGAGTAAGAGGGCCAGCCCCATCCCGTCCCTCATAACTTGCGGTGAAATAGTTCCAATTAAAGTCACGGGGCTTTAAACAGGAACTATTCCACCGCAACTTCGTTTTGATCTGTTGGAGACGGAGGAAAATGGATCATTTTGTCGAGGGAGCGGGCGGCTGTTTCTGCTCCCGCGGGAAACCACGTCCCGTTTGGGAAATCGTGACCCGTTTTGGGCGCAGATTCCGGGTCGCAGTTTCCCCGAGGGGCTCGATCGGGAAATCGCATCCCAGTCTGAGCGCCGATTCCGGGCTGCAGTTTCCGCTAGATGCCTCAACCGGAAAGCCCGTCCCGTTTAGGTGTTCCGGAGTGGGATTCGGTTTCCGCAACAGGCCCGTCTGGGAAGCAATGGCCCAGAATTCCCCTTGCACCGATCTGTCGATTGAACGTCATTGTGTGTTCACGCTATCATGTAAGTTTAAAATTGGTTAGCCATGGCAAACGGTTAGCCATGGTGAACATAAATACAACGCCCTGCGGGCGCCGGGGGAGGAACACGGACGTGAAGCTCGATACACTCGAGATTGGAAAGGACGCCGTTGTCGCATCGGTGGCATCGGACGATCAGGCACTCCGACAGCATATTTTGGACATGGGTCTAACGCCGGGCACCGAAGTCACCATGATGAAGTATGCCCCCATGGGCGACCCGCTCGAGATTCGCCTGCGTGGCTACGAGTTGACACTGCGTAAGGACGATGCCGCTCGCATCGAGCTCGTGGGTATTCACGACACCGATACGGGTCCGCGCGCTAACGCCGCAATCGGCACGACGGAGCATCCGGCCCTGGGCGAGGGGACGTATTCGCCCCGTGCGGCAAAGACGGCCGTGCCAGAGGGCGCGCCGCTGCACTTTGCCCTCGCCGGCAACCAAAACTGCGGCAAGACCACGTTATTCAACCAGCTGACGGGCTCCAACCAGCACGTCGGTAACTTTCCCGGCGTGACGGTCGACCGCAAAGATGGCACCATCCGTAACCATCCCGAGGCGAGCGTTACCGACCTGCCCGGCATTTACTCCCTGTCGCCGTACACAGGCGAGGAGGTCGTGAGCCGTCAGTTCATCCTCGACGAGCGTCCGGACGCCATCATCGACATCATTGACGCCACCAACATCGAGCGCAACCTGTACCTGACACTGCAGCTCATGGAGCTTGACCGTCCTATGGTCATCGCGCTCAACATGATGGACGAGGTGACCGCCAACGGCGGCGCCGTGGACGTCAACTTGCTCGAGAGCCTGTTGGGCGTGCCCGTTGTCCCCATTAGCGCTGCCCGCAACGAGGGCATCGGCGAGCTGGTGGACCACGCCCTGCACGTGGCGCGGTTCCGCGAGCGCCCTGGTCGCCTGGACTTTTGCGCGCCCGACGGTCCGGACGGCGGTGCGCTGCATCGCTGCATCCACGGTATTGCTAACCTGATCGAGGACCATGCCGTGACGGCGCACATCCCGGTGCGCTTTGCGGCGACCAAGCTGGTCGAGGGCGATGAGCTGGTAACCGAGGCGCTTCACCTGGATCGCAATGAGCTCGACGCTATCGAGCACATCATCACCCAGATGGAGGACGAGGCCGGCACCGACCGCCTATCTGCGCTGGCCGATATGCGTTTTAGCTTTATCGGCGACGTGTGCGGGCGTTGCGTCGTCAAGCCGCACGAGAGCCGCGAGCACGTGCGCTCCGTCAAGATTGACCGCATCCTGACAGGTCGTTACACAGCCATTCCGGCGTTTCTGGTGATCATGGGCCTCGTCTTTTGGCTGACGTTTGGCGTGATCGGCGCGGCGTTGCAGGGACTTATGGAGGACGGTATCGCTGCCATCATCGCCTCGGCCGATGCGGGCCTCAAGGCGTTCGGTACCAACGACGTGGTGCGCTCGCTGGCTGTCGACGGCGTGCTAACGGGCGTGGGCAGTGTGCTGACCTTCCTGCCGATTATCGTCGTGCTCTTTTTGTTCCTCTCCATTCTGGAAGACTCCGGATACATGGCGCGCGTGGCCTTTGTCATGGATAAGGTGTTGCGTCGCTTTGGCCTGTCGGGCCGCAGTTTCGTGCCCATGCTCGTCGGTTTTGGCTGCACCGTGCCGGCTATCATGTCGACCCGTACGCTCCCATCCGAGCACGACCGCAAGATGACGGTCATGCTCACGCCGTTTATGAGCTGCTCAGCCAAGCTGCCGGTTTACGGCTTGCTGTGCGGGGCGTTTTTCCCGCAGGCGACGGTTCCCGCCATGGTCTCGCTCTATCTGATCGGTATCGTGGTCGGCTGCGTCGCGGCTTTGGTGCTCAACCGCACGGCATTTAAGGGCGACCCGGTGCCGTTTATCATGGAGCTCCCCAATTACCGCCTGCCGAGCGTCAAGACGACGGTGATGCTGGCATGGGATAAGGCCAAGGACTTCATCACCAAGGCCTTTACCATTATCTTTGCCGCTACGGTGGTCATCTGGTTCCTGCAGACGTTCGATATCCGCTTTAACGTGGTCGCCGACCAGTCGCAAAGCCTGCTTGCCGGTCTGGGTAGCATCATCGCGCCGGTGTTGGCCCCGCTCGGCTTTGGCGACTGGCGCGCCTCGACGGCGCTCGTCACGGGGCTCATTGCCAAGGAGAGCGTCATCTCGACGCTCACGGTGCTTTTGGGCGCAACGTCGCCCGCGGCGCTGTCGACCATGTTTTCGCCGTTTACCGCCTACGTGTTCTTGGTCTTTACGTTGCTGTACCCGCCTTGTGTGGCGGCAATCGGCGCCGTCAAGAGCGAGTTGGGCGCGCGCTATGCCGTGGCCGTATTCGCGTTTCAGGTCGCCGTTGCCTGGATCGTGGCGTTTGTCGTGCATTCGGCGGGCATATTGCTGGGGTTGGCTTAAGGGCACGTTGATGCTCTGCGCTTTTGGGCGAGCAACAATTCAATAAAATGAGCCAAAATAACGGCAATTGTCGGCCTGCGGGGACTGTCCTACGCTTCAGATTGCCGTTCGCTGTCTATTTGCTGCCGTTTACGGATTCGTAAATACTTGCAATCGTCGGTCGATTTAACCGTATTACGCGATGTCGATGCGCATTTTGTGCGCCCCTTTCTACAATCACCTTGTTTCTATTGCCGAACATGTCTTCCGTTTCGCCTGTGTGGGGACGTGGGGTGCAATAGTCGTTTATAGAGGATCATTGAGAGGGGAATTGATGAAAGAAAAATTCCAATCGTTCGGAAAGGCAATGCTCGTTCCGATTACGCTCATTGCCATTTCCGGTCTCTTTTTGGGTATCGGTAGCGTTTTTACGACCGAACTGACCCTTGTGTCCCTTGGCGTTAATTGGGGCTGGTATGCCGCTTCGCCGCTCTTTACGTTCTTCTCGGTATTTAAGGGTCTCGGCGAGGTAATCATTGGAAACCTCGGTGTTTTGTTTGCCGTCGGCTGTGCCTTCTCCTTGTCTCGCAAAGAGAAGGGCTGGGCTGCCTTTTCTGCCCTTGTCTGCTATCTCACCATGCTCAAGACGGTTGAGATTCTGCTTGGAGCAGCTGGCTTGGCTGCCGACAATACAACGGTGGAAGCTCTTCAGAAGGTCGGCCTTACGTCCATTCAGGCGAGTGAGCAGTCCGCACTCTACACTACCTCGCTCGGCTTTTTTGGCTACAGCTCTGGTGTCTTTGGCGGCATTATCGTGGGCTGCCTGGTCGCCTGGATCACCGGCCGTTTTTACAAGACCAAGCTCCCAACGGCGCTGGCGTTTTTTGCGGGCAGTCGAACGGTCCCCATTGTATCGCTGGTCGCCGGTGGCGTCCTGGGCGGCATCATGTACTTCGTCTGGCCCGTCATCGGTGGATGCTTCTCGGGTATTGCGACGTTCGTGAAAGGCTCCGGTCTGGTCGGTACGTTTGTCTATCGCTGGGTGCTCGAGAGCCTTGTGCCGTTTGGCTTGCATCCGCTGCTCGAGACGCCCATGTATTGGACTGAGCTTGGCGGCTCCATGGTCGTCGATGGAACGCGCGTGGTGGGCAATAGCGCCATTCAGCTTGCACAGCTCGCTTCTCCCAGCAGTGACAAGCTCTTGGTTAGGGCCTTCATGGCCGGCTATGGCATTAACGATTACGCGTTGTTCCCGGGCATCGCCCTTGCTATGTGGTCTTGTGCCAAGCCCCAGAACCGCAAGAAGGTTGCTGGTCTTTTAATCCCCACAGTGATTTCGACTGTTTTCTTTGGCGTCACGGAGCCTATTCTCTTTACGTTCCTGTTTGCCGCCCCCTGGCTCTACTTTGGCGTTTACGCTCCGCTTTCCGGACTGGGTGAAGTTCTCTCGGAGGCAATGGGCGTTTCGGTGTACCAGGGAAATATCAAGGACCTTATCCCATTCTTATTCCGCCCCGAGAAGCTTAATCTGCTTCCGTACCTTATTCTGCTCCCCGCCTTTTTCCTGGCAGCTTTCTTCCTCTTCCGGTTCTTTATTACTAAGTTCGATATCAAGACGCCCGGTCGAGACGATGGTGACGATATTGAGTTGATCAACAGCAGAGCTGAGTTCGAGGCAAAGGCCGCTGAGGCAAAGGGCGAGTCTGGTAGCACTCCCGAGAAGGCGGTCCAGGACCGTGCGACCAAGGACAGCGCGCTTGCTGTCGGCATTGTCGAAGCGCTTGGTGGAGCCGACAACATTGATGATCTTGACAACTGCATCTCACGTCTTCGCGTGATTGTCAAGGATGGTTCTAAGGTTGCAGACGACGAGGTGTTCACCAAGAATCTTGAAGCTATGGGCGTTATCCGCCTGAGCGACAAGGCAATCCAGGTCATTTACGGTCCTCGTGTCGGTGAAGTCGCTTCTGAGGTGCACGAAGTTCTCGGTGACGAGTAAAACGCGCAAGTGGCTTTCAATTGCATAGCGCAATTCCAGGGCTTGGCTTCCTATCGCATGATTTAGGGGGCCAAGCCTTCTTGTTTTAGATTGTCAAGGCAGATACTCAATAGTTCTTCGAATGCGAGAATACAACTTCCGGTAAAGCAGTTAGGCTTAACGTTCTTAAGATCCATTGGGTGATCGTCATGTATCGTAAAGATCGCGTCTGCCGTCTTGGCGAGTTCACTGTCTTCGTTGCCGGTAAACGCGAGAGTCGTAATGCCCGCGTCGTGGCATGCCCTTGCGGTTTCCAGGATGGCTTCTGTCTGGCCCGATTTGGATATGAGCATCATGCAGCTGAGCGTATTTCGGTTGGATTCGACAAACTGATCGGTTTCTAGGAAGTCCTGTATGACGGCCAAAAAGCCAAGTCCAACGAGCTTGGTCGCCATGTACTGCGCAACGATGCGTGAGAAGCCCTCTCCGTTTACTCCGATCATTCTGTTGCGATGCAGTGCGGCGATGAATACGTCTACATCTCCGGTGTGGCATACGAAGTGGACGCTACTGTCTTTGAGTGATTGATTCATTTCGCGGGAGACATGCTGAAGGTGCTTGAGATCGTACATCATTTCGCGGTAGCCACGGTAGCCGAGCTTTTTAGAAAGCCTGATGACTGTCGTCATGCTGGTAAAGCATGCCATGGCGACGGGTTTTATGCCAATATCATCGAGGGTGTCGATATTGTTGAGCAGGTATTCGAGTACGCTTTGCTCGGTTTCGGATAGCTTTGCGGCTGAGTAGAGCTTGGAAATCTGCTTTTTATCAACCATCGGTGCTCCCTTCCCGCCGGACGTGTGTGGCCGCTTCCGTTGCGTAAATAATAACTCCTTGGGGAATTCCTTTCCCGCCTTGCAGTCGGGGCGGGAAGCGACCCTCCATGCTGGATACAATATCCAAACACAGGCGAACCATGCAATATTGAATGTGCTATTGGGGGTTTCGATATGAAACTTACGGTCATAGGTGGCGGTGGCGTCCGCTCCATGTTTTTGGCAAAGAGCATAGCCCAGCAGGCGTCATCGCTTGGGATCGACGAACTTGTGTTTATGGACAATGATCCCGAGAAGCTGCGCATCTACGGTGGCCTTGCCGCCCATGTCTCGAGCATGCTTTGCCCCACGCTTAATTTTTCACTGACGGGCGATGCAGTCGAGGCTGTTAAGGACGCCGATTATGTGATCACGACGATTCGCGTCGGTGGGGACCATATGCGCGTTCGCGATGAGCGCATTGCTCTTTCGCATGGGGTTCTTGGCCAAGAGACGACTGGCGCAGCCGGCGTGTCTTTTGCCATGCGCTCCGTCCCTGCGCTTGCTTCGTATTGCGAGTTAATCAAGAAGTACGCAAAGCCGGGCGTCAAGGTGTTTAACTTTACTAATCCCGCTGGCGTCGTATCTCAGGCCCTACGCGATATGGGCTATGATTTTACTTATGGCATTTGCGATGCCCCCTCGGGCATGTTGCATCAGTTTGCCGAGTATAAAGGCGTTGATCCCGCATCGGTTCAGGGCGAGTGCTATGGACTCAACCACCTCTCGTTCTTCCGCAATGTGACGGTTGACGGCGAGGACATCATGCCCGACTTGATCCACGACGACGGGGCATATGCTCATACAGATCTTAGGTTCTTCGAGAAGGACCTCGTTCTAAATCGCGGATGCGTGCCAAATGAGTACCTATACTATTTCTACTATCGCGAGCGCGCCGTTGCCAACGTTCTCTCTTCGCCCCAGACACGCGGCGAACTAATCGAAGAAATTAATCGAGAAATGACGAGCGAGCTTGCATCTATCGATATTGAGAACGACTTCGAAAAGGGCCTCGCGTGCTTTGAGAAGTGGTACGGAATGCGTGAAAACAACTACATGGCGGCCGAGACGGGTATTCACCGCGACAAGCCGTGGACGTTTGACGTGTACGGCAAAGATGCTGGCGGATACGCAGGTGTCGCGCTCCGTTTCATGGATATTGCTCGCTCTGGCAAGACACAGCAGATGATCCTGTGCACCCCCAACAATGGCGCCATCCCTGGCCTTCTCGATACAGACGTCATTGAGTCAACGTGCGATATCTCCACCGATGGCTGTGTACCGCATCGCGTCGAAGCCGATTCTGTGCCCGCGGGAAACCTCGAATTGATTCGTCGCGTCAAGTACTACGAGCGCACCGTGGCGCGTGGCATCGTTAACCGATCGAAGCGCGACATTGTCGAGAGCCTCGCGATGCACCCGCTCGTTAATTCGTACTCCTTGGCGAAAGATATCGCCGCGCAGTACTTTGAGCTTAACCGCGACTTCATCGACGGCTGGACAGACTAGTCTGGACGTTAAAACTAGAAATTATGGATGGGCGGACCGGCGTTTATATTGGCGCCCGTTCGCCCTGCCTAGTAAGAAAACGGGTATAGAGTGAACTTGCGAGAGAACTTCAATGTCTTTCTGGAATCGGGCGATCGGGCGAAGGAATGCCGGAGTGGCTGCACGATGGCGTTATATATCCCCTTGTTTGTTATGAGCGCGCTTCAAATTGGTGTATCAAACGTTGCAACTGAGCTCGCCTATATCAATCCGTCCATTACGCTTATTTGCACTGTGGTCGCGGCCTTTTTAAACCTGCTTCTATCGAATGTGGCTTTTTCATTATTTGCCGTCGACCGGTCCAAAGAGACGGTGCAACCTGCTCGAACCCCTCCGGTTTATCTCTTGGCCTCGACGGTTCCCCTCCAGATTTCTGGGGCGCTGCTAATTTATTTGGTTCATTTGATTTTATCGGCAATTGTAGTCTTTGCCTCGCTTGCGAGCAGTCAGCTCGGGGTGTTGTGCTCTCTTGTGGTGGCAGTAATCGTGACGCTTCTTTCCGCGTCGTTCGTATTCGTGTTAATTGAAGATGCGGGCGTGGAGCAGAGGGGACTACGAGGCATTCGGTTTGCACCACGCTACATCATGCGTTCGGTCACGGTGCTTCGTTCCTCCTGGAGAGAAATCGCGCGTCCCGCAGCGCTGCTGGTGGCATGGAACCTGGTTGCAAGTTGCGCTATCCAGGTTCTTGTTGGATGGGTAGTTTCGAGTGCGGCGCTGCCGTCGGCACTTTCAGTGACGGCGCTTGTGCATGAGGGACTTTATTATGGGGCGTTTGCTTATATGCTGCTTTTGCTAGTTCATTGTGCGGTTGCGAGTTGGCTCGAAATTGACGTGCTCATGGGGGTGTCCTTGTGCGTATCCGAGCAGGCGCGATAGCCCGAAGATAAAGCCGCGTTTTCGACATTGAGTTCCTGCGTACCTTGCTTTCTAAGCAGAATTGGCGCGCCGTCTGTTAACGATCGTTTTCCAAGAATTCTTTTGTTGCTCATTTTATAGACTTCTCATTGCTATAATCGCCCACCGCTCAAGATAATCGGAGAGGTTTTCCTATATGGCTCAAACAAAGCAAGGTGGTATCGCACTCAGGCAGTGGCTCCCGCTTATCGGGCTCGCCTGTTGCGCGTTCGTGTTCAATACGTCGGAGTTTATGCCCATCGGCCTTCTGACTGATATCGCCGCATCGTTCTCGCTCACCGAGGCCCAGGCAGGCATCATGATCTCGGTCTACGCCTGGGGCGTCATGCTGCTGTCACTGCCGCTTATGGTGTTTGCCTCGCGCTTTGAGTTCAAGCGTATGCTGCTCGGCGTGCTCGCCGTGTTTTCTCTGGGTCAGTTCCTGTCCGCTGTGGCACCGACATATCCTATCCTGGTTTGCGCACGCCTGGTGGTCGCCTGCGCGCATGCCGTGTTCTGGTCAGTCGCCTCGATTATGGCCTCGCGCCTGGTCGACACCCGCCACGGGGCGCTCGCCATCAGCATGATCGCCACGGGCTCGTCCATCGCGCAGATCTTTGGCCTGCCGATCGGCCGCGCCATCGGGCTGGCTGTGGGCTGGCGCATGACATTCGCCGTGGTCGGGGCCTTCTCCGCCGCCGCGGTGGTGTACCAGGCCGCGGTGTTCCCGGCCATGCCGGCGAGCGAGCGCTTTACCGTCAAACAACTGCCCGAGCTGCTCAAGAACCCGTTCCTGATCGCGCTCTACGCAGTCACGGTCTTTATGGCGACCGGCTATTACGCAAGCTACAGCTATATCGAGCCCTTTCTGGCGCAGGTCGCGCACGTCGACGCGGGCGCCATCACCATGACGCTGACGGCGTTTGGCTGCTCTGGTCTGGTGGGCAGCTGGCTGTTCGGCCGCCTGTTCGATGGGCACCGGTTCCCGTTCTTGGCTATTACGCTCTCCGGCGTGCCGGCGGCCCTGCTGCTCATGGGTCCGGCCACATCGTCGCTCGTGGCAGTGCTTGCCGTCTGCGCGCTGTGGGGCTGCTGCGCCACAGCCTTTAACGTGGCGTTTCAGGCCGAGCTCATCAAGTACACGCCGGCGGACTCGTCGGCCGTCGCCATGTCGATCTTCTCGGGCCTGTTTAATCTGGGTATTGGCACAGGTACCGCGATCGGCGGAGCCGTGGTTTCGGGCCCCGGTATCGCCTGGATCGGCTTCGCGGGCGGGTCAATTGCGGTCGTGGGCGTTATCCTCGCCATCACGGTGATGTTCCCAGCCATCCGTCGCGCAAAGCCTATCGCCTAATCACGTTCCCTCATCAGTTGCGGTGGAATAGTTCCTGTTTAAGGCCTCTGAAGGCCCAAGCAGGAACTATTCCACCGCAACTTATTTTGGGGAAGAGGATACAAGCCGGGCATACAATGGATGTCGTTGTGTTGAGCTTACCGGGAGGTTGCTATGTGGGCATACGAGACGACGTTCTATCAGATCTATCCGCTGGGCTTCTGCGGAGCTCCGCGCGAAAACGCCGCGCCCGTTGCCGAGGATGAGCTTACCCAGGCCGCCAACGTTGCTCCTAACCCCGATGCGCCCATCATGAAGATCGCCCAGTGGGCCGACTACCTGCAGGAACTCGGCGTTGGCGCCGTGCTCATCAACCCGCCGCTTGAGTCCGATAGCCATGGCTACGACACGCGCAGTCTGCGCCATATCGACCGCCGCCTGGGTGGGGATGCCGACTTTGCCGCCGTGTGCGAGACGCTGCACGCCCATGGCATCCGCGTGGTGCTCGATGCCGTCTTCAACCACGTCGGTCGCGGCTTTTGGGCCTTCCGCGATGTGCAGGAGCGCAAGTGGGACTCGCCCTACAAGGACTGGTTCCACATCAGCTTTGACGGCGATTCTTGCTATGGCGACGGCTTTTGGTACGAGGGCTGGGAAGGCCATTTTGAGCTTGTGAAGCTCAACCTGCAAAATCCCGCTGTGGTCGATTACCTGCTCGAGTCCGTGCGCCGTTGGGCCGACGTCTTTGGCGTCGACGGCCTGCGCCTGGACGTTGCCTATATGCTTGACCGCGACTTTATGCGCCGCCTACACTCCTTTACCCGTGAGCTCAAGCCCGGCTTTGTGCTCATCGGCGAGACGCTTCACGGCGACTACAACCAGATCGTCAACGACGAGATGCTCGACTCCTGCACCAACTACGAGTGCTACAAGGGCCTGTACTCCAGCTTTAACTCGGTCAACATGTTCGAGATCGCCCATTCGCTGCACCGTCAGTTTGGCGGCGACCCCTGGTGCATCTACCGCGGCAAACATCTGCTGTCGTTTGTCGACAACCACGATGTGCCGCGCCTGGCAAGCATCCTCACCGACAAGTCCTGTCTGCGTCCCGCCTACGGCATGCTCTTTGGCATGCCGGGCATCCCGTGCGTCTACTATGGCAGCGAGTGGGGAATTGCTGGCGAAAAGGGCGGCCCCGATGGCGACTGGGCGCTGCGCCCTGCGCTCGATGAGCCTGCGCCCAATGAGCTGACGGCGTTCATCACGCAACTCGCACACCTTCGCTCGGCCGATGACGCGGCGGCCCGTGCTCTCAACTACGGTGCCTATCGCAACGTGGTGATCCAGAACAAGCAGCTGCTGTTCGAGCGCGCCTGTGACGACGCGACGGTGCTCGTGGCGGTGAACGCCGTGGGCGAGCCTTACACCTTTGGCGCCGGCGAGCTCAACGGGTCCTTCGTCGACCTGCTTGCCGACGATGCGCCCACGGTCGAGCTGACGGGCACCCTTGAACTTGCACCCTACGAGGTGCGCTATCTGTTGAGAGCCTAGCCCATGGCCGCATCTGACAAGGGCTACCAACATATTGAGCATGGGTTTGAGCCCGTGTTCGACCAGCACTCGCGCGTTTTGGTGCTCGGGTCGTTTCCCTCGGTGCTTTCGCGCGCCAATGCCTTTTATTACGGCAACCCTCAGAATCGCTTTTGGCGTGTGGTGGCCGCGTGCCTCGGTGTGCCTGTTCCGCCCAACGAGGGCGATTCTTTGGCAAGCGGTGAGCCCGCGACGCTCGATGCCTCCATTGCCGTCAAGCGGGTCATGCTGCTTAACGGCGGCGTAGCCCTGTGGGATGTGATCGAGAGTTGTGACATTAAGGGCTCGAGCGACGCGAGCATTCGCAACGTTGTGCCGGCACATATCGAGCGCATTACCGATGCCGCGCCGATTGAGGTCGTTGTCTGTAACGGCGGCACGGCAGGGCGACTCTACAAACGCTACTTGCAAGATCGGACGGGGCTGCCTGCCATCGTCCTGCCCTCGACAAGTCCCGCCAATGCCGCCTGGCGCCTGGAGCGTCTTGTTGAGCGTTGGCACGAAGCCGTTGACTGGGCTGTTATTTAATTTAGATTTTTGTTTGAGCGTGGGCGCCCAGACGTTTCAGAACGCCTCGCCAGATCGGCGCGGGCACGGCTGGCTCGGCGCAAACCATGCCGTCGGTGTCGACGTTGGCGGCATTGCCGCCGCCAAGTCGCTGTGCATGCTCGACGGAGCAGCCCATGCGCACAGCGCCCACAAGCTTATCTATCGCTTCCGAAAACGGTCGGCGCAAAAGTCCCATGCGCGGAGAATGACGAAGCGCCGCGAAGCCGCTGCCGGCACAGATGACAACGCCTCCACACCACAATTGGTCATGGCGCTCACATGCCTTGTGCAGGCGAACGGCGGTCCCACGCGCCTGCTCAGTGCCCTCTCGTGCGGCTCGAATTGCGGCATAGACGCGCGTTCCCGTACCGCCAAAGCGCTCAAGCGCCTGCTCGATAGCTGTCAACGTCTCATCGTCAGCCACATCTTCAATGGCCAGCACGATGCCATCGGCAACGCTGCCGGCGTCATTTGCCTTCAAGTCGACCGGGCGGGGGAGTGCGGTGCCGGAAAGCTGTGCATAGGCGGCGATGGCATCCTGCAGGTCCCAGAGCAAAAACTCAAGATCGGCACTATTGGGAATGCTGATATACGCAATGGTTTGCAGCGTTTTTGGTACATCGCTGCGCGCGGTCGGCTCCATGCTGCCTCCTTTCCGGTTGGTTTCCGTTTAGGTTACACCGTCCGGCGGCGCCCCGCCGCGCTATCCTAGTGCAACCCTTACGAAAGGAACGCCATGCGACTGCCCATGAATACCTCGCTTGCCACGCTCAAGCCCTCCGGCATCCGTCGGATCAATGCGCTCGCCGCCCAGCACCCGGGGTGCATCGCGCTTGCGCTTGGCGAGCCCGATTTTCCCACGCCCGATGTGATTAGCGCCGAGGTGACCGCCGCACTGGACCGCGGTGACACGCACTATCCGCCCAACAACGGTCGCCCCGCCCTGCGTGAGGCGTTATCTGCCTACATGGGGGATGCGGGCCTTACGTTTTCGGCCGACGAGGTCATCCTAACCGACGGTGCGACCGAGGCCCTGTCGGCAGCATTCATGGCTATGCTCAACCCCGGCGACGAGGTCATTATCCCCACGCCGGCCTTTGGCCTGTACGAGAGCATCGTCGTGGCCAACCACGCCAAGGCGGTCTTTTTGGATACGGAGCCTGCGCAATTCCAGATTGACGAGGACGCACTTCGTGCTTGCGTGACGCCGGCGACCAAGGCCATCGTCATCTGCACGCCCAACAATCCTACGGGTTGCATCCTCAACGCGGCTTCGCTCGACGCCGTGGCGCGCGTGGCAGAGCAGGCGGGCATCTACGTGGTCTGCGACGACGTATACAACCGCCTGGTTTATGTGGATGGCTACGAGCGCTTTGCCCAGCGTCACCCGGAGCTGCGTGAACAGACGGTCATCATCGAGAGCTTCTCCAAGCCCTGGTCCATGACCGGCTGGCGCCTGGGCTGGCTCGCGGCAGCGGCACCCGTCATCGCCGAGATCGCCAAGGCTCACCAATACTTAGTATCGAGTGCCGTCTCCTTCGAAATGGACGCCGCAGCGCGAGCCCTGACCGTCGACCCCACCCCCATGCTCGAAGTCTACCGAGCCCGCCGCGAACGCGTGCTCGCAGCCTTAAACGCCATGGGCCTCGACGTAGTTGAACCGGCGGGAGCCTTCTACGCCTTCCCCAGCATCAAACAGTACGGCCTAACCAGCGAAGCCTTCTGTATCAAAGCCATCAAAGAAGCAAACGTAGCCCTAGTCCCGGGCGACTGCTTCGGCACCGAAGGCCACATCCGCCTAAGCTACTGCGTCTCCGACCAAGATTTGGACGAAGGTCTCCGCCGCCTATTCACATTCGTCTCAACCCTATAGCCATCAGGGACGCAACACATCAGCCTACCGACACAAGGGTTATGCGTGGGGCGCGTCGCTCAACGGACACGAGGATTTGCAGCAAAGTTACCGCTGCTCCGGTCCGAGGGGCCGGGTTGAGATTTTCGTAGATTCCGCACGAGCCGAAGGCCACTTAATGTGGCCTTCGTGCGAGCCAGGACTTGACCGAGCGAAAATCTCAACCCGGCCCCTCGGACCGGAGCGTATGCAGGGTTTGTGTACGAATCCTCGCGCCCGTTGACCGACGCCGGGGTCCCCGCCATAATACTTTCGGTTCACGCACGAATCCGCTGCCAGAGACAGCCGGCGCAAACGGGCATTGCCCGCGAGCTTAATGGGATATCCCGCCAGCCGAGGTGGTCGAGTAGATATGTCTTCTCGCCCCCGTCGCTCATGCAGCGCGGGGGCTTTCTTTTTGGACATGCCCCCGTCACGTCCTTGTGGCGGACCGTGCCCGGAAAGAATTCGAGGAGGTGTAATTCATGCCCCAGCAGTACAAAATCGACAAGGTTGCAGAGATCGAGTCCCGTATCGCCGAGAACGCCGGTCTGTTCGTCGTCAACTACAACGGTCTGACGGTTAAGCAGGCTCAGGAGCTGCGTCATCAGCTTCGCGAGTGCGGCGCCGAGATGAAGGTCTACAAGAACAACCTGGTCAAGATCGCCCTCAAGAACCAGGAGCAGCCCGAGCTCGACGAGATTCTCGCCGGCCCCGTCGCTTATGTGTTCTACGAGTCCGAGCCGGTCGAGGCCGCTAAGGCCCTTAAGGACTTCTCCGCTAAGTCCAAGGGCGTCCTTGAGATCAAGGGCGGTATCTCCGACGGCAAGGCCGTTTCCGCTGATGATGTTAAGGCTATCGCCGAGCTGCCCACCAAGGATCAGCTTCTCGGCCAGATCGCCGGTCTCATCTCCGGTTTCGCTCGCGACATCGCTGTCTGCGTCAACGGCGTTTCCTCTGGTCTCGCTCGTTCGATCCAGCAGGTCTCCGAGCAGAAGGCAGCCTAGTCGCTGTTTTCACCCGCGGCGGCAACGCCGCACCCCTGGCGCATTCGCGCCGTGTTTTAACTGATCTCCGTGCACAGACACGGAAACCGAAAGGACTTAGAAATGGCTAAGCTTACCACCGATGAGATCATCGATGCTCTTAAGGAAATGACCCTTCTCGAGGCTTCCGAGCTCGTTAAGGCTATCGAGGACACCTTCGGCGTTTCCGCCGCTGCTCCTGCCGCTGTTGTCGCCGCTCCCGCTGCTGGCGCTGCTGAGGCCGAGGAGAAGACCGAGTTTGACGTCGTGCTCGAGGGCTTCGGCGACAACAAGATCCAGGTCATCAAGGCCGTCCGTGAGCTCACCAACCTTGGCCTGAAGGAGGCCAAGGAGGTCGTCGAGGGCGCTCCCAAGGCTGTTCTCGAGGGTGCCAAGAAGGAGGACGCCGAGGCTGCCAAGGAGAAGCTCGAGGCTGCTGGCGCTGCTGTCACCCTCAAGTAATCAGGCTTTCTCGCCAGATTTCTTTGCAGACGGGGTTCGCATTGCGAGCCCCGTCTTTTTTGTTTTTCGGTCCCTCGGCATCGGTAGCTCAAACTGCCATGTTCTGTGATTTGCGTCGTATCGGGTGCCTTGCCGTTGGGCAATAAAATTGCACCATTCGAGCAATAATTTGCGTTGACCTGCTGAAGAATTGTCTCTGCCTTGTAGCGACATATAGTTCCAGCGGTAAGATGCTTGGGTATCGCAATTTGGTCTGCGGCCGTGCGCCGCACGCATGGGGCGCTTTTGCGCCTGCGAAAGGATCTTTGAATAACATGAAGGCAATCATCCCCGCCGCCGGTCTTGGCACGCGTTTTCTGCCTGGCACCAAGTGCACGCCCAAAGAGATGCTGCCGGTGCTCGACAAGCCCGTCATTCAGTACGTCGTCGAGGAGGCGCTCGACCCCGAGGAAGTCGACGACGCCATCATCGTTACATCTCCCGGTAAGCCCGAGCTACTGAACTACTTCCAGCCCGATCGCTCGCTCGAGAACCTGCTGCGCGAGCGCGGCAAGAACGCCTATGCCGATGCCGTCGCCCACGCTGGCGGTATGCCGGTCGACTTCCGTTATCAGTACGAGCCCAAGGGCCTCGGCCATGCTATCCGCTCTGCTGCCGACGCCGTGGCAGGGGAGAACTTCCTGGTTCTTCTGGGCGACTACGTTGTGCCTAATCGCGACATCTGCGACAAGATGCTCGCCGTTTCCAAGGAGCACGGTGGAGCTTCGGTTATCGCCGTCGCTGCTTGCTCGCCCGAGGAAGTCAGCCGCTACGGCGTTATCGCCGGCGAGCGCGTCGGTTCGCTCGAGGGCGCCGAGGACGTTGCCGATGCAGAGCCGGGCGCTGTCTGGCGCATCGGCGGTCTGGTCGAGAAGCCCGCTCCCGAGGCGGCTCCGTCCAACCTGTACATTGTCGGCCGTTATCTGCTGAGCCCGCTGGTCATGGACCTGCTCGCTGATCAGCAGGCCGGCAAGGGCGGCGAGATTCAGCTTACCGACGCCATGGCCCGCTCGCTCGACCGCGAGGCCATGTACGCGGTCGTCATCGACCCGCTGTCGGGCTACGACACCGGCACTCCCTCTGGCTGGATGGCCACCAACGCTCTCATGGCTGCAAGCGATCCTCGCTTTGCAAGCGCCTTCTGGGACGCCATCGACGAGCGCGGCGGCTTGATGCGCAAGTAAGCCTTCGGACATCGACATTTACGGGCGCGGACCTCGGTTCGCGCCCGTTTTTTATAAGAGCTGCGATTGCCGGCTCTCTGTTCACAGAAAATATATGAACAGATGTTCGGTATACCACTATCTACCTGTGTGTTTTCTGTCGAAAAACTTTGCTACTCCAAAAACTCAATCGCGTCAAGGCTTTTCTTGCCCAACGGTCGGTACCTGATAAACTATTAGGTTGCGATAACTGGCGAAGCTATGCCTCGCCAACCCACCGAGCATTTCCGTGAAGGAGGAAAAACCTGGTGACCTACGCATACACTGCCACTGAGCGCAAGCGCGTCAGCTTCGGGAAAATCCCGGAGGCCATGGAGCTCCCCAACCTTATCTCTGTTCAAAGGGAATCCTTTGAGCGTTTTAAGGACGAGGGCCTTCGTGAGGCGTTCAAGGAATCCAGCCCCATCCAGAGCCAGAACCATGTTCTCGAGGTTACCTTCGGCGAGCATCAGTTCGGCGACCCCGCGCACACCGTCGAGGAGTGCCGCGAGAAGGATATGACCTATCAGGCTCCGCTTCTGACCGACGTCCGTCTCACCAACAAGGAGACCGGCGAGATCAAGGAGCAGCTCGTCTTTATGGGCGACTTCCCCATGATGACCGATCAGGGCACCTTCATCATCAACGGTACCGAGCGTATCGTCGTCTCGCAGCTCGTCCGCTCCCCGGGCGTGTACTACAGCTCCGAGATGGATTCGGGCAAGCAGATCTACAAGGCCCAGATCATCCCGTCCCGCGGTGCCTGGCTTGAGTTTGAGGTCGACAAGCGCGACCAGCTCATGGTCTCCATTGACCGTAAGCGCAAGCAGAGCGCCACGATGTTCCTGCGCGCCCTTGGCATCGCTGTCACCAACGACGACATCATCGAGCTGCTCGGCAACTCCGATGTGATCAAGCGCACCCTCGAGCGCGATACCGCCCTCACCCGCGAGGATGCCCTTATCGAGATCTACCGTCGCCTGCGCCCGGGAGAGCCTCCCACCGTGGACGCTTCCCGCAGCCTGCTCGAGGGCCTGCTCTTCAACCCGCAGCGCTACGATCTGGCCCGCGTCGGTCGTTACAAGGTCAACAAGAAGCTCAACCTCACCACCGAGGAAGAGGTCACGGTGCTCACCGACGAGGATATCGTCGCGACGCTGCGCTACCTGCTGTCCCTCGCTGCCGGCGAGCAGGGCTTCAAGGTCGACGACATCGACCACTTTGGCAACCGCCGCATCCGTACCGTCGGCGAGCTCGTCGCCAACCAGTTCCGTATCGGCATGAGCCGTATGGAGCGCGTCGTCCGTGAGCGCATGAGCTCCCAGGACATCGACGAGATCACCCCGCAGTCGCTCATCAACATCCGCCCGATCGTGGCCTCCATCAAGGAGTTCTTCGGTTCCTCGCAGCTCTCGCAGTTCATGGACCAGGCGAACCCCCTGACCGGTCTGACCCACAAGCGCCGTCTGTCCGCACTCGGCCCTGGCGGTCTTGCCGGCCACAAGTCTGGCTCCAGCCGCCGCACCAACGTGCCGACGGCCGTCCGCGACGTTCACAATTCGCACTACAGCCGCATGTGCCCGATCGAGACCCCCGAAGGCCCCAACATCGGCCTGATCGGCTCGCTCGCCCTCTACGCCCGCGTCAACGAGTATGGCTTCATCGAGGCCCCGTTCCGCCGCGTCGAGAACGGCGTTGCCACCGACCAGATCGACTGGATGACCGCTGACGAGGAAGAGAAGCACGTCATCGCGCCGGCCAACACGCCGCTCGATCCCAAGACCAACGAGTTCATCACGACCGATGCCGAGGGCAAGATCGTCCGTCCGCACACCGTGATCGCCCGTACCCGCGACTTCGACGGCTCCTTCGGCGCCCCCGCCGACGTGCCCGTCGAGGACGTCGACTACATGGACGTCTCGCCGCGTCAGATGCTCTCCGTCGCAGCCACGCTGATTCCGTTCCTGGAGCACGACGACGCCAAGCGTACGCTGATGGGCGCTAACATGCAGCGTCAGGCCGTGCCGCTGGTTCACCCCGCCGCTCCCTATGTCGGTACCGGCATGGAGCGTCGCGCCGCTCTGGACTCCGGCGAGGTCACCCTGGCCAAGAACGCCGGCGAGGTCATCTTTGCCGACGCCGCCAAGATTATCGTCAAGCATGCCGGCGGCATGGACGAGTATCACCTGGCCAAGTACCAGCGCTCCAACCAGTCCACCTGCATCAACCACCGTCCGCTCGTGCGCGTCGGTGACACCGTTGAGCAGGGCGAGCCTCTGGCCGACGGTCCTTCGACCGATCACGGCGAGCTCGCACTGGGCCAGAACCTCACCGTGGCCTACATGCCGTGGGAAGGCTTTAACTACGAGGACGGTATCGTCGTGTCCGAGCGCCTGGTGGCCGAGGACCTGCTGACGACCATCAACATCACCCGTCACGAGATCGACGCCCGCGACACCAAGCTCGGTCCCGAGGAGATCACCCGCGAGATCCCGAACCTCTCCGAGGACATGCTTGCCAACCTCGACGAGGACGGCATCATCCGCATCGGCGCCGAGGTCGGCCCTGGCGACATCCTGGTCGGCAAGGTCACGCCTAAGGGCGAGAGCGCTCTGACTGCCGAGGAGCGCCTGCTGCGCGCCATCTTCGGTGCCAAGGCCCACGACGTCCGCGACACCTCCCTTAAGATGCCTCACGGCGCTTATGGCCGCGTCATCGACGTCGTCCGCTTTAGCCGCGAGAACGGCGACGACCTGGCTCCCGGCGTCAACGAGCAGGTGCGCGTCTACGTCGCCCAGCGTCGTAAGATCCAGCAGGGCGATAAGATCGCCGGCCGCCACGGCAACAAGGGTGTTATTTGTAACGTTCTGCCGGTCGAGGACATGCCCTACATGGCTGACGGTACCCCGATCGACGTTATCCTCAACCCGCTGGGCGTTCCTTCGCGTATGAACGTCGGCCAGCTGCTCGAGTGCCACCTTGGCTGGGCTGCTGCGTGCGGTTGGGATACCGAGCAGGCCGACTCCGACAAGTACGTCCCCGGTCCGTTCTTCACCGCGACGCCCGTCTTCGACGGCGCCAAGGAGGACGAGATCGCCGAGGTCATCCGTCGTGCCAACAAGAACATGCTCAACAAGGCCACCGCTGCCTTTGGCGATCACATGCGCCCCGAGTTCGTCACCCAGCTTGACGAGCGCGGCAAGACCCGTCTGTTCGACGGCCGCACCGGCGAGGAGTTCCGCGAGCCCATTACCGTGGGTACGTCCTACATCCTCAAGCTCGGCCACATGGTCGACGACAAGATCCACGCCCGTTCGACCGGCCCTTACAGCCTGGTTACCCAGCAGCCTCTGGGCGGCAAGGCTCAGTTCGGCGGCCAGCGCTTCGGCGAGATGGAAGTTTGGGCACTGTACGCTTACGGTGCTTCCAACGTCCTGCAGGAGATCCTGACCGTCAAGTCCGACGATACCGTGGGCCGCGTCAAGACCTACGAGTCCATCGTCAAGGGCGAGAACGTTCCTGTCCCGGGTATCCCCGAGTCCTTCAAGGTTCTCGTCAAGGAGATTCGCTCCCTCGCACTGGACATCGAGCCCATGCACGATGCCGACGAGGACGCCTCCGCCCCTGTGACCGCCGAGGAGACCTCCGCTCTCGACGACCTGGCTGCGCTCGCCGGCGTTGACGCCGACGTCGAGGCCGAGGATGCCGAGACCGCCGAGGCGCCCGAGGCTGTCGCCGCCACGACCACTGATAAGGAGTAGTTGACTGTGGCAGATTTCGAAGCTACTGATTTTGACTCGGTAAAGATCTCCCTTGCCTCCGCCGACCAGATCCGTTCCTGGTCGCACGGTGAGGTCAAGAAGCCGGAGACCATCAATTACCGTACCCTCAAGCCCGAGAAGGACGGCCTGTTCTGCGAGAAGATCTTCGGTCCCGCCAAGGACTGGGAGTGCTCCTGCGGCAAGTACAAGGGCATCCGCTTTAAGGGCATCGTCTGCGAGCGCTGCGGCGTCGAGGTCACCTCGGCCAAGGTGCGTCGCGACCGCATGGGCCACATCGAGCTCGCCGCTCCCGTGTCCCACATCTGGTACTTCAAGAGCCCCACGAGCTTCCCGATGAGCCGTATGCTCGACATCAAGTCCAAGGACCTCGAGAAGGTTCTGTACTTTGCCAGCTACATCATCACCGAGGTCGACTACGAGGCTCGCGAGGCTGACGCTGACGACCTGCGCGAGGAGCTCGCCGCCGATCTGGAAGAGATCGATGCCGAGTGCGCCCGCCAGATCGAGTCCCTCAAGGAGCAGGGCAACCCCGAGAACTTTGACGAGTTCTCCGACGAGGAGCCGCTGACCCCCGAGGAGATCGCCTCCGGCATCGTCGACATCGAGGAAGAGTGCAAGGACGAGAAGCAGCTCCGCACGGACGCCTTCAACGCCTTCATGAAGCTCACTGAGCGCGACCTCATCTCCGATGAGCCGCTGTTCCGCGAGATGACCCGTTACTACTCCATGTACTTCAAGGGTGGTATGGGTGCCGAGGCCGTCCGCGACCTGCTCGCTGCCATCGACCTTCCCTCCGAGGCCGAGAAGCTCAAGGCCATCATCGCCGACGAGGATTCCCAGAAGCAGAAGCGCGAGAAGGCCGTCAAGCGCCTTGAGGTCGTTGACGCCTTCCTGAAGGGCGGCAACAGCCCCGCGAACATGATCCTGGACGTCATCCCGGTCATTCCGCCCGATCTGCGCCCGATGGTCCAGCTCGACGGCGGCCGCTTCGCCGCGTCCGACCTCAACGACCTGTATCGTCGCGTGATCAACCGTAACAACCGACTCAAGCGCCTGCTCGACCTGGACGCCCCCGCGATCATCGTGAACAACGAGAAGCGCATGCTCCAGGAGTCCGTGGACGCCCTGTTCGACAACGGCCGTCGTGGTCGCCCGGTCTCTGGCCGTGGCGGTCGCCCGCTCAAGTCGCTCGCCGAGGCCCTCAAGGGCAAGCAGGGTCGTT
Organism: Collinsella aerofaciens; assembly: GCF_015556945.1. GTDB lineage: Bacteria > Actinomycetota > Coriobacteriia > Coriobacteriales > Coriobacteriaceae > Collinsella > Collinsella aerofaciens_AO. The sequence continues at coordinate 3,419 of NZ_JADNNH010000011.1, read as the reverse complement.
TCCGTCAGAACCTGCTGGGTAAGCGTGTCGACTACTCCGGCCGTTCGGTTATCGTTACCGACCCCAAGCTGCTGCTGCACCAGTGCGGTCTGCCCAAGACCATGGCGCTGGAGCTCTTCAAGCCCTTCGTCATGAAGCGCCTGGTCGAGCTTGGCAAGGTCGAGAACATCAAGGGTGCCAAGCGCGCTATCGACCGCGGTGCCACCTTTGTGTGGGACATCCTCGAAGAGGTCATCGACGGCCGCGTCGTGCTGCTCAACCGTGCACCGACCCTGCACCGTCTGTCCATCCAGGCCTTTGAGCCGGTGCTGGTCGAGGGCAAGGCTATTCACCTGCATCCGCTGGTCTGCTCGCCCTTCAACGCCGACTTCGACGGCGACCAGATGTCTGTCCACGTGCCGCTGTCCAGCCAGGCTCAGGCCGAGGCCCGCGTGCTCATGCTCTCTGCGAACAACCTGCGCTCGCCGGCATCCGGCAAGCCGGTCAACATCCCTTCGCAGGACATGATCATCGGTGTGTACTACCTCACCCAGGTTCGCGAGGGTCTGCCGGGCGAGAACCACGTGTTCTCGAGCTTTGACGACGCGCTGCACGCCTATGACTGCCGCTCCGAGGTCGACATGCAGGCCAAGATCCAGGTTCGCGTGTCCGCTGCCGATGCCAACGTCATCAACGAGGACGGCACCCGTATCTTCCGCGTCAAGAACGGCAAGAACGAGTTCGTCGACTACGACGTCACCGGTAACAAGACCGCGCGCTTCGAGACCTCTATCGGCCGTATCATCTTCAACCGCCAGTGCCTGCCCGAAGACTATGAGTTCATGAACTACAAGATGGTCAAGGGCGACGTGGCCAAGCTGGTTGCGGACTGCTGCGATCGTTACCCCGAGGCCAAGGTCGGCCCGATCCTCGACGCCATCAAGTACTCCGGCTTCCACTACGCTACCCGCGCCGGCCTCACCATCTCGGTGTGGGACGCTCTCATCCCTGCCGAGAAGCAGGAGCTGCTCGACCGCGCCCAGGCCAACGTCGACCAGATTAACGAGTACTTCGAGGAGGGCTTCATCAACGAGACGGAGCGCCACATCGAAGTCGTTAACGAGTGGACCGCTTGTACCGACAAGGTCGCAGCGCTCATGCTCGACATGTTCGACGAGGAGAACCCGCTGTACATGATGGCCGACTCCGGCGCCCGTGGTTCTAAGACCCAGCTGCGTCAGCTCGGCGGCATGCGTGGCCTGATGGCAGACATGTCCGGCGAGACGATCGACCTTCCCATTAAGGCGAACTTCCGCGAGGGCCTGCTGCCGCTCGAGTACTTCATTTCGACCTACGGCGCCCGTAAGGGCCTGGTCGATACCGCATCCCACACCTCGGACTCTGGTTACCTGACCCGTCGTCTGGTCGACGTGGCCCAGGACGTCATCGTCCGCGAGGAGGACTGCGGTACGCACGAGGGCGTCACCTACAACCTCATCATCCCCGGCACCACCGACCTCAACACCGACCTCGTTGGCCGTTGCTTCATCGAGGACGTCGTGGCTCCCGATGGCACCGTGCTCTTTGAGCAGGACGGCTACATCGAGAAGGTCGCCGACATCCAGAAGATGGTCGATGCCGGCCTTAAGAAGGTCAAGCTCCGCGCGCTGCTCACCTGCCGCTCCAAGTACGGCGTGTGCCAGAAGTGCTACGGCTGGGATCTTTCCACCCGTCGTCCGGTCGCTATCGGTACCGCGGTCGGCATTATTGCCGCCCAGTCCATCGGCGAGCCCGGTACGCAGCTTACGATGCGTACCATTCACTCCGGCGGCGTCGCTGGCGTCGACGATATTACGCAGGGTCTGCCTACGGTCAGCCGTATGTTCGATATCGTCGGCAACGTCAACGAGAAGATTCTGGGTCGCGAGGCCGAGCTGGCTCCGTACTCCGGTCACCTCTCGATTAAGCCCGAGAAGTCCGAGTACGTGCTGACGCTCACCGACTCCGAGGATCACACCCGTGTTCTCGACGAGCGTCGCGTCCCCGCTTCGGTGCGCTTTATGCCCGAGATCGAGGACGGCTGCGAGGTTCGCGCCGGCGACCAGATCACCAAGGGCTTCGTCAACTTCCGCAACCTGCGCAAGCTGACCGACATCGAGTCGACGATGCACACCTTCGTCGAGAGCGTCAAGGACGTCTACACCAGCCAGGGCGTCGACCTGAACGACAAGCACATCGAGGTGCTCGCACGTCAGATGCTGCGTCGCGTTCAGATCACCAACCCCGGCGACTCCAAGTACCTGCTTGGTCAGTACGTCGACCGCTACGAGTTCGCCGATGAGGTCGAGCGCGTTGCCCGTCTGGGCGGTCAGGCTCCCGTGGCCGAGCCCGTCATCCTGGGTACGCTCAAGGTCGCGTCCAACATCGACTCCTGGCTGTCGAGCGCTTCGTTCATCCGTACCGCAGGCGTCCTTACCGAGGCTGCCATCGAGGGCAAGGTCGACCACCTGCTCGACCTTAAGTCCAACGTCATCGTCGGTAAGAAGATCCCGGCTGGTACCGGCCTCAAGCCGTACGCCAACGCCAAGCTGACGTATCGCACGGCCGACGGCTACGTGGACATCGACGGCCCGGCTTCGCCCAACGCCAAGTCGCTGCCCGAGTGGGCTCCTGTGGAGCTCAAGGACCTGGACGAGCAGCTCCCACAGCAGCTCGACTGGGCCGGCTACGACGAGTTCGGTGGTGCTGACGGTTCGTTCACCCGCAACGGCCACACCATCTCCGCCGAGAAGGCTCGCCTGTACCTGTTCGACGACCTGGGCGTGTCGCAGCGCTGGACCAACAAGTTCAGCGAGGTCGGCATCGAGACGGTCGGCGACCTGGTCGGCAAGTCCGAGGAGGATCTGCTGCGCATCGATGGCATCGGTGCCAAGGCGATCGAGGAGCTCCGTGACGGCCTGGAGGCCCACGACCTGCTCTACATCCTCGAGAACAACGACGACGTTGCCGACGAGGAAGATCTCTCGCAGCTGCTGCAGATGGTCTTTAGCCCCGACGGTCCGGACGACATCCTGCTGGGCACCTCCGCTGCGCCGACGCATCACGCCGACGCCGACGAGGAGCTCCTGGGCGCCCCGATCGACGACAAGAAGGCTCCCGCCAACGGTGCCATCAACGAGGACATGGCTTCCCTCGACGAGCTGCTCAACCAGCTCGTGGACACCGACGACGCCGAAGAGGCCAAGGACAACGACGAGGAGTAATTTCCTAGTACGTTAACCGTCCTTCCAAAGACCCGCTTCCCAACAGGGAAGCGGGTCTTTTTTGTTGAGGAACGTTGCCCTGACGAGCACGTAGGATTCCCGGAACGGGCCGCCCGCTGTTTAAGTTTGTCGCGAGTTCCGCACGCAAAGGAAAGCACTTAATGTGCTTTCCGTCTT
>NZ_JADNNH010000010.1:0-71887 GCF_015556945.1 Collinsella aerofaciens | reverse complement strand
CATGTCTCCAGTGGAATACGAGCGGCAATACGCTTGAGGATCCTTAAAAGAAAGTCCAGTTTATCCTTCCCACTCCACCATTGGAATCCTCCGATGCGCCTTCGCACGCTTGCATTACCTCGATACCATGCGATCGTGCGAACTCGACGAGCTCTGCGTTGCGGGCGTTTATGGTGCCGAAGGCGGCGGGGCACACGATAAGGCGCGCGCAGTGGACGAGGAGCTCTTTGGCGCGGGCTATGGTTTTATCCCCGATCGGCTCGAAGGCGCGCTCGGCCACGCATTCCGTCGCCAGGTCGCGCGCGAGCTCGCAGTCGATGTCCCCTTCGTGCAGAATGCCCGCGTAGAACGCCTTGCCCTGCCGGATGAGCTGGCGAAACACAGCTGACCCCGTACCTGCGCCGGCGATGACGAACGTGTGCGCATCGCCGTGTGGGCGCCCAATTTCCACGCTGCCGAAGCGCTCGTTGAAGGTGCCATGTTGAAGGCCGTAGAGCTCGCCAATCGTCTCGCGCGTGAATATGTCCTCGGGTGCGCCGGCGCGGAAGACCCGGCCGTCCTTCACGCAAATCACCTTGTCGGCGCTTTTCTGCGCGAGCTCGAGTTCGTGGATGGACATGATGACAGCAACATTCCGCGATTTCGCAAGGTGGCGAAGTATTCGCAGCAGGTCGATCTGGTAGCGGATATCGAGATACGACGTGGGCTCATCGAGCACGAGCACACGCGGATCCTGCGCGATGGCGCGTGCGAGCATGACGCGCTGGCGTTGCCCGTCGCTTATCTGCATGAAGTCGCGCTCGGCGAGCCCTTCCACATGTGCGGTTTTCATGGCCTCGTCGACCCGATTATGGTCATCGGGCGTGAGTGTGCCCATTCGCCCGGTGTAGGGATGCCTTCCCGCCTCTACGATATCGCGGCAGGTGAGGAGCTCGGTCCGGGGGCGATCTGTCAGCATGACGGCAAGGTTCCTTGCGAACTCCGCCGTCTTCCATCGGGAAATCTCTCGCCCGTCGAGCTCGACCGTGCCGGCATGCGGTGCCAGATGGCGTGTGATTGTTTTCAAGATGGTCGACTTGCCCGAGCCGTTCGGCCCGATGAGCGCCACGACGTCGCCCGCGCGAACCTCCAGATCGACGCCTTCGACTACGACCTTCTTGTCGTAACCCGCCGACAGGTCGCTTATGCGGAAAAGCGGCGCTCCGTCAGCCTGCGTTTCGACCGGGGTTTCGAGGTTCGACTCCCCTCCGAGCGTTTTGGGCTGCGGCACGAATTTCCCCATCTACCTCACCCGCTTCTTCAACATGAGTGCGATAACCACCGGCGCGCCGAAGATGGCGGTGACGGCGCTGATGGAAAGCTCGACGGGGGAGAACAGCGTGCGTGCGATCAAATCGCAGCCCGCGCAGAAGATGGCGCCTCCCAAGAAGCACGCAGGAATCACGCGGATGGGCTTCGACGACTTCAGCGCCGACTTAACGAGATGCGGAACCGCGATGCCTACGAACGACACCGGACCAGCGAACGCGGTCACGCAGGCGGAGAGCATGCTTGCTAGAAGGACGAGCACCACGCGGAAGCGTGCGACGTTCACGCCGACGCTTTTTGCGTAGGCTTCTCCCAGCTGGAAGGCGGAAAGGGGCTTCGATATCGCGAATACGCATGCGCTCACGGTGATCACCACGACCGCGATGACCGCGACGTCGTCCCAGCTCGAACCCGAGAAGCTACCCAAAGACCAGTTGTGCAGGTTCACGATGGACTGGTCGTCGGCGAAGGCGATGAGGAAGTTCGTCGCCGCCGAGCAGATGTATCCCACCATGACGCCCGCCACGATGAGCATGGCCATGGAACTTATGCGCCGTGCGATGAGGAGCACGAAGCCGATGGTGATAAGCGATCCCAGAAACGCTGCGGCCACCATGACCGGCGAGGACATGGCCTGGTTCGCGCCCAGAAGCACGATCATCGTAAGCGCGACGACGAACTTTGCGCCCGAGGAGACGCCCAAGATGAACGGGTCGGCGATGGGGTTGTTGAAAAACGTCTGCAGCAGGAACCCGGAGAGCGAAAGTGCCCCGCCGAGAAGTATGGCTGAAAGCACGCGCGGCAGGCGAATCTCCCAGATGACCTGGCTTTCCATGGAATTGGCCGCGCCGCCCGAAAGGATGTCGGGGATGTGGTCTGCGGGCACGAGCACGCTCCCGATGCACAGGTTGGCCCCGACGAGCACGATGAGGGCAACAGCGAGCAGCGCCGTCACGACGCGACACCGCGCGGCGCGCCCCGATTCGTCGTATGCCATGGTAAGCCGGCTTCTCATGGCGCTAGCCGAGCTTCCTCAGATAATGGAAGTCACTCGTGTCATCGCCGGTGAACGCCCCGTGCAGCTCGTCGATAATGTCGGCGGTAGAAGTCATCTGCTGGTACATGTCGGCGCTTGTGACCCAGACGTTGCCGTTCTTCACGGCTTTGAACTGCGACAATAGCGCGTTTTTGCTTACGAAGTCGCTCAAGGTGGCAACCGATTCGTCGATGGTGCCGTTGTAGACGATGATGTCGGCATCCTTCGCCGTCGCATAGAAGCGCTCCATTTCGAGCGTTACTGACGAACCTGACGTCGACGCCGTCTGTGCGTCATCGAGCGCGTAGCTGCCGCCTGCGAGCTCGATCATCTGCGCCACGTAGTCGCCCCTCCGCCGCGTGACGGCGGCCCCGTTCGAGTTAATGTAGAAATACGCCACGGTTTTACCTGACGACGCGAGCCCCGACGTTTGCTCGACGCGGGCCTTCTGCTCGTTGAACAGGTGCGCGGCCTCCTCTTCCTTGTCGAACAGGACGCCGAAAAGCTTAATCCACTCGACGCGTCCGAGTGCTTCGGGCTCGCTCGACGACTGTTCGGTGAGCACGACGAGCCCGAGCTTCTGCAGCTTTTCCTTCACATCGGGCGTGTGGTTGATCATGGTGTTCTCGATGGCGAGCGTGCAGCCCGAGGCCGATATTCGCTCGTAGTCGGGCGCGCTGTACTTGCCGCCGTAGGCGATCGCCCCACTTTCGAGCGCGCTTTTGAAGCCCGCGACCGAGCAATCGTCGGCCTTCGTGCCCGACATTAAGATATTGTCGTTCGCATCGAGCGCGTCGACCAGGCACATCGTCGCCGACGACACGAGGTACACCTTGTCGGCGGGGCGTCTTATGACCGCGATGTCGGAGCTCAACCCGTCAGGTACCTTCGCATCTTGCGGCACCACGAGGAAGCGCTCCCCGTTCGAAACGCAGATAAGCCGCAAGCCGCCTTCGAACTCGTCGACAGTGAAGTGCTTGGCGTATTCAAGCTGAAGCGCCCCCGTCGGCTCCCAGCCGCAGCCCAAATCAGCGTTGTGGAAGTCGGCCGCGGCGCTTGAAGCCGTTCCCGCAGGGGAGCCGCCGCTTGCATCGTCGCCCGATTTCTCCTTCATGGTGGATGAGTCGAAGTGGAGCGTGTAGTCGATGGTGTGCGGCGTCGACATGGCGACGGTCTCGGCCGACACGGCGATGTCCTCGTCGAGCGTGACGGGTATCTCGAACGTGGAGTTGCCGCCGTCGTTTACGGGCGCGTAGTCCACGCCGTCGTTTACGGGCGCGTAGTCCACGCCGTCGACGGTCATCTTGTCGTAGTTCGAACTCGACCAGGTGATGGTCGCGGTGTAGGTGTCGCCATCCTTCACAATTGTGGTGGGCGAGGCGATGCTTGCGCGCCCTGACCCGCCGGAAAGCGAGACGCTCACAGTGTATTCCTGAGAGCCCGCCGTGGCACCGGTCACGTTCGGGCTCGCACTGCACCCCGCGAAGGGAAGCGCGAGCAGGGCGACGAGAACGCAGGCGATCGCGCGCGCCGCGATGCTGCGGCGCTTCCTGTTTTCCCCCTTGGGAAGAATCGACCGCATGGCGTTACTTCAGTGCGTCGGCGCGCAGATCGACGCCGGCGGATTCGAATACGAGCGTGCGGTCGTACCACCGCTCCCTTTTAATGCTCCACGCGGCGCAGGCGGTGTCCTCGTCGAGCGCATCAACGGGCACGTCGTAGGTGTACTTGCCTTCCGCGTTTTCCACATAGGGGATGAAGTCGGCCTCGCTCGCGGCGGCAGCCTCGTCGCCCGTGCCCATGAAGAGCTTGCCGTAGCCCGTGCCGGAAAGTGTCATCACGCAGTGCATGGAGCCGTTTTCCACGATGAGCTGGGCATCCACAATCCTGAACATGTTCGAGCTGGAATCTACGGTGATCGGATAGGTGCCGTCGGCCACCTTGTCGGCGGTGATGGGGGCAGCGCTTGCGCCCTCGGGCGCATCGGCCGCCTGTTCGGTCTTTTCCTGGGAATCGGCATCGCTTGCCTTTGCGCTGTCGATTGAATTTCCGCCGCAGCCGGCGAGCGAGAACGCGAAAAGCGCCGCCGACAGGGCGAAGGCGAGGGTTTTCTTCAACATGGAGGGGGTTCCTTTCAATCGCTTCGACCGCCCGCGCCGTGCGGTGGGCGGGCGGGATGCGAATGCAACGGGCATGCGCCGTCAGTCGGGGAAGGCGCATGCCCGTTGCACGGGGACGCGACCGGCGCCCCCGTGCGCGGCGAGTTTACAGCTTGGCGATGGCGTCGTCCACGTGCGCGACGTAGATGTCGTCGACCGCGACGTTCTGTCCCAGACCCTGGAGCAGGCACGTCACTTCGAAGCCGGCAGCCACGAACTTCGCAGCCCAGCTGTCGGGGTCGGTCTCGTCTGCCATGTCGTTGTTCGCGTGGTCGCCCGCGACCACCATGAACGGCGCGAGCACGGCCTTCTTGTAGCCTGCGGCGCTCGCGGCGGCGATAACATCCTCGCAGGTCGGTTCAGCCTCGACGGTGCCGACGAAGAACTGCGTCAAGCCCTCGTTCTTAAACACTTCCTGCATCTTGGCATAGTCGGCGTTGGAATCGGCTTCGGTGCCGTGGCCCATGAGGCACAGCGCCGTCTTGCCGTCGTCGAAGGACGCCATGTTCTCCTTAATGGCTGCGGCCACCTTCTTGTAGTCGTCGTCGGAGGTGAGCAGCGGGTCGCCGAGCGAGATTTTGTCGAACTTGTCGGCGTACTTGTCGAGCTCGTCTTTCACGTCGGTGTATTCCAGGCCACCCATGAGATGCGTCGGCTGCACGACGATTTCCTTCACGCCGTCTTCCACGCAGCGGTCGAGCGCCTCGGTCATGTTGTCGATCGTGATGCCGTCGCGCTTCTTCAGCTTGTCGATGATGATCTGCGCGGTGAAGGCGCGGCGGATGTCGTAGTCCTGCCAGTACTTCTCGCGGATAGCGTCTTCGATGGCGCCGATGGTGATGTGGCGCGAGTCGTTGTAGCTCGTGCCGAAGCTCGTGACGAGGATGACCGGCTTTACGGCCTTCTCCTTTTCACTCGATTTCTCGGAACTCGCGGAGGTGCTGGAGCAGCCCGCGAGCGCGACTCCGGCGAGCGCGAAGGCTCCGGTTGCTGCGGCGCCCATGAAGCCGCGGCGTGACATCTGGTCGGACATGGTTTTTCCTTTCCTCGGTTTGCCGGTCCCCCGGCGACAGTTGCTTGTCGGCACAAGCGAAAGAAAAGCGCACCCCTCGGGGTTCACAAGGAGCTAACGCCACGGCGATGCCGTGAGGAAAAGGCGAAGCAGTCTGGCTTGGGGCGCGAGGCGGTTCGCCCGTGCGTCCTATACAGTAATGTCCCTTGCCCAGGATTCCCACCTGGTTCCCTCCGCAAGCCAGCGCGGGCTGTGCGGGCGCCGCGCCGGTCATTTCCTTTTATCCGATTGTCATATGCTCGTTGCCGAATCTTTTACTATGATAGTGGGCACTTTTGAACGTGTCAAAGCCAGGGCGGGCGGCATTGCGCCTCCTGCCTGCGTATTTGCGCCGATTGCCGCTGCGGGCGCCGTGTTTTGGCCGCTGCGCGAATGGCAGCGTAAACGGTTGCGATGAGAAACGGGAAGGGAAGGCTCGGATGATTCATATCGTTGGCGCTGGCTCGGGCGCCGCCGACCTTATCACGCTGCGCGGGGCGCGCCTTTTGCGCGCGGCCGACGTGGTCGTTTGGGCGGGGAGCCTTGTGAACCCCGAGCTGCTCGCCGAGTGCAAGGAATCCTGCATCGTCTACGACAGCGCGCACATGACCTTGGAGGAAGTGCTCGACGTGATGTGCGCGGCAGATGCGCGGGGCGAGGAAGTGGTGCGCCTGCACACGGGCGACCCGTGCCTGTACGGCGCCATCCAGGAGCAGATGGACGCTCTCGACGCGCGCGGCGTGGACTACGAGGTGGTGCCCGGCGTGTCGAGCTTTTGCGGTGCCGCGGCGGCGCTTCGCCAGGAATACACGCTGCCGGGAATCAGCCAGTCGGTCGTGATCACGCGGCTTTCCGGACGTACCCCCATGCCCGCGGGCGAGGGCATGCGCACCATGGCGGAAAGCGGCTCGACTATGGTCATCTTCCTGAGCTCGGGTATGCTCGCCGAGCTTTCCGCCGAGCTTTTGGCCGCGGGCCGCAGCTCCGACGAGCCGGCGGCGCTCGTGTACAAGGCGACCTGGCCTGAGGAGCGCGTGGTGCGCTGCACAGTGGGCACGCTCGCCGATGCGGGCACGCGAGAGGGCATCGACCGCACGGCGCTCGTGGTGGTGGGCCGCGTGCTCGGAGCTCGCGGCGGGCTTGCGCACAACGGCGCGCAAGCGGAGTCGTACAAGCGCAGCAAGCTTTACGACCCTTCGTTTGCCACGGGGTATCGGAAGGCGAGCAGCTAACGTGGCCTTCGAGCACTACATATATACCGGGACGACCCGCCTGCGCTGCGGCTACACCACGGGGAGCTGCGCCGCGCTCGCGGCGAAGGCGGCCTGTGAGATGCTCTTGTCACGAAAGCCCGTCGGCCGCGTGTCGATCGTCACCCCCGGCGGGCTGCCCGTCGAGGCGAACGTGGTCGACGCATGCATCGGCGAGGGGTGCGCCCAGTGCGCCGTGCGAAAGGACGCAGGCGACGATGCCGATGTGACCGACGGCGTGCTCGTGTACGCGCGCGTGGAACATGCGGGGTCGGGCACGGGCGCTGCGGGCAGCAAGGACGTGCCCGCGCACGAATCGGAAGTTTCCGTCGATGGCGGCGTGGGCGTGGGGCGCGTGACGTTGCCCGGGCTCGAGCAGCCGGTGGGGGCGGCCGCCATCAACGCGACGCCGCGCGCAATGATCACTTCGGCGGTGCGCGAGGTGTGCGCCGCGCACGGCTTTTCTGGAAATATTGCTGTGACGATTTCGGTACCCGAGGGTGTTGCCCTTGCCAAAAAGACCTTCAACCCACACCTGGGGATAGAGGGCGGCATCTCTATCCTGGGCACGACGGGCATCGTCGAGCCGCGCAGCCTCGCTGCTTTGCGCGACAGCATCGAGCTCGAGATCCGGCAGCATGCGGCTATGGGGCGGCGCGGAGTCGTGCTCACTCCCGGCAACTACGGCGCGCAGTTCATCTCGGGGCATTTCCACCTAAACGGTGCGCCGGTGGTCTTCATCTCCAACTTCGTGGGCGATGCGATTGATTGCTGCGTTCGCGAGGGATTTACCAATGTCCTTCTTGTGGGACACATCGGCAAGTTGGTGAAGGTCGCGGGCGGCATCATGGACACCCATTCGCGTACCGCCGACTGCCGCGCGGAGATTCTGGCCGCCCACGCGGCCATGGCCGGCGCGGGCGCGAAGACCGTGCGTGAGATCATGTCGTCGGTCACGACCACGGCGGCGCTCGAGGTAATCGAGGCCGCCGGCGTGGGGGACGCTGCGCGCGCCTCGCTCGCTGCGGCAATCGAGGACAGGTTGCGCCGCCGCGCGGCGGGCGCATGCGACATCGCCGCGGTCGTGTTCGACGCCGAGCGCCGCGAGCTTTTCCGCACGTCGGGCGCCGATGCAGTCATCGGGGAATTGGGGGCGACGTATGAGTAAAGGCGTGCTGTACGGGGTGGGCCGCGCAATCGGCTGGCCGGGGACGAAGGTGGTCATGAAGGCACGCCGCTCGCTTGCGGACACGAAGCGCATCCTTCGCGAGGAGGGCGCCTTCGACGGTGCCGAGCTCGTAGAGGACTGTGGGCTTCCGGGCGAGCGCGTGTACCGCTCGCTCGACGATGTGCCCGATCGGGGCAGCTACTTCTCGACGATGGTGGTGCGCTAGATGAGGATTTCCTGCATAGCGTTCACTGAGAGGGGGTATGCGTTGGCGGAGCGCACCGCACGCGCGCTTTCCGATTGCGCACAGACAGGCGAAGATGACCCTGGCTGGGACGTTTCCGTTTCGCGCGGGTTCGGCGAGGGGAAGGCCGACCTGCGCGCATGGACGGCGCTCGCGTGGGAAGCGTCGGACGCGCTTCTGTTCGTGGGCGCGGCGGGCATCGCCGTGCGGGCGATCGCGCCGCATGTCGCCTCGAAGGCAAACGATCCCGCGGTTGTGGCGATCGACGAGGCGGGGCGCTTTGCCGTCCCGCTTTTGTCGGGGCATTTGGGCGGTGCGAACGAGCTTGCGCAAACTGTGGCACGCGCGGCAGGGGCCATCCCCGTCATCACCACGGCGACCGACGTCCGCGGCGTGTGGGCGGTGGATACGTGGGCGCGCTGTGCGGGGCTCGCCGTTTCGAATCCCGAGGCCATCAAGCGAGTGTCGGCGCGGCTGCTTTCGGGCGGGCGCGTGGCGCTCTATTCCGACATGCCGATTTCGGGACAGCCGCCTGAGGGGGTTGACATTGCGTCCGACCGCGCTCGGGCCGATATCGTCGTGTCGCCGTTCGCTGGCGCGAATGCAGGTGCGTCCGTTCGTGCGGCGGAGACAACGGGCGAGGTCGTGCCCGCCGGTGAGACGGGGAAGCCGGCGGGCGTGCGGGCGCAGGCGCCTGCGCCCGAGCCGCTTCGCCTTGTCGTGCCCTGCATCGTTGCGGGCATAGGATGCCGTCGCGGTGCGTGCGCCGAAGCGATCGAGGAGGCGTTTCTTCTCGCGTGCGGGCAGGTGGGTATCTCGCCTTCGGCCGTGCGCGAGGCGGCGACGATCGACGTGAAGGCGCACGAGGAGGGTCTGCTCGCCTTCTGCTGCGCGCGCAATATCCCGCTTGCGACGTATTCCGCAGAGGAGTTGTCGCAGGTCGAAGGCAGCGTTTCGCCATCTGATTTCGTGCGCGCGACGGTGGGGGTCGACAACGTGTGCGAGCGGGCAGCGCTCGCGGAGGGGGGCAAACTTATCTTCCCGAAGCTCGCTCACGGCGGCGTGACCGTCGCGTTTTCCAAGGTAACTATTAAACTTTCGTTTAAGGAGCGGTGATGGGAAAGCTCTTCGTGGTGGGAATCGGCCCGGGCGGCCCCGACGGCATGACGATTGCGGCTCGGCGTGCGCTCGAGGCGTCCGACGTCGTTGTGGGTTACACGAAATACGTGGAGCTCGCGCTCGCCGCCGTGCCCGACGCGGCGCATCTCGCGACGCCGATGATGCACGAGGTCGAACGGTGCCGCCTTGCGCTTTCGCGCGCGCAGAGTGGAGACGCCGTGGCGCTCGTGTGCAGCGGCGACGCGGGCGTGTACGGCATGGCGAGCCCCGTGCTGGAGCTTGCGGAGGACTACCCCGATGTAGACGTGGAAGTTATCGCCGGGGCCACCGCGGCTCAGAGCGGGTCGGCGGTGCTCGGCGCCCCGCTTGCCCACGACTTCGCGGTCGTGTCGCTCTCCGACCTGCTCACGCCATGGGGGGTCATCGAGCGCAGGCTCGCCGCCGTGGCGAGCGCCGACTTCTGCATCTGTTTGTACAACCCGCGCAGCAGAAAGCGCGCCGACAGGCTCTCACGCGCGGCGAAGATTATGCTCGAATGGAAGGCCCCCGACACGCTCTGCGGCTGGGTACGCAACATCGGGCGCGAGGGGCAGCAGTCGGGCATGTGCAGGCTCTCTGAGCTGGGGGAGATCGACGCCGACATGTTCACCACCGTGTTCGTCGGCAACGCGGACACGAAGCTCGTAGGCGGCCGTATGGTCACGCCGCGCGGGTATCGGGAGATTCCATGCGAAAGGTAACGATCATCGGGGCGGGGCCCGGAAACCCCGACTTGCTCTCGCGCGCGGCGCTCGACGCTATCGACATCGCCGACGTGGTCATCGGCGCTCATCGCGCACTTGCCGGCATCGACGTGCCGCCCGACGTGGTGAGATGCGAGCTCGTGAAGACGGCGGACATCGTCGCCGCGCTCACCGATGCGGCGTCGTGGCAGCGCGCCGTGGTCGTGATGACGGGCGATGTGGGGCTGTTCAGCGGCGCGCGCCGCCTGGTGGAGGCGCTCTCCGGCAACGCGCAGGTGGACGTGCGCGTCATTCCCGGCATAAGCTCAGCGTCGTATCTCGCCGCGCGCCTCGCGCGTCCATGGCAGGATTGGCGCTTTGCGAGCGCTCACGGCGTGGCGTGCGACATCGTGGCCGAAGCCGAGCGCGCAGGTGAGCTCTTCCTCGTCACGTCGGGCGGGGAAGACCCCTCGCGGCTTTCCGGCGAGCTTGTGCAGGCGGGCTTCGGGGACGCGCGCGTGACGGTGGCCGAGCGCCTGTCGTACCCCGACGAGCGCATCACCTGCGCGACCGCAAGTGAAATCGCAGGTCAGACGTTCGACGACTTGAACGTGATGCTTATCGATTTCGCAGGCGGCGCCGGGTCGCCTGTGGGCTCTAGCGCATCTCGCGCCGCGAGCTCCCGCTGGCCGTACGCTTCCTCGGGCATTCCCGACGAGCTCTTCATCCGCGGCGACGTTCCCATGACCAAGCAGGAGGTACGCGCCGTCGCGCTCGCGAAGCTGCGCCTTGCCGCGACCGACACCGTGTGGGACGTCGGCGCCGGCACGGGGAGCGTGTCGATCGAGGCGGCGCTCGTCGCGCGAGCGGGGTCGGTATGGGCGGTCGAGCGCAACGCGACCGGCGTTCGGCTCATCCGAGAGAACGCGGATGCATTCGGGTGCGGCAACGTGCATGCGGTCCCCGGTGTCGCCCCCGAAGCGCTCGCGAAACTGCCCGTCCCCGACGCCGTGTTCGTCGGCGGGAGCGCGGGCGAGCTTCCCTCCATCGTGGAGGCGGCGCTCGAGAAGAACTCGCAGGTTCGCCTGTGCGTGCCATGCGTCACCGTTGAGACGCTCACCGAGGCGTGCGCGCTCCTCTCGGGTTCGCGCTTTAAGGGGTTCGAGGCGTGCCAGGTGTCGGCCGCCCGCGCCGAGGCTGTTGGCTCGCACCATCTTATGAAGGCGCAAAACCCCGTGTTCCTCGTCAGCGCGCGTGGTGCAGGTGGGGAAGGCGGCGCCCGGTGAGCACGTCCATCCCGCGCTTCATGGTCGCTGCGCCCTCGAGCGGGAGCGGCAAGACGGTCGTAACGTGCGCGCTCCTGCGCGCGCTCGCGCGCCGCGGCCTTGCATGCGCGGCCTTCAAATGCGGCCCCGACTACATTGACCCGCTCTTTCATCGCCGCGTCGTGGGTGCGCGCTCGGGCAACTTAGACGGCTTCTTCACCGACGCCCCGACGCTGCGCGCCCTGCTCGCACGCGGCGCCGCGGGCGCGGATGTCGCGGTGCTCGAGGGGGTCATGGGCTTCTACGACGGCATTGCGCCCGGCGTGTCCGATGCGAGCAGCTACCAGGTTGCGCGCGACACGGAAACGCCGGTTGTTTTAGTGGTGAACGGGCGCGGGGCGTCTTTATCGCTCGCCGCCGTAATCCACGGCATCGCCGAGTTCCTGCCTTGTGCGAACGTGCGCGGCGTCGTGCTGAACAAGACGAGCGCCGCTGCCTGCGCCTACGCAGCGCCTGCGATCGAGAAGCACACGGGCGTCGCGGTTTTGGGGAATATCCCCGCCGACGAGGCGTTCTCGCTCGAAAGCCGGCATCTGGGGCTTGTGACCGCCGGCGAGGTCGAGCAGCTCTCCGCGCGCATCGACAAGATGGCCGAGCTGGTGGAAAAGAGCGTCGACGTCGACCGCTTGCTCGAAATAGCGGCGACGGCACCCGATATCCGCGAGGAACCTTACCGGTTGGAGCCGATCGCGGGAGCGCGGCCCATCGTCGCCGTCGCGCGTGACGAGGCGTTCTCGTTCTACTACGAGGAGAACCTGCGCGCGCTCGAGGACCTGGGTTGCGAGCTTGCCTTTTTCAGCCCCCTGTGTGATAGCGATTTGCCCCGGGGGACAAGCGCCCTCTATCTGGGAGGCGGCTACCCGGAGCTCCATGCGCGGCAGCTCTCCGAGAACGCGCCGATGCGCGAGGCGGTGCGGCGCGCGGTGGAATCCGGCATGCCGACGGTCGCCGAATGCGGTGGGTTTCTGTACCTGCAGCACGAAATCGCCGATAGCGAGGGGCGGCGCTGGCCTGTTGCGGGCGCCCTTGAGGGCTCAAGCGAGAACGGGGGAAGGCTGTCCCATTTCGGGTACGTGGAGCTCACTTCTCAACGCGACGGGCTCTACGGGCCGCGCGGCACACGCATCCGTGCGCACGAGTTCCACTACTGGCAGTCCACCTGCCCGGGCGGCGACTTCTGGGCGCAGAAGCCCCGGCGCGACAAGGGCTGGCCGTGCATGACGACCACCCCGTCCCTGGTTGCGGGCTTCCCGCATGTGTACTATCCTGCGAACCCCGACGTTGCGCGCGCGTTCGCGTCTGCCGAAGCGTCGTTCGCAGAGAGGAGACGGCATGGCTGAAGCAACCGAAACCGCGCTTGCCTGCATCCGCGAGGAAGTCGAGCGCGCGTTCTCTTCGGCGCCGGGCGCCGTGCTCGAAGCCGCGCTCTCCCGGATCGCGCCCGCAGACGAGCGCGCCCGCGCCGCCGCGTACGCCGCGTGGGACTCCATCGCGCACCCCTTGGGGGGATTGGGCGACTTTGAAGACGCCGTCGCGCGTATCGCCGCAGCTCAGGGGAGCGTCGATGTGGCCGAGTTTCCCCGTGCGCTCGCGGTATTCTTCTCCGACAACGGGGTCGTTGCCGAGGGCGTGTCGCAAAGCGGGCAAGACGTGACGCGAGCCGTCGCGCGCAACATGTGCGAGGGGGCCACGAGCGCCTGCCGCATGGCGGCGTTCGCGGGTGCCGAGGTCGTGCCCGTCGACGTGGGTATGGCCCGGGGCATAGAAGACGCGCGCATGGTGCGCGCGAACGTGCGGCGGGGGAGCGGCAACATCGCGCACGGCTCCGCCATGTCTCGCGATGGGGCCGTGCGCGCGATCGAGGTCGGAATCGCCGTCGCGTGCGGGCTTGCCCGCGCCGGCGTGCGCCTTCTCGCCGCGGGCGAGATGGGTATCGGCAACACGACCACCTCGGCGGCGGTGGCCGCAGTGCTCATCCGGGCGGACGCGCGGAGCCTCGTCGGGCGCGGCGCGGGGCTCTCGGACGCCTCGCTCGCGCGCAAGCGCGACGTGGTCGAGCGCGCTATCGATGCGAACTCGCCCGATTCCGCCGACCCGATCGATGTGCTCTCGAAGGTGGGCGGCTTCGACATCGCGGCGATGTGTGGCTTCTACCTGGGGGCCGCGGCCTCGAAGGCGCCGGCGCTCCTCGACGGGGTCATATCCTGCACGGCGGCCCTGTGCGCGGTGCGCCTGTGCCCCAACGCCTTGGGCTACCTCGTGGGCACCCACGCATCTAGCGAACCCGCAAGCCAGGAGCTCCTTCGCGAGCTCGGCATAAAGGCACCCCTCGACGCAGGCATGCACTTGGGCGAGGGCGCGGGCGCCATGGCGTATCTGCCCCTTCTGGATTCGGCGCTGCGCGTGTACCGGGATGGGAAGACGTTCACGGCGACTGGCATGGCTGCTTACGAGCATTTCGAGGCCGGGAAATGACGGTGACGTTCGTTATCGGCGCCGCCGCGAGCGGCAAGAGCGCCTATGCCGAGTCCCTGTGCCTCGGGCACGACGGCCCCCGCGTGTACCTGGCAACGATGGAGCCCTTCGGGGAAGAGGGCACCCGCCGTATCGCGCGCCATCGGGCGATGCGCGAGGGCAAGGGGTTTTCCACCCTCGAGCGCACGCGTGACGTGGGCGCCGCAGTGCCCGGGCTTCCGCGCGGCTGCACGCTTCTTTTGGAGGACGTGGGCAACCTGGTTGCGAACGAGCTCTTCGCGGAAGGCGGCTTGTCCCCACGTGACCCCGACGCTGTGGCGCGCGAGGTGCTCGGAGGCATCGAACGACTCACTCAGGCCGCTGCGTATACGGTGGTGGTCTCCGTCGACGTGTTCGCCGATGGGATGCGCTACGATGAGGGGACCGAGGCATGGAGGCGCGCGCTCGCGCGCGTGAACGCGGGCGTGGCGGCGCTGGCCGACCGCGCAGTCGAAGTGGTATGTGGGATTCCCGTGTGGATGAAAGGCGAAGGACCTACAAGGTGAAGATAGCAGAGGCAATTGGCGCGGCGTTCGGAACGTTCTCGCGCATCCCCGTCCCGAAATCGGCCTGGTCCGATTTCGGATCAACCCATGCGCTTGCCGCGTTTCCCCTGGTGGGCGTTGCGGAAGGTTTCCTCATGACGGCGTGGGGGCACGTGGCGAACCTGCTCGGCGTGCCCGCTACCATCGTCGCGGCCGTGCTCGTGGCGTTGCCTGTGGCGGTGACGGGAGGCATCCACCTAGACGGGCTCTGCGACACCTCCGATGCGCTTGCAAGTTGGGCCCCGCGCGAGCGAAAGCTCGAGATCATGCACGACCCGCGGGCGGGCGCCTTCGGGGTCATCGGTGTTGTTGTGTACCTTATTCTGCAGTTTTCCCTGTTCACCGCGCTGCCGCTTACGGCGGGGGCGTTCCTCGCGCTTCTGTGCTCGCTCGTGTTCTCCCGCGCGCTTTCGGGGCTCGCCGTAGAATGCTGGCCTGCCGCGCGGGCGGACGGCATGGCCGCGGGACTCTCGCCTGCTAAGAAGCGCGCGGCGATCTTCGTGCCGCTTTGCGCTTTCGCTGCGGCTTCGGCTGCAGGGATGGTCGCGTGCGCTCAGGCCGTCGGCGCCCTTATGGCGGTGGCGGGGCTTTTGGCGCTCGCGTGGTACCGTCATGTTGCCCTGTCCCGCTTCGGCGGGGTGACGGGTGATTTGGCCGGATGGTTTCTGCAATGGGCCGAGCTCGCGATGCTTGCCATGCTGGTGGCGGGAGGCATGCTCCTATGATTCTCGTGGTAGGTGGCGCGCATTCGGGGAAGAGGACCTTCGTGCGCGAAAAGCTCGGGTTCGCGGCGGACGATTTCGTCGACGCGGCGCAGCTTGCGGAGGGCGGCGTGCCCGCGGCTTTTGCCGGCCGTGTCGCGTACCGTGCTGAGGAACTCGTACGCGCGCTCGACGCTGACCGGGCGCTCGAGCGGCTGATCGGCTTCGACGCAGTGATTCTGTCCTTGGTCGGCTCGGGGGTCGTCCCCATGCGTGCGGAAGACGCCCAATGGCGCGAGCGCGCGGGGCGTCTGGGATGCGCGCTCGCTGCGCACGCCGACGTCGTCGTGCACATGACGTGCGGGATTCCCCAGGTCATCAAAGGAAACCTTACCGATGCGCCTCGAGGGACGCAGGGCGCGGGCGCGCCTTTGGAAGTCGTCTTCGTGCGCCATGGTGCCACGGCGGGCACGGAAGACCATCGCTACAGCGGGGCGGGCACCGACGAGCCCCTGTCGAGTGCGGGCGAGCGCGCTTTGCGCGAGCTCGCGTGCGATCGTGACGTGATCCGTGTTATCACGAGTGGCATGGCCCGCACCGACCAGACGGCACGCATCCTCTTCCCGAATGCGGAGCTTATGGCATGCCTCGGTCTGCGCGAGATGGATTTCGGTGACTTCGAGGGGCGAAGCGCCGCCGAGCTTAAAGAGGATGCGCGCTACCGCGCCTGGGTAGACTCCTGGTGCGAGACGCGCTGCCCGCATGGCGAGGGCAAGAGCGATTTCACCCGCCGCGTCGTCGCGGCGTTTCGGGAGGCGTGCGAATCGGAGCGCGCCCAGGGGAGTGGGCGTGCCGTCTTCGTCGTTCACGCGGGTACCGTGAAAGCGCTTCTTTCCGAGCTAGCTGTCCCGAAAATGGGATACTTCGACGTGCATACCGAGCCGGGCGGCGCATGGGCCGCCACCTGGGATGGGCGCTGCCTTCGCGACGTTCGCCCCGCTTCGGGGGGCGATGCACGGTGATGACGTTTCTTGCCGTCGCCGCCGGGTTCGCGGCCGACCTTGCCTTCGGCGACCCGCGCTGGCTTCCCCATCCCGTCGTCGCCATGGGGCGCGCGATCACGTGGGCCGAAGGCCGCCTGCGGGGCGCATTCCCGCAAACGTTCGCGGGCACGCGCGCCGCAGGGCTTGTGCTCGCCGTGGCGCTTCCGCTTGCGTGTTGGCTTTTGACCTGGGGAATCCTGCATCTTTGCGGCATGGTTCACCCCGGCTTGCGCTTTGTGGCCGAGGCATGGGCGAGCTATCAGATTCTCGCGGCATGCGAGCTGCGCCGCCAGAGCCTGGCCGTGGCCCGCGCGTTCTCGAAGGGCGGCCTTGTCGCGGCGCGCGAAGCCGTCGGGCTCATCGTGGGACGCGACACGTCTGTTCTCGACGAGCAGGGCGTTGCGCGCGCCGCCGTGGAAACGGTGGCGGAGAACGCGAGTGACGGCGTCATCGCGCCGCTTTTCTACCTTATGATCGGGGGTGCGCCCTTGGGCATGGCGTACAAGGCGGTGAACACGCTCGACAGCATGGTGGGCTACAAAAACGAGCGCTACATCGACTTCGGCTGCGCCTCGGCGCACCTCGACGATGCGGTGAACTGGATTCCCTCGCGCTTATCGGCCCTGCTCATGATCGCCGTGTGCCCGATCGTCGGGCTTGACGCGCGCGGGGCGGCGCGCATCTGGCGCCGCGACAGGCGTCGCCATGCGAGCCCCAACTCGGCGCAGACCGAGTCAGCGTGCGCGGGCGCGCTCGGGCTGCGCCTGGCAGGACCTGCGGTGTATTTCGGCAAGCTCGTTGAGAAACCGACGATAGGCGACGCGTCCCGTGAAATCGAGTGGGGCGACATCGCCCGGGCGACAAGGCTCATGCTCGCCGCGTCCGTATGCGCGCTCGTCGTCTTCGGCGCCGCGCGCGCGGCGGTCGTGCTCGCCGTGGGGGCGATGGCATGAGGGAAGACCACGCCGCGTCCCGGGCTGCCGGGGGAATCCTGCGCGCCCGTGCGCATGGGGGCAGCTCGCAATCGCTCGGCATCGCTTGCGAAGGGGGCGCCTCCGGCCTCATCGACTTCTCGGTGAACGTGAATCCGGCAGGCCCCTCGCCGCGCGCCGTCGCCGCAGCTTGCAAGGCGCTTTCTCGAATCGACGCCTACCCCGATAGGGAAAGCCGCGCCCTCGTTCGCGCCCTAGCGCGCGCCCAGGGCATTCCCGAAGATACTATCGTCTGCGGCGCGGGCGCGTCCGACATCATCTGGCGGCTCGCCGCGGCGGTGCGCCCGAAACGCATCGTCGTGTGCGCGCCGACGTTCTCTGAATATGCGGAGGCGGCATCGTACTATGGCGCATGCGTGCAGGAGTTCCCGCTCTCCGAAGCGGACGACTTCGACGTGCCCGCCTCCTTCGCCCGCACGATCGAGGGGCCGGGAGACGTGGCGTACCTCTGCAATCCGAACAACCCGACGGGGCGCCTCGTCGACCCCCGCGTGATCGATGCCGCGGCTTGCCGCTGCGAGCAGGTGGGCGCGCTGCTCGTCGTGGACGAGTGCTTCCTCGGATTTGCGCCCGACGCCCGCGAAAGGAGCGTGGCCGCACGCGCCGCGTGTTCGCGCCATGTGGCCGTGCTCTCCGCGTTCACCAAGCTCTACGGAATGGCGGGGTTGCGGTTGGGATATCTGATCAGCGGAAATGCCCAACTCATCGAGGGGATTCACCGGGCGGGGCAGGCGTGGCCCGTCTCCTCGGTCGCCGAGGCCGCGGGCATCGCCGCCCTGGAAGACGTCGAATACGTCTCGCGCACGCGCGATGTATTGGCGGGCGAGCGAGCGTGGCTTTCCCACGAGCTCTCCTTGCTCGGGCTTTCCGTCGTGCCGTCGGATGCGAACTTCCTTTTAGTCCGCACGCCGGCGAAAGACATCCCCGAGCGCCTGTATAAACAGGGGGTTTTGGTCCGCACGTGCGACTCGTTTTCGGTACTGTCCCGTTTCTGGTGCCGCGTCGCGGTGCGCACGCGCAAGGAGAACGCCCGGCTTGCGATGGCGTTCAGCCGCGCGCTTCGGGCGGAAGGCGCATCGGGCGAAGGCGAACCCGACGAACGGGGCGGCGCTTCTTGCAGCGGCGCTATGGCGGGCGCGGATAGCCGAGACTCGGCGAAGGAGGTCGATACCCGTGGGTAGGGCGAAGCCCATCATGATCCAGGGCACCATGTCGAACGCGGGGAAGAGCCTGCTTGCGGCGGGGCTGTGCCGTGTGCTTTCGCAGGACGGCCTGCGCGTGGCTCCCTTCAAGAGCCAGAACATGGCGCTCAACAGCGGTGTCACGGCCGACGGGCTCGAGATGGGGCGCGCCCAGATCATGCAGGCCGAGGCGTGCGGCATCGCGCCCGACGTGCGCATGAACCCCATCCTGCTCAAGCCCGAAAGCGACCACCGAAGCCAGCTCATCGTGGCCGGCAAGGCGCAGGGAGCCTTCGCTGCGAGGGACTACTTCGCGCGAAAGAAGGCGCTCATGCCGCAGATTTTGGAGGCGTTCGATTCGCTTGCTGAGGAAAACGACGTCATCGTCATCGAGGGCGCCGGCAGCCCCGCCGAAATCAACCTTGCCGAAAACGACATCGTCAACATGGGGCTCGCGCGCGCCGTGTCCTCCCCCGTGCTGCTAGCGGGCGACATCGACCCAGGCGGGGTGTTTGCCCAGCTCTACGGCACGGTCGCGCTCCTTGCACCCGAGCACCGCGCGCTTTTGCGGGGGCTTGTGGTGAACAAGTTCCGCGGCGATGTAAAAATCTTGCGCCCGGGTTTGGCTCCGCTCGAGAAGATGTGCGGGGTTCCCGTCGTGGGGGTCGTGCCGTATCTTGCGCTCGACCTGGACGACGAGGACTCGCTCGCGCCGCGCCTATCTGCCCGCGAGGCGCGCGGCGTCATCGACGTCGCCGTCGTGCGCCTTCCGCATCTGTCGAACTTCACCGACTTCGACCCGCTTTCGCGCGTGCCCGGCGTGGGCGTGCGCTACGTTTCCTCGACGACCGATCTGGGCCGACCCGACCTGGTGGTGCTTCCCGGCTCGAAGTCCACGCTCGACGACGCGCGCTGGATTGCGGCTAGCGGCATCGGAGCCTGTGTGCGCGCGCTTTCGGGTGCGGGCACGCCGGTGCTCGGCATATGCGGAGGCTACCAGCTTTTGGGAGACGAGCTTTCCGACCCGCACGGCAGGGAAGGCGCTGGCACCGCGCGCGGGCTCGGGCTCATCCCGGCAAGTACGGTGTTCAAGGAGGAAAAGCGCCTCGCCCAGTCGGAGCTGCGCATCACGGGCGCCCAAGGCGCGTTCTCGGTGTGGAACGGCATGACGGCGCGCGGGTACGAGATTCACGACGGCGAAACGACCGTCTCCTGCGCCCATGCGGGCACGATTGGCGGCAAACCAGAAGGCGCGGCCTGCGGAAACGTGTTCGGAACCTATCTCCACGGCCTGTTCGACGAACCGGGGGTGGCGCTCACCCTCGCGCGCTCGCTCGCGCGCATGCGCGGCCTGCCCGAGGGCGTCGTGGGTGCTGCGGGCGCGGCGTCCGCGGCCGATCACCGTGCGCGCGAGTTCGACCGCCTGGCCGACGCCGTGCGTGGGGCGTTCGACATGGAGTATCTCTACCGCATCATCGAGGAGGGCGTATGATCCACGTGTATCATGGCTACGGCAAAGGCAAGACCACGGCGGCGATGGGCCTCGCCCTTCGCATGCTCGCCGCAGGCCGCCGCGTCGTCGTCGTGCAGTTCCTGAAAGATGGCGAAAGCGGGGAGGCGCGCCTGCTCGTTGAGCATTTCGGCGTGCCAGTGTTCGCGGGGAAGGCGTCGGACAAGTTTACCTGGTCGATGACGTCGGAAGAACTTGCCGCGACGCGCGAGCTGCACGATGGGAACCTCGCTTCCGCGCTCGCCGAGCTCGAGGGCGCGCAGGAGGGGCTACTCGTGCTCGACGAGGCGCTCGACGCGCTTTCGAAGGGGCTTGTCGACGAGGCGCTCGTGGACCGCGCGCTCGATATGTCCGCGCGCGGCGTCGAAGTAGCGCTCACCGGGCGCGCGCCTTCCCGCAAGATCGTGGAGAAGGCTGACTACATAACCGAGATGCGGTGCGAGAAACACCCTTACGAGCAGGGGATATGTGCAAGGGAAGGAGTGGAGTACTAGATGGATTCCAAGGAGATGGCGCCCGGCGACATCGAGCGGCGCAGCTTCGAGATCATCACCGAAGAGCTCGGCGGCCGCACGTTCCCGCCGCTCGAAGAGCCCGTCGTGAAGCGCGTCATCCACACCACTGCCGACTTCACGTACGCCGATTCCCTCGTGTTCACCCATGGCGCCGCGCACTGTGCGCTCGACGCACTGCGCGCAGGGGCCACGGTGCTCACCGACACGAACATGGCGCTTGCAGGCATAAGCAAGCCCGCGCTCGCGAAGCTCGGCTGCAAGGCCGTGTGCTACATGGCCGACCCTGATGTCGCCGCGGCTGCGCGCGCCGCGGGCACGACTCGCGCCGTTGCGAGCATGGACAAAGCTTGCGGCATCGAGGGTCCGCTCATCGTGGCCGTCGGTAACGCTCCCACAGCACTTCTGCGCCTCGCCGAGCTCATGGACGCGGGGAAGATCGCGCCTGCGCTCGTCGTTGGGGTGCCGGTCGGGTTTGTGAACGTGGTCGAGGCGAAAGAGGAGCTACTCGCGCGACACGTGCCGGCCATCGTCGCGAGGGGTCGCAAGGGCGGCTCGACCGTGGCGGCCGCCATCATGAACGCGCTGCTCTACCAGATCACGCGCCCAGGCGGCCCGAAGTGACGGCGGCCGCATCCGCGCCGGCGCTGCGCATCTTCGCCGGCACCACCGAGGGCCGCCTTCTGTGCGAATGGGCGAGCGGTGTGGGCATCCCCGCCCGTGCCTACGCGGCAACCGAGTACGGAGGCGAGCTTTTGGGCGAGCTTCCGGGTATCGAGGTGCATGCGGGCAGGCTCGACGAGGCCGACATGGAGCGCGAGCTTTCCGGCGCGCACATCGTCGTCGACGCCACGCACCCCTTCGCTACGCTCGCAAGCGGCAACATCCGGGCCGCTTCGCTCGCCGTGGGTGCACGATGCCTGCGCCTTGCGCGCCCGGCCGAGGCGCTGCCCAAAGGCGTCGTGTCGGTCGCGTCGATCGCCTGCGCGGCGCGCTTTCTCTCCGAGAACCCGGGTCGCGCGCTTCTCGCGACGGGGAGTAAGGAGCTTGCTCCCTACACGCGCGTCGCCGATTTCGCGGAGCGCTTCTTCGTGCGTGTGCTCCCGCTGCCCGGCGCTATAACGAAGTGCATCGACGCGGGGTTTTCGCCGTCGCACGTCATCGGCATGCAGGGGCCCTTCACCCGCGAGCTCAACGAGGCGATGCTTCGGCAGGTGGGCGCCCAGTGGCTTGTGACCAAGGACTCGGGAACCGTAGGCGGCACGGCCGAGAAGCTCGCCGCCGCGCGCGACGTGGGAGCGCGCTGCATCGTGGTCGCCCGTCCCGCCGAGGGAGGCGGCGCCCTTTCGCTTCGGGAAGTGGAAGACGCGCTCTTACGGGAGCTCGCGCGCTAGGCGCTCGCCGCGCCTGCGCGCCCTCCCGCCCGCGAGGAGGAGCGCCCCGAGCAAGCTCGACCCGTACAAGCCCGTCATCTGCCAAAAGCTCGAGGACGACGCCCGGAACTGGCGCAAGCAGCCCTTCAATAAGTTGTGGTGAAATAGTGTCTGTTTTTGCTGCTAGACAGCATATTCAGTCCATAATTCACCGCAACTTGTTGGTGGTGGCTTACTGGTAGCGTAGGCACTCCACCGGGTCGAGCTTTGCCGCGCGGCGAGCGGGGTAGAAGCCAAAGATTACGCCGATGCCGACCGATACGGCAAACGCGATCAACACGGTCGTAATGGAGAAGCTTGGCGTGATCGTCCCGGTGGCTCCAAACTCGCTCATGATGCCCGAGCTTGCGGCAAAGAACGTGAGCCCCCAGGCCAGCAGATAGCCAATCACGACGCCCAGAATGCCGCCAGTGACGCACAGCGCCGAGGACTCGGCCAAAAACTGCGCGGTGATATCGCGACGACTGGCGCCTAGAGCGCGGCGGATGCCGATCTCGCGGATGCGCTCCGTTACGTTGGTGAGCATCATGTTCATAATGCCGATGCCGCCGACAAGCAGCGAGATGCTGGCGACAGCACCCATGATGAGCGAGAATGCGCCCATAAAGGAGTTGAGTGCATCGATGGCGCTTTTCATGGATGTCGCCGATACACTGTCGTACTCATCATCCTCCGCGATGCCCTTCATCGCACGCACCTTGGACTCGATGGTCTTACAAAGCTCATCCATGTCCGTGCCCTCGGCGGCAAGTGCCGTCACGCTGGGGAATGAAGGATTCTCGTCGCCAAACAGCCCGGAGATGGTTTCGCGTGGCATATACAGCGTGAGCGAGCCCATGGAGTCGCTGCCGCCATCAATCACGCCTACAATCTGCACCTCGCCGTTGGACACCTTGATGGTTTTCCCCAGCGAATCCTGTTCGTTGCCGTAAAGCTGATCGGCGCCGCCGCGGCTGATGAGCGCCACGCGCGAGCCTGATTGAGACTCGGCCTGGGAATAGGTACGCCCCGCAACGAGCTTTCCGGCCCCCACGGCGTCGAGCATGTCGCTATCGACACCCTGTGCCATGACGGTATAGCTTTTATCGCCGGTCTTGTACTCGGTATACGCGCTGTCGACAATGCCGATCTGCTCTATCTGCGGCACCAGTTTTTGAAGCTTCTCGATGTCCGACTCTGTGAGTTCTTGCGACGAATAGATTTGCACCATGCGTGCCGCATTGAGGCCCAGACTGTTGACTAGGCTGTTTTGGATGCCGCCGATGAGCGAAGTCATGGCGATAACCGAGGCGATGCCGATGACAATGCCCAGAATGGTGAGCAGGCTGCGCCCCTTGTTGGCCTCGAGCGAGTGAAGGGCTTCCTGGATGAGATCGCGGGCGCTCATGCCACCACTCCTTTCGGCGGGTTGGCGGAGGCGGAAATCATGGGCAGGCTATCTACGGCGCTGCGCAGGGTCCGCGGTGCATGTGGAATATACGCGCCATCGTGAATGCGACCGTCGCGGATGGTCACGGCACGGTCGGCCTCGGCGGCGATGCCGGGGTCGTGTGTGATAAGCACGATGGTTTTGCCGCGCTTCTGGAGCTTATGGAAGGTTTCCATCACAAGCGCTCCGGTAGCGGAGTCCAGGTTTCCCGTCGGCTCGTCGGCCAGAATGATGGGCGGGTCATTGACGAGGGCGCGCGCGATTGCGACGCGCTGCATCTGGCCGCCCGAGAGCTCGGATATGCGGTGGTCCCAGTGGACGACGGGCAGCGTGACAGCCTGCAGCGCGTGCACGGCGCGCATTTCGCGCTGGCTACGGGGCACATTGGTGTAGGCCAGCGGCAGCATCACATTTTCGATAACCGACAGGCGCGGCAGCAGGTTGAAGCTCTGAAAGACAAAGCCAATGCTCAGGGCACGAACTTCGGTGAGCTCCTCATCATCGAGCTCGGCCACGTTGAGCCCTTGCAGGTAGTAGTCGCCCGCCGTCGGCTTATCCAGACAGCCTAGGATGTTCATGAGCGTCGACTTGCCCGAGCCCGAGGGGCCGGTGATAGCGACGAATTCGCCGGGATTTACCGCCAGGCTCACGTTGTGCAGGATGTGGGCGCACCCCGCCTCGCTCTCAAAGATGCGGTGCACGTTGCGGATGTCGATAACGGGACGCATTACATGCCCTCGTCGGCAGACATACTGCCCGAATCCGCACCGTAGCCGCCGTCAGCCGTTGCGTCCGCTCCGGTGTCCATGACGAGGGTGTCGCCATCGCGCAGCTTGGTAACCGGAACGTTGGGGTTGATCTCGTTGCCCTGGTCGTCGCGCTTAACCTGTGTCTTGCCGACTACGGCTTCGTTGTCGTTTTGCGTCACGACGGTCACCTTCACGCGATGGGTTTGCTTGCCCTCGTCATCGGTTGCGACGTTGACGTAATAGTGTTCGCCGTCTTCGGTCATGAGCGCCATCGTCGGCACCATCACCACGTCGTCGAGCTGCTCGGTCACCACCGAGACCTCGGCCGTCATGCCCGGCTTCAGGCGCGCGTCGGGCGCCTCGATGAGAATGTCGACGTTAAAGGTCACGCTGCCGCCGCCACCGTTGGCGGCGTCGGAGTTTGCCACCGACGCGATAGCCGTGACGGTGCCCTGGCTCACGATATCGGGAAACGCGGGATACGTGACGTTGGCGCTCTGCCCAACGGCGATCTTGGCGATGTCCTTTTCGCCCACCTGCACGGTCACCTTCATCTTAGATAGGTCGGCGATCTGCATGCACTGCTTGCCGCCGCTCGTATCGCTTTCGCCCATGATCATGCCGCCTGTAACCGTGGCGCCCACTTTGGCATTGAGCTCCACGATGCTACCCGAGCTCGGGGCCGTGACCGTGCGACTGGAGGCCTTGGCGTTCGCCTGGTCGAGGTTTGCCTGGGCTGATGCGAGGCTGCGCTGCGCGGCCGATACGGCGTTCGTGTCCACTGATGCGGCGGAGACGCCAGCCGCTGCGGAAGCTCCCTCGACGTCCGTCGTTGGGGTGGCCTGCGCAGCAGCTGCGGCTTTCTGCGCGTTGGAGAGGTCTTCCTGAGCGGCTGCAACTGCACGCTGCGCCTCGGCAACGTTGCGATCGAGCTCGTCGTTTTTAATAGTCATAAGCACGTCGCCCTCGTTGACGGATTGGCCTGCCTGCACGTTGATCGAATCGACCGTACCGTCGACAGAAGGGGAGACCACTGAGGACGAAATGGGTTTGAGCTGGCCTCTCGCCTCGACCGTTGTGGTAAACGTGCCCTCGGTCACCATGTCGGTCACCGGCCCGCTAGCGCCCTGTGGCTGCGCATTGATAACCAGGGTTGCGACAATGGCGATGAGCGCGATGGCGCCCACGACGCCGACGGCAATACCGCGGCGAATCAGCTTTTTGCGTCGGCGCTCGGCACGTTTTGCCTTGAGCTTGGCATATGCCTCTTCATCGGAAATCTCGGCCGCATCGTTCGTGCGTCCGTTCTGCTTGTCGGCATGTACGTTTGTAATCAGAGGAATCGTTTCGGTGACATCTTCGAGCGTGTGCTCGGTATCATCCGGGCCCGGGGTGGTCGTGGGGACATTCGGCATAGCGTCTCCTTTATAGAAAGTACCTCGATAAGTATATGCGCCCACCGGTTGAGGCGGGCGCATAAGACGGTTTCTTTCGGAACTGTTAGATTGGTCGCAGCGGTTCCACGTTGTATGAATGTGCGCGTTGCACTACGAGTGGACAACCACACACAGGCCGACTTTGATGCAGTCGTGAAGTGCCTTGGCGTCTGCCAGGCGCAGGTTGATGCAGCCGTGGCTGCCGCACCATTTGTACGACTCGGCGTTATCGAAGCTCTTGTCGTTTTGCCAGGTGGCATCATGGAAGCCGATCATGTTGCCCTCAAACGGCATCCAGTAGCTCACCGGACTCTCGTATTTGGGCTTGCCGGTCTCGGGGTCCTTGGCTCCGATCAGGGTGCTGCCGCCGTCGTTGCTGTTGATCTGCCAGACGCCCTCGGGCGTGGCGTCCTCGCCCGGCTTGCCCGAGATAAAGTTGGCCTCCCAAACGATATTTCCGCTCTCGTCATAGTAGCGCGCGTGCTGTTCGGACAAGTCGACGTCGATATACGCCTTCCAGTCGGGCTCTCCCTTTGCGGTAAAGGTGTCGGCCTTCTGGGAGTACTTGATCTCGATTTCGCCAGTCTGCTTGTTGTTAATGGCGTCCTCGACCTGCTTGGCGAGCGAGCTGCTGTCGATGGACCAACCAAAGTCACCGCCTTCGACGGCGCACTGCTTGCTATCGGCGCGCGTCCACCAGCGAGTGGAGCCCACGGTATTAAAGCCGTTAGCGAGCTCGGCTGCCCAGCTGCTGATCTGCGTCGTATCGAGCGTTGGGTTGGCCGGATCGGCAAAGCTGATCCACTGCAATACGGAGCTGCCATCAACCTTGCCAGCATCCTCGCCGTTGAGCAGGAGGGTCACGTTGACGCCCAGGAAGTTGTTGGCGGCATCGCATGCGGCCTGAATCTGATCATCGGTCAGCGTTCCATTGAGCGGCTCATAGGCATCGTTGCCGAGCTTGGAAAGATCTACGGTCTCGGCCAG
This sequence comes from Collinsella aerofaciens, assembly GCF_015556945.1. GTDB lineage: Bacteria > Actinomycetota > Coriobacteriia > Coriobacteriales > Coriobacteriaceae > Collinsella > Collinsella aerofaciens_AO. The sequence goes on along the minus strand of NZ_JADNNH010000010.1, from coordinate 45,473 downwards.
CGAGGCAAGCTCGAGCTCGGCATATTTAATGACATGCTCGCGGTTGAGTTTTTCGTTGGAGCGCGCCTTCTCGACGGTAAACTTGCCGGCCTGCTCGTCATAGGAGCTATTTGCCTCGAACGTGCCCGAACGGCCCTCGTTAAACTCGTCGATGGCGGCGCCCAGATCCTTCTCAAACTTCTTTTGGTCAAAGGTGTCGGAGAGCATGGACAGGTCGACGTCTTGATCAAGATCGACTTCGTTGGAGGTAGCGGTTGTTTTGGTCTTGCCGCTTAAGGATTCCACAAGGCGGACCGGCCATACAAAGGCTTCGTTGTGGCTGATAATCTCTTTTGCGGCAGCTTCACCGTCGACGATGGGCTCATCGGACTCGGGCTGATAGGTCCAGTTAAAGTCATCGCCTGTCACGGTGAGCTTATAGTGCTTCCATGCCGAGTTGACCTTGGTGGCGGCAGACGAAGCGTTGGAGAACGAGACGTCGACGCCGGCGATGGTGGTGTTGGGGTAGGCTACCTGCGAAAATGCTACGACGCCTTCGATATAGACAATGACGATTAGACCCAGGACGACAAAGAGCGTCGTCTTTTTGCCCGACTTATTGTTGCCGGCGGACTTGCGCGCGGGGCCGCGATCGCCTCGAGCGTGCGTGGGGGGCTGCTTGGGCGCATTGCCGTTTGCCTGGTGCTGCTGACGTTGTTGACGCTGCTGTCGCTGTTGGTTCGGGCGTTGAGAAGCGTTTGCCGCACCACGCTGCTGACCGTGGCTCGGCGCGATAGGACGCGGCGACTGAACGCCGCCGGCGTGCCTGCTCGGCTGCTGCGGATCGGGAATCAGTTGAGTTCGATCGTTTTGCGACATCGTATGCATATCCTTCGATTTTCGCCTTGCGGTTCATCGTGTTTTTACTGGGCTTGCATTATAGCGATTGCCCTGCTGTTTGTGGTACGGAAACGGTGGCATTCAAAAGAGGTGGGACATTTGTCCCACCTTTGAGTCGTTCTTTGTCGCTATCCGCACACGCCGCATTTTGCACAGGCCGAAAGTGCGGCCGGAGCCTGCGCGATGCCGCCCTTTGCCGTCTCGCGCAGCGTGGCTGGCAACGCGTGGCCCACCGAGAGCATGACATGTGCCATCTGGTCAAACGGCACCAAGCTCTTAATGCCTGCGAGGGCGAGTTGTGCCGAGCTAAAGGCCGCTGCCACGCCGATGGCGTTGCGGTTTTGGCAGGGCACCTCCACGAGGCCACCGACGGGGTCACAAACGAGGCCCAGCAGGTTACTCAGCGCGATGGAACTGGCGTCGAGCGCCTGCTCGGGCGTGCCGCCGAGCATCTGCACCAGCGCGGCGGCCGCCATGGCGGCGGCGCTTCCCACCTCGGCCTGACAGCCGCCCTCAGCGCCGGCGACGCAGGCGCTTGTGGTGAGGTTGAGGCCGATGGCGGCTGCGCAGTAGAGCGCGTCCATGACCTGCTCGTCGTCGAGCTGCAGGCGATCGGCGAGCGCCAGCACGCAGCCGGGCACAACACCCGCGGATCCTGCCGTCGGAGCTGCGACGATTACGCCCATCGTGGCCGAGCGCTCGAGCACGGCCATGGCGCGGGCTACGGCGTCGGTCTGGACGGCGCCCATCAGGCTCGTGCTCAAATCGTTGCGGCCGGTGGCATCGACGAGTTTGGCCTCGCCGCCGATAAGCCCGCCGAGCGATCGCTGCGGATTGGCGATGGGGGCCGTGGTCTCCTCCCGCATGACGTCGAGCACGCGACGCATGGCGTCGACGGCGTGGGCTTCGCCGGTCAGGCGCGCCTCACGCACGGCCATGACGGCGCCGATGCTGAGCCCCAGTTCCTCGCACGCATCGAGCAGCTGCTCGCCGTCGTCGAAGATCTCCTTGGCCGAGACGCCGGGGGAGAGCGACGAGGCAGAACCGGGGAGCTCGATAAAGGTCGCGTAATCGACATTGTCGAGCTTGCGTAACATGGGGACGACGGTGTCGTCGGGCGCACCGTCGGTCTCAAAGACGGAGTAGGCCTGGCCGCCCACTTCGGTTCGGTAGGTGCGGCAGAAGGCGATGTTCACGTGGGCGTAGGCGAGCAGGTTCGTGAGCGCGGCGAGCACGCCGGGAACGTCCTTGTGCGCCACGAAGAGCGTGGAATACATGCCCGAGATGTCGACGCCGACGCCGTTAATGCGGCTGATGCGCATCTTGCCGCCGCCCAGGCTCTCGCCGCGGACCTGCGCCGTGGCGCCCGTGTCGTCGACCATATCGATGTCGACGGTGTTGGGGTGGATGGAGGCGTCGTCGCCCTTGATGTCAAAGTGATATTCGAGGCCCTGCTCGCGAGCGAGGTCGAAGGCCTGCTTGATGTTCTCGTCATCGGTGTCGAGGCCCAGGATGCCCGCGACGAGCGCACGGTCGGTGCCGTGGCCGCGGTAGGTGTGGGCGAAGGAGTTCCATAGGCCAAAGGTGACTTTGGTGATGCGGCCTTCCAGCAGGCTGGCGGCAACTTGGGCGCAGCGTAGGGCGCCGGCGGTGTGCGATGAGCTGGGGCCGACCATGACGGGGCCCAAGATCTCGAATGCCGAGGTCGTAGCTAGTGTTTGCGGCTTGCCTGCCATGGGTGCTCCTTCTCTATCCCGTCGTTCCGAGGGCTTTGGTATTTGGTCGCCTGCTCTACAGTCCTGGCTCGCACGGAGGCCACATTAAGTGGCCTCCGGCTCGTGCGGAACTCGCGATCGACCAAATACCAAAGCCCTCGGAACTTAGGATACATGGTAGAGGCGCTCATGCTGCAAAATCCATCAGCTGGAGACCTATTCTGTGCTCCATGTCGACTCATCTTCACCACCGATTAAATAAAAAAGAGGTACCGGTTGTTTCGGTACCTCTTTTTGGTGCGTTTCTATTTGGCTGTAGCTTTAGCCGCGTGCTTACAGGCCGCAGGCTGCTTTGAGTTCTTCGACTCGGTCGGTCTTCTCCCAGGTGAAGTCGGCGTTTTCGCGGCCGAAGTGACCGTAGGCTGCTGTTTTCTCGTAGATGGGGCGACGCAGGTCTAGGTCGCGGATGATTGCGCCCGGGCGCAGGTCGAAGGTCTTCTCTACGGCCTCGACGATCTTGTCCTCGGCAACATGTGCGGTGCCGAAGGTGTCGACCATGATTGAGAGGGGCTTGGAAACGCCGATGGCGTAGGCAAGCTCGACTTCGCAGCGGTCGGCCAGACCGGCGGCGACCACGTTCTTGGCTACCCAGCGCGCGGCATACGCGGCGGAGCGGTCGACCTTGGTGCAGTCCTTGCCGCTAAAGGCACCGCCGCCGTGACGGCCATAGCCGCCGTAGGTGTCGACGATGATCTTACGGCCAGTCAGTCCCGTGTCACCCATAGGTCCGCCCACGACAAAGCGACCGGTGGGGTTCACGTAGATGTCGGCGTTGTCCCACGGCATGTTCTCGGCGGCCATGACCGGGGTGATGACGTGCTCGATTAGGTCGGCCTTGATCTTGCCCATGTCCTCGATCTCGGCGGCGTGCTGCGTGGAGATGACGATGGTCGTGACCTCGACGGGCTTGCCGTCCTCGTAGCGCACGGTGACCTGGGTCTTGCCATCGGGACGCAGATAGGCGAGGGTACCGTCGTGACGCACGGCAGCCAGGCGCTCGGCCAGGCGGCTTGCCAGGTAGTGAGGCATGGGCATGAGGGTCTTGGTCTCGTTGGAGGCGTAACCGAACATCATGCCCTGGTCGCCGGCACCGATCAGGTCGATCGGGTCGGTGGTAGCGCCGGTCTGGGTCTCGAAGGACTCGTCAACGCCCTGAGCGATATCGGGTGACTGCTCATGGATGAGGCTCATAACGCCGCAGGTATCGCAGTCAAAACCGAATTTGGCACGGTTGTAGCCAATGCGGCGGATAACGCCGCGGGCGATTTCCTGAACGTCGACGTAGGCCTGGGTGCGAATCTCGCCGGCGACGATAACGGTGCCGGTGGTCACGAGGGTCTCGCAGGCGCAGCGGACGTTCTCCACGTTGGCGGGCACGCCGTTGGGGGCGATGTAGCCCTGCTCCTGCAGCTCTATTTCTTTGGCGAGGATTGCGTCGAGGACGGCATCGCTGATCTGGTCAGCGATCTTATCGGGATGACCTTCGGTCACCGACTCCGACGTAAAAACAAAGGACCCGTGTTGGGGTGGGATGGAACGAAGTTCTTCTGACATGATTGTCCTTTCAAAAACGTGTCCCGCGACCGTTACCATTCCGCCGGGCTCTCTATGCAAGGGCACATCATAACGCGTAAATCAAACATTCACACCCTTTCCGCACCTACTCATTGGGGACAGACTTAAATGACCAGCCTTAAACTAAGAACGTCTCCAACGACTGGTCATTTAAGTCTGTCCCCAATGATTGGGTCGGTGCCCTTTGTGCGGAGGTTGCTTTGATGCTTTATACTGATGCGGTTAGACATCCATCCTGCAATCGAGGAGATTTCCATGGCATCAGACGTTCGCGTCCGCTTTGCACCCTCACCGACGGGCAAGCTGCACATCGGCGGCGCCCGCACCGCTATCTATAACTGGGCTTTCGCCCGCGCAAACGGCGGCACGTTCATCCTGCGCATCGACGACACCGACCCCACCCGCTCCACCGACGAGAACACGCAGATTATCCTGCGCGCCATGCGTTGGCTGGGCCTGGACTGGGACGAGGGTCCCGAGGTGGGCGGCGACTTTGGCCCCTACGCCCAGACCGAGCGCCTGGACCTGTACAAGCAGGCCGCCCAGAAGCTTTGGGACGAGGGCAAGGCCTATCCCTGCTTCTGCACCAAGGAGCAGCTCGACGCCGACCGCAAGGCCGCGCAGGAGCGCAAGGACCCCTTCCAGGGCTATCAGCGCCGTTGCCGCGATCTTGATCCCGAGGAGGCCCGCCGCCGCATCGAGGCCGGCGAGTCCTACGTCCTGCGTATTAAGGTGCCCGAGGACCGCGGCGACGTCGTCATCCACGACGCCGTCCACGGCGAGGTGACCTTCGACGCCAAGGAGCTCGACGACTTTGTCATCTTCCGCTCCGATGGCACGCCCACGTACAACTTCGCGACCGTCGTCGACGACGCCATGATGAAGATCACCCACGTCATCCGCGGCGACGACCACCTGTCCAACACCCCGCGTCAGGTCATGGTCTACGAGGCCCTCGGCGCGCCCGTGCCTACGTTCGCCCACATCTCCATGATCTTGGGTGCCGACGGCAAGAAGCTCTCCAAGCGCCACGGCGCCACCTCGGTGGAGGAGTACCGCGACGCCGGCTACCTGTCCGACGCCTTCGTTAACTACCTGGCGCTGCTCGGCTGGTCGCTCGACGGTGAGACCACGATCATCCCGCGCGATGTCCTGGCCAGCAAGTTCTCGCTCGACCGCATCTCTAAGAACCCGGCGACCTTCGACCCCAAGAAGCTCGATTGGGTCAATGCCGAGTACATCAACGGCATGTCCGATGCTCAGTTTGCCGACGAGATCATGGTCCCCGATCTGCACGAGGCGGGTCTCATCGAGGGCAATGTCGAGTACGGCGAGGATTGGATCGACGCGCTTGCCGCCATCGTCAAGCCGCGCACCAAGATGCCGGCCGACGCCGTGACCGTCGCCGCTCCCATCTTCGCTACGGCCGAGACGCTCGAGTATGACGAGAAGTCCGTCAACAAGGGCCTGGCCAAGGAGGGCATGGGTGCCATTCTGGATGCCGCCAAGGCCGCTCTCGAGGGCGTGAACGAGTGGACGGCTGCCAACATCGACGCCGCGCTTGAGCCGCTGCCCGAGCAGATGGACCTTAAGAAGCGCGTGGTGTTCCAGGCCGTGCGCGTCGCCGTCTGCGGCAACATGGTGAGCCCCCCGCTGGGCGAGACCATGGCGCTCGTCGGCCGCGACGACTGCCTGGCGCGTATCGACCGCGCCCGCACGATGGCGCTGTAGCAGCCGCGTAAACGCATGTATCCGAGCCCCGTTCACCCGAGCGGGGCTCTTGTTTCTGAAGACGCATGGGATGGGAGGTATAGGGGCCATGGTCGAGCAACTGTCGCTGTTTGGTTCGCCGGAACCGGAGGAGACTCCGGCCAAGCCTGAGTTCGCGCCTGAACCCGTCGCCGCCTATGCGAGCGTAGTCCTCGACATTCCCACCCGTGCGCTGTCCGAGCCGTTTGCTTATGGCATTCCCCGGTCCCTTGCCAACGAGGCGCAAATCGGATCCACGGTCCTGGTCCACTTTGGTAACCGTGCCGCCGCGGGCTATATCGTCGACATTGCGCCTGAGCTGGGTGACCTGCAAGGCATCAACGCCCTCGACCCAGCCCACATTAAAGCCATCAAGGCTATCCTCAGCAAACCGCTCTTTACCGCCGAGGCTGCCCGTATCGCACGCTGGATGAGCCGCGAGTACGTCGCAACGCTTTCCGAGTGCCTGCGTTTGTTCTTGCCCCCGGGTGGAAGCCCGCGCGTGGTCAAAGGTGACGACGGCGTGTGGGCCGTTGAGCGCCCCGCCGTCAAACCCATCCAAAACCGCTGGGTCATGCTCACGCCCGAGGGCTTCGACTATACGCCGCCCAAGACCGCGGTCCGCCAGCGTCAGCTCATCGAGGCGCTCCAGTGCGGCCCGGTCACGACGCGCGACCTCAACCTTCTCTATAACAGCATGTCGGCGACCATCAAGGCGCTCGAAAAACGCGGCGTCGTCGTGGTGGAGGAGCGTCGTGCGTGGCGTGGCTGCAGCGAGCAGACCACGCTGTCCTCGGCAAGCGGCAAGGCGCCGGTCTCCCTTACCAACGGCCAGAAGCAGGCACTCGCGCAGATTGAGCGCGCCCGTCTGGACGCTCATGGCGACGTGGTGCTGGTCGACGGCGTCACCGGCTCCGGCAAAACCGAGGTGTACCTCTCCGCCATCGAGCGCGTGCTGGCGGCCGGCCGTTCGGCTTGCGTGCTGGTGCCCGAGATCTCGCTGACGGCCCAGACCGTCGGCCGCTTCCGTTCGCGCTTTGGCGAGACGGTCGCCGTGTTCCATTCGCGCCTTTCGGCCGGCGAGCGCCTGGACCAGTGGGATATGGTCGCCAGCGGTGCGGCCCGCGTGGTCGTCGGCGCCCGCTCGGCGCTCTTTTGCCCGCTCAGCGACCTTGGTCTCATCATCATCGACGAGGAGCACGAGACTAGCTATAAGCAGGGCTCCAGTCCGCGCTACCACGTGCGCGAGGTGGCAGCCGAGATGGCGCGGCGCTACCGCTGCCCGCTCGTGTTGGGCTCCGCCACGCCATCTGCCGAGTCCCTCGACCGCTGCCGCCGTGGCACGTATAACGGTGCCACCTGGACGCGCGTCGAGATGCCCGAGCGCCCGGGACACGCCGTGTTGCCCACGGTTCGCATTGCCGATCTGCGTCGCGAGTTCTCGCACGGTAGCCGCTCCATGTTCTCAAAACCGCTTATAGAAGGCCTTGAGCGTGTGGTCGAGCGCCGCGAGAAGGCCGTGCTGCTGCATAACCGCCGTGGTTTTGCGCCGTTCCTGATGTGCCGCGAGTGCGGCTGCGTCCCCACCTGCAACCACTGCTCCACCGCGCTTACGTATCACGAGCGCACACACACGCTGCAGTGTCACACATGCGGTTCGTCTTGGCGCGTGCAGCCCTATCCGGCGGCCACGAGCCGTTGCCCCAAATGTGGCAGTCGCTACCTGGCAAAAATGGGCCTGGGCACTCAGCAGATCGAGGACGCACTGCACCAGATGCTGCCCGACGACGTCGCCATCATTCGCATGGATGCCGATTCCACGCGCGGCAAGGACGCGCACAAAAAGCTGCTCGAGCAGTTCGATGCCGCCGATTGCGCGGTGCTGCTGGGCACCCAGATGATTGCAAAGGGCCTTGACTTTCCCGAGGTCACGCTGGTGGGCGTGGTCAATGCCGACTTTGCGCTAAAGCTGCCCGATTTTAGAGCGGGGGAGCGCGCCTACGATCTGCTGGAGCAGGTTGCAGGCCGTGCCGGCCGCGGCGATCGCCCCGGCGAGGTTATCATCCAGACCTACCTGCCCGAGGATCCGGTCATTCGCGCCGTCGCTGAGCACGATCGTTCGATCTTTACCGACTACGACCTGGATCAGCGCCGCGACGCGCTGTACCCGCCGTTTGTTCGCCTGGTCAACATCTTGGTGTGGTCGGCGAACCGAGACGACGCGCAGAACTACATCGGACGTATCGCAAAGCTTCTTAAGCGCCGCTGGCATGCCGCCGCGCCCGACTTTTTGCGGGCGGGGAGTGCCGTGCCGCAGGTGCTGGGCCCGGCTTCGTGTGTAATCGAGAGAGCCAAGGACAGTTACCGCTTCCATCTGCTTGTGAAGTCGCCCGTGGGGTACCATGTCTCTGATGATATCGACGCCTGCCTCAAAGAGGTGGGCTCCGTGCGCGCCGTGAGCGTGAGCGTTGACGTCGACGCCTATGATTTGATGTAACAACCCGAAAGGATGGCCATGGAAGCCAACGGAATCGTACTGTCGCCTGACCCTCGTCTGCGCCAGGAGTGCGCCGTCATCGAGGAGATCACCCCGGCGATCGAGGCACTTGCCGAGAAGATGAAGAAGATGATGTTCGAGAACGGCGGCTGCGGCCTGGCTGCCCCGCAGATCGGCGAGCTCATTCAGCTGGTCACCATCGACTGCGACTACAGCGACAAGAGCGACTACGATCCGTACGTGCTCATTAATCCCGTGATCGTGGAGCAGAGCGACCATCTGGTGCCGTTTAGCGAGGGCTGCCTTTCCATTCCTGGTATTAGCTGCGAGATCGAGCGTCCCGACCATGTCGTCGTCGAGGCGTACGACCTGGATGCCAACCTGATTCGCTACGAGGCCTCGGGCGACCTGTTCTGCGTGTGCCTGCAGCACGAGATCGATCATCTGCACGGCAATACCATGTTTGAGCGACTCAAGCCCATGCAGAGGATCAAGGCCGTCAAGGAGTACCAGGACGCCCTGGCCCGCGGCGCTCGACCGGGCGAGACGGAGTAGGTTTGTCCGTCTCCGGGGCGCCCGCCTATATCATCCCGTGCTCAAACATTCTCGCTGCGCTGCGAAACTGCGCGCGGGACGATATAGGCGGGCGCCCCGGGGACTACGTTGACGCTGCTTGTCTCGCCCGTGCGCCGTTGGGCCAGGGAGGGGCGTCTTCGCTGATAATTGCTTTGTTGGAAGAGCTGCTTTTATTGCGGCTCTTTCTTTGGTTTTGGGTATATTTGTTTTTGTTGGACTGTTCTGGCGGCTGGGTGCGTTTGCGACCTGGAGCGCTTCTTTTGTAGCCGTCTCGGCTCGTTATTGAGAGGAGACTAACTTTTATGCGTATTGTGTTTATGGGTACGCCTGATTTTGCTGTGCCTTCGCTGACTTCGCTTGTTGCGGCTGGCAACGAGATTGCGCTTGTTGTTACTCGTCCTGATGCTGTTCGTGGGCGCGGTAAGAAGCTTGAGCCTTCTCCTGTTAAGGCCAAGGCGCTTGAGCTGGGGTTGCCGGTTGTTGAGGCTAATCGTATGACGCCTGAGGTTGTTGAGGCGCTCCGGGCTGCCCAGGCTGACATTTTCTGCGTGGCTGCCTATGGTTGTATTTTGCCTGATGAGGTCTTGAATATGGCGCCGCTCGGCATTGTGAATGTTCATGCGTCCTTGCTGCCTCGTTGGCGTGGGGCTGCTCCTATTCAGCGTGCGATTCTCGCTGGTGATGAGGCCGCTGGCGTTTCTATCATGCGCATCGGTCATGGCGTGGATACTGGTGCTTATTGTGCACAGGCCTCGACCACGATTGCCGGTAAGCATGCCGAGGCGCTGACCATGGAGCTTGGTGAGCTTGGCGGCAAACTGCTTGCCGATACACTTCCTTCGCTTGCCGATGGTTCGGCGGTTTGGACCGAGCAGGATGAGTCGCTCGTCACTCATGCTGCCAAGATTTCCAAGCTGGAGATGCGTCTGGATCCGCAGATGGCTGCGCTCGATTGCGTGCGTCATGTGCTCGCTTCGTCCGATACCGCGCCTGCTCGTTGCGTGATTGCCGGCAAGACCGTGCGTGTGCTCGATGCTGCGTCGGCTGATGTGTCGCTTGGCGAGGGCGCTGTTGCCGTTCAAGCCAAGCGCGTCTACCTTGGCCTTTCCGATGGCTCGGTTGAGTTGCTCGAGGTTAAGCCCGATGGCAAGCGTGCCATGGCCGCTTCTGCTTGGGCTGCTGGGCTGCAAGGCGCCGATCTTATCTGGGGTGTTTTGTCATGAGCAAGCTTTCTCCCGCGCGCAAACTTGCGCTCGATGTGCTAATGGAGGCCGATCGCCGCGGCATGTATGCGCGTGACGTGCTGTCCTCTCGCGCATCGGCCAAGGCTATTGACCAGCGCGATTCCGCTTTTGCCGCCCGCTTGGCACTGGGTGTGGCCGCCACGCAGGGTATTTTGGACGAGCTGCTCGATCAGTTTCTCGATAAGCCTAAAAAGGTTGCGCCGCGTGTTCGCATGGCGCTTCGCATCTCGGCCTTCGAGATGCTCTATCTGCATACGCCTGGCCGCGTTGCCGTAAGTCAGGGTGTTGAGCTGGTGCGCAGCGGAGCTAAGTCTGCCGCCGGTTTGGCCAACGCCGTGCTGCATAAGGTCGCGGACAACGTTGAGGACTTTGCCACGGCGTCCGATGTGAATGAGTCTGAGCGACGCTTGGTTCGTCTGTCGCGCTTGATGGGTCTGCCGCGTTGGCTGTGCGCTCGTATCATGGCGTCGTTTGACACGCCAGAGGGTGCGCTTAACTTTGCCGGCAACTTGGCACCTGCGCCGCTGGCCCTGCATGAGAACGCCTTTGCGACCAAGCCCGATCCGTATATCTCGCAGCTCGTCGCGCCTGTCTTCCCGGGCTGCCATGCCCCGGTTGATGCCCAGGTTACCGTTGCTTCGGGTGTGTTTGAGCGTGCTGCCGCGGTGGCATCTGATCTCAACGCGCAGCTTATCGCCACAGCTGCCACGCGCCCTGGTAGCTGCCTTGAGATTGGTGCCGGTCGTGGTACCAAGACCTATGTGATGATGTGCCAGGCCAAGCATGCGGGCTATGAGCGTCAGCATACGGCGCTCGATCTGCATGATCGCAAGTGCGATCTGAATCTCGCTCGCCTGCACAAGGCCGGTATTCAGGGCGTTCGTACGGTTTCGGGTGATGCCTGCGAGCTTGATGAAGTACTGACGTCGTTTGATGCCATGCTTGGCAAGCCGGTTAAGTTCGACACGGTCTTTATCGATGCGCCGTGCTCGGGCACCGGCACCATGCGCCGTCATCCTGAGATCCCCTGGCGCCTGACCGAAAAGGATGTAGCGGTTGAGCTGCCCAAACTGCAACTGACGATGCTCAAGGAAGCCGCCGCGCGCGTGGCTGCCGGCGGCGAGCTGATCTATGCGACGTGCTCGGTCTTCGACGAGGAGAACACGCAGGTCGTGGACGCGTTCCTTGCTTCTCCCGAGGGTGCCGGCTTTAGCGTGGCACCGCTTTCCGAGGCACAGATTCTGCAACTCCCCGAGTTCGATCAGGCCAAGAAGCTCGTATCCGTACGCCAGAACGATCGAGGCCTCTTCCAAAGCGTGCCAGTAAACGCCGACTCCTACGACGGCCACTTCTGCGCCCGCTTGGTCCACAAGTAATGACTATGTTGCGGTGAAATAAGGATTGAATAGCGGCCTCTACCCGCCAAACGGTCCTTATTTCACCGCAACTCATAGAGCGACCTGCGACACAAAGAAACAGCCCCGCGATCGATGCTGATCGCGGGGCTGTTTGGTTCCTAGTGGCTATGCGGGCAGTTGGCGCAGCAGCCACTCGTGGCGTTGGTGCTGGAGCCGCCGCTTCGCTGGTCGGTGTTGTAGAAACCGCTGCCCTCAAATTTAATGCCGCTGGCCGAGAACGTCTTGGCCGCCGGGGCACCGCAGCTGGGGCACACGACCTCGGGAGTCTCGGACATGGGATGCTCAACCTCAAACACGTTGCCGCAGCTCGAGCACTTGTAATCGTAGCGCGCCATAATACTTCCTTTTCAGCACAAAGCGGGCAGATTACTCTGCCCGCAAAAATTCAAACGTCTGTAACTGTACCCTATATCGGGGGTTTTATCACGCTTCGCCCCAGAATCTATGGTTGTTGCGCAGGAGCTGTGCGGTTTTGCCCTCGGCGGCTGCAATGTTCGCCTCGTTAGCCTGCCAGGTCCAGTTGCCCGTGGCCACGCCCGGAACGTTCATGCGCGCGTCGTCGCCAAGCCCCAGGACATCCTGCAGCGGCATCATCACCAGGGGAGCGTCGCTTGCCAGCGCGTCGCTCATCAGCTTGGCCGCCACCTCAACACCGCTCGGTTCATCGCCGCCCGCAAAGGAACGCGTACACCAGCCGGCCAGCGTCGACGTATCGTGCGTTGAGGTGTACAGGATCTTTCCTGGCGTGGGGTGCACGCCGCAACGGACGTCGTAATCGCTAAACTCCAGCACGTTCATGCCGGGGAAACCGCAGGTCGAAGCCATGGCGCGAACACCGGGCGTCAAATAGCCCAGGTCCTCGGCGATAAAGTTGAGCGGACCCAGCTCGTCGTAGGCAGTCTGGAACAGGTCTTTGCCCGGTCCCGCCAGCCAGCGACCGTCGGCGCAAGCCTTGCCTGCGGGGATACTGAAGTAGCTGTGGAATCCCAAGAAGTGATCCAGGCGCACGCGGTCGTAGAGCGAAAACGCACGACGCAGGCGATCCATCCACCAGCTATAGCCGTTCTGCTTCATGTGGTCCCAGCGGAACGTCGGGTTGCCCCACACCTGGCCCTCGGGCGCAAAGTTGTCGGGCGGCGCGCCGGAAATCTCGATTGCCTTGCCGGTATCGGACAGCCAGAAGTTCTCAGGTTCGCTCCACGCGTCTGCCGAATCGTCCGACACGTACATAGGAATATCGCCGATAACCTCGATGCCCTTCTTGTGCGCATAGTTCATGAGCTCGCACCAAGCCAAGTCAAAGCGGTACTGCATGTACGCCTGAAGCTCGGCCTCGTTGTGGAAGCGCTTGTCGTCGATCAGATGCTCGTTGTAGCGCGCGACATCTGCCGGCCAATCGTGGCGCGACTCGCCCTCAAAGTACTTCTTAACGGCCATGTAGACGCAGTATTTCTCGAGCCAATCGGCATTGCGATGCTTAAACGCTGTGTATAGCGGATCGGCATCCTCGCCTCCGCGGGCCTTCCAGGTCTCAAAGTCGGCGGCCAGCTCCTCGTGGCTTTCGGGCAGCAGGTCGATATTGCCTGCAAAGGCCGAAGGACCGGCGTAAGGGGAGCGGAAGAAGTCCGTGGGGTTGACGGGGAGAACCTGCCAGTAGCGCATGCCCATGGCGGCCAGATGGTCGATAAAGCGACGCGTGGGCGCACCGATTGTGCCGGGCTTACCGTCATCGGTCGGCACCGAGGTGATGTGGCACACAACGCCCGCGCCATGATCGAGCGGCTCCTGCAGGCGCTTCTCGGCATGGTGATAGATGATCGAAGAGCCCAGCGGGTACAGGTCGAGCGTGACGGTACCGTTGTGGATCTCGCACTCGTGACCGCTGATCACGTCGCTCGCGCATTCGCCGAGCGCCGGAATCGTCACGCGGTGCGAATTGCGCAGGCTGCGGTTGATGATAACCGTCGCGGCCTCGCCGTCTTTGCCCGTTCGGGTGTAAGCCAAGACTTCGTCGTTGAGCGCAAAGGCCTTGATCTCGCCATCGACCATAAAGGGCAGCGCACGGCGCACGGCAGACGCGTTCTTAACGATGGCCAGCGTGTCGAAGTCGTGGAGTTGGTCCTTGGTCGGCAGGGTACGGCGGTTGCCCGGATCGGTGAGGCCCTCCAGGCCGTACTCATCGCCATAATAGATCGAGGGCACGCCCGGGAAGGTCATCTGCATGAGCGTCGCCAACCAAAAGCGGCTCTTGGCCAGGCCCATGGAGTTCTCGTCCAGACGCCACTTGCTGCGCTCGCTCTCGGGCAGCTGCGACTCGTCGGGGCCACCGCCGAGAACCGAGATGATGCGCGGACGGTCATGGCTCGAGAGCAGATTGAGCGCGCAGGACAGGGCCTCGCGCGGGTAGTTCTCGCGCAGGGTTTCGATATCCTCGGCAGCCTGATAGGCGTTCTTGTAACCCATCAAAAAGCCGATGACCATGTCGCGGAAGGGGTAGTCCATGGCAGAGTCGAGCTCAGAACCCTGCAGATAGCGGCGTAGATGGCCATAGCTGATCTTGTTGGAGGCGTCTTCCCAGACTTCGCCGAGCAGCAGCGCGTCGGGCTTTTCGGCGAGCACGGCCTTTTTGATCTCGGCCAGGAAGTCGTCGGAAAGCTCGTCGGCCACATCGAGTCGCCAGCCGTGGGCACCGGCGCGCAGCCATTTGCGAATCACGCCGTCCTTGCCCAAGAGCTTCTCGCGCACCAGCTCGGAATTCTCGTTGATGGCGGGCATGTTGCCCACGCCCCACCAGCAGTCATATGAGCCGTCCTCGTGGAAATTAAACGCATCGCGCCACGGCGAGTCCTCGCTCTGCCACGCACCGACGCCGGGATAATTGCCGTAGCGGTTGAAGTAGATCGAATCGTCGCCCGTATGGTTGAAGACGCCGTCCAGAATGATGGAAATGCCGAGCTTCTCGGCTGCCTCGCACAGCTCCGTAAAGTCCTGCTCGGTGCCCAGGATCGGGTCGATCTTGGTGTAATCGGCCGTGTCGTAGCGGTGGTTGCTCGCGGCCTCAAAGATGGGGTTGAGGTAGATGGCTGTAAAGCCCAGCTCGGCAATGCGAGGTAGGTCTTCTTGGATACCCTTGAGCGAACCGCCGTAGAAGTCCCAGGTCTTGATGGAGCCGTCTTCGGCACGCTCGTACACGGGCGGCTCGTTCCAGTCCTCGACCATGCGGCGCTGGATTCCGTTGCGCGGTTTTTCGACTTCGGCCTGCGTGCGCTCGCGCCAGTTTTCGTCGCGGGCGTAGCGATCGGGGAAGATCTGGTAGACCATACCGCGCTCGTACCACTTGGGTCGAACTTCGCGGTGCTTGTAGACGGTGACCTGGAACGACGGCACCTCGGCGTAGTTATAGGTCACGCCCTCGCCGCCGGTGCGGCCCTGCGGTGCGCCCAGGCGAACCTCGGGCTGGCCCTCGATATTGCAGATAAAGCTGTACCAGATAAGACAGGGCTCGGTGCACTCAAGCTCTACGGTAAATATGCCGTCGCCTTCGTGCGTCATGGGATATCGAGACTCACCGATCTCATCGACCCAGGTGCGCAGCGTAAGCGTTGCCTGCGCGGGATCGGCATCCTCCAGAATCACGGAGAGCGAAAGGGTAGTTCCAGTGGTCACAGCGCCAAACGGAGTGCGAAACTGCGGCAGACGGCTGTTGTGAATCAATCTCATAATACGGTCCAGTTCAATAGAATCACGGCCTGCGGGCCATGGGCTTTACGCACAGGATGTAAGTATATCTGTTGTACACAGGCTGTATAAACAACATCCGTTTACCATCGGCGAACGGTTGTCCTAGAAAATCGTTTTACCAACTATCTATAGAGAAGGGGCGCCCGGTTGGAGCGCCCCTTACTTAGGGTTTGATTAGGTTTTGGATCGTCTGTGGGCTAGTGGCGCTTGCGGGTGGCCGTTGCCTTGCGGACGGAGGTCTTCTTGGTCGGAGCCTTTTCATCGGCGGGAGTGGCGGGGGAGACCGGGGCCTTCTTGGCGGACTCGGTCTTTGCCTTAGCCTTGGGAGCGGCCTTGACCTCGGCGACCTTTGGTGCCGGCTCGGCCTTTACTGCGGGCTTTTCCTCGGCCTTAGCCTTTGCCTTGGGAGCTGCAGCCTTGGTTGTGGTCTTCTTGGTCGTCGTCGTGGTGCGCTTGCGCGTGGTCGTCTTGGCGGCCGGCTTTGCCTCGACAGCAACCTCGGCCTTGGACTCGGCGGTCGTCTCCACCACTTTGGCGGCCGGCTTTGCGGTGGCCTTCGGGGTCGTCTTCGCAGCGGTCTTCTTCGTAGCAGCCTTGGTCGTCGTCGACTTCGTAGCCGTGGTCTTCTTGGCGGTCGTGGTCTTGGACGCAGCCGTCTTCTTGGCAGCGGTCTTGGCCGGAGCCTTTGCCGCGGTCTTAGTCTCGGCGGCGGCCTCGTCCTTTACCTCGGGAGCGACCTCGGCCTCGGTGGCCTTCTTGGCAGCGGCGGTCGTGCGCTTGCGCGTGGTCGTTGCCTTGGCAGCGGTGGTCTTGGCAGCGGTGGTCTTGGCAGCGGTGGTCTTGGCAGCGGTGGTCTTGGCAGCGGTGGTCTTGCTCGCAGCGGTGGTCTTGCTCGCAGCGGCCTTCGTGGCCGTAGCCTTCTTAGCCGTTGCCTTGCGGGCTGTCGTCTTCTTGGCAGCAGGCTTTGCCGCGGGCTTTACCTTGCCATCGTCAACCGGCTTCTCCTCGGTCTTGGGCTCCTCAACAGCAACCGGCTCCTCCACAGCCGCTGTAGCCTCCACAGCCGCCGGCCTCTCAATCTCCGGGTGCATAAAGAAGTACAGGTCCAGATACTTGTCGGCCGAGCGCGTCCAACTAAAGTCCTGGCTCATGGCCTGCGTGACCAGCTGGTTCCAAGCATCGCGGTTGTCCCAGAACAGGCGTGCCGCGCGGAACACGGCGTCGCCCATCTCGTCGCCGTTAAAGTTGGTAAACGAGAAGCCCGTGCCTTCGCCGGTAAACTCGTTGTACGGCTGCACGGTGTCCTTCAGGCCACCGGTCTCGCGCACGATGGGCAGGGTGCCGTAACGCATGGCGATGATCTGCGACAGGCCGCAGGGCTCAAACTTCGAAGGCATCAGGAACATGTCGGCGGCGGCGTACATACGCTGCGACAGTGCCGGATCGAACTCGATGCGCGCGGCCATGGTGCCGGGGTACTTGTCCTGGAAGTAGCGCAGTCCGTCCTCGTAGTCGCGGTCGCCGGTGCCCAGTACGGCCACCTGCACGCCGCCGGCCAGAATGCGGTCGAGTGCATACATGACCAAGTCCAGGCCCTTTTGGCGCGTCAGGCGCGTGACCATTACCATGAGCGGGCGGTCGTCGCGAACCTCGAGCCCCAACTCCTCCTGCAGCTTGGCCTTGCACACGGCCTTGCCGGAACGGTCCTCCACGGTGTAGTTGGCGGCAATGCGCTTGTCGGTCGCCGGGTCAAAGCCCGCAACGTCAATGCCGTTGAGGATGCCCTGCAGTGCGTAGGAGCGCACGCGTAGCACGCCGTCCAGGCCCTCGCCAAACTCGGGCGTCTGGATCTCGCCCGCGTAGGTGGGGCTCACCGTGGTGATGGCATCGGCATAGTGCAGCGCACCCAGCATGTAGTTGATGCTGCAGGCGTCGCAACGCAGCTGCGAGGCGGCCGCGGGAATATGCGCCACACCCAGGATGTCCTCCATCACGGTGTCGCTAAACTGTCCCTGGAACGCTACGTTGTGGATCGAGAACACGGTCTTGACGCGGTCGTACAGCGGCAGGCCCTGGTAGAACTCGCGCAAGAACACGGGCGCCAGCGCGGTCTGCCAGTCGTTGCAGTGCAGGATGTCGCACTCAAAACCGGCCGGCAGGTGCTGCAGGCTCTCGGTGATGGCCTTGGAGAAAAACGCGAAGCGCTCGCCGTCGTCAAAGAAGCCGTACGGATAATCGCGCGCAAAGTAGCGCTCGTTGTCCACGAACATATAGGTGACGCCGTCGCGCTCGAGCTTCTCAAGCCCGCAGTACTCGTTGCGCCAGCCAAGGCTCACGTAAAAGTCGGCAAAGTGCTCCATCTGCGCCTTGTACTCGTCCTTGATGGTGGCGTACTTGGGCACCATTACGATAACCTCGGCGCCGGCGCGCACGAGTGCTGCAGGCAGCGAGCCCGCCACGTCACCCAGGCCACCGGTCTTTACAAACGGTGCGCACTCGGCCGAGGCAAACACAATCTGCATCTTTTTGCTGGAATCTGCCATATTGTCTCCCATGTTGTAATTCGAGAATAGCCGCCTGGCGCTAACCGGGCGGCTATTCTACATGTTACGAGCGATGTTGCGGTGCCAACGTTAACGTACGATGGTGGTGTCGGAAGTTAACGGAGCCTTGCCCAGCACCAGGATGTTCTCGGGCGTGCCGCGAAGCTCGGTGTTGGTGGGGACCACGTTGTTCTTGTCCAGAATGGCATTCTCAACGCGTGCGCCGCTCTTGATGATGCAGCTCTGGTTGATGATCGAGTTGGTCACCGAGGCGCCTTCCTCGACCACGACGCCGCGCGACAGGATCGAGTTGCGCACGGTGCCCTTGATGATGCAGCCGGCCGAGATGATCGAGTTGCACGCGTGGCTGCCGGTCGCATAGCGCGAAGGCGGCACGTCGTGAGCCTTGGTCAGGATCGGGCGCTCGGGGTCAAAGAGCTGATCGGCCACGGTCTGGTCGAGCAGGTCCATGCTGCGGCGGTACAGCGACTTCTCGCTAAACACGCCCACGACCTCGCCCTTGTACTCGTAGCTGCACACGTCGATGTTGCCAAAGTCGCCCTGGAGTGCCTCGAGCAGGTCCAGATAGTCGGCGGCCTGGTAGTGGTCGATGATCTCGAGCAGCGTCTCGCGGTTGACGATGCAGCAGTCCATAGAGGCGTTGTCGCCGTACACGACGCCAGCGCTCACGCCCGTCAGGCGGCCGTTCTCGTTAATCTCGAGCTTGGTCTCGTCATCTACATTGCGCGTGGCCTTGCAGTACACCACGGTCATCTGGGCACCGGAGTTTTCGTGCGCGTCGATGATGGTGTTGAGGTCCATGTTAAAGATGATGTTGGTGCCCATCATCACAACATAGGGCTTGTCCGAGCGCTGGAACAGCGTCTTGTTGGAGATGATGTCGCGCAGCAGGAAGCGCATGCCGCCCTTGGTGGTGCCATACGCGTTGCCGGGCACCATGAACAGGCCGCCCTTCTTGCGGTCCAGGCCCCAGTCCTTGCCCGAGCCCACGTGGTCGATCAGCGAGCGGTAGTTGCCCGGCATGACGACGCCGACGGTCTTGATGCCGGCATTCATCATGTTGGACAGCGGGAAGTCGATCAGGCGGTAGCGGCCCAAAAACGGAACGGACGCGATGGGGCGGTCCTTGAGCAGCACGCTGCCGTAGGTCGAAGAGTAGTTAGCGGTGATATAACCGATGGCCTTGCGATTGATCATCGGATCATTCCCCCTTCCCGATAACGACGTCATTTCCAACGACGGCCGTATCCTTGGTGGTATCGACAGAGCCGAGCTTCACGCCCTCTTCGACCGTGGAGTTCTCGCCCAAAATAGCGCGGCAGATGTGCGCGCCGCTCTTAACGTGCGCACCCGGCAGCAGCACGGAGTCCTCGACCACGGCGCGCTCCTCGATGATGACATCGGTCGAAAGGATCGAGTGGCGAGCGGTGCCGTAGATCTTGCAGCCGTTGGAGACCAGGCAGTCGTCCAGGCGGCCGTCCGGGCCAATGTAGTGCGGCGGACGCGTGGTGATGTTGGACATGATGGGGAAGTGCTTGTCGAACAAATCGAACTCGGGGTTGTTGCCCAGCAGGTCCATCGAGGTCTCGTGGAAGCTGGCGATGGTGCCAACGTCCTTCCAAAAGCCGTGGAACTCGTAGCTGTACAGGCGCTTGCCCTCGCCGAGCAGCTTGGGGATGATGTCCTTGCCAAAGTCGTGGCTCGAGCGCTGGTCTAGAGCGTCCTCCTCGAGCGCCTCGATCAGCACGTCGGCCGAGAAGATGTAGATGCCCATGGACGCGAGATTCGAATCGGGCTTATCGGGCTTCTCGGTGAACTTGGTGATGCGGCCGTCCTCGGGGTCGGTGGTCAGGATGCCAAAGCGGCTGGCCTCCTCCCAAGGCACGGGCATAACGCTCACCGTGAGGTCGGCGTTGTTCTCAATGTGCGTCTTGAGCATCTTGCGGTAGTCCATGCGATACAGGTGATCGCCCGAAAGAATCAGGACGTACTTGGGGTCGTTGGCCTTGATGTAGTCGAGGTTCTGCGTAATGGCGTCGGCCGTGCCCGCATACCAGGCGCCGCCGGTCTGCGTCTCATACGGCGGCAGAATCGACACGCCGCCGTCGCGGCTGTCCAGATCCCAAGCCTCGCCAGAGCCCACGTAGGCATGCAGCAGGTAGGGACGGTACTGCGTCAGAACGCCCACCGTGTCGATGCCCGAGTTGGAGCAGTTGGACAGCGAAAAGTCGATAATGCGGAACTTGCCACCAAAGCTAACCGCCGGCTTAGCGATCTTTTGGGTGAGTGCCCCCAATCGGCTGCCCTGTCCTCCTGCGAGGAGCATCGCGATGCATTCTTTCTTACTCATCGATTTCTCCTTCTGTCATCGATGTTCCTAAACCCATTAGCGACGGGCGCGGCGCAACGTCACGCCCGTCGAGTAATGCCGTGCTGGCATAGGGGAGCTCGTGCGCCTTTACGCGTGCCAGATCTCGTCGCGGTACTCGCGAATGGTGCGGTCGCTCGAGAACCAGCCGCTCGAGGCGGTGTTGAGCAGGGCCTTGCGGTTCCAGGTCTCCTGGTCGCCGTAGCTGCCCGTGAGCTTCTCCCACGCATCCACGTAGCTGCGGAAGTCTGCCATGACCAGGTCGGGGTCGTTGTTGTTCATGAGCTCGTTGTAGATGCTCTCAAAGTTGCCCGAAAGACCCGCAAAGGTGTTGTCCTTGAGCTCGTCCATCACGCGGCCCAGGCGCTCACGGTCGCCGTTGAGGGTATCCCACGCAAAGTAGCTATTGGATGCCCAGAGCTGCTCGACCTCGGGAGCGGTCAGGCCAAAGATAGCCTCGTTCTCGCGTCCGGCCAGGTCGGCGATCTCGATGTTGGCGCCGTCGAGGGTGCCCAGCGTAATGGCACCGTTCATCATGAGCTTCATGTTGGACGTGCCCGAGGCCTCCTTGCCGGCCGTGGAGATCTGCTCCGAGATTTCGGCGGCAGGGTAGATGAGCTGGGCGTTGCTCACACGGAAATTGGGGATAAAGCAGACCTTCATGACCTCGTTGACGCGGGCATCGTTGTTGATGACGTCGGCCACGGAGTTAATGAGGCGGATGGTCTCCTTGGCGAAGGTGTAGCTCGAGGCGGCCTTGCCGCTAAAGATAAAGGTCGTCGGCGTCACGTGGAAATTGGGATCGGCGATGCGACGGTTGTAGATGTCCATCACCTTCATGATGTTCATGAGCTGGCGCTTGTAGGCGTGGAAACGCTTTACCTGAACATCGAAGACGGTGTTGGGGTCAATGACCAGACCGGTTTCGGACTTGACATAGGCGGCCAGGCGCTCCTTGTTGGCGCGCTTGGAGGCACCCACGGCCTTCAGGAACTCGGAGTCGTTCTGGAACTCCTTGAGCTTCTCCAGCTCAAAGGCGTCCTTCAGCCAGCCGTCGCCAATGGCCTCGGTTACGAGCTTGGCATAGGTGGGGTTGGCCTCGGCAAAGAAGCGACGGTGCGAGATGCCGTTGGTCTTGTTGTTGAACTTCTCGGGCGTCAGGGCGTAGAAGTCCTTGAGCACGATGTTCTTGATGATGTCGGAGTGGATCTTGGCCACGCCGTTGACGCTGTGGCTGCAGATCACGGACAGGTTGGCCATGCGAATCTCGCCGTCCCACAGGATGGCGGTCTGGCGCAGACGCTCCTGCCAGCCCTCCTGCGTGGTGTCGAACGACTCGTGCCAACGACGGCTGATCTCGTCGATGATCTGGTACACACGGGGGAGGAGCTTGGAGAACATGCCGATGGGCCACTTCTCCAGGGCCTCGGGCAGGATGGTGTGGTTGGTGTAGCTCACGACCTGCGTCACGATGCTCCAAGCGTCATCCCACTCGAGCTTTTTCTCGTCGATGAGGATACGCATGAGCTCGGGACCGCACATGGCGGGATGCGTGTCGTTGGTGTGGATGGCCACAAACTGCGGCAGCAGCTCCCAGTTCTCGCCGTGCTCCTTCTCAAAGGTGTCGAGCAGGCTGTAGATGCCGGCCGAGACAAACAGGTACTCCTGCTTCAGACGCAGCAGACGGCCGTGCTCGCCGGCGTCGTTGGGGTAGAGGATGGCGCTGATGGCCTCGGCCTCGGCGCGCTCGGCATCGGCCAGGGCATAGTCGCCGCGGTTGAAGGCCTCAAGGTCAAAGTGCTCCTCGACCGGCTCGGCGGCCCAGACGCGCAGCTTGTTGACGGTCTCACCGGCATAGCCCACCACGGGGATGTCATAAGGGACGGCCAGAATGTCCTGCGTGTCCACCGTGCGGTAGAACGTGCGTCCGTTCTCCTCAAAGCCCTCGACGTGGCCGCCAAACTTAATGGTCACGGCCTTGTCCTGACGTCGGACCTCCCAGGGATAGCCGTGGGTGAGCCACTCGTCCGTGGCCTCGACCTGGCTGCCGTTGACGATCTCCTGCTTAAACAGGCCGTAGCGGTAGCGCATGCCGTTGCCGTAGCCGGCGATGCCCTCGGCTGCCATGGAATCCAGGAAGCATGCGGCCAGACGGCCCAGGCCACCGTTGCCCAGCGCCGGATCGGGTTCCTGGTTCTCGATGACGGAAAGGTCGAAGCCCATGTCGTCGAGCGCCTCGGCGACCATGTCGCGCACGCCAAAGTTGAGCAGGTAGTTATCGAGCAGGCGACCGATCAAAAACTCGATCGAGAAGTAGTACACGCGCTTCTTGCCCTCGGCGGTGGCACGGGCGTCGCTCTTGGTGGCAACGGTGCGGGCCTTCTCGGCCACGAGCTTGGCCAGGGCGTTAAAGCGGTCCAGATCGCTGGCGGCCTCGACGCTCTTGCCGCTGATGCTCATGACGGCATCGCGATAGAGCTCGGTAAACTCCTGCTTGTTGTCGAAGATCTTATTCATACGTTCCTTTCCCCCGGGGATGTTTCTCCCGGAACGGTTATGACTTGTATCCTACGCCCCCACGGGACGGGTAATTGCACCCGTAACGCTTTTGTTACGCTTTCTTGGCAGGAGCCTTAACAGCGGCTGCCTTGGCCTTGGAAGCAGTCTTTTTGGTGACCGCCTTCTTGGCCGTGGTGGTCTTGGCCGAAGCCCTGGCAGCGGGCTTGGCAGCCTTCGCCTTTGCCGGAGCCTTCTTAACAGCCGCAGGCTTGGGCTTTACCGAGGACGCACGCTTGCGCGTCGCCTTCTTGGGCTTCTCGACCACGGGCGGCTTATAGCTGCTGGGCCCGCGGCGCTTAAGCACCACGCCTGCCAGGCCGGGTACCTTAATCTCGATGGAGTCCATCTGCCCGTTCCAGGGATAGGGCTCGCTCGAGCAGGTATAGGGCTCCTCGCCAGCATAGCCGCTGCCACCAAACTCGGGACGGTCGGAATCGAAGATGACCTCCCAGTCACCCTCGCGCGGCACGCCCACGCGGAAGCTTTCGTAGCTCGCAGGGTCAAAGTTGATCAGGATCACCAGGTCGTCGTCGACGTCCTCGCCCTGGCGCACAAAGCTCACGATGGACTGCTTGGAGTTGTCCGCGTCGATCCAGGTAAAGCCGTCGTCGGTGTAGCCGCGCTCGTACAGGGCGGGCTCGGCGGTGTACAGGTGGTTGAGCGCCTTGATAAACGCCTGATGATGACGGTGGGTCTCGTACTCCTCGGTCAGGAACCACTGGATGGACTCGTAGTAGCGCCACTCAATAAACTGGCCGATCTCGTTGCCCATAAAGTTGAGCTTGGCACCGGGATGCGTCATCTGGTAGAAGGCCAGCGTGCGCAGGCCGGCAAACTGGCGCCACCAGTCGCCCGGCATTCGGCCGATGAGCGAACACTTGCCGTGTACGACCTCGTCGTGGCTGAGCGGGCAGATGAAGTTCTCGGTAAAGGCGTACATAATGGAGAACGTGAGCAGGCCGTGGTTGCCGGGACGCCACGGAAAATCGGTCTGCATGTAGTGCAGGGTGTCGTTCATCCAGCCCATGTCCCACTTGTAGTGGAAGCCCAGGCCGCCGTCCTGCGGCGGATAGGTCACGAGCGGCCACGCGGTGGACTCCTCGGCCATCATCATCACGTCGGGGTAGTGTGCCTCAACGGCGCAGTTGACCTGACGGATAAATGCGCTAGCGTCCAGGTCCTCCTCGGTACCGTACTTGTTGAACTTCTTTTGGCCGGGATCGTCAATCCCAAAGTTGAGGTACAGCATGCTAGACACGCCGTCCATGCGAATGCCGTCCACGTGGAAGTTCTCGAGCCAGTACAGCACGTTGGAGACCAGGAAGGAACGGACCTCGCCGCGGGCGAAGTCAAACTTGTGCGTGCCCCAGTTGGGATGAATCTCGTGCTCAAACAGCATGTGGCCGTTAAAGGTGGCGAGGCCGTGGGAGTCGGCGCAAAAGCCGCCAGGCACCCAGTCCATAATCACGCCGATGCCCGCCTCGTGGCACGCATCGATAAAGTGCATGAGCTGCTGCGGATTGCCGTAGCGCGACGTGGCGGCATAGTAGCCGGTCGTCTGGTAGCCCCAGGAGCCATCGAAGGGATGCTCCATAAGCGGCATGACCTCGATATGCGTATAGCCCATGTCGCGCACGTAGTCCACGAGCTCCACCGACAGGTCGTCGTAGGTGTAAAACTCACCGCGCTGCGCGGGGAAGGGGTCCATGGGTCCGGGGTAATTGCCGTACTCGTCCGGCTCGCCCTGCGGTGCGTCGCCGTGGCGCTTCCACGAGCCAATATGCACCTCGTAGATGTTGAGCGGCTGCGACATGTGGTTGTGGCTGGCGCGGCGCTTGAGCCACGCGGCGTCGTTCCACTTGTAGCCATCCAGGGTCCACAGCACGCTGGCGGTACCCGGAGGGCACTCGGCCTTAAAGGCGTACGGATCGGCCTTGTAGAGCTTTTCGCCCTCGTTGGTCTCGATAAGGTATTTATAGAGCTGACCCTGCTCGGCGCCAGGAATAAAGCCTTCCCAAATAGCGCTCGTATGCACGGGTACCAGCGGGTTGGCTTGTTCATCCCAATTGTTGAATTCACCGATAACGTGAACGCTCTTTACGTCGGGAGCCCAAACGCAAAAACGCCAGCCGCGCGTACGCTGCTGCGTGTCGGGATGCGCACCCATCTTTTCCCAGCTGCGCTCCCACGTGCCAATGCCAAACAGATAGACATCGTCCTTGGTGAGCTCCGGTGCGTGCGGGGCGGCTTTACGGGTAGCGGGCTTTTTGGTTGCTGGCTTTAGCTTTGTATCGCTCACGTTTGATCCCATCATGACGCGGCAGCGTATTGCCTTGGTGACTAGATGCGAAAGGTCCAAGGCTGCACGAATCGAAGGGACGGAGAAGTTTCTGTGATTCGTTCCACCTCGCGTGCTCGGTGGAACTTTCGGCAAAAACTACGATAACACCTGTACGTTAGTTTTATGAACGAAAGCGGATTTGCAGGGGCGTTTAATCGGTAAGCGACATGTTTATACCACTGGCAGAATTGCCGTGGTAAAACTCTTGACAGTTTTACCAATTTGGGTTTCAAAATTGTCTGGCTTACGTTGGGTAAAACGTTTTTAGCAGGATGTTTACCATTTGATATCGAAAGGTTCGTTTATGTCCCATACCGCCGCTCCCAAGGTTGCTTTTATTTTCGATTGCGATGGCACGCTGGTAAATAGCACCCCCGTCTGGGGTTATGCGCAGCCCGAGTTATTGCACCGTCACGGGATCGACGTGACCGTGGATGACTTTGCCCAATTTGAGCACCTGTCACTGGAGGACGAGTGCCAGGCTTACCACGACACGTGGGGCATTGGGGCGAATGGCGAGGAGCTCTACCGTGAGCTGAGCGACATCCTGATCGATGGCTACTCTAAGGTGCCGCCGCGCGAGGGGCTCCTGGCATTTTTGGAGCAGGCGAAGGCGGCGGGCATTGCCATGTGCGTGGCTACGTCCACGCCGGCCGAGCTGGTGCAGTCCGCGCTCGCTGGTGCCGGGCTCGACGCTTACATGGAGTTTGTTACCACGACGGGCGAGGCGGGACGCTCCAAACAGTTCCCCGATGTGTACGAGCTGGCGCTGCGCCGCCTGGAGGAGCGTCATGGGTGCAAGTTTGAGCGCGCGTGGGTGTTTGAGGACGCGGTATTTGGCCTTAAGAGCTCTGGGGTCGCCGGCTTTAAGCGTGTGGGTATTTATGACCCGCACGGCCGCATGAAGCGCGACGACGTACGCGCCAACTGCGATATCTTTATCGACAGCTACGAGGAGCTGGATCTGGCCCGCGTGCTTTCGTTTGAGGGCTAGGCGAGGGCTGTGGCTTGTAAAGTACTTGTAGTCTGCGGCTCGCCCGTGGTGGCGAGCGCGGATTTGTTGCGTAGGCTAGCGGGGGCGTGCGACCACGTTGTCGCCGTGGACCGCGGACTCGACGCGCTACTGGGCGCGGGGCTGGGCTGCGACGTGTATGTGGGAGATGCTGACACGGTGAGCGATGCGGGTCGCGCGCTGGTCGATGCCGCCACCAACTTTGATGTTGAGCGCCATGATCCGTATAAGGACTATACCGATCTGGCGCTGGCGCTCGATTCCGTCCGCCGTCGCTGGCCGGGTGCCGAAGTGGTTGCGACCTGCGCCACCGGCGGCCGTCCCGATATGGCACTTTCCGTGCTGGGACTGCTCGCGGGCTACGAAGATGCCCCTGTCTGGATTGCCGAGGACAAGGTGATCGCCCGTATCCTTCACGCAGGCGAATCGTGGACCATCGAAGGCGCCGAAGGAAAGACCTTCTCCATCATCGCAATCGCCCCTAACACCAAGGTCAGCGAACACGGCCTAGAATGGGAACTCGATCACGCCCAGCTAGCTCTACTAGCGGACACCGGCATCAGCAACGTCGTCCGGGGCACGGCAACCATTCAAGTTCACGCCGGCACCGCTATCGCTTACCTCTACAAGTAAGGTCTATCGCATCAGGGTTTTATCCACCGTCCAAGGAAAACGCGTAAGGCGGTAAATCAATCCAAAATTCCCCTTGCATCCCCGAAGATCTTCCCCTATAGTACTACCTCGTCACGGGGGCGTAGCTCAGCTGGGAGAGCGCTTGACTGGCAGTCAAGAGGTCAGGGGTTCGATTCCCCTCGTCTCCACCATCGTGAATTCAAAGGCCTTCGGTATCCCGAAGGCCTTTTTTCATGCCAAAATATCTCGCGCCGCAAACCCCACCTACGCCAACAAAAAGTTGCACAATTTATTTCCCATCTCTGTACATAGTTTGTTAGACAAACGCAATTACCAGTGCAGCTCGCCGTTCCATTTGTGCTTCAAGATCACCCTTAATCACCGCTAGCACCCCAATAACCTGCATCAATGTGAACAACATCCCAAAACAACCCCCTTAAGCACGCCAAATGAACGATATGTTGTCCGACGCAGCCCAAATCAGTTTCGCTACCAGCTTGTGCTAGGATACCTAATGTTACATGAGTTCAACTGCGCTCACGGCTCCAGCAAGTCGCAAAGCGCAGGGTCGATCAGCATCCGGCCGTAACGGCGGTGCCAGAAACACCACGAGCTCCAATATCGATTGCCATACTCGATTTTGCATTAGTTTTTGTGGCTATTTATAAGTTCGCATTACGCGTGCAATAAGTTGGTATGGCAAACCACATCAGTCCTACAGCTGTTTGCGTGCGGTCCAGTTTTGTTCCCGCTTGACTGGTTCGCACGCAGCCAGCTGGGGATGCGGTCTTTTTGCGATACACGTCCGCGTCTCTAGCAACTGCATTTGTACATACCGTTCACGGTGGGGCAGAGCCACGCGCTTGTCTAACTGGGCTCAGGGTTTGAATATGGAGCGCCTTTGCGCACAAGCGCCCTGGCGAAGCCATACCCAAACCCCGTTAGCCACACGTATGACAGCAAGGGGGTGGTGCTCGTGTGGTATGTGATTCAGGTCATTAACGGTCGCGAAAATGTAATGCGCGAGCGCATAGAGCGTATGGTGCCGGCGAGCGCCATGCAGGAGCTCTTTTATCCCCAATTTCAAACCGAGATCAAAGTTCACGGCAAATGGGTCAGAACGACCAAGCCGCTCTTTCCCGGTTATCTCATCTGCGATACGGCAGATCCCCGCACCGTGCAACAGTGTCTGCTGCGCATGGACGACTTTGCCCGGGTGCTTGCCCAGGACGGTCAGTTTGTGCCGCTGGCAAAAGAAGAGACCCAGCTCATTGGCAGCTTTACCCATAAGGGAGACAGGGTAGTGCCCATGAGCGAGGCCTTAAAGGACGGCGACCAGGTTGTAGTGACGGCTGGTCCGCTGCTGGGCCACGAAGGCCTAATAAAAACCATTAACAGACGCAAGAGCACTGCCTTTTTGGAGCTCGACTTGTGCGGCCGACGCGTAACCACCCGCGTTGGCCTTGCGGTGCTTTCAAAAGAGCAGCGCGTTATGCGCAATCACAGAAGAGCGATCGCCTAGCTGCAAGCTCGCAAGCGGACGACCGAAGGCAAAAAGTATCGGGGGAGGGGCTCTTGGAGCCTACGATGATGACCATGGCACAGGGCGCGCGGGAGACGCGCACGGCCGCCACGGCGAATTCCGTCACTGCCGCAGCCGGTGCTGCGGGGGATTACCTTACAAACGAAGAAGCGTACAAGATGCTGCGCGGTGCCAACTCCGGCGTGAAGCCCGAGCTTGGGCACAGGCTCTACCGCGTTGTTAAGCGTACGGTGGACATTGTCGCCGCCGGCGGAGCCCTGGTGTTGCTCTTTATTCCCGGGGTAATTCTGAGCGTGGTCATTTGCATAAAGAGCCCGGGCGCCAGCCCCCTATATTCACAGTGGCGCGTGGGCCGCGTGCGCAAAGACGGCACGTTCTACCTGTTTAAGATCTACAAGTTCCGCAGCATGGTTCCCAACGCAGACCAAATGCTCAAGGACTTGCAGGCCCAAAACGAGGCCACTGGCCCCATGTTTAAAATGAAGCACGACCCGCGCATTATTCCCGGTGTGGGTAACTTCATTCGCAAGCACAGCATCGACGAGCTGCCCCAGCTCATCAACGTGTTCTTGGGCCAAATGAACCTCATTGGCCCGCGCCCCGGCCTGCCGCGCGAGGTTGCCCTGTACAGCGAGCACGACATGAAGCGCCTGGCGGTAAAACCCGGCTGCAGCGGTCCTTGGCAGGTAATGGGCCGCAGCCACCTGGGCTTCAACGAAATGGTTGAGCTGGATCTTCACTATATAGAGAATCGCAGCCTGCGCCAGGACCTGCGGTTGATATTCGGCACGCTGAAGACGATGTTCTCTGGGGAAGGTGCCGTGTAGCATGCGCATCGCCATGATAGGCCAAAAGAGAACGGGTTCGCGCGAGGGCGGCGTAGAAGTGGTGGTAGGCGAGCTTGCTCGCCGTATGGCAGACCTTGGTCACCAAGTAACCTGCTACGACCGTATGGGCGAAGGAGCTCCTTCCGAGCCCTACGAGAAGGATGGCTACCGCATCGTTCCCGTAAAGGCTCTGGACATCAAGGGGCTCTCTGCGCTCACGAGCAGCTTTGCCGCAACAAGGGCCGCCATCAAAGACGGGACAGACGTAATTCACTATCACGCAGAGGGGCCGTGCGTCCCCCTTCGTTTTGCGCGTTCCGCGGACATCAGGACCGTGGCAACGATCCACGGCCTGGACTGGCAGCGTGCAAAATGGGGCGGCTTGGCTTCCAAGTACATCAAGTTCGGCGAGGCGACGGCGGCCAAGTGCGCGGATGCGCTCATCGTGCTTTCCCGGGGCAATCAGGAGTACTTCAAGGAGGCTTACGGCCGCGAGGCTACGCTCATTCCCAACGGCATCACTCCCGAGGCGGATCTTCCCGCGAAGGAGATCTCCGAGCGCTTGGGGCTCACCCAGGGCTCCTATGTCCTCTACCTCGGTCGCATTGTGCCCGAGAAGCGACCGGAACTGTTGGTGGAGGCGTACAAGCAGGTAAAGACGGATAAGCGCCTGGTTATCGCGGGCGACTCCTCCGATACGGACGACTACGCCGTGGCGCTCAAAGAGGCTGCCGCGTCCGACCCCCGCGTGCTCTTTACCGGCCACGTTGAGGGCAACCTGCTCTCCGAGCTGTACTCCAACGCGTATTGCTACGCGCTCCCCTCCGACGTTGAGGGCCTGCCCATGAGCTTGCTGGAGGCCATGTCTCACGGTGCGGCATGCGTTACCTCGGATATTCCCGAGTGCGCGGATGTTCTGCAGGGTTGCGGGCTCACGTTCCCACACGGAGACGCGGGGGCGCTGCGCGACGTGCTTGAAGGCCTGATAGCGGATTCTGCCCAAGCGGAGAGGCTGGGCGCCATGGCACGTGACCGCGCGATTAATGGCTATGACTGGAACAGCGTCGTCCAAAGGACGCTTGCTTTGTATGAGGGTGTTGCGTAATGAAGATCCTTCTTGTAAATAAGTTTCATTGGCGCAAGGGTGGAAGCGAGACGTACTACTTTGCTCTTGCCGATGGTCTTCGCGCTCTTGGGCATGAAGTTGCCTTCTTCAGCATGGAGGATGAGCGTAATGAGCCGACTGAGTGGTCGCGTTACTTTGTAACGAATCGCGACTATAACGGACCGAGCTCTATTGTCGATAAGGCGAAGGCCGCGCAGGCACTTGTGTATTCCAAAGAGGCGCGCGAGAAGTTCGATGCGCTGTGCCGTGAATTCCAGCCCGATGTAATCCATCTCAATCTCACTCATAGGCAGATTACGTTTTCCATCTTGGACGCTCCTTGGCTAAAGCAGCATCCAACGCCGGTTGTGTATACCTCGCACGACTTGATTCTTGCTTGCCCGAGCTATCTTATGCTTGATTCCGAGGGCAACGTTTGCGATTCGTGTCTCGGGGGTCATTTTGGCAATTGCCTTAAGAAGAAGTGCGTAAAGGGTTCGATCGCAAAAAGCGCGTTAGCGGTGGCTGAGGCGGAGTGGCTTAAACGGCACAAAACCTATTCACGTCTCAATCGCATCATCTGCCCGAGTGAGTTCATGCGGAACAAGTTTATTGAAGCGGGGCTTCCCGAGCGTCAGCTTGTCCTCATGCGGAATTTCCTGAATCCCGATTCGATGTCACGGGAAGTTGCCAACCAAAATAATGAAGATCCCTACATGCTGTATCTGGGACGCCTTTCTCGCGAGAAAGGCGTGTTAACGCTCGTGCATGCTTTTGAGAAGGCGGCACCGGTGATCCCTGATTGGCGTCTTGTTATTGCAGGCGATGGCCCTGAATGTGATGCTGTGAAGGTCAAAGTGTCCGCAATGCCAAACGAAATAAGCTCGAGGATTGAGCTGGTTGGATATAAAACCGGTGACGCCCTGCGCGGACTTGTGAATCGAGCCACTCTGGCGGCTGCGCCGTCAGAGTGGCTCGAGAACGCGCCATATGCGGTTCTCGAGGCACTCGCCGCGGGCAAGCCCGTTATCGGTACGAACATGGGCGGAATACCCGAGCTGGTACGTGAGGGTGAAACGGGCTTCCTGGCTGAAGCCCACGATGAGGCAGGACTCGCAGATGCAATCCGTAGGGGTGCGGCGGTGGCCGCCGATCCTGCGGCTTACGCCGCGATGAGCGCGCATTGCCGTTCATTCGTGGCAGAGAACTGTAATCAAGAGGAATACATCCGGAATCTCGTCTCCCTGTATCAAGAACTAATTGACCGGAAGGTGGTGGCCTAACCCATGGCCGAGAAGAAACTCAACGGAACCGTAATCGTAACGTACCGCTGCAACGCGCGCTGCACCATGTGCAACCGCTACAAGGCTCCCAGCCGTCCGGAGGAGGAGCTCTCCCTCGACGTGATCAAGAAGCTCCCGCGCATGTACTTCACCAACATCACCGGTGGCGAGCCCTTCATCAGGACCGACCTTGCGGATATCGTGCGCGAGCTGTACAAGAAGTCCGACCGCATCGTCATCTCCACCAACGGCTTCTTCACCGACCGCATCATCGCCCTTGCCGAGGAATTCCCCCAGGTGGGAATCCGCATCTCCATCGAGGGTCTGCAGCAGACCAACGATGAGATCCGCGGTCTCCAGAACGGCTTCAACCGCGGCTACGAGACGCTCAAGAAGCTCGTGGAAATGAAGCACCCGGACGTGGGCTTTGGCATGACGGTGCAGGATCGCAACGCTGCGGACTTGGTGCCGCTGTACAAGCTTTCCGACGAGCTCGGCATGGAGTTCGCCACCGCCAGCCTGCACAACAGCTTCTACTTTGTCGAGGCGAAGAACATCATCAAGGACCGTCCCATGGTGGCCCAGAACTTCGAGGACCTGGTAAACGAGCTCCTCAAGTCCAACGAGCCCAAGAAGTGGTTCCGCGCGTACTTCAACATGGGCCTCATCAACTACATCTATGGGCAGAAGCGCCTGCTCCCGTGCGATATGGCGTTCGACACGTTCTTCATCGACCCCTACGGCGACGTCATGCCCTGCAACGGCACCAAGGAGAAGCTCGTTATGGGCAACCTTAACGACGAGTCTTGGGATGAGCTGTGGGAGAGCGCCCAGGCCGAGAAAGTGCGCGGCTGCGTGCGCCACTGCGACCGCAACTGCTGGATGATCGGCTCCGTGTCTCCTGCCATGCACAAGTACATCTGGAAACCCGCGTCGTGGGTGCTGGCGCACAAGCTCAAGCCCGGCAAGAAGTTCGACATGCACGAGCTCCCCATCGTGCGCGACTACGAGTCGGGCAAGGTGACGAAGGAGGAGCTGGACGCTCTTTCCACCTGCGACATGCACGCCGCGATCAACGACGGCCTTTCCGACGCAAGCCGAGCCGACGCGCACGTGTACGAGACTGAGGAGGCGCTGTAGTGCAGCCGGGTGGAAAAATCGAATGCAAAAATTCAGAAATAGCGGTTGCTCGATATCAATCGGAGGAAACACGTGAAAGTATCCTGCATAACCAGGCACGCAATCTCTAATTATGGCTCCCTGCTCCAGGCATATGCGACACAACGAGCGGTAGAGAGCTTGGGGCATGAGTTCGAGATTATGGACTATGTACCTGCTTGTGAGGACGTATCCCAGCAGGTGAGGACGCTTCTTTCGACAAAGCCGTCCTGGAACGGGAACCCGTTGAAGAAGTCTGTCTACAGACTTCTGATGGAGCCTGAGACAAGGGTGGCGGGCAAGCGGTTTGCGCGTGAGCGTTCCCAGCTGCTTAAGATGAGCCCTCACTATGCATCCCTGGAGGAGCTGAAGGCTAATCCGCCCAAGGCCGATGTCTATATGACTGGAAGCGATCAGGTGTGGGGTCCCATCAGCTCGGGCGCATACGACCTGTCATACGCGCTTGAGTTTGCTCCCGAGGGCGCAAGGCGCATCTCATATGCGGCAAGCTTTGGTAAGAAGAATATCCCGGATAGCGTGCGCCCCAGGTTTCTCGAGGACCTTCGAGCATATGAGGCCGTGTTCGTACGCGAGGATGCCGCGCGCGAGCAGCTTGCCTCGTGGGGCATAGAGGCCGGACAGGTTGTCGATCCCACGCTGCTGCTTGATGGCGAGGCGTGGAGAAGGATGGCGGCACCTGCCCCGAAGGGCGAATACATCCTCGTCTACCAGATTCACAGCGACCCGACGGTGGGGCAGTACGCCGTGAAGGTTGCCAAAAAGCTTGGCTTGCCCCTGATACGGATCTCCGCAAGCCTGCACCAGGCCTCACGCGAGGGCAAGTTCAAGTGGCTGCCGACGCTTGCTGAGTTTCTCTCGTATGTCGACAACGCAGCATGCCTAGTCACGGACTCGTTCCACGGTACGGCTTTTGCCATAAATCTCAATACGCCGCTGGTAGAAGTGCTGCCCAAGAACGGAACCTCGAGCAGGAACGTGAGTATTCTGCGACTCACGGACCTCACGGACAGAGTGCTTCAGAATCTAGATGATGTCGAGTTAGCATCCAAGCAGATTGACTTTGGTCGGGTCAACGACGTGATGGGTGCGGAGAGGGAGAAGTCCCTAGCGCAGCTCAAGAGCATGATTGAGGAGTAGGGCATTGTCAAACGTTGGCACTAGGACGGTATGCAAGAAGGATATGTGCGCTGGCTGTATGGCCTGCGTCGATTCATGCCGACATGGAGCGATTGCCATTGAGGATACGATTGAGGCGTATAACGCCCGTATTGATCCTACAAGGTGCGTGGGATGTGGACTGTGCGAGAAAACGTGTCCCCAGATGGTATCCCCATCTTCGTTGCGTCCTCTCGAGTGGCTACAGGGGTGGGCGAAAGATACATCGCTCAGAATGTCATCTTCGTCCGGGGGTCTGGCTACGGCCATCTCGGAGGCGTTTGTGGCGTCAAATGGATTAGTGTGTTCATGTGCACAGGAGGGCGGTGAGTTCCGGTTCCACCTCACTTCTGATGCGGATTACTTGAGGAGGGCCCAAGGCTCCAAATACGTCAAAAGCAATCCGCTTGGTGCGTACCGCGAGGTTAGGGAGGCCCTGCAAGGTGGTCAAAGGGTTCTCTTTATCGGTCTTCCTTGTCAGGTTGCTGCGATGCGTAACTTCGTTGGAAGCCGTTTAGCCGATTCCCTTTACACCATCGACCTTATCTGTCATGGTTCACCGTCCCCCAAGGTCCTGAGCCGATTCTTGGAAGAGACAGGTAACAACCTGTCTAATGAGCTGATACTGGACTTTCGAAAGAAAGTCCAGTTTCAGCTCCGCTATCGCGGAGCTGAAACTGTGGGTAGGACGGGTGTCCGCGATCGCTACTCGATTGCTTTCCTCTCGGGTTTACCGTATACGGAAGGCTGCTACTCCTGCCGCTACGCCAAGGGTGATCGTGTCTCCGATATTACGCTTGGCGATTCATGGGGTAGCGAGCTTTCTGATGAGGTCGCGAACGGGATATCCCTCGCACTTGTGCAGACAGACAAGGGTCGAGAACTGTTAGAAATGACGGACCTTGAGCTTTTGCCGGTTGATCCTGGTCTAGCTGTGGCCAACAATGAACAGCTTCAACGTCCTTCGACGAAGCCTATAGAAAGAAATACCTTTATGGACGGCTTTCGTAACGGGGTACGGGTTAACCGACTCGTTCTCAGGGCGAGGCCAAAAGACTGCGCCAAGTACTTGGTCAAGGATATACTGCTTGCACTGGGTTTGCTCAGGGGTTAACACATCGAGAGCGTTTGCTTTAGGCATTAATGATAAGGTAATCCATATGTTGAGTAATTCCAAGGTGCCAAAGTGCGTCGTATTAATGGCGTCATACAACGGCATCCCATTTATTTCAGAACAAATTGACAGCATTCTCTCGCAGGCTGAAGTTGACGTACGTCTTTTTGTCCGTGATGACGGGTCATCTGATGGTACTCGTGATCTTCTGCAGCGCTATGCAGATGAGGGCAGTCTGACTTTGTTAACAGGAGAAAACCTAGGACCTGCTTTAGGGTTTTTGACGTTGTTGCGGAATGCTCCCGAAGCTGATTACTATGCGTTTTCCGACCAAGATGATATTTGGGATAGCGATAAACTGATAACTGCGATTAAACAGCTTAAGAAGCAGGAGAATTTGGCTCTTTATCATTGCAATTCAAGACTTGTAGATTCAGCTGGTAATGAGATGGGCCGGTTAACCTATGGGCAACAAAGGTGCATATCTTATCGAGATAACGACCCTCTCAACCAGCTTTGCATTGGGTCACCTATGGGATGTACGCAAGTATTTGATAGGCGTATTTGGGAAGTTGTTTGCTTGCATGAGCTGCCCCATCCCGTCATCATGCATGATAAGCTGATAGCTAATCTATGCGTGCTGCTGGGTTATCGGATTGTTTTCGATGCTTCTCCTCATATGGGATATCGCCAGCATGGTCGTAATGTGGTCGGTGTGAGTACTGATTTACCATCTAAAGTGATTGAGAAAATCAATAGTTTTTGTCATCCGCGAGAGATTACTCTTGCAAAGCAAGTTACTGGACTTCTTTCAACTTATTCCGACTGCATTCTTCCTCCAGAGCGTGCTCTTGGAGAGTTGGTATCGAAAATGGACGCTTCTTTCATGGCTAGGTGCAGGGTTTCTTTCTCTTCGAGGCTGAATTTCGGCAGTCTACAAGAGGGCCTTTTCAATAGATCTCTCCTCTTGTTTGGGAAGCGATGATATGAGTAAAAGCATCCCCAAACCGCACAATAGTGGGTACGTCCTAGCGCTTGCCTTTTGCGACTATCTCAAGGACAAGACCGGCACCCCAAAGGCTATTATGGCGAGTCAGCAGGCCATGGCGTCGCACGGCATAAGTTACGTCTATCTCCACTCGGTTAAGAAGACCCTGTTCAGGGACGACCAGATGCTATTTTGCGAATTCGGGGTTACGGTCGACGGGGTGGAGGCTGGTGTTTTCAGTATTGCCCAGGTGTGCGAGGCCCTTTGCAGCTGGCAAAAAAGCGGCTTCAGCCTTCTTGAGCTTCATATCCACCACCTTCTGTACGTGAGCCTTGAGAAAGTCTCCGAACTGCTAAAAGTTACAGGCAAAACACCGGTCAGGGCCTTTCTCCACGACTATTACCTGTGTTGTACAAGCTATAACCTCCAAAATAGGAGCGGCTTTTGTGACAGCTCAAGGCTCGGCGACGCTCCCTGCGAGAAATGCCCCCACTTCAGTAACAGCCTTCGTGTGGAGTCGAAGATCCAAGGGCTGTTTGACTCCATCAAAAATCTCCGTTTTGTTGCACCTTCGACCTATACGAAGAATCGGTTTCTCTCATTCAGGCCCCAATACGAGGGCCTTGTTGATGTAATACCGCACCAAAAGCTGCTTGGAGAGTATCTGGGCAACAGACGTCCTCTGAACGCAGGGGAGCGCATCAGGGTTGCCTTTCTGGGGATGCCGAGGAAGACAAAGGGCTGGGAGACCTGGCTTCGCCTCGTATCTGCGGTCGATGAACAAGAGTACGAGTTCTTCGTCTTCAACAGCTCGAACGATATGTATCCAGGGATGAACAAGCGGTTTGTCGAATTTGATGAGAAGCACCCAAATGCCATGACCGACTCTCTCAGGGAGTGCGAGATTGCCATCGTTGTCATGTGGCCATCTTGTCCAGAGACCTATAGCTACACCTGTATGGAATCTTACTCCGCAAACGCTTATACGATTTCGAGTGCATGTGCAGGCAATGTCGCCGACTTTGTCGTTGAGCATGGGTCCGGTTTGGTGCTGAATAACGAGGAGGAGCTAATCGGGCTGTTTAGGGATAAGAGCCGGCTTATCAGGGAGGTCAATCGTTTCAGGAGCGGAAAGCCTGGTCCGCTCGATCTTGTCGATTCAGATGAGATCGTAGACCTGCTTCCATGCTCCTCGGTAGGTCTCAACACGGGAGTTCACATGCACACGAGGCTGATTGAACGTGTGCTGCTGGAGGTACTCAATGCAAGATCATAGGCATGCGAGGCTCGTTATAAATAAAGCGGAGGAGCGGGCTGGTCGAAGAGGTCGTTGCTATCTCCCTAATAAGCAAGGCGTTCTAACCGTTTGCATGGGTGACCTGGCGGATGCGACGATCGTTATAGGTATCTTGGCGCAGGTTTTCTTCCTTGAGTACTATGGTCTGGGGCGATACCTCAACTGGGTAATTACCGGCATGATTTGCGTGAGGGCGCTCTTCTCCGGATGGAAATATAGCGGTAGAGCGCTACTACTTGGGCTGATTACCGTTGCAGGGTGGCTGTCTGGTGCCCTCTTGGGTGGCAATATGGAAACGTTTAGGGCGAATATTTTGCTGCTCCTCTACCCGTTTGTCTATACGCTTTACTTCTTTCTTTTGGTCACTAACAAGAGGGATTTTCTTCTTGGACTCTTTGATACAGGTTTTCCGGTCTTCAACGCCATATTGCTTCTCAATATGGCGATCATGTTTATCCAGTACTCTACCCATGGGATGATCGCTGCGACAACGAACGACATCAGTTACTTCGAGGACAATATCTCCGGCCTGTTCTCTTATGCGTCCGTCCATGCGGTGGCCCTTTACACTTCATTCGTCGTGCTCTACAACTTCGTCTGGATTAGGAGGCTTCGGGGTCCTCTCTGGCCATCCCTTGCCATCGCTTACAACGTCTGCCTTATCGTCCTGTCCTTCTATCTTGCGACACTCAACGATAATAAGGCGCTCTTCATAATCCTTCCTCTCGTTTTAGTGATGTTCTGGCTTATTTCAGTCATGAGAGGAGAAGCGGATGTTTCGGGTCCCTTCTTTTGGCTTGTCGCCTTGTATTTTATCCTGACAATTGCATACGCCTTGGTGCCTGCGTTCCAGATCCTCGTGGATACGCAAGTGTTTGGTCTGTTCGATATGGTTGGCAGTTCAGCTTCCGTCGGTACTGCTGCCGACGGCAGTAACGAGAGGATTGCTATCATCGGCTTCGCTCTCTTGAGACCGGCTACATGGAGTCTCGGAGAGGGTCTTGGAGCCTCAAGCTTCTACGCGTCCGGGTTCATGTCGTTTAACCACTTTGGTCAAGCGGATATGGGGTCTTTCTTGATTCTCATGGGGGTTTGGGAGACGGCAGCGTATGTAGCGTTTTTCCATTCCGTGGTTAGTGAGTTTATGGAGCAGGAAAAAGGATCTAATGGCCGGATTGTTCGTTTGCTCCTTTTGCTAACAATTCTTATTACCTTTCTGTATACGCAGTGCTTTACAAGGGTGAACTGCTGCTTGTGCCTACTGCTGCTCTGTGGAGCGCTGGCTTGGTCGTGGAATTCCTCGGCTGCAGACTATTTGATTATTGATAGAGACGAAGAACAGGTTTGAACATGAAAATAGGCATTTCCACATTTACGCATGGGGACAACTATGGGCAGAGGCTCCAGAACCTTGCTGTCCAAGAAACTCTCAAACTCTCGGGTGCAGATGTCCTTACGTTCAGACAGAAGGACTCGAGATCTGCCAAATACAAGCTCAAGTCTTTGGCTTCGCTCATTCCAAAGGGGCTTGCCGTTGCCCACATCCAGAGGCATCGTTCGTTTGAGGATTTCAATTCCCGTAACATTTCCTTTAGCCGGGAGGTTATATCTGATTCCAACCCTCCACGTGACATTAAATCCTATGACTTTTTCGTTGCTGGGAGCGACCAAGTTTGGTCTCCGTATTCCCCTGACGCTAACTCCACTATGTTTCTCACGTTTTCGCCAAGAGAAAAGCGCATTGCTTTTTCGCCAAGCTTGGCAGCTCCGACGATTCCCGAGGAGAAGCGTGAGCTGTTCCACGGCTATTTCGACGGGTTTGATAGGCTGTCCGTTCGTGAGCAGAAGAGCGCCGAGCTTATAAACAGTCTGTACGGCTTAAAGGCCGAGGTGTTGATTGACCCAACACTGATGTTTGACGGCTCCTGGTGGGAAAGGTATGAAAAAGAGCCGCACTGCGGGCTTCCAAATGATTATGTATTGACGTACTTCCTCGGGAGTGCAGCTTACGAAGAGAGGGTTGCCGAAATCTGTGATTCACTTAGCTGCAAGAGGGTCGATTTACTAGGGGATGCGCGCTACTACGCCCTCGGGCCTTCAGAGTTCCTCTATGCCGTCCGTCACGCAAAGCTTGTAGCGACAGATTCATATCACGGATCAATTTTCTCGATCTTGTTCGGGAAGCCGCTGATTTATTGCCCTCGTGAGTCCACTGGTCCAGACATGAGCAGCCGATTCGACACGCTAGCCAGCGAGCTGGGTGTTTCTTTCGTTGAGCGGTCAATTCTTTCCGTATGTAATTCGGAACTGCTCGAGAGTGACTATTCAAAGGCGTATGACAGGTTGGCAGCTCAGAGGAAGATCGTTGTTGAATTCCTCGATAGATGTGGATTGAGCATTCCCTCGGAGGCCGCCCGTGGCTAGCCAGCGTAAGGCGGGCGCCCTCCTAGGCTACGCCAACATCCTCGCAAAGAACCTCGTCAACCTCGTCTACACGCCGATGCTACTGTCCTACGTGGGGCAGGCGGACTACGGCGTCTTCCAGAGCTCGAACTCCTTTGTCTTCTCGCTGACGCTCCTGTCCTTCGGCTTCTCCGAGGCCTACGTGCGCTTCTACACGCAGACGGTGGCGCACGGCGGCGAGCGCGACATCCGGCACCTGAACGGCATGTACCTCACGCTTTACGTCGCCGTCACAGCCGCGGCGGTCGCCCTCGGCATGGGCTTCTCCGCAAACGCCGGCGCGGTGTTCTCGGCCGGGTTCACCGAGGCGCAGGTCTCGCTCGCCCGGGAGCTGCTCGCCATCATGACGCTCAACGTCGCCTCGACGTTGTTCACCGTCGTGTTCAATTCCTACATCACGGCGCACGAGCGCTTCGTCTACCAGCAGACCAGGCAGCTCGTCACCACGCTTGCGACGCCGCTGTGCGCCTGGGCCCTGCTGGCCGCCGGTATGGGGCCCGTGGGCGTTGCCCTAGCACAGCTCGCGGTGAACCTCGTCCTGCTCGCCCTCAACGCGCGCTACGCCATCGTCGTGCTGGGCATGCGCTTCGAGCTCAGGGGTGCCGACTGGGGCGTCATGCGCGGCATCGCCGCCTTCAGTGCCTGGATCTTCGGTAACCAGGTCTGCGAGATGGTCAATCAGAGCGTGCCCAACATCATGCTGGGGGCCATCTCGGGCGCGACTGCGGTATCTCTGTTCGCGGTGGCCGTGAACATCCGCCAGGTCTTCTACTCGCTCTCCACCACGATGTCGAACGTCTTCATTCCGAAGGTCAACCGCATCGTCGCCACCTCGGACGACAACGCCGAGCTCACTCGCCTTATGACGCGCGTGGGCCGCTACCAGATGGTACTGTTTTGCTGGGTGTACGGAGGTTTCGCTATTCTCGGGAAGTTTTTCGTGACGAGGTGGGCGGGCCCGGGCTTCGCCGAGGCCTACTGGCTCGTGCTCGCCATGACGCTACCCGTCATGGTGCCCCTCTGTCAGAACGTCGGCATCGAGATCCAGAGGGCCAAGAACATGCACCACGCCAGGAGTCTCGTCTACCTTGCGATGGCGGTCGGGAACGTTGCCTTCACCGCCGCGGCCGCCCCGGCGCTGGGGCCGTGGGCCCCCGCGATCGCCTATGTCGTCAGCATCGTGCTCGGCAACGGACTGTGGATGAACTGGTACTACCAGAAGCGGGTCGGTCTCGACATGCTCTTTTTCTGGAAGCGGAACCTGCCGGTGCTGCTCGCCTGGGCTGCCGTCACCGTCGCCTGCCTCGCTGGCACGGCGGTCCTGCCCGTCAACGGATGGCCCGCGTTCCTCGAGTGGGGCGCCGTTTACAGCGCGCTTTTCGCCATAGCCCTTTGGCTCGCCGTCCTAACGAAGGACGAACGTATCGCGGTCGTCTCTCGTCTCCCGTTCCTTAGATAGGGTCCATCATGAATGATTCCGAGAAATCCCCGAGGGTCGTCTCGCTTGGCGACCGTTGCTGCGGCTGCGGCGCGTGCGCTGCCCGCTGCCCCAAGTCATGCATCTCCATGGAACCCGATGATTGTGGCTTCCTACACCCCACCGTCGACGCCTCCGGGTGCGTAGGCTGCGGGGCGTGCGACGCCGTATGCCCGGCGCTCAACGCCCCTGGGGAGGACGGGTGCGAGTTCGCCCTCTGGGCGAAGGCTCATGACGTCGGCTTACTCGATAGATCGTCGTCGGGCGGCGTGTTCGGTCTACTCGCCGGTGACGCTCTCTCGCGCGGCGGTGTTGTGGCGGGCGCCGCGTGGACGGACGGTTGCCGCGAGCTTCGTCACGTGCTCGTGGAGGACAGGCCGGCGCTCGGCGCCGTTATGCGCTCGAAATACGTTCAGAGCGCGGTTGGCCGCGGCGTCTTCGAGGGCGTCCGCGCTGCCCTGCGTGAAGGCAGGCCGGCGCTCTTTGCCGGTACTGCATGCCAGGTGGCTGGCATGCGCTCATACCTGGGGAAACTCGCCGACTCTGACCTCTTCCTCGGCGTCGACGTCATCTGCCACGGTGTTCCGTCTCCAGAGCTCTGGTCGCGCTGGGTCGACTACCGTGGTGAGGCCTTCGGGTCGGACGTCTGCGACGTCAATATGCGGAGTAAGACAACCGGATGGTTGTCTTACTCCGCTATGTACAAGCACATAGCGGAGAAAGACAACACCGGGGACACCGAGTCCCAGATATTCGGCAAAGACTGGTACATGAAAGCGTTTCTGGCCAATGCGAGCCTTCGTTCGTCCTGTCTGGCATGTCCAGCAAAGCGCTCCAGCGGCGCCGATATCACGCTCGGTGATTTCTGGGGGTTCCAGAATACCCATCCCGAGGTCGACAACTCCAAGGGCGTATCTGCCGTCCTATGCAATACCGAGAAGGGCGTGCGGGCATTCGAGGCTATTTCTGGGCTTACTGCAAACGGTCCGGCGACGCTTGATGGGGTAATCGCGGGCAACCCTAGCCTCGTCCATTCTGTCACGCCTTATCCAAAGCGCGACGAGTTCTTGAACGACGTGTCTGCCGGGCTTTCCATCCCAGATCTCATGGACAAGTGGGATTTCCGTCCCACTCTCTGGCAGCGTGTCCGCGGCAAGCTTGGTGGTATTAAACGACGACTAAAGAGACTCGTTGGAAGGAGAGCCTAGATGGCCAAGGATCGCTACCTTCAAGCTCTTCGTGGGCTTGCGATTTCCGCAGTGGTGCTTATCCACTGTCTTCCTCAATGTGCCGCGTCGGTCGCCATTCGCCCATTCCTCAACTTTTCTGTTGCGTTGTTCTTGTTTTTATCCGGTGTTCTTACCGACGAGCGCAAATTTAATGCGGGGGGGGTCTTCGACGCCGCATTAGCAAGGTTGCCGGACCTTATGCGTTCTGGAGCGTTATCTATCTTGCGGCGTTTCCCGCCCTTCATGGGCGTC
Source organism: Collinsella aerofaciens (assembly GCF_015556945.1). GTDB lineage: Bacteria > Actinomycetota > Coriobacteriia > Coriobacteriales > Coriobacteriaceae > Collinsella > Collinsella aerofaciens_AO. The sequence continues at coordinate 2,630 of NZ_JADNNH010000010.1, read as the reverse complement.
TGGGTTTCTGGCGTTCGCCGTGGGCTCCGTATCGGCTCAGATGTACTATCTATTGGTCTATTCACAGCTTGTGCTGCTTACTCCGGTACTGTTCAGGCTCCTTTCACGGTATAGGTTCTTTGTCTATTGTGTGACACCGGCTTGCTTGCTTCTAAGGGAGCTCGCTGCCGTTGCCGGTATCGCATTGCCTCTAATACAGGTTTTCTGCCCCATGTGGCTCATCTTTTATGTTTTCGGTCTCGACTGGAGGCGTTGGGCTGCGCTCATTGAAGGACGAACCACTCAGCTTGTTGCAGTGCTCTTTATATTTTTAATAATTCAGGAGGTCGCAGGCTTCTGGTGGTATTTGACTGGCGATTTCAATATGGCCACAACTCAGCTTAAGCTCGGTTCTGCCGCGACCTCTTTAGCTGTGATCGCGCTTCTTATGGCGGTTCCGGGATCATTCAAGTCGCGATTATCTTCTACTTTGCTTGTTGACCTTGGGAACGCCTCTTTTGGAATCTACCTCTGCCATATACTTGTTCTCAAGGCCGTTTGGAAACTGCTTGGATTATTCGTCATTCCACTTGGTGTTTCGACATTTGCTGTTTGGGCGCTAACTCTTGCCGGATCTTATTCGCTTGTATCACTTTGCGGTCGTTATTTGCCCGAACGAATTCACATCATTGTGGGATTATAAATTGATTTTCGATACTGGCGCTTTTCATAGCGTTGAAGCAAAGTGAGTCCATTACCAACATTTGGCACGCGATCATCGGTGAAGATACCGGACTTCCTGTTTTCGAACGAGAAGATGACTTTTTACTCAAAATGGCTGATTGGATTAACCAACCTGAAATAACCGGAATCAATCTCCCTTGGTCGAGCATCGAAAAATGGAAGGGGCAATTCAGGTAGCCATATTCCGCAGTCATTACCTTGCCTATTTCGTTAAGAATGAGGGGGTTTAGCAAAATAGGATACCCAAGTCTTATTTATCACTCGATCTAAAGCGCATTTCGATTGTAGAGGACAGATTAAATGAAAGGCATCATCCTCGCGGGCGGGTCCGGCACGCGACTGTACCCGCTCACTCTCGTGACCTCCAAGCAGCTGCTGCCGGTCTACGACAAGCCCATGATCTACTACCCGCTGTCCACGCTCATGCTGGCGGGCATCAAGGACATCCTGGTCATCTCCACGCCGACCGACCTGCCCAACTTCCAGCGCCTGCTGGGCGACGGCTCGCGCTTCGGCGTGAACCTCTCCTACGCCGAGCAGCCCTCGCCGGACGGCCTGGCGCAGGCCTTCACCATCGGCGAGGAGTTCATCGGCGGCGAGCCCTGCGCGCTCGTGCTGGGCGACAACATCTTCTACGGCAACGGCCTGTCGCGCCACCTGACGCGCGCCGTCCAGAACGCCGAGTCGGGCCGCGCCACGGTCTTCGGCTACCACGTGGACGACCCCGAGCGCTTCGGCGTCGTGGAGTTCGACGGCGAGGGGAGGGCCGTCTCCATCGAGGAGAAGCCCGCCGAGCCCAAGAGCTCCTACGCCGTCACCGGCCTGTACTTCTACCCGGGCGACGTGTCCTCCCGCGCCGCCGAGGTGAAGCCCTCCGCACGCGGCGAGCTGGAGATCACCACGCTCAACCAGATGTATCTGGAGGAGGGGACGCTCTCCGTGGTGACCCTCGGCCGCGGCTACGCGTGGCTGGACACCGGCACCATGGAGTCGCTCCACGAGGCGGCGGAGTTCGTCCGCGCCGTCGAGCACTCCCAGGACCTACCGGTCTCGGTGCCCGAGGAGATCGCCTGGGAGAACGGCTGGATCACGACCGCCGAGCTGGAGGAGGCGGCCAAGGCCTACGGCAAGTCGGTCTACGGTCGGCACCTGAAGAAGGTCGCCGCCGGCGAGATCGTCAACAGCCCGCGCGAGTACTAGGAGGAACCCCTCATGTCTGAGATCTTCGAACCCAAGAACATCATCGTCACGGGCGGCTGCGGCTTCATCGGCAGCAACTTCGTGCACTATGTGGTCAACAACCACCCGGGCGTCCACGTGACCGTCCTGGACAAGCTGACCTACGCCGGCAACCCCGAGAACATCTCCGGGCTGCCGTCGGACCGCGTGGAGCTCGTCGTCGGCGACATCTGCGACGCCGGGCTGCTCGATAGGATCGTCCCCGGTCACGACGCGATCGTGCACTACGCCGCCGAGAGCCACAACGACAACTCCATCGCCGACCCGGAGCCGTTCCTGCGCACCAACGTCGAGGGCACCTTCCGCCTGCTGGAGGCCGTCCGCAAGCACGGCATCCGCTACCACCACGTCTCCACCGACGAGGTATACGGCGACCTGGCGCTCGACGACCCGGCGAAGTTCACCGAGGAGACGCCGTACCGCCCGTCCTCGCCGTACAGCTCCACCAAGGCGTCCTCCGACATGCTCGTGCGCGCCTGGACCCGCACCTACGGGCTGCGAACCACCATCTCCAACTGCTCCAACAACTACGGCCCCTACCAGCACGTGGAGAAGTTCATCCCCAGGCAGATCACCAACATCATCGACGGAGTCCGCCCCAAGCTCTACGGCCGCGGCGAGAACGTCCGCGACTGGATCCACACCGAGGACCACTCCTCGGCCGTCTG